>DASYTG010000043.1:0-12323 GCA_036002525.1 Candidatus Limnocylindrales bacterium
GCCGAGGAGCTCATGAAAGTCCGGATCGACGCGCTCGACCTGACGGTGCTGCGCGGCGGCGCGGCCGCGATCGGCACGTGGGCCAAGGACCACGGGTTCCGCCTCCCGCCCGACGCGCCCGAGGTCCTCGACTTCTACGCCCGGCGGAGCCAGATCTTCCTCGCCGCGGCGTTCGACGCCGATGCGGCCGCCGCGCGCGGCCAGGAGGTCGGCGACGGGACGCCGGTCCACATCACGATCCCGACCGACGATCCCTGGGTTCCGCTTCGCATCCTCGCCCTCGGCAAGGGCGGCTCCGAGCGCATCGAGGCGGACGTCTTCCTCCTCACCGAGAGCCGGCCGAACCTCATGCCGACGCCCATCGGCCGGAATGGCCTTGGGCTCGAGCACTTCGCCCCCGCCACGAAGAGCCTCCTCGACGACCTCCGCAGCGACCGCGACATGGAGTGGGTGCCGCGGCGCGGCTGGCTCACCCAGGTCCGGATCGACGCCGCCGCCGAGCAGCTGAAGTTCGACCTCGCGATCGACGAGACCGGCTCCGGACAGCCGTCCCGCGTCGACGCCGGGTTCGACCTGCCGGGCGTGCTGCCTGCGAAGACCGAGGGCTCCGGGCTCGGGCTGGCGATCGTGTTCGTCACGCTCGGGCTGGCGATGATCGGTGGCCTCATGACGGTGGGCGGCCGGCGACGGCCGACCATCGCCTGATCCGATGACCGAAGCGCCGGCCGCCGGGGCAACCCGATCGGCCGGCGCCGCGGCCGGCGACGCGGGTCGTGACCGCGGCTTCCTCGGAATCGCGCTGGGGCTCATGGCGGCCGGCGCGCTCACTGCCGCGCTCGTCGCGACCGCCGGCGCGGCCGTCGATCCCACGACGGTCGACATCCGGATCCACTTCTCCCGCTTCATCCCGTCGTCGGTGACGGTTCCTGCCGGCCGGCCGATCACATTCGTCATCCGCAACGACGATCCGATCGACCACGAGTGGATCGTCGGCGACGCGGCTCTCCACGCCCGCCACCGGGACGGCACCGAGCCGTACCACGCGACCCGCCCGACCGAGGTCTCGATCGACGCGCTCCGGGAGCGGACGACGACCGTGACGTTCGAGACGCCGGGCACGTACACGTTCATCTGCCACCTGCCCGGCCACGAGGCCTACGGGATGGTGGGAACCGTGACGGTGACCGGCGGCTGACGGGGCGGCTCGCGGCGACGCACACTGGGCGGCGTGTCGAGCACGCTGCGGGCGGCGGTCATCGAGCGGCCCGGGGAGCCCCTTCGGATCGAGGAGCTGATCCTCGACGACCCGCGAACCGGCGAGGTCCGCGTCCGGATGCTCGCCTCGGGGATTTGTCACTCCGACCTGCATGTCCGCGACGGCGAGTGGCAGCGCCCCGGACCGCTCGTCCTCGGCCACGAGGGCGCCGGCGTCGTCGAGGCGATCGGACCGGGCGTCACGAGTCCGCCGGTGGGGCGCTCGTGGGGCTTACCTGGTACGCGCCGTGCCTGCGCTGCCGGGCCTGCCGGGCGGGCCGCCAGTGGCTGTGCAGCGGCAGCTCGTCCGGGCGCCACCGCCTGCCGGACGGGCGCACGCCGCTTCATCGCCCGGACGGATCGGACGTCCTCGCCTACTGCGGGATCGCGACGTTCGGCGAAGCGATCGTCGTCCCGGCCCAGGCGGCGATCCCGATGCCGGCTGGGACGCCGCCCGAGGTCGCGGCCCTCATCGGCTGCTGCGTCTCGACCGGCGTCGGCGCGGTGACGAAGACCACCCGCGTCGAGGCCGGCGCAAGCGTCGTCGTCATCGGCCTCGGTGGCGTGGGCCTGTCCGCCGTTATGGGCGCCGCGCTCGCCGGAGCGTCCCCGATCGTCGCGGTCGACCGCGTCCCGGCGAAGCTCGAGCTCGCCCGGGAGCTGGGCGCGACGACCGGAGTCCTCGCCGTGGACCGGACGGCCACCGATGCCGCGATCCGCGAGGCGACCGGCGGCGGCCCCGACTACACCGTCGAGGCGATCGGGCTCCCGTCGACGATCGAGCAGGCGATCGAGCTGCTCCGACCGGGCGGGACCGCGGTTCTCGTCGGGATGACGCCGTTCGGGACCCGGGCGTCGTTCGAGGTCTTCCCGTTCGTCGACGGCGGCCGGACGATCCTCGGCTCGAACTACGGCTCGGCGGTCGCGGCTGAGGACTTCCCGCGCTACGCCGCCCTCCACCTCGCGGCCGCCTGCCGATCGAGCGGCTCGTCGACCGGCGAATCGGCCTCGCCGATGTCGAGGACGCGTTCGATCGGATGCGCCGTGGCGACGGCGTTCGGTCGATGATCGACTACCGTTGACGTCGCGGGCGGCATGGGTTAGCGGGTCAGGCGGGCGGCTCGGGCTCCTCGATCGGCGGCAGGAGGGGCTGGCCCGTGATCAGCCTGCTGCTGCGGCCGTGGGTGAAGAAGCTCCACGCCCATCGGACGGTCACGACGATCCGGTTCGCGAATCCGATCAGGTACGTGATGTGAATCCCGAGCCACAGCAGCCAGGCCAGGAATCCACCTGTCTTGCCGAATGGCCCGAGCCACGGGATGTTCGTGACCCCAGCCAGCCGCCCGATCACCGCGACGTCGCCCTTGTTCGAGTACCGGAACGGCGGCGTCGCCTCCCCGCGGAGCCGGCGAAGGATCGTCTTCCCCGCGTGCCGGCCGGGCTGGATCGCACCCTGCGCGACGCCGGGCACCGGACGGCCCTCTTCCCACGGCTGGACGGCGGCGTCGCCGATGACGAAGATCTCGGGGTGTCCGGGGATGGTGAGCTCGGGCGTCACGAGGGCCCGGCCGGACCTGTCGGTCTCGGCGCCGGTGGCGGTGGCGACCGCCCGCGCGAAGCTCGTGACCAGGACGCCCGCGGCCCACAGGACGGTTCGGGCGGGGATCTGCTCCTCGCCGGCCTCGGTTCCCACTCGGACCGAGCGGTCGTCGATGCCGACGACCCTGGTCTTCGTTCGGACCGTCGCGCCCAGGCGCTCGAGCTGGCGCTGGGCAGAGGCGGACCGATCCGGCGGGTAGGTCGGCAGGATCCGGTCCATGGCCTCGACGAGGAGGATTCGGGCGTCGCCGGGGTTGATCGACCGGAAGTCGCGCTTCAGGGTGTCATTCGCGATCTCGCCGAGCGCCCCGGCAAGCTCCACGCCGGTGGGACCAGCGCCAACGACGACGAACGTCATCCACTCCTCGCGCCGTTCGGGGACGGCCTCGCGCTCCGCGGCTTCGAACGCGATCAGGATCCGGCGCCGGATCTCGGTCGCGTCGTCGATCGACTTCAGCCCGGGCGCAAACTTCGCCCAGTCGTCGTGGCCGAAATACGAGAAGCGCGCGCCGGTTGCGACGATCAGCGAGTCATATTCGATCGGGCCGCCATCGGACATTAGAACCCGGCGCTTCTCAGGGTCGAGCCCGACCGCCTCGCCGAGGAGGACCGTGACGTTCTTGCGCTTCCGGAAGATCGAGCGGAGGGGCTGGGCGATCTCGCCCGGAGCGAGCGCCCCGGTCGCGACCTGGTAGAGGAGCGGCTGGAACAGGTGGTGGTTCCGGCGATCGACGAGGGTGACGTCTACCTCGGGCGCGTTGCCGAGCTCGCGGGCCGCGTACAGCCCTCCGAATCCGCCGCCGACGATCACGACGCGGTGGGGGTGTTGCGGGCTGGCGGCCATATCCGAACTCCAGGTCGCGTCCAGTGGCCTACTTGTCGCGTTCGGCTCCGTGGAGGGCCGCCTGTGCCGCCGCGAGGCGTGCGACCGGGACGCGGAACGGAGAGCACGACACGTAATCCAGGCCGATCTCGTGACAGAAGGCGATCGACGCCGGATCGCCTCCGTGCTCGCCGCAGATCCCCAGCTCGATATCCGGCCGGGTGGCCCTTCCCTTCTCCACCGCGATCCGCATGAGCTGGCCGACGCCCGACACGTCGAGCGACTGGAACGGGTTCTCCGGCAGGATGCGGCGCTCGACGTAGGCGAGGAGGAAGCCACCCTCGGCGTCGTCGCGGCTGTAGCCGAACGTCATCTGGGTGAGGTCGTTCGTGCCGAAGCTGAAGAACTCGGCGTGCTTCGCGATCTCGTCGGCGGTGAGCGCGCCGCGGGGCACCTCGATCATCGTCCCGAACACGTAGTCGACGTCAACGCCCGCCTTCTTCTCGACGGCCTGGGCCTCCGCCTCGAGGATCCGCTTCGTCTCGGCCAGCTCGTTCACGTGACCGACGAGCGGGATCATGATCTTCGCCTTCGGCTCGAGACCCTCGCCCTTGACCGCGATCGCCGCGTTGAGGATCGCCCGGGTCTGGATCTTCACGAAGTCCGGGATCATCAGCCCCAGGCGACAGCCGCGCAGCCCGAGCATCGGGTTCTGCTCGCGGAGCGCCTCGACCGCCTTGAGCAGCGTGCGTGCCTCGGTGTACGCGGGATCGCTCTCCTCGGTCTTCAGTGTCCGGAGTCGGGTGACGGTCTCGATGAGCTCCTCGTGCGAGGGGAGGAACTCGTGGAGCGGCGGGTCGATCAGCCGGACGACGACCGGGAGCCCGCTCATCGCCCGGAAGATCCCCTCGAAGTCGCCCTGCTGGAGCGTCTCGAGCTTTGCCATTGCGGCGTCGAACCGCTCGACCGCGGCCTGCTCGTCGGCCGACAGCTCGTGGCCGGTCGAGCGCCTGTCCTTCGCCCGAGTCGCCTGGAACGCGACGAGGATCGCGTCGCGGACGATCTCGAGGCGTTCGCCCTCGCGGAACATGTGCTCGGTCCGGCAGAGGCCGATCCCCTGGGCCCCGTAGCCTCGGGCCTGGGCGGCTTCCTCGGGCTTGTCGGCGTTCGTCCAGACCTCGAGCCGGCGGACGTCGTCGGCCCAGCCGAGGACCTTCTGGAGCTCGGGCTGGTCCTCGAAGCGGGCTGACACGGTCGGGATGGCCCCGAGATAGACCTCCCCGGTCGAGCCGTCGACGCTGATCGGGTCGCCTTCCTTGAAGGTCTTGCCGCCGGCGGTGGCGGTCCGGGCGCCGTAGTCGATGACCAGCTCGTGGACGCCTGCCACGCACGGCTTGCCGATCTGGCGCGCGACGACCGCGGCGTGCGAGGTGGCTCCGCCACGGGCGGTGAGGATTCCCTGGGCGACGGCCATCCCGTGGAAGTCGTCGGGCGACGTCTCGATCCTGACCAGGACGACCTTCTCGCCGGCTGCCGCCTGCTCCGCGGCTCGATCGGCGTTGAACACGGCCTTCCCGACGGCCGCCCCGGGTGATGCGTTGAGTCCTTTCGCGAGCCGGGTCGCCTTCTTCAGCGCCGCCGGGTCGAACTGGTCGCGGAGGAGCTGGTCGACGTGGGCGGGCTCGATCCGGCCGAGGGCCTCGTCCCTCGAGATCACGCCTTCCTCGACCATGTCCACCGCGATCTTCACCGCGGCCGCCGCGGTTCGCTTCGCGGACCGGGTCTGGAGCATGAAGAGACGGCCGCGCTCGATCGTGAACTCGAGGTCCTGGACGTCGCGGTAATGCCGTTCGAGCCGCTCGCCGATTCGCTGGAACTCGGCGTAGACCTCCGGCATCTCCTGCTGCATCTCGGCGATCTTCGGGGCCGTGCGGATGCCGGCCACGACGTCCTCGCCCTGGGCGTTGGTCAGGTACTCGCCGTAGAGGACCTTCTCGCCGGTATTCGGGTCCCGGGTGAAGGCGACGCCCGTGCCGGAGTCGTCGCCCATGTTCCCGAACACCATCGTCACGACGTTTACGGCGGTTCCGAGGTCGTCCGGGATCTTGTTGAACTTCCGATAATCGCGGGCGCGCTGCCCGAACCACGACTCGAAGACGGCCTTGATCGCGAGATCGAGCTGCTCGAACGGGTCCTCGGGAAATGCCCGGCCGGTTGCCTCCTGGACGATGCGCTTGAACTCTTCGACGAGCTCGCGCAGGTCATCCGCGGTGAGCTGGGTGTCCTGGGCGGCGCCACGCTCGTGCTTCTTCGACTCGAGGGCGTGGTCGAACCGCTCGGCCTCGACGCCCATGACGATCCGCCCGAACATCTGGATGAAACGGCGGTAGGCGTCCCATCCGAAGCGCTCGTTGCCGGTCAGGTCGACGAGGCCATGGAGCGTGTTCTCGTTGAGGCCGAGGTTGAGGACGGTGTCCATCATCCCGGGCATCGAGAACTTCGCCCCGGAACGAACGCTCACGAGCAGCGGGTTGGCCGCGTCGCCGAAGCCCTTGCCGGTCTCGCGCTCGACCTCCTTGACGGCGTCGAGGACGTCGTCCCAGAGGCCCTCGGGCAGCCGCTCGCCGGCAGCGAAGTAGTCGTTGCAGGCCTCGGTCGTGATCGTGAAGCCGGCCGGCACGGGAAGGCCCGCGATCGTCATCTCGGCCAGTCCCGCGCCCTTGCCTCCGAGGAGGTCGCGCATCTGGGCGCTCCCCTCGGCGTGGCCCCCGCCCCAGGCGTAGATGTAGCGCTTCGACGCCCGGTGGGCGCGCTCCTTGGTCGTGCTCGGCTGGGCGAGGGTATCGGCCATGAGGGGGCGGGCTCCTTGGCAGTCAGCCGGTGGGCACCGGCTGGTCCGGCGCCGGCCGATCGGGGCGGACGGGCTGGGTGGCGCAGATTGTAGCGTCGCCGGGTCGGCCTGACCCGCGGCTACACTTCCGGCCATGACCGACGCCCTGGCCGGCGATCCCGCCGGCGCGCCGGCGGAGTCGCCAGCCACTCCGCCCGCCTCAGTTACCGGAGCCCGGGCGATCGACCCGGCCGCCCCCCAGTACAACGCCACGCTCGTCGCCCGCGAGGACCAGCACGAGTCACTCGGCTATTTCCGCGTTCGGTTCGACGGGGACCCGACCCCGTTCGAGCCCGGCCAGTACATGACGATCGGGGTGTTCGCCGACGGGCGAATCGTCCAGCGGCCGTACTCCGTCGCCTCGGACCCGGCCGCCGCCGGGTCGCACGGCTACGAGATGTACGTCCGGCTCGTGAACGGCGGCCAGTTCACTCCGCTGCTGTGGCAGCTGCCGGTGGGCCACCGGATGCGGATGATCGGCCCGAAGGGCAAGTTCACGCTCGAGCCGGACGATGATCGAACCCACCTGTTCATCTCGTCGGGGACGGGCAACGCGCCGTTCGTGTCGATGATGCGGGTTCTCCTGCGGGAGGGCCGGCCGCGCCGGACGGTGTTCCTCAACGGGGTGTCGTACGTGGCGGATCTCGGATACAGGGAGCTGCTCGAGGGCTGGGAGCGGTCCGGCGAGTACCCCGTGACGTACATCCCGACGGTGTCGCGACCCGGTGATCCCGCGAACGCCGGCTGGTCGGGGCGGACCGGTCGGGTCGAATCGATCGTGGCTCCGGTCCTCGATGAGCGGGGGCTCACCGCATCGAACACGATCGCCTACATCTGCGGCAACCCCGACATGATCATCGCCGCGGAGGAGACGCTGCTTGGGCGCGGCTTCCCGGAGGAGCAGGTGAAGAAGGAGCTGTACTGGCCAAAGGGCAAGGAACCGCGCGCCGCGACCGCCGCCGACATCGCCGCGAACGCGGATGAGTAGCGGCGCTACTTCGGCCCGACCGTCGTTGCCTCCGTCTCGGAGTTGTTCGCGGCGTTGGGATCGGGTTCCGTCGCTGACGCGCTGGCGCTCATCGTGAGCACGCCACCGCCGCGCGGCTTCAACGCGATCGTGACCGTCGCGCTTCCGCCGGAGGCAAGGGTTCCGAGCTGGCAGTCCAGCCGCATCCCGACCGGGGCGCACGTGCCCTGGTTCGTGGTGACGGCAGCGACGGAGACCTCCTTCGAGGAGCTCATCGACCAGAGCTCGGACAACGTCACGTTTGTCGCCGTCGAGGGACCGTAGTTGGTCACGATGGTGGTGTAGGTCGCGCCCTGGCCGGGCTTCACCGGATCCATCGAATCGGAGACGGCAACCGCGACGTCGGCAGCCGGCGTGACCGTGATCGTCCCGGTGTCGCTGTTGTTGGCTGGAACGCCGTCCGGCTGATCGGCCGTCACCGAGCCGTTGATCGTGTAGATCCCGCCGTCGGCCGCGCGAAGCTGCCAGATGATGACCACCCCGGTACGAGCCCCCAACGACCCGAGCGAACATGTGACGATCCGGCCGCTCTGCGTGCAGGAGGAGCCACTGCCGAGAAGCTCGATTCCAATCGGCAGTTCAATCGTCGCGACGACGTTGGTGGCTGTTCCGGGCCCGGCGTTGCCAACAGCGACGCTGTAGAAGAACGCTTCGCCTGCCCGGGCCGAAGCATCCTGGAGGTCGATCGACACGTCCGCACCTGACGGCGCGACGACGATTTGCGCGCTGTCGACATTGTTCCCGGGGACCGGGTCCGTTTGGTCGGCCCTCACCGAACCGGAGATGTCATACGTCCCTGGTTCGGCCGCCCGCAGTTCCCAGAGCAACACGGCTCCGGCGCCCGCCGGGATCAAGCCGAGCGAACAGCTGACCGTCGAGCCGCTCGTGGTGCACCCGCTTCCCCCGTTGACGACCTCGAGCCCGGGCGCAAGCTCGACGGTCACGACGACGCCCGTCGCGGTCGCGGGTCCAGCATTGAAGACGGGGACGTTGTAGAAGACCGGTTCTCCCGCGCGGCCAGATGCGTCTGTCAGATCGAGACTGACATCCGCACTGCCTGGGTCGGCCCCGACAGCCGATCCGGCTGTTGCCACCAGGCATACAACGACCGAGACCACGAGCGCGGGCAGGCGAGACACCCGATGCACGGCTTCCCCCTTGTGCGAGCAATTGTGCGAAACCTATCAAGGACCCACGATTCGCGCCTTGCAGGGGGCTCGTCAGGCGCGAGCCGCCGCGAGGCGGTCGAGGATGAACTCCTTGACGCCGTCGGCCGGCACGCGCTCCTGGGTCATCGAGTCGCGGTCACGCACGGTGACCGCGCCGTCCTCGAGCGACTCCACGTCGACGGTCACGCACCACGGCGTGCCGATCTCGTCCTGGCGCCGGTAGAGCTTGCCGATCGCGGCCGTGTCGTCGTAGACGGCCATCGTGTCGCGCTTCAGGTCGGCGAGGATCCGCTGACAGAGCTCGACGATCTCGGGCCGCTTCTTGAGCAGCGGCAGGACCGCGACCTTGTACGGCGCGAGCTCGGGGTGGAGCGCCAGGGACACCCGCTTCTCGCCCCGGACCTCCTCCTCGCGATAGGCGTCGATGAGGAACGTGAAGGCGGCGCGGTCGGCCCCACCGGCGGTCTCGACGATGTACGGGATGAAGTGCTCGCCGGTCGCCTGGTCGAAGTACTCGAGGTTCTCGCCCGAGGCCTCGGCGTGGCGCGACAGGTCGAAGTCGCCCCGGTTGTGGACCCCCTCGAGCTCCTTCCAGCCGAACGGAAAGCGGTACTCGATGTCGACGGCCTTCTTGGCGTAGTGGGCCAGCTCGTCCGGGGCGTGCTCACGGTAGCGGAGCCGGGCCGGCGCCACCCCGTAGGCCGCGTACCACTCGTGGCGCCGGGGCAGCCACTCCTCGAACTGGGCGGCGGCCTCGTCCGGCCGAACGAAGTACTGCATCTCCATCTGCTCGAACTCGCGCATCCGGAAGACGAAGTTGCCCGGGCTTATCTCGTTCCGGAACGACTTTCCGATCTGGGCGATCCCAAACGGCAGCTTCTTGCGAGAGCTCTGGAGGACGTTCTTGAAGTTGACGTAGCTGCCCTGGGCCGTTTCGGGACGGAGGTACGCGATCGCTGCCTCGTCCTCGACCGGGCCCATGTGCGTCTTGAACATGAGATTGAACCGGCGGGGCGGCGTCAGCTGGCCGCCGTCGGCCTCGTGGCGGAGGTTGAGACGCTCGACGACGCCCGGGTCCTGGAGGTCGGAGGCGGTGAGTCCTTCTGCGCCGGGCAGCTCGTCCAGCCGGAACCGGTTGTGACAGACGAGGCACTCGACGAGGGGGTCGGAGAACGAGCCGACATGCCCGGACGTCACCCAGACCTGGGGGTGCATGAGGATCCCGGCGTCGAGTCCGACGATGTCGTCGCGGGCCTGGACCATCGCCCGCCACCAGGCCCGCTTGACGTTGTTCTTCAGCTCGACGCCGAGCGGCCCGTAGTCCCACACCGCGTTGATCCCGCCGTAGATTTCGCTCGACGGGAAGACGAAGCCGCGCCGCTTGGCGAGGGAGACGATCGTGTCGAGAGCGGCGACGGCGGGCGCGACATCGTTCGGGTCGAGGGTGGGGGTCTTCGGCACGAGGGCTCTCCGCTGGCGGCCGGCCGTGGCAGGGACGGACCCGGGACTGGGGCCCGATGCTACCAGCCCGCGGCCCTATCGAACGGCGGGGGTCCGGACCTCGTCGAGGAACGCGAGCGAGCGTGCCTCTCGCTCGAGCGCGTGGCCGATGAAGTCGCGCATCGCGGTCTCGACCTCGTTCTCCACGGCGGCCGGGAGCCGCAGCCCGGCGAGCGCCTCGACGTCCATCCGCTGGTAGGCCTTGAGGAGCTTCACCGCCTCGAGCGACAGGCCCGTCCTCTCGCGTGGCGGTCCGGGGCAGCGGCCGCACAGGAGGCCGCCCAGCGGGGGGACCCAGCGGAACGCCTCGTCCGCCTCGAGGACGCGGTCGCACTCGACGCAGCGATCGACCTCCGGCCGAACGCCGAGCTCGTCGGCGAGGTGCATCTCGTACCAGCGCGCGACGCGGCCCGGGGCCATCCCGGCGTCGAGCAGCTCGTACGCCCGGCGAAGGAGGGCGTACAGCGGTTCGGCGGCGTGACGCTCCTCGAGGCTCCGATCCGCCAGCTCCGCGATGTACCACGCTGTCGCCGCCGATTCGAGCGAGTCGCGGAGGTGGAGCCAGGCGTGCCCGACCCGGACCTCGGTCACGATCTCGAACGTCCGACCCCGATGGAGCACGACCTGGAGCTCGGCGAACGGCTCGAGGCTTCCCCCGATCCGGGACGTCGGCCGGCGGATTCCCTTGGCGATGGCCTTGAGCTTGCCGCCGCCCGGGGTGATGAGCGTGAGCACCCGATCCGCCTCGCCGAGGTCGAAGCGCGACAGGACGATCGCGTCGGTCAGATAGCGACGGGGAACCGGCACGAGGCGACGGTACCACCGCGCTGCGATCCGATGGGCCGTCGGCGACGAATCCACCATCAGCCGGCGCGGTCGCGTCCCCCGCGCCGGCCGCAAGGCCTCGCGCACCAGGCATCCGTGGGGCCGTGGGGCGGCCCAACCGGCGATCGGCAGGCGACGGGAGCGCGTTCGTTCGTCGATTGGTCCGTCCCAGCGGCCCAAACGACGAAGAGCACGGCCCGCAGCCGGCTCCTGGCCAAGTTCGTTCGCCCGTTGGGCCGTAGGGCGGCCAGATCATTCGCCGGTCCGGCCGGCCGCACGCCCTGCGCCAACAGGCTACTCCGGCCGCGCACGTTTGCGATTCCGGCGCTACACTGGCGCCACGATGCCCTCGGTCTCGAACGAGCTCGACCTCGCCGACCTGATCGCCGACACGGAGGCGGAGATCCTCCGGCTCGTCGGCGACCACGACCCGCCGACCGCAGGCCTGTACGAGATGGTTCGCTACCACCTCGGGCTGGACGGGTCCGGCGCCCCGGCCGGGAAGCGGATCCGCCCGCTGCTCGGCCTTCTCGCCTACGCCTCGATCGCAGGCGACCACGCCAGGGCCCTGCCCGGCGCCGCGGCCGTCGAGCTCGGCCACAACTTCAGCCTCGTCCACGACGACATCGAGGACGGCGACCGCGAGCGCCGCCATCGGCCCACGGTCTGGGCGCTCCACGGCGTTCCCCAGGCGATCAACACCGGCGACATCCTGTTCAGCCTGAGCCGGATGGCCCTCCACCGCCTGACCGAGCTCGGCTTCAGCGACGCGAAGGTCCTTCGCCTCATGCGGCTGTACGATGAGACGTGCGTCGCGCTGTGCGAGGGCCAGTACATCGACATCCGGACGAGCGAGCGGGACGACCTCATGTCGGTCGAGCTGTACTTCGACATGATCGGCCGCAAGACCGCGGCCCTGATCGCCGCCTCGATCGAGGCCGGGGCGCTCCTCGCGACCGACGACGAGGAGGTCATCCGACGCTACCGGGCGTTCGGCTGGGCGCTCGGGCTGGCGTTCCAGCTGAACGACGACCTCCTCGGGATCTGGGGCGCCGAACAGGCGACGGGCAAGGAGCCATCCGACGTCGCCCGAAAGAAGAAGACGCTGCCGGTCATCTACGCCTTCGAGCATGCCGGCCCGGAGGACCGCGACCGCCTCCGGGCGCTGTACGCGATGAAGCGACCGACCGAATCCGAGGTCGCCGAGATCGTCGCGATCCTCGAGCGGACCGGGGC
>DASYTG010000044.1:0-2216 GCA_036002525.1 Candidatus Limnocylindrales bacterium
GAAGCTGACGTCGGACACAAGCCGCGCCGGCGCGGCGTCACGCGCGACCACCACCGCGGCGGTGCCGGGACTTGGCGTATCCGTCGTGCGGCCGGGAGCGAAGTGGAGCTGGGTGACGGCCGGGTTCGGGTCCTGCGACCATGCGAACAGGTCGTTGGTCCCCACGCCGCCGATCAGGTCGTCGTGGCCCTGCCCGCCGAAGAGCCGGTCATGGTCGGTGGAGACACCGTCGCCGCCGTCGCCGAACAGCCGGTCGTCGCCGCCCATGCCGAGCAGCTCGTCGCTGCCGCGGCCGCCGTCCAGCCGATCGCGGCCGCCGGTTCCCTTCAGGGTGTCCTCACCGGGCCCTCCGTCGAGCACCGCGATGAAGTCGTCGCTCCGGCCAGCGAGCGGGCTGACGTCGACGGCATCCGGGCCTTCGACGAACTCGACCAGGTCGTGGCCGAGGAGGCCCGACACTTGGAACTGCTCGACAAGGGGACGACCGCTGGGCCGACCCGTGAAGGGATCGATCGTGGTGTCGCGCCAGTTGGCGAGCATCGTCCGGCCGTTGTACTCGACCTTGAGCTGGCGCGGCGCGGTCGGGGTGGCGGGGGTCTCGCTCAGGCGGATGACGTCGTCGACCCTCGGCTGCGGCGCGTTCCGGTCCGCGTCGCCCTCGATGAGCAGGATGTCCGTGGCATTGTCGTCGGGCGCGTTGGCGTTGGGCCGGTTATCGAAATGGCCGTCGAAGACATCGGTCACCCCGGTCTCGATGTCGAGCACCAGGATGTCGATCCCGGAACCGCCAAACAGGCTGTCGGCGCCCCCCTGACCCTCGAGCCGATCGGAGTCGGCGCCGCCAAACAACCTGTCGCTTCCCCCGCCCCCGAGCAGCTGGTCTTCCCCGCTGTCACCAAGGAGGAGGTCGTCGGCCCCTTTCCGCGCAGGGTCGGCGTTGCTCGCGTAGGTCGGCCCCGCCACGAAGTCGCCGTGCAGGAAGTCCTTGCCCGAGTCGCCGACGAGGATGTCCCGGCGGACGTTGCCGTGGAGGAAGTCGCCGCCGGGCCCCCCATGCAGCTCGTCGCCTGTGACCTGCTCGGGCAGCGTCATGGGCGCGAAGGCGAACAGGAAATCGATCCCCTCGCCGCCCCACAGCCGCTGTCCAAGCTGGCTGCCCGTGACCGGATCGCCGGCGTCGCCGTAGAGGAAGTCACGGCCTTCGTCGCCGTACACCTGATCGATACCAGAGTCGCCACGGACGACGTCGTCGCCCATGCCGCCGCGGACGACGTCGTCGCCCGCGCCGCCCTGGACGGTGTCCGAACCCGCGCCGGCATCCAGGTAGTCGTCCCCGGGGCCGCCCTCCAGGCTGTCCCGGTCGCCGCCGCCGAACACGAGGTCGTTGCCCTCGCCGCCGCTGAGTGTGTCGGCACCGTCGGTGGCCGCGCCATCGAGGGAAAGGCCGTTGACCGCAACGGGCATGACTCGCGGTGGCACCGGCGTCTTCTGAATGGCCTGCGTGAGGAAGTCGGGCGGCAGGTCGAAGGCGGCCGTGAGCAGTGCGCGGGTGATCGCCTCGCTCCCGCCCCAGAGGACGTCGCTCCCGCCCTCGCCCGAGAGGACGTCGCTGCCGTCTCCGCCGACCAGCACGTCGTCCTCGGTCCCGCCAAAGATGGCGTCGTCACCCGCCTCGCCGAGGAGGAAGTCGACACCCGCCTCGCCATGGATCTCGTCCCGTCCGATGCCCCCGAGCACCGTGTCGGCGCCGGCGCCGGCGAAGACCGTGTCGTCCCCCGGCCCCGCGTCCACCGAATCGTCGCCTTCCAGGGTGAAGATCGTGTCGTTGCCGCCGCCGGCCTGGACGGTGTCCCTGCCGGGGCTGCCGTGGATGACGTCGTCGTCGTCACCGCCGATGAAGAGGTTGCCCCCCTGGTCGGACTCGAGCGTGTCGAACCCGGCGCCGCCGTCGAGGGTGTCGTTGCCCGCGCCGCCTCGCACGGTGTCATTACCCTCATTGCCGAGGACGGTGTCGTTGCCACCGCCGCCTTCCAGGAAGTCGTTGCCGAGGCCGCCTTCCAGGCGGTCGGCGTCGCCGCCGCCGAGCAGCCGGTCGTTCCCCGCCTCCCCCTGCAAGAGATCGGCGCCGCTGCCGCCCACGAGGGTGTCATCGCCCTCGTTGCCGAGCATGACGTCGGCGCCGGCGCCGCCCTCGAGGCTGTCGTTGCCGGAGCCGC
>DASYTG010000045.1:0-19118 GCA_036002525.1 Candidatus Limnocylindrales bacterium
GGCGCCGCACCTCGACGATGATCGCCGAGGCCGTCTTGCCGACCGCCCGGATCGCGAGCGACGAGAAGAAGTAGACGAGCATTGCGCCGATGAGCGCGGCGATGAACACGCTCACGTCTGCCAGGTTGACCGCCTCGAGCAGCGGGGCGCTGCGCCGGGTCTGGATGAGGTTGACCTTGTCGATGTAGGCGCTGAACAGGAGGAACGCGGCCAGCGATGCCGACGCGATCGCGTAACCCTTCGTGAGGGCCTTCGTCGTGTTGCCGACGGCGTCGAGCCGGTCGGTGATCTCCCGCGCGCCGGCCTCGGCCCTGCTGAACTCGGCGATCCCGCCAGCGTTGTCGGTGATCGGCCCGAACGTGTCCATCGCGAGGATGTATGCGGTCGTCATCAGCATGCCCATCGTCGCGACGGCGGTGCCGAAGATGCCGCCGACGTCACGGCCCTCGGCGTTCGTGATCCCGGCCTGGGAGCCGAGCCAGTGGCTCGCGAAGAGCGCCATCCCGATCGTCACCGCGGTGACGAACGTCGTCTCGAATCCGACGGCCGTGCCGCTGATGATGTTCGTCGCGGGCCCCGTCTTCGAGGCCTCCGCGATCTCGCGCACCGGACGGAACGTGCCCGCGGTGTAGTACTGGGTGATGTAGACGAAGGCGACGCTCGTCGCGAGGCCGACGACGCCGGCGCCGAAGAAGTAGACCCAGACCGGCACGCCGCTCGGGGCCGTGCCGTTCGTCTGCATCATCACGTTGGTCGTGAAGGCCAGTGCCACGACAGACAGGAGCGTCGTGACCCAGTAGCCGCGGTTGAGGATGTTCATCGGGTTCTCATCCTCGCGGCCGCGGATGAAGAACATCGCGACGATCGTCGACAAGAGGCCGAATCCGCGGACGACGAGCGGGAAGAAGATCCAGGCCTCGGGGTTCGGCCAGCCGCTCTCGCGGGCGATCGTGAACACGCCGACGCCGAGGATCATCGCGCCGATGTTCTCGGCCGCGGTCGACTCGAACAGGTCCGCGCCGCGCCCGGCGCAGTCGCCGACGTTGTCGCCGACGAGGTCGGCCACGACGGCGGCGTTCCGCGGATCGTCCTCGGGGATGCCCTTCTCGACCTTGCCGACGAGATCCGAGCCGACGTCCGCGGCCTTCGTGTAGATCCCGCCGCCGAGCTGGGCGAAGAGCGCGACGAACGAGGCGCCGAATCCGAACCCGACGATGAGGAACGGCGCGTCGTGGAGCGACTCCGGGCTGCCGAGGCCGCCGTACGCCGCGAAGATCCCCCACACGCCGAGGAGCGACAGGGCCACGACGAGGAAGCCCGACACGGCCCCTCCGCGCATTGCCACCTGGACCGCCTCGACGAGGCTGCGCCGCGCCGCGGCGGCGGTCCGGACGTTGGACCGCACGCTGATGTACATGCCGATGATCCCGGACGCCATCGAGCACGCCGCACCGACGAGGAAGGCGATGCCGGTCCGCCAGCCGAGGTCGAAGCCGAACACGTTCGTGTCGGCCACTTCCCTCGTCTCGAACACCGTGATCACCGCCGCGATGACGACGGCCCCGACGAGGGCGAGGAGGGTGATCGTCGAGTACTGCCGCCGGATGAACGCGACCGCGCCTTCGAAGATCGTCCCTGCGACGTCCTGCATCTCCTTCGTGCCCTGGTCGCGCGACAGCACGTCACGGGCGAGGTAGAGCGCGAAGAGGACCGCGACGATCCCGGCCAGGGGAATGATCAGCTGGAGCAGGTCGGCGTCCATCAGGGTCTGCGGGTCCTCCGTGCGGGGATCTCGGAATTGTGGGCGTGTGCCCGGGCGGCGCGGCGCAGGCCGGCCGCGGGCGTGCTCCGGGGAGAGCGATCGAACCGGGCAGGGAGTCCCGCGAGACGGTCGGGACCGGAACCTTTCAGGCGGGCCGAGTGTAACAAGCGCTCGAAGCGCGGGTCAAACCGCATCGGCGGGTGCGGTTATGCAGCCGGCTCGTCGCGCGGCGGGTCACGGAAGCCAGCGCGGATACGCCCCGTCGGTCGTCAGCGGGGACAGCCGGTCCGTCGCGGTGTCGATCACCCAGATCCCCGCCGAGACCACCGTCTCGTCGCCGCGGACACGCGCGAACACGACCAGCCGACGGTCCGGCGCGAAGGCCGGCGAGCGGTCGGACAGGATTCCGGCCGGCGTGATGATTCGGGGTCCGGCATCGGTCGAGCGGGCGATCGCCAGGCGCGTCGTCCCGGATGGATCCGGGACCACGAACGCAAGGAGCCCGTCCGGGGCGACCGCGACGGTGCCTCCGCCCGCGACAAGGCGGACCGTCGTCCCATCGGGGCTCACGCCGTGGATGGCGTCGACAGCGTCGCCGGCCCCCCGGCCGGCCACGACGAAACGACCTTCCGCAGTCGACCAGGCCGGGCCTGCCACGGCGACGAGTCCGGTGTCGACGATGGCGAGGCCGGGCTCGGCCGGTTCGAGGTCGACCAGCCGGACGTCGCCCCGACCCGTGGTGATCAGCACCCGCCGGCCGGCCGGATCGAACGCTGCCTGGGCAGCCCACGGCAGGACGCCCTCGGTCGGGCCGACGCCGTCGCCCACCACGGCCGTCGACCCGAGGGCGGGTGCGCCGGTGGCGAGAATCTGGCGCGCTCCTTCGGCCGTGGCATCGAGCGGAAGCAGCCAGTAGCCGAGGTCGAGCCCTGCGCCGTCACGGCGGGCGACGAGCAGCGAGCGCTGATCCGGGCTGAACCGTGGTGCATATTCGAACGAGTCGCCTTCGGTGATCGTCCGGCCGTCACCGCCGTCCATCCGCCTCGTCCGGATGGTCCCGGCGGCCGACCAGGCGAGCTGATCGCCGTCGGCCGAGACGTCGAAGCCGGCAACCGGCACGAGCTCGGTCGTGAGCTGCCGCTGGTTCGATCCGTCCGGGTTCATCAGCCAGACGTTCCGGACCCCGCTCCGCGCCGACAGGAACGCGATCTGGTTCTGCCCGGACACGGCGGGCTGCCCGGTCGTGAACGTCCATGTCCGCCCGGCGGCGACCTGGCCGGGAGCGTCGAGCCGGCTGACGACCGGGGCGAGCGATACGGTGTAGGTCGTGTGCGACGCCAGCGGGTCGGCCGGCCGGAACACGAGGACCGTCGCCGGGCTCGGAGATGCGTCCGGCCCGGCCCGTGGGCCGGCGTCGGACGGCAGCGCGATCGCCTCGGCTCGGCCGGGGACCGGCGGGGTGATCAGGAGCGCCTCTCCGATCGTGGTCGGGTCGATGGGCCCGTCGAACGTCACCGCGATCGGCGTTCCGACCCCGACTCCTGCGACCCCGTCCGCAGGCACGACTCGATCGACCCCGAGGCCCGCCGCGACCGTCGAGAAGTGGGTCTCGTACGCGGCTCGGAGCTGGCTTCCGCTCGTGTCGGCGGCAGTGGCGTCGATCGTCACGGTGTACGAGGTGCCGAACTGCAGCGGCCGGGTGAACGTCAGGGCGAGGGCCTGGCCGCTCCACGTGGGCCGGAGCTCGGCGGCTGGCTCGATCCGCAGGGCCGACTCGACCGCCTCTGTGTCCATCAGGCGGTCGAAGGTGATCGTCACCGTGGCGTCGACCGGCACCCCGTCGGCCCCGTCGAGCGGGTCGGTCGATGCGATCACCGGGGGACCCACCGTCCTGAACGCCCACTCGACGCCGGCCGGGGCAACATTGCCGGCGAGGTCTTCGAAGCCCTCGGCGATAAGAACCGTGAACGCGGTGTCCTCGGGGAGCTTCTCGGACGGAGTGAAGATCGCCGTCGAGCCGTCCCACGAGATCGTGCCTGCGACATAGGGCACGAGACGGAAGCGGCGCTCGACGGACCCCGGCTTGACCGGCTCGCTGAACTGGATGTCGATCGACGTCACCGTCTGGGCGAGGGTCCCATCGCCGTCCGCAGCCGCGCTCAGGGAGATCCGGGCGACGCCTGGAGCGCGCCGGTCGACGAGGGTCGCGTTGACCAGCACGAGGCCGAGTGCGACGACCGCCAGGAGCAGGCTGCCGAGGGAAATGACGCGTCGGCGCACCCTCAGCGCCCGGGCCTTTCGGTCACGGGGCGGGACGATAACACAGCCCCTATACTCGCCTACTTGTGAGCAAACGCCCCGCGCTCGGGTGTCTCTTCGAGGTGGTCGAGACACTCGTCTTGACCCTGATCATCTTCCTCGTCATCCAAACCTTCATCGCACAGCCGTACCGGGTCGAACAGCAATCGATGGAGCAGACTCTCGAGCCGGACCAGTACGTCCTCGTCGACAAGCTGACCCCCCGCTTCGACACCTACAAGATCGGCGACGTCGTCGTCTTCAACCCCCCACCGGACTGGATCCAGCCCGACGGCACGCCGTTCATCAAGCGTGTCATCGCCGTCGGCGGCGACACGGTCGAGATCAAGGACGACGGGTTCGTCTACATCAACGGGATCAAGCTCAACGAGCCGTACGTGTTCCAGGAGGACGGCGTGCCGCAGGCGACCCTGACCTCCACCGATCCACCCCGCTGGGATATCCCCGATGGCGAGCTGTTCGTCATGGGCGACCATCGGGCGAAGTCGTCCGACTCGCGGACGTTCGGTCCGATCGAGGACGACGACGTCATCGGCCGGGCATGGCTCCGCTACTGGCCGTTCGACACGTTCGGAATCCTCCCGACTCCGACCCATCCGGAGCTGCAGACCTCGGGGCCGTGAACCTGCTGCTCGCGGCGGTCGCGATCGTGGTCGTCGCCGGCGGCGTGATCGCGGTCTCGTCGCGGGAGTCGCGGCCCGCGATCCTCGGGTTGACCCTGGCCGCGGTCGCGGCCCCGCTCGTCGCCGATCCGTTGCCCGACATGCTGCCGCTGGCGTCCCGGCTCGTCGCGGCGATCCTCGGCGGCTTCCTCCTGTGGGTCGCCGTCCGCGGCCAGCCCGCCACGCGGGGATCGCGGCTCGGCTGGCCGGTCGAGGGGCTCCTCGCGGCGGCCGCCGCGGTGGCCGGCTTCGGGGCGATCGGAATCGTCGCCCCCGGCCCTGCGGCCGAGGTGCTCGTCGGCGCCGGGCGGGCGGTGGTCGCGCCGCGTGAGGCACTCGCCGCCGGGTTCGCCACCGGGGCCCTGGCGATCGGGCCGATCTTCGCCGGCCGCGACGTCCTCCGTCTCGGAACCGGTCTCGTCCTGGCGGTCCTCGCGGCGCAGCTCGTCCGCGTGGGTCTGGCCGGGTCGCCGTCCGGGCTCGAGCAGATCGTCACCGCCGGCCTGACCGTCGTCGTGGCCGGCGCCTCGGCGACGCTTGCGGCGAACGCCGTCCAGAGCGGCCGCGGGCTCGAGCCGTCGACCGTCCCGCGGCCGGCCGCCGGGCCGCGACCGGCGGCGGAGCCTGGCGGAGAGACCGGCGAGGAGGCGAGCCCCAGGCGGTTCGGGCCACGGAGCGCGGGCCGCCGCTCCCTCCCGGGACGGTGGGGGCGCCGGTGAGCCTCCTGCCGTTCGTCTTCGTGGCGTTCGTGGTCGGCGGGCTGTCGCTGGTCACCCGACCCTACCGCCGCTGGTCGGCGTCGTTCGGCCTGGTCGGGCTCGTGCTCGCGATCGTTACCGCGGCTCTCGTCGGGCCCGACGAGCCGTTCGTCGTGGCCGGCGGCGCGCTCACCGGCACGTCGTTTGCCCGGCTTTTCCTCCTCATTGGCTCCGTCGCCGGCCTCCTTCTCTGCCTTGTCGCGATGTCGACGACGTGGCCGCAGACGTTTCCCGGGGCGACTCTCGTGGGCCTCGGCGGAGCGGCCCTCGCGCTCGGCGTCGTCGACACCGGGACGGCCGTCGCCGCGGCCACGGCCGGAGCGGTTGTCGGCATCCTGCTCACGCTCATCCGGCCGGTCTCCCAGCGCGGCCTGATCGTCGCGGCCCGCGAGCTGCGGGCGCTCGTCGTCGCCGGCGCGCTCGGGCTCGCGGCGACGGCCGCCGTCGCGGGCCCGCTTGCGGCTGTCCGCCTCAACCCCGAGCTGATCGGGCTGGCCTACCTGGCGTTCGCGGTCGCGGTCGCGATCCGGCTCGGAGCGATTCCGTTCCACCTCTGGGCGGCGCGGGTCGCCGACGCGGCCCCGGAGGTCGGGCTCCCGTTGATCATGGCCTGGGGTCCGGCCGCGTTCGCGGCCGTCGCGCTGGCCTGGGCCGACGGCGCGGTCGCGCCGCTCGGGCAGCCACTCGGCCTCGAGCGCGGGATGGTCATCCTCATCGGCGTCGTGAGCATCGGGCTGGGCACGGCGGCCGCGGCCGCCCACGACGATCTCGAGCACATCGTCGGCTATTCGATCGTGGCGGACGCGGGGATCATCCTGCTCGGCATCGCGGTGCTCGACCCGGCGGCCTGGGAGCCGACCCGGATCTGGCTGCTGGCGTTCGTCGCCGGGAAGAGCGCGTTCGCGGCCTGGGCGGCGGCGGTCCGGGCGACGTTCGGCACCCACCGGTTGAGCGAGCTGAGGGGCTGGGCCCGCCGGGCCCCGGTCCTCGCGCTGGCCCTCGTCGCGATCGTCGTCGCCGGCGTCGGCTGGCCGGGGATGGCGATCTTCGCCGCGCGGGCGTCGGTCATCAATCTCGCCGTCACCGGTCCGCTGGCGAACGCCGTCCTTGCGGCGGCGCTCGCGTCGCTCCTCTACTACGGCCGGCTGTTCGTGACCGGCGTCCTTGCTCCGGGCCCGGCTGTCCTCGCCGGCCGGGAGACACGGCCATCGGCGGCGACCTTCCCGACGCGATTCTCGCCGGCCGTTCTCGACGATCTTCGGGCGACGTGGACCGCGAACCAAGTTGCGATCTCCGGGGCGGTCGTGCTGGTGCTCGCGAGCGTCGCGGTCGCAGTTTCGGGCGGCGGCCTCGGGGTGCGCGAGGCGGCGGCCGGGCTGCCGCCCGCCATCGGCGCGCCGGGCGAGTCGCTCACGCCGGCCAACCCGTTCGAGGAGCCGTCCTCGGAACCCGAGCCGACGATCGACCCGCGCGCGTCCGTCGAGCCCTGACCCGGCCCCGCGCGCCGGCCTCGCCGCGTGCCCCTGCGCAGGCCTCGCTACTCGCCGGGGCCGAGCGCCCAGCGGTCGATGTCGCGCTCGTATTCGAGCAGCTCCCGGTCGCGGAACCAAAGGCGGAGCTCGATCTCGGCGCTCTCCGGGCCGTCGGACGCGTGGACGAGGTTCTGGGCGGTCTCGAGCGCGTGGTCGCCACGGATCGTGCCTGGAGCGGCTTCGTTCGGACGGGTCGCCCCGACCATCGACCGGACGACCGCGATCGCGTTCGGGCCCTCGACCGCCGCGGCGACGAGAGGGCTCGACGTGATGAACTCGACCAGGCTGCCGAAGAACGGCTTCGAGCTGTGGACGGCGTAGTGGCGCTCGGCGAGGTCGCGTTCGACCTGGACGAGCTTCAGGCCGACGAGCTTCAGGCCGCGCTCCTCGAGCCGGCCGAGGACCCGCCCGACGAGCAGGCGCTGGACGGCGTCCGGCTTGATCAGCACGAGGGTTCGTTCGTTCACGGGGCGTTCACAGGGCGTTCACGGGGCGTTCACGGGGCGGTGCACCGATCGGGGGAATGGACAGCCGAAACTCTAGCGCCTCTATTGCCCGCGGCGGGCGAGGGCGGCGGCCGCCGCCGCGTATGCCCGCTCGGCATCCTCCTGGTTGCCGGCGATCTTGTAGGCGTCGCCGCGGACGAGCTCCAGCTCGGCGCTCAGCGAGGGGCTGCGGGCGATCGCCTCGAGCACACCCTGGGCGAGCTCCGGGGCGAGGCGGAGGATGATCGCGAGGCGGACCGCCACGCCCGCCCGATGGCCGGCGCTGAGCGCCGCGGCGGCCGCCTCGAGCTCCGCGGCGGGGTCCGACATCGTGCCGATGAGCTGGTCGTCGGTGTCCCAGAAGCCCGGGCCGCTGGGGGCGAGGTCGATCGCGGCGGCGTCCGCGGCGCCCGAGGCGAGCTCCCGGTCGGCCAGGCCGGGTTCGTCGACGCCCTCCTGCGGAAAGAGCGTTCCGGTGTGCTGGCCCGCCTCTGACGGGTCCGCCGGCCAGATCAGGCTGCGCGGCATCCCGGCGAAGATCCGGTCGAGCGGGGTGTCCGACCGCTCGAGCGCCCGCCCGGCGAGCCGGCGGGCCTCGCCGGGCCGGCCGACGGCCGCCGTCGCCTCCGCGGCGATGACGAGAGCGACGACCGAGTCGCCGCCGGCCGCGAGATGGGCCTGAGCCGCCTCGCCGGCACCGGTCAGGTCGCCGGTCCGCCAGCGCGCCTCGGCGAGGGCGAGAAGGCCCTCGTCGCCGAGGCCTCCGATCCCGGCGAGGGCCTCGAGCTCGGCCCGGGCCAGGCCGAGGTGGCCCATCCGGAGGTGGAGGCGGGCAAGCCGCCGGTCGATCTCCCCGTCGGCCGGACGGGAGCGTCCAAGCGGCCGGCCGGTGACGCTGACGTCAGTCATGTCGAGGGACGCTCTTCGGGCGCGGGAGGCCGGTCATGCCGGCAACCGGAGGTGGGCTTCGAGCCCGCGGACGTGGCGGGCCGGGGCGACGACCGCCATCCGCAGGGCCTCATCCCGGAACAGCTCCCTGGCCAGCCGGCGGATCGCCTCGGCGTCGACCGCCTCGATCGCGGCGAGTGCCTCGTCGAGCGTCAGGACGCGGGCATGAAGGGCCTCCTGGCCGCCGATCCACGAGGCGAGAAAGCGGGTCTCGTCGAGCCGCAGCTCGAGGCCGCCCGAGAGGTAGGCCTTCGCCTTCGCGAGCTCCTCGTCGGGCACGAGCTCGTCGCGCAGGCGGGCAAGCTCGTCGACGATCGCCCCGACCGCCTTCGACAGCTGGACGGGATCGACGCCGGCCGAGATCTCGAGGACGCCGGCATCGGCGTACTCGGCGACGCCCGACGAGATGTCGTAGGCCAGCCGGCGCTCTTCGCGGACGGCGAGGAACAGCCGGCTGCTCATCCCGTCACCGAGGACGGCGTTGAGGACCGCGAGTGTCCAGGCGTCGGGGTGGTCGCGCCGAAGCGCCGGGACGCCGATCGCGAGCTGGGCCTGGGTGGCGTCGCGCCGGGCGCCGACGAGGAGGCGCTCCCCGGCGGGCAGGTTTGGGGCCGGCGCCCAGCCCCGGATGGCGCCGTTGCCGGTACCGAAGGCGGTCGCGGCAAGGCCGACGGCCTCCGCGTGGTCGATATCGCCTGCCACGGCGAGGACGGTGTTGGCGGGCCGGTACGTCGTCCGCCAGAAGTCGCGGATCCGCGCCTCGGGGAGGGACCGGATATCCGCCTCGTCGCCACAGATCTCGCGCCCGAGCGGGCCGGTACCGAACATCGCCCGCTGGAAGAGGATCTGGCAGAACTCGGCCGGGTCGTCGAGGTACGAGCGGATCTCCTCGATGATCACCGCCCGCTCCTGGTCGATCTCGCGCTCGTCGAGGATCGGCCGGACGATCAGCTCGCCGAGGACGCGGGTCGCCCGTTCCGCCTCGCGGCGGGGAACGCGGACCCAGTAGACGGTCGACTCCCGGTCGGTCGCCGCGTTGAACGACCCACCGACCCCTTCGATCGCCTCGGAGATCGCCCGGCTCGAGGGGTACGCGGCCGTGCCCTTGAACGTGATGTGCTCCATGAAATGGGCCACGCCGGCCTCATCCGGCGATTCGAGGCGCGAGCCCGCGAGGACGTAGGCGGCGATCGAGACCGACCGCGACCCGGGCAGGCCGGCAGAGATCACCCGCGGTCCATCCGGAAGCGAAGTACGTTCGAACACGCTCCCGATGGTACAGGCTACCGGCGACCGGGCCCGAGACAGTGTTCGATCGGCTCGAAGCCTGCGACCGAGGCCAAGCCCCGAGCGAGACGGCGCCCCGGGCGAGGCCCGGGGCGCCGGCTGCACGCGCGCGCTGGATCAAACGAACGGTTCAGACGTACAGGTCGATGACGTCCTTCGCGAAGAAGACGAGGAACGCGATCGAGACGACCCACATCAGCGGGTGAATCTCGTCGAGCTTGCCGCGGACGACCTTGATCAGGGTCCAGGCGATGAACCCCGCGCCGATTCCCACGCTGATGTCGTAGGTCAGCGGCATGAGGATCATCGTGAGGAGGGCCGGCAGGCCATCCTCGACGTTGTCGACCGCGACGTCGCGAACCTGGGTGAACATCAGGTAGCCGACGAGGACCAGGGCCGGAGCCGTTGCCACGCCTGGCACGATCCCGGCCAGGGGAGCGAGAAAGATCGCGAGCAGGAACAGGATGCCGGTCACGACCGACGTGAATCCGGTGCGACCGCCCTCGGCCACCCCGGCCGCGCTCTCGATGTACGTCGTGTTCGACGATGTCCCCGCCGCGCCGCCGACAAAGGCGGCGACCGAGTCGACGAGGAGGACGCGGCCGACGCCCGGCACTCGACCGTCCGGACCGGCCAGGCCGGCCTGCGTGGCGACGCCGGTGACCGTGCCCATCGTGTCGAAGAAGTCGAGCAGCATGATCGAGAAGATCGTCAGGACCGCCGTCAGGATGCCGAGCGTGGCGAAGACCTGGAGCGGATCCTGAAGCCCGACCCCGAGCGTCGAGAAGTTCGGCGTCCAGGTCAGCGTGCCGACCGTGGCGACCCCGGCGAGGATGGCGACGAGCGTCGTTACGAGGATGCTGATGATCAGCGCCGCCTTGATCCGGCGGACCCACAGGACGATCGTCAGCAGCAGGCCGAACAGGAACACCCATTGGGCCGGCTCGGTGATCGGGCGGATCGTGACGGCCGGGATGCTGCCGTACGTCGAGTCCTGGCCGGCGACGATCCCGCCGTTGGCGAAGCCGATGAACAGGATGAACAGGCCGATGCCCACGCCGATCGACCGCTTGAGGGCGAGCGGCACGGCGTTCATCACCGCCTCGCGCAGGCCGACGACAACGAGGATGGTGATGACGATGCCCTCGATGAGGATCACGCCCATCGCCCCCCGCGCGTCGAGGCCGCGGGCCGTCAGCCCGAAGGCGACGATCGCGTTGATCCCGAGGCCCGCCGCGAGCGCGAAGGGATAATTCGACGCGACTCCCATCGCGATCGTCATGATCCCGGCGATCAGCGCGGTCGCAGCCGATACCGCCACGGGATCGAGGCCGAGCGGCCCGGAGATGATGTTCGAGTTCACGAAGATGATGTAGGCCATGACCATGAACGTGGTCAGGCCGGCCCGGGCCTCGGTGACGAGGTCCGTGCCGCGTTCGGCGAACTTGAAGTAGTCGGCGAGCGCCCCACCGCTGGCGGGGGGCCGCCGGGGCTCCACGGCGTCCAACTCGGTGTCTTCCTCCTCGGCCCTCAACCGACGCGCCTGGCCAGGGACGGCTCGGACCGCGCCACGACCTCCTGAACCGATCCCGACAGTCGGACCGGTTCGCCCTCTTCGCTCGCCGGGCGCCTTGTCGGCGGCCGGCTCCGGATCGGCTACTCGTCCTCGTGGGCGTCGAGGCCGAGCAGCTCCATCTGGACGAAACCGCTGGTGTCGAACTCGAGCTGACGGGGGGCAAACGGGGATTCGGCGTCGCTCGGGCCGACCGGTGCGAACTCGATGACGACTCGCTCGTCGCCCTGGACCAGCGCGTAGACGAGCAGCTGGTCCGGGCGTGTCTCGAACTCGAGGTGCTCGAACGAATCGATGTTCAGGGTGATGGCGAGCGGCGTGAAGTACGTCGACACGTCCGGCTGGTCGACGACGAGCCGCTCGACCCACCCGGTCCCGTGATCGATCAGCTCGCGGCCGCGGAAGTAGCGGTAGCTGACCGTCTGCTTGAGGAGTGGCCGGAGGAGGTTCTGGATGTCCGCACGGGTGGAGACGACGCCCTGGTTGACGAAGAACTTGGCTGGCGGGGCGCTCGACACGAGGCGGGCTCCTGCGGCTGGCCGGTCCGGGCGCGGGGCGGGGACGCTGGGACTCAGCGGATGGTACTGCAGCGGATGTGGCGGTGGAAGGCACTTTCGAGCGGTTCGGGGGGATTGGGTCCGGTCTCTTGGGCAACTCGTGCCCCGAGACGGGTTGTTGCGCTCTGCCGCAATCATCGCGAATCGCCCTTTGTGGGCGCCGAGCCGCCGTCGGGGTGCTCGGACCGCGGCTTGGCGCGCCCCAGCGAGGCCCGATTGCGATAGTTGCAGTCAACCGCACCTACCCGTGGCCGTGGGCCGGCCGGTAATGGGCCGTATGATCGAGCCATGCTCCTCGCCGTCGACATCGGGAACACGAACGTCACGATCGGGCTGTTCCGGAACGGGCAGATCATCGCGACCCGCCGGGCGGCCACGGTCGCCCGCGCGACAGCCGACGAGTTGGAGGTCATGCTCGACGGGCTCCTCCGCCTCGACGACGTCTCGTTCGCCGATGTCGGCTCGATCGCCTGTGCCTCGGTCGTGCCGTCGCTGACCGAAGGGGTCGAGGCGATCGCCGCCCGCCGTGAGCGGCCCCTCGTCATCGCCACTGCCGGCACGATCCCCCTGGCCGTCCGCGTCGACCGGCCCGAGCAGGTGGGTGCCGACCGGCTCGTCAACGCGCTGGCCGCCCAGCGGCTGCACGGGACGCCGGCGGTGGTCGTCGACTTCGGGACCGCGACGACGCTCGACTGCATCGCGTCCGACGGGGCGTACGTCGGAGGAGCGATCGCGCCGGGCCTCGAGCTGGGGCTCGAGGCCCTCGCCGCGCGGACCGCGAAGCTGCCGCGGATCGAGCTCCGTGCGCCCGACCGGGCGATCGGACGCGACACCGTCTCGGCCATGCAGTCGGGAACAGTGTTCGGCTACCAGGCCCTCGCGGCCGGGCTCCTCGCCCGGGTCCGGAGGGAGCTGGCCGAGGCGAACGGCGTCGAGCCGGCGGACGTCAAGGCGATCCTCACCGGCGGCCTGTCGGCCGCGCCGTGGGTCCGCTCGCTCGAGGGGATCGACGCGATCGACCCGGAGCTGACGCTGCGCGGCCTGGCGATCCTCCACGCCGAGGTCTCGGGCGGCCAGCGGATGGAGCTGGGGCTCGGATGAGCCTGGCCGAGGCGAGTGGCAAGAGGCTCGACGGGCGGCTCATCGCCCTCGGCGTCACCGGCTCGATCGCCGCGTACAAGGCCGTCGAGCTGCTCCGCCTCTTGACGGCCGAAGGGGCGGACGTCGTCGTCCTCCTCTCCCCCGCCGCGACCCGCTTCGTCGGGCCGCTGACGTTCGAGGCGCTCAGCCGCCACCCAGTCGAGTCCGAGCTGATGGAGCTGCTGCCGGACGGGCGGATCGGTCACGTCGTCGTTGCCGACAGCGCGGACGCGATCGTCGTCGCGCCGGCCACCGCGCACTGGCTCGGGGCGATGGCCAACGGGCTGGCCGGCGACGTCGTCACGGCGGCCTGCCTCGCCACCGTGGCGCCGGTCGTCGTCGCCCCGGCGATGGACGGCGAGATGTACGCCCATCCCGCGACCCGGGCAAACGTGGCGCGGTTGCGCGGTGACTTCGGCTATTCGATCGTCGAGCCCGAGGCGGGACCGCTCGCGTCGGGCCAGACGGGCGTTGGCCGGCTGGCCGAGCTGCCGCGGATCGTCGACGCGGTCGTGGCCGCCGTCGGGGACCGTCCCGTCCGCGCGCCGGCTGCTGCCGCCCGCCCGCCGCTCGTCGAACCGCCGCGCGACGCGGACTTGGCCGGCCGGCACGTTGTCGTCACCGCCGGCGGGACCCGCGAGCCGATCGACCCGGTTCGCTACATCGGCAACCGCTCGACCGGCAGGATGGGCGCCGCGGTCGCCGAGGGCGCGCTCCAGCGCGGGGCGCGGGTGACGGTCGTCGCGGCTAACGTCGAGGTGGCCCTGCCGGAGGGCGCCGCCGTCGTCCGCATCGAGACGGCCGACGAGCTCCTGGCCACGCTCCGCGGGCTTGTCCGCGACGGCCTCGATGCGCTCGTTATGGCCGCGGCGGTCGCCGACTTCAAGCCGACCCGCGCCGCTGCGGCAAAGATTCCACGGGACGGCGCGATGTCCCTCGACCTCGAGCCCACGGCCGATGTTCTCGCGACCGTCGCGTCGCTCGTCCCGGCGGTCGGGGATCCCGGCCGTCCCGTGCTCGTCGGCTTCGCCGCCGAGACCGGCTCGCTCGACCGGGCGCCCGACAAGCTCACCCGGAAGGGCGTCGACCTCCTGGTCGCGAACGACGTCAGCGAGGCCGGCTCCGGGTTCGGGACCGACACGAACCGGGTGACCATCCTGTCGGCCGGCGGCGACCGCGACGAGCTGCCCCTCCTCCCGAAGCGCGAGGTGGCGGACCGGCTGCTGGATCGGGTGGCCCGCGCGCTGGACGATCGCGACGCCGCCCGGCAGACTGGGGCCGTGACCCAGGAGAGCCGAGCATGAGCTCCACCCCGGACGCGGTTCGCCGCCTGACCGTCAACGACGTCGCCAGGCTGTACGCCGACGGCGCCCGGATCCCGATGCTCACCGCCTACGACTTCCCGACCGCGAAGCTCCTCGACGAGGCCGGCATCCCGATGCTGCTCGTCGGCGACTCCGTCGGACGGGTGATCCTCGGCTACGACTCCGAGGTCCGGGTCACGATGGCCGAGATGCTCCACCACACGAAGGCCGTGACCCGCGGCGCCACCGGGGCGCTCGTCGTCGCCGACATGCCGTTCCTGTCGTATTCGAACCCCGAAGACGCCCTCGCGAACGCCGGCCGCTTCCTCAGCGAGGCCGGCGCGCAGGCCGTCAAGGTCGAGGGCGGCGTGCGAACGAGCCGGGTCATCGAGGCGCTCGTCAAGGCCGGGATCCCGGTCATGGGCCACATCGGGCTGACCCCGCAGGCGATCAACGCGATCGGCAAGATCCGGGTCCAGGGCAAGACCCGCGAGCAGGCCCGGTCGCTCCTCGCGGACGCGCTGGCGGTCCAGGAGGCCGGCGCCTTCGCGATCGTCCTCGAGCTCGTCCCGGAGCAGCTCGCCGCGGCGATCACAGAGCGGCTCCGGATCCCGACGATCGGGATCGGGGCTGGGGCCGGGTGCAGCGGCCAGGTCCAGGTCGTCACGGATCTGCTCGGTCTGGACTCCTGGCACCCGAAGCACGCGCGGCCGTACGCGGACCTGCGCGGGTCGATCCTCCAGGCCGCGTCGGCCTGGGCGGCGGACGTCGTGGCCGGCACGTTCCCGGGCCCCGACCAGACGGTCCGCATGGAGGACGCGGTTCTCGACGAGGTCCTCGGCCGGTCCGAGCTCGACCAGGGCAGCGCGCCGCCGGTCGGCGGCATCCCCCTCGATCGGGACCTTTGACGACGGCAATTCCCGCCCGGTGATTTCGGTGACGAAGGTCGTGCGAACCCGCGCCGAGCTGCGCGAGGCGCTTGCGGAAGCTCACCGACCGGTCGGCCTCGTCCCGACGATGGGCTGGCTCCACGACGGCCACCGCGAGCTCATGCGCCGGGCGCGGTCGGAGAACAGGACGACGGTCGTGACGATCTTCGTCAACCCCCGCCAGTTCAACGAGGCGGCCGACTACACGAAGTACCCGCGCGACGAGCCGCGCGACCTCGCGATCGCCGAATCCGAGGGCGTCGACCTCGTCTTCGCCCCATCGGTCGAGGAGATCTACCTGCCGGGCTTCGACACGAGCGTCTCGGTCGGGGCGGTCGCCCGGCCGCTCGAGGGCGCGGCGAGGCCGGGCCACTTCGACGGCGTCGCCACGGTCGTCGCGATCCTGTTCGACCTCGTCGGCGCCGATCGGGCGTACTTCGGCCAGAAGGATGCCCAGCAGGTCATGGTCATTCGCCAGATGGCGCGCGACCTCGCGATCCCCACGGAGGTGGTCGCCTGCCCGACGGTCCGCGAGCCGGACGGCCTCGCCCTGTCGTCGCGGAACGTCCACCTCACGCCCGCCGAGCGCGTCGCCGCGCCCGTTCTCCGTCGGGCGCTGCTCGTCGCGCGAGGCCGCTGGGAGGCCGGCGAACGATCGGCCGACGCGCTCCGCGAGGCGATGCGAGCCGAGCTCGCCAACGAGCCCCTGGCCGAGCCCGAATACGTCAGCGTCGCCGACGGTCAGACGCTGGCCGAGCTGGATCGGGTCGACGGGCCGGCCCTCCTGTCCCTCGCCGTGCGGTTCGGCTCCACCCGGCTGATCGACAACGAGCCGCTGCCCGGGAGTTGATCCCCCGGGCTGCGGCGTACGGTGCTCGACACGCCCGTCAGCGATAGCGGTACGGGAACCAGTCGCCGTCGTCGATGTAGGCCCACGGGTTCACCCGGTACGACCCCCACCGCCACGGGAAGCCCCGCCACACCTCGACGTGGAGATGGGTGCCGGTGACGCAGCCGGACGTCCCGACGTAGCCGATCTTTTCGGTCCCGCCGGTCACGACCTGGCCGGAGAACGAGATCTCGCGGGCGAGGTGGTAGTAGGCCGAGTACAGGCCGTTGCCGTGGGAGACCCAGACCTGGTAGCCGCCGCAGTTGTTCCGCCAGCCGGCGAACACGGTCTTGCCGGAGGCGATCGGGACGACACCGGTCCAGCGCGGGGAGGAGATGTCGATCCCGCGGTGGCCATCGTGGAAGCGCTGGCTCATGACCGAGTACCGATTCGTGACGGGCCAGACGGCCGCGGTCACGGCCGGCAGGACGATGACCATCGCGAGCGCGAGGACGAGGGCACGGACGAGCTTCGAGCTGTGGTTGTCGGACATGGACGTAACGGGCACGCTTGGGAGCGCTGCCCACACTCCTTTCTGCCTGAAGGCCGCCGTGAGCGGCGGCCAGCGAAGGGATGAGGTGGACGGGACCGTCGCGGTCCGGAGCGCGGGAAGCGGCGATTGGGCCGTGACCTGGGGGCCCGGCGTTGGGCCCGGACGGACGCGTCGCGCAGGCGCAGGCACGGCCGGTCGGGCGGCGGAGGACGGCAGCGGTCAGACCGGTGCCGGGGAAGCGCCCTGGGCCCGCCCTTCTTCCTGGGCGGACGCGGGGCGGCGGGAGCTGGGGCTCCCGGCGGCCACTGAGGTGAGGGTGTGGCCTGGGCCGGAAGGCTGGGGGGCCGTCCGGTCTGGCTATCCTAACCCGGTGCGGCGGCTGAGGCCGCCAGAGAGGTTCGGGCCGTCTCAGCCGCCGGGTCTTGGCGCGGATCGGGCCGGCGGACGGGCGGCCGCGAGAATCCGGTCGACGTCGAGGTAGTCGGCCACGAGGCGCTTGATCAGCTCGATCTTCTCGTGGTCGGCGGCATGGGTCTTCACGAGAAGGTCGTGAACCTCGGAGGCGACCGAGTACGTGTCCTCGGCGACGAGCGTCGCGAACAGGTCGGCCTGGCGGATGGCCGCGAGGACCGGCGGGCGGGGCCGGTAGCCGCCGGTCAGGACCAGGCCGACGGCGGCGCCCTCGTGGCCGTCGACCGAGGCCGTCCGCTCGTTCGTCGCCTCGGCAGCGATGGCGGCGATCCTCGATGCCTCGCTGACGGTCCCCAGCCGGACGCGCGGCGCAAGGTGGGCCGTCGTGATCGTGAGGATGACGTCCTCCCGATCGCCGGGCACGATCACCAGCGTCCCCGGGCCAACACGCTCGAGCATGTGACCCGGCTCCATCGCCCCGATCGCCACGCCGTCGATGACGCGATCGAGGTCGGGGCCGGGGTGGATCGTCTCGCCCCGCACGCCGTCGAGGACCATCGCGAGGGTCGGGTTCGAGAGAAGCGGCCTGACGGGGAGGACCCCGAGGAGGGCCACCCCGTGACGGGCGAGCCCTCGCTCGAGGACGGCCGCGATCCCGGGCTGCGAGTCGAGGTCGACCTTGTTCACGATCGCTCCCGCGACCCCGACCCCGTGGCTCGCGAATAGGGCCGCATTGAGGATGATCTCGTCGATCGGCCGGCCCACGCCCCCCTCGCTGATGATGATCGTCGGGGCAGAGAGCATCGAGGCGACCGTGGCGTTCGAAAGCCCGATGACGGCGCCCACCCCGGCGTGGCCGGTGCCCTCGATGAGGACGATGTCGTGCTCGGCGAAAGACGCGTGAGCCGCGACGATCCGGGCCGGGAGGTCCTCGACGACCTCGCCGGCGATGTACGCCTTGGTAAACCCGCGCGGGATGTGGACCGGGCTCATCACCGGGTACGGCTCCGGCAGCCGGAAGACGCCCTTCATCAGCACGGCGTCCTCGTCGGCCGGGATTCCCTCGTCGATGACGGTCCGCTGGCCGACCGGCTTCATGAAACCGGTCCGCAGGCCGCGGGCGAGGAACCCGTCGAGCAGCCCGAGGGCGGCGGTCGTCTTGCCGCGGTTCTGGCCAGTGGCGGCAAGGTAGAGGTGGCGCATCGGCGCGAGGATTCCCCGCTAGCTGCGGGTCGTCGTCTTGCGCTCGACCAGCTGGAGGGCGTCGCGGAGCCGGCTGACGGTCTCGGTGTCGACGGCATCGGGCTCGAGGTACGGCCCAAGGCGCTCCATGATGTCGGCGACCAGCCCGAGGAAGACGCCGGCGTCGGCCACGAAGAACTGCGGCTCGTTGTTGTAGCGGACGAGGGTCAGCCGGCCCTGGAGCACCCGCCGCTCCTCGACATGGGCGATCTGGGTCGCGAAGTTGTGGCCCTGGATGCCGTCCGGGTTGTTCAGGAAGTTAAGAGCGTTGTCGATCGCCAGCCCGAATCGAGCCCGCCAGGCGACGAGGCGCTCGTGGACCTCGGACGCGATCCGGACCTCGGCCACCTCGTCGAATACCTCGGGGGCGACCGTCAGGAGGCCTACCAGGGTCGTGCCGGCCCTCGGCCCGAGCATTACCTGGAGGCTCCGCTCGAGGGTGAACACCTCCGAGTCGAACCGGGGGCTGGTGATGACGTCGGTCAGGAGGTCCTCGACGTTGTCGAGGATGCCGGGCTCGGCGACCGAGTTCGCGAGGTGGAGGATCTCCTCCTTGAACAGGAATTTCTCTTCGTGATCGAGCATGACGGCGATGGTAGCACCCGGTCATTGGGCGGCCGCCGACGCCTCGCCCGGCGGGCCGCCGGCGGTGTCCGGCCGCACCGAATCCGACTGAGGACGCGGTCGGCCGCCCGTCCGATAGGGCTCGGCAGCTCGGCCGTCGCTCGCTACGCGGAGCCCCGGGAGCGTGCCCGGGGCGGCTTCGCTGATGCTCGGTGCGGCCGGCCGGGCCGCCCGCTCCGATGGCCGGGCCGGTCGAGCGGGGA
>DASYTG010000046.1:0-3870 GCA_036002525.1 Candidatus Limnocylindrales bacterium
CACGCGCGCCGCGCGCAGGGGCTACCCAAACAACCGGGCGCTACGCCTCGAGCGTCGCCTTGATTCGTTGGGCAAGGGCTGCCCCGATGCCCGGCACCGCCGCGATCTGCTCGACCGGTGCCTCCCGGACTCGCTTGGCCGAGCCGAAGACGCGCAGGAGCGCGCGGCGCCGCTTGGGCCCGACCCCGGGCAGGTCGTCGAAGGCGGAGTGGACGGTCCGCTTCGCCCGCAGGCCGCGGTGGTACAGGATCGCGAAGCGGTGCGCCTCGTCGCGCAGCCGCTGGACGAGGTACAGGGCCTGCGACGTCGCGGGCAGGACGATCGGCTCGGAGGCGCCGGGCAGGAACAGCTCCTCGCGCTCCTTGGCGAGGCCGGCGAGAGGCAGGTCGTGGAGGCCCAGCTCGTCGAGGACGGAGAGCGCCGCGCTCACCTGGGGCTTCCCACCATCCACGATGACGAGGTCTGGCAGCTTCCAGCGTCGCTCCTCCTCGTTGCCCTCCTCGCCCGTCGTCGCCGGGCGGAATCGACGGCGCAGAACCTCCTGGTGGCTGGCGACGTCGTTCGGGCCGGTGACCGTCCGGATCCGGAAGCGGCGGTACTCGCCGCTCCGCGGCTTGCCGTCCTCGAACACGACCATGCTGCCGACCGACTCGCGGCCCTGGAAGTTGCTGATGTCGTAACACTCGATCCGGAGCGGCGGGCCGGGCAGGCCGAGGGCCTCGGCGAGCTCCTCGAGGGCGACGAGCGTCTTGCCCTGGTCGGCCAGCCAGCGGGCCTGCTCGCGGGCGAGCGTCTCGCCGGCGTTCGTCCGGGCAAGGGCCATGAGCTCGCGCTTCTCCCCGCGGACGGGGACGTGGAGCCGGACCGGCCCGCCGCGCCGGGCGGAGAGGAACGCCTCGACGTCGGCCGCCTCCGGAAGCGGGAGCGGGACGAGGACCTCGCGCGGCACGGAGGTCGCCTGGGCGTAGTACTGGAGCAAGAAGCCCTCGACGATCTCCTCATCGACCGCGTCGCGGGTCGCCTCGAGGAGGTAGACGTCCCGACCGATCAACTTGCCGTTCCGGATCGCGAACAGCTGGACGGCAGCCTGGCCGTCCTGCCGGGCCAGCCCGACGGCGTCGAGCTCGGTCCGGGCGAACGCGGCCATCTTCTGGCTCTCCATCGTCCGCTCGATCGCCCGGATCTTGTCGCGCAGGCCCGCCGCGCGCTCGTACTGCTGGCGTTCCGATGCGTCCCTCATGTCGCCCGCGAGGGCCCGGACGAGCGTCTCCTGGCGGCCTTCGAGGAAGAGCTCCACCTGGGCGACGTCCGCCCGGTACGCGTCCTTCGAGATCGCCTCGATGCACGGGCCCTGGCAGCGCTTGATGTGGTAGAGCAAGCACGGCCGCTGGAGCGCGCGGCGGCCGTCGTGGATGTCTATCGTGCAGGTCCGGAAGGGGAAGAGCCGCCGGACGAGGTTCATCGACTCGTCGACGCTCGAGGCCGAGGCATACGGTCCGAAATAGCGGCTGCCGTCGTTCAGGAGCTTCCGGGTCCGCTCGATCCGCGGGAAGTCGTCGGCCAGCGTGATCTTGATGTACGGATAGCTCTTGTCGTCCTTGAGCCGGACATTGAACCGAGGCCGGTACCGCTTGATGAGATTCGCCTCGAGGAGGAGCGCCTCGGAGACGGAGTCGGTCAGCGTGTATTCGACGTCGGCCACCCGGTCGATGACCTCGCGGATCCGGTGGACGTCGCCGTACCCGCCCGCCGCCTGCTTCTGCCAGTAGCTCCGGACGCGACTTCGCAGGCTCTGCGCCTTGCCGACGTACAGGACCTCACCGCGGGAGTCCTTCATCAGGTAGACGCCCGGCCGGTTCGGCAGCTTCTCGAGGGTCGCCTCGAGCTGGGGGGTCACCCCCCGATGCTAGGGCAAGTCCGGGTCAGGGTGTGGTCTTTGTCTTCGTCCCGTTCCTGTCACCGCTGGACGCCGGGACCTCGGCGCCGTGGCCCACCAGGATGAAGATCGAACCGCCGACCGAGCCATCGATCGAGACGGACGCTCGCCAGCAGCCCGGGGTCAGCTGGCCGGTCCGGAGCTGGAGCGTCCAGCGGTCGCCGGCCCAGTCGAAGGCGCCGCCGTCGACCGTCTCGAGGACCGGCCCGCCGCACTCCGCCGAGCGCTCCAGGACGAGCCTGGGCGCGGCCGGCGGGACGACCGCCTCGCCGTTCAGGGTGAACTCGCCCTTAAGCGGCAGGGTGCCTCGTCCATTGGCGACGAATGGCGACTCATCGCCGAACGGCGGCTCCCAGGTCGCGGTCACGACGCCCGCGTCGACGAGGGTCACGCTGACGGAGAAGGAGCCGGAGGTCGCGTTGCCCGCCGCATCGGAGGCGGAGCAGGTGACCATGGTGAAGCCGATCGGGAACCGGGTCCCCGAGGCCGGGTCGCAGGTCACCGGAACCGGGCCGTCGACGTTGTCGTTCGCGGAGGGCGCGGGCCACGTGACGACCGCGCCGGTCGGATCGGCGGTCTCCACGGCGATGTTGCCGGGCATGCCGCTGATCGCGGGCGGGCTGGTGTCGAGGAGCCCGACGGTGACCGTGAACGAGGCCGTTGCCACGTTGCCGTGGGCATCCGACGCCGAGCAGTCGACGGTCGTCCGGCCCACCGGGAACACACTGCCGGAGGCGGGGGCGCAGGTCACCGGAACCGGGCCGTCGACGTTGTCGACCGCCGACGGTGCGGGCCAGGTGACGGCCGCGCCGGCCGGATCCGTGGTGGTCACGGAGATGTCCCCGGGAACGCCGCTCAGGACCGGCGGGGTGGTGTCGACGAGGGTGACGTCGACGCTGAAGGAGCCGGTGGCGGCGTTGCCATAGAAATCCGACGCCGTGCAGTCCACGTTGGTCGAGCCGACGGCGAAGTGGCTGCCCGACGCGGGGGTGCAGCTGACGGCGACGGCACCATCGACCACGTCGACCGCCGACGGCGCCGGCCAATCGACCGTGGCTCCGGTGGGGTCGGTAGTATCGACGGCCAGGCCGGCGGGGACCCCGGAGAGGACCGGGGCGGTCGTGTCGGTGACGAGGACCTGGAACGAACCAGAGCCCGTGGCTCCGGCCGAGTCGGTCGCCGTGCAGGTGACCGTGTTCAGGCCGACCGGGAGCACGGAGCCGGACGGCGGGGCGCACGAGGCCGCGAGGGGCCCGTCCTCGACATCGGTGGCGCTCGCCGAGTAGTTCGCGAGCCAGCCGCCCAGGGTATCGCCCTCGACCGTCTGGTTGGCCGGGACGGTGACGACCGGGGTGCTGTTCGCCCCCACGGCGAGACGGAACGTCATCGTCGTGATGCCGGTGAGACCGGTCGTGGGGCTCTTCCCGTACTCGATCCGGTAGATGTAGCCGGTGTCCATGACCGTCGGGGCGACGATCGTCACGGTGGAGGCCGTCGTGGACTGAAGCAGGGGATCGCCGACGCACGACTCGCCGGGACCCGGCCAATCCGCGGGCACCGGCCCGATCGTCGTGGCCGTGGCGCTGATCGTTCCGCCCGGCGCGGGGCTCGGGTTCTGGGGGGTGAGGGTGATCGTGCTGCCAGGCACCGCGTGGGTCGTGTTGCGGCACTCGAGCAGGAAGTAGATGTTGTAGGTCACGGTGGCGCCCGGGCCGACCGTTCCGAGATCGACCATCGTCTGGGCGCTCGGGCTGATCCGGTCCGCGTCCGCGTTGATGACGTCCGCGTAGGCGACGGCAGCACCGATGAGAAGGAGGGCGGCGGCCCCCATTGCGGCTCGTTTGAAGACCCGGTTGCGCATCGCTGGGCTCCTCGAAACCGGTCGCCACGCCGAAAGTCCGGCTGGGCGAGGTCCACAGCGTCGACCGGGCCGC
>DASYTG010000047.1:0-21594 GCA_036002525.1 Candidatus Limnocylindrales bacterium
GTCGCCTTCCTGGATGTCGTGGAAGTTGGCGAGTCCGATGCCGCACTCGAGGTTGGCGGCCACCTCCCGGACGTCATCCCGGAACCGGCGGAGCGAGTCGATCCGATCCGTGGCGATGACCTTGCCGCCGCGCCAGATGCGGGCGCCGCCTCGGACGATTCGTCCATCGGTGACGAACGAGCCCGCAATCGTCGTGCTCTTGCCGACGCGGATGACCTGGCGGACCTCCGCACGGCCCTCGACGACCTCGACGACCTCTGGCTCGAGCAGACCCTTGAGGGCCGCGTCGATGTCATCGGTGAGCTTATAGATGATGTCGTACAGCCGAACGTCGACGCCTTCGGCATCGGCAGCCCGGCGTGCTGTCTCCGTGATCTTCGTGTTGAAGCCGACGACGATCGCGTTCGAGGCCGCGGCGAGCATGATGTCGTTGTCGGTGATGTCGCCGGCGCCCTCGTGGAGGACGTTGAGCCGGATCTCGTCCTGGCCGAGCTGGTCGAGCGCATGGGTGATCGCACCGAGTGAGCCGGATACGTCCGCCTTGAGGATGATCCGGAGCTCCTTGGCCTGACCCGCCTGGATCTGGCTGTAGAGGTCCTCGAGCGTCGCACGGCCACTTCCGTCGCCGCCGCGAGCGGCCGTGGTGGCCTTCCGCTGCTCGACCATCGTCCGGGCTTCCTTCTCGTCGCCCACGACCCGGAGGATGTCGCCCGCCTGGGGGACCTCCGAGAGGCCGAGGACGACGGCCGGCGTGGCGGGGCCGGCCTTCGAGATGCGCTGGCCCTCGTCGTTCTCGAGGGCGCGGACGCGACCGAAGGTCTCGCCGACGACGATGATGTCGCCGACCTTGAGCGTACCGGTCTGGACGATGGCGGTCGCGACCGGGCCTCTGCCCTTGTCGAGCTGGGCCTCGACGATCGTGCCGATCGCGGGCCGCTTCGGGTTCGCCCTGAGCTCCTGGAGGTCGGCGACGAGCAGGATCATCTCGAGCAGGTCGTCGAGGCCCTGGCGCGTCCGCGCCGACACGGCGACGAGCGGCGTGTCGCCGCCGTACTCCTCGACGATGACGCCGGCCTCGGAGAGCTCGGTCTTCACCCGGTCGGGATTAGCGTCCGGCTTGTCGATCTTGTTGAGGGCGATGATGATCGGCACCTTGGCGGCGCGGGCGTGGCTGATCGCCTCGAGGGTCTGGGGCATGACCCCATCGTCCGCGGCCACGACGACGACCGCGATGTCGGTCACCCGGGCGCCACGGGCGCGCATGGCGGTGAATGCCTCGTGGCCCGGGGTGTCGACGAACACGACCCGCTTGCCGTCCTTCACGACCTCGCTCGCGCCGATGTGCTGGGTGATTCCGCCGCGCTCGCCGGCCGCGACCTCGGTCGTCCGGATCGCGTCGAGAAGGCTCGTCTTGCCGTGGTCGACGTGGCCCATGACGGTCACGATCGGGGCGCGCGGCTGGAGGAGCGACTCGTCATCCTCCTCGAACAGGACCTCCTTCGACGCCTCCGGCACGACGCCGTTCGTCTCGCCGTCCGAGCTGGGGGTGACGTCGGCAAGCGCCGCCTCGGCGACCTCGTAGCCGAGCTCGCCCGCGACGAGTGAGGCGGTGTCCCGGTCGATCAGCTGGTTGATCGTCGCGAAGATGCCGCTCTTGATCAGCTCGCGGATGACGTCCGCCGGGTTCACCCCGAGCAGCTCGGCCAGCTCCTTGACGGTGATCGTCCCGGGCAGCTCGATCGCGCCGCGCTCCCGCGGGTCGGCGACCTGGACCTGTGCCTGTGCCGCGCCTTCCCGGCGCGGCGGCTTGCGCGGCCCGCGCCGGCCCCGGGTGCCGCTCCTACTCCTTGCCACGCGCTCCTCCTTCGTTCTTCGTCATCCCCTCCGCGAGCACCGAGCGCAGCTCGGCCGGGAGGGTGGTCCCCAGCGCCCGGGTCAGGGCACCCCGCTCGATAGCGGTCGTTCGGCAGTCGCCGTCACGGCAGAGGTATGCGCCCCTGCCCGCACGCCGCCCGCTCTCGTCGATCTCGATCTGTCCGTCCGGAGTCCGGACGATCCTCAACAGCTCGCGCTTCGGCCGAACAGTTCGGCATGCGACGCACGACCGGCTGGGGACGCGTCTCGCTCCTCCGGCAGCGCCGGCGCCGACTACGACGTCACCTCGCCGCCGGCCGCGGCCCTGGCCTTCGCCTTCGCGGCCCGCTTCGGCTCCGCGTCCGAAGCCTCCTGGCCGTCGGTTCCGTTGCCCGCGGCGGCCTCCGGGACGGCCTCGGCGGTCCCGTCGGTCGCTGCCTTCTTCGTCGTGCGCTTCGGCTTCGCCTCGTCGGCGCCGGCCGCATCCGGCGACGCCTCGGTGGCAGTCTTCCGCGCGGCCGTGGCCTTCGGCGCCACCTTGGCCTTCGGGCCGGCCTCAGTCTCCGAAGCCGATTCGGCCGTCGCCGCCTTCTTTGCCGCCCGCTTCGGCCTGGCCTCCTCGCCCGCTCCGTCGGCTGACGCGGCTCCGGCTGACGCGGCTTCGGCCGCCGGAACCGCCTCCCGGGCTGCGGTGGCCGCCGACTCCGCGGCCGCTGCCGCCTGGCCGGCGGCCGCGTTTGCCTGGGCGGCCGCGGCCGCCTTCGCCTCCGCGACCGACACGTCGCTCCGGATGTCGATCCGCCAACCCGTCAGCCGGGCGGCGAGGCGGGCGTTCTGGCCCTCTCGTCCGATTGCCAGCGACAGCATCCGCTCCGGGACGGTGACGCTCGCGATGCGGTGCTCCTCGTCGATGTCGACCGACAGGACCTGGGCCGGACTCAGCGCGTTGTGGACGAACACGCCCGCGTCCTCGTTCCACGGGATGACGTCGATCTTCTCGCCGCCGAGCTCGGCGACGACCGCCTGGACCCGGGCCCCGCGCTGGCCGACCGTCGCGCCGACCGGGTCGAGCCCGTCCTGGCGCGAGGCGACCGCAACCTTCGATCGGCTGCCCGCCTCGCGGGCGATCGCCTTGATCTCGACCGTCCCGCTGTGGATCTCCGGAACCTCGAGCTCGAACAGTCGCTTGAGGAAGCCCTTGTGCGTCCGCGACACGAAGATCTGGGGTCCCTTTGTCGACCGCCGGACCTCGAGGACGTACGCCTTGACGTTCTGGCCGATCCGGTAGTGCTCGACCGAGGACTGCTCGGTCGTCGCGAGGATCGCCTCGACGTTCTTGCCGACGTCGAGGATGATCGCCCGCGGCTCGACGCGGTTCACCGAACCGGTGATCAACTCTGCCTCGCGGCTGGCGAACTGGTCGAAGACCACGTCGCGCTCGGCTTCACGCAGCCGCTGGAGGACGACCTGCTTGGCGGTCTGCGCGCCGATCCGGCCGAAGACGTCGCCGTCGAGCTGCTCGGTTTCCACCAGCTCGCCGACAGCCGCGTCCGGCTTGTGGGCACGGGCCTCCTCGACGGTGAACTCCGTCAGCGGGTCCTCGACCTCGGCGGCGACGATCCGCGCCCGAAAGACGCGGATCTTGCCGGTCTCGGCGTCGATCCGGACGTGGATGTCCTCGTCCCCCGCAACGCGCCGGTAGGCCGACTGGATCGCCTCCTCGACGGTCCGAATCAGCTGCTCGCGCGGGACCTGCTTCTCGGCGTTCAGTTGGAGGAGGGCACCGACGAAATCTCGACTCACGATGCGCCTCCGACGTTGTCATGTTCGTTCGGAACTGCCGATCCGAAAAAAAATCGTGGGGGGTCACCCACGTCACGGAGCGGCCGTTCAGTTCAGCGCGGAGTATACACCCGGGTGCGTGGCCCGCCAAAGGCCGACCTGGCCCGGCCGGCCCGCGCCGTGCCCGCTTCGTCCCCCGATCGAGCCACGTAGCCATGGAGGGACTACGAGGTGCGCTTGGGTGCCGTTCGGTGCGGAATTCAGCCGGCTACGTAGACCCTCTCGGGTGTTTCCTGATGCTCATGCCCCCGCCGCCGGGGCGGGCAGGGCCAGATGTCGCGCCTTGCAGTCCGTGGGTGACTAGATGGCCAGAACAGGGTCGTTGGAGGCGCTCCCGGCTCCGTATCGCCGCTCGACGTACGACTCGAGCAGCGTGATGAACTCGGCGACGAGCCCCTCGCCGCGGAGCGTCCGGTCCAGTTTCCCGTCGACGAAAACCGGCGCGACGGGCTCCTCGAACGTCCCGGGCAGCGAGATCCCGATGTCGGCGTGCTTCGATTCGCCGGGTCCGTTGACCACGCAGCCCATGACCGCGACGCGCAGATCCTCGACGCCCGGGTAGCGCTCCTTCCACTCGGGCATGCGGTCGCGGAGGTAAGTCTGGATCTGCTGCGCCATCTCCTGGAAGAAGGTCGAGGTCGTCCGCCCGCAGCCGGGGCAGGCCGAGACCTGGGGCAGGAACGAGCGGAGCCCAAGCGACTGGAGGACCTGCTGGGCGACCTCGACCTCGCGCTCTCGGGGCGCACCCGGGTCCGGCGTGAGCGACACCCGGATCGTGTCCCCGATTCCCTCGTTCAGCAGGAGAGCCAGGCCGGCCGTCGAGGCGATGATCCCCTTGTCGCCCATCCCCGCCTCGGTCAGGCCCAGGTGGAGCGGGTAGTCGGATCGGGCGGCGAGGAGCCGGTAGACGTCGACGAGGTCCCGCACCCCGGAGACCTTCGCCGACAGGATGATCCTGTCGTGTCGGAGGCCGGTCTCCTCGGCCAGCTCAGCCGACCGCATCGCCGATTCGATCATCGCGTCGATCATCACTTCGCGGGCATCGCGTGGCGCCGTCGACCGCGCGTTCGCGTCCATGAGCTCGGTCAGGAGCTGCTGGTCGAGCGACCCCCAGTTGACGCCGATCCGGACCGGCTTGTCGTTGTCGATCGCGACCCGGACGATCGTCTGGAAGTTCTCGTCGTGCCGCTTCGCGCCGACATTGCCCGGGTTGATCCGGTACTTCGCGAGAAGCCGGGCGGCCTCCGGGTACTCCACGAGCAGCTGGTGGCCGTTGTAGTGGAAGTCGCCGATGATCGGCACGTCCACGCCCAGGCCGTGGAGCTTGCGGACGATCTCCGGCACGGCGGCGGCTGCAGCATCGGTGTTGACGGTGATCCGCACGAACTCCGACCCGGCGTGGGCGAGGCGGGCGACCTGGATCGCCGTCGCGTCGGCGTCGGCCGTGTCGGTGTTCGTCATCGACTGGACGACGATCGGGTGGAGGCTCCCGACGAGGACGCCGCCGACCTCGACCGAGACCGTCGGCCTGCGCGCCGGCCCCAGCGTGTCGCGCAACGCTAGGTAGCTCCGCCGCGGATGATGTCGAACCACGTCACCCAGACGAGGAACGCCATGAGGAACACGAACCCGACGAAGTAGGTCAGCCGCTCCGCCTGGAGGCTGATCCGGCGGCCGAACAGCCGCTTGAGCACGAGCATCAGCATTCGACCGCCGTCGAGCGGCGGGAAGGGCAGTGCGTTGACGAGCGCGAGGTTCGCGGAGAGGATCCCCGCGACGTAGAGGGTCATGATCGGACCCTGGCCCCAGAACACCATTCCGATCTGCTGGGCGATCCCGATGGGGCCGGTGACGCCGGCCGGCGGCGCGGTCGGGTTCGTGACGAACGACTTCACGACACCCCCCAGTCCTTCGAGGATGAGACCGAACCAGGTGGCCGTCTCCTGGGCGGCGATCCCGGCGGCCGTGAGCGGATCGTGCTGGGTGTAAGCGCCATAGAAGTCCGCCTGGAACGGCTCGTCGGCCGTCGCCCTGATCCCGAGTGGGCCCGGGGCGCCCTCGATCTCCGACGTCGGGCGGAGGGCGACGGCCAGCGTCTCGAAACGGCCGTCCTCCCGCTTGATCACTAGCGTCACCGTCTGTCCACCGAGCGCCCGGAGGTCGGTGATCTGATCTCCCTGGCCGATGTACCGCCCGAACAGCTCGTACCTTCGGCCGTTGATCGCGACGATTGCGTCGCCCGCCCGAAGTCCGGCCTTGTCGGCCGGCGAGCCGGGCTCGACCGTCGGGATCTTGAGGGCGTAGAGGGGAGTCACCAGCCACGCGATGACGACGAAGATCCCGAGCGCGAGCACGAGGTTCATCGCGACGCCGGCCAGGAGGATCACGAGGCGCGTCCGGAGCGGCTGGTTGACGAACGAGCGCGGGTCGTCGCCTTCGTCGCCGTCCTCGCCCTCGAGCTTGACGAAGCCGCCGATGGGCAGCCAGTTCAGGGTGTAGAGCGTCTCTCCTGAATCACGCAGCACCTTGGCCCGGGGCGGGAAGCCGATCCCGAACTCGAGAACCCGCACGTTCGCCAGGCGAGCCGTCACGAAGTGGCCGAGCTCGTGGATGACGACGAGGGTCCCGAGGATCAGGAAGAACAGGACGATCGTGACGCCGTTCTGGAACAGGTCCATCAGGTCCCTCCCCCGATCGCGCCGTCCGCGAATGCTGCGACGACCTCCGCGTCGAGGGCGACGAGCTCGTCGACCGATGGGGCCTGGTCCCCGTCGCGTCCGAACCGGTCGACGGCCGCCTCAAGAAGGTCGGGGATGCCGGTGAAGGCGAGCCTGCCGTCGAGGAACCGGCCGACGGCCACCTCGTCGGCGGCGATCAGCGCGGCGCTGGCCCGCGACCCGATGAGGCCTGCCTCGCGGGCGATCCGGAGGGCCGGAAAGCGGGCCTCGTCCGGGGCGCGGAAGTCCAGCCGGCCGATCGACACGAGGTCCGGCGCGGCGGCCGGCGACGGGCGGCGGTTCGGGTAGCTCAGCGCGTACTGGATCGGGAGTCTCATGTCCGGGGTGCCCAGCTGGGCCTTGAGGGAGCCGTCGATGAACCGGACGGCCGAGTGGACGACGCTCTGCGGGTGGATGACCACCTCGATCGCCTCGTACGGGACATCGTACAGCCAGTGCGCCTCGATGATCTCCAGGCCCTTGTTCGCGAGCGTCGCCGAGTCGATCGTGATCTTGGGCCCCATCCGCCAGGTCGGATGGCGGAGGGCCATCTCCGGGGTGACCCCCGAGAGGTCCGCCGGCTCGTCGAGGAACGGGCCGCCGGACGCCGTCAGGAGCAGGCTCGCGACCCCCTCGCTCCCCTCCCCGACGAGGCACTGCCAGATCGCCGAGTGCTCCGAGTCGATCGGGCGAAGCCAGGCCAGCGGCCCGGCGAGGGGGTCGTTGGGATTGGCGGCCCGCGTGCGAGCGGCCAGGCCGCGAGCGACCGGCATGACCAAATGGCCGCCTGCGACGAGGGTCTCCTTGTTGGCCGTGGCGACGACCTTGCCGGCAGCCAGCGCGGCGAGGACGGGCCGGAGGCTGACAATCCCGCCGGTGCCCACGACGACGATGTCGACGTCGTCACGGGTGGCGAACCGCTCGAGGACGTCTGGGCCGCCCTCGACGGCGGCCCCGGCCGGGAGGTCGAGGCCCGCGGCGGACTCCCCGGTCAGCGCGACCACGGCCGGCCGGAGGAGCCCCGCCTGCTCGGCGAGGCGTGCCCCGTCCCGCCGGGCCGCGAGGGCGATCACGCGGAACGCCGAGGAGTGGCTGGCGAGCACGTCGACCGCCTGGCGGCCGATCGAGCCGGTCGAGCCGAGGACGGCGACGCCGAGCGGCCGTCGATTGGCCGCCTGCGGCCGACCCCGCCCGTCGACGGCGGCCAGCTCAGGAGACGGCGACGACGACATAGAGCGTGGCGACCGGGGCGGCGAAGAGGAAGGAGTCGACCCGGTCGAGGATGCCGCCGTGGCCGGGGATGAGGTGGCCGCTCTCCTTGGCGCCGGCAGCCCGCTTGAGCATCGATTCGGCGAGATCGCCGGCCTGGGCGGCGAGGCCGATGAGCGGCCCGAGGATGAATCCGGCGGCGGGGTGCTCGCCCAGCGCCGCGAGGAGCGCCGCCGTGACGAGCGTCGCCGCAACGAGGCCACCCGCCAGCCCGGCCCACGTCTTCGACGGCGAGATGTGCTGGAGGAAGCGGGGCCCACCGATCCGCCGGCCGGCGAAGTAGGCCCCGGTGTCGTAGGCCCACACCGCGAGCACGAGGAGGAGGATCCAGCCGCGCTCCGCGCCCAGGCCGGCCAGCGGCGCGTCGGCCGGGAGCGCCGGCGCTGCGTGCCCGAGTCGAACGATGAACCCGAGGAGGGAGACGTACAGGGCGCCGAACACGGTCGTCATCCAGGTCGCGACGCCGTCGCGGGGATCGGGTAGCGCGAAGGTCCCGAGGGCGATGACGATCATCCCAACCGCGCCGAGGAGGAGCCCGCTCCCGGCGACGAGCTGGGGCACGGCCGCGTCCGCGACGACCGCGAGCGCGAGAAGGGTCCCGAGCGTCGGCAGCGCGGGATGGCCGGCGGCGCGGAGGAGACGGTAGGCCTCGATCGCCGCAAGCCCCGTCGCGAGCGCGACGACGGCCACGATCCACGGTCCGCCGAGGACCAGTGCGACGACGAGCGGAGGAACGAGGACCGCGCCGCTGATGGCCCGCTCCCGGAGCACGGGGCCCTCCCGCGCCTCAGCGCCCGAAGCGGCGCGTGCGGCGGGCGAACTCGAGGAGCGCGGCGTCGAAGGCGTCCGGCCCGAAGTCTGGCCAGAGGACGTCGCACGAGTAGAACTCGGCGTAGGCCGACTGCCAGATGAGGAAGTTCGAGAGGCGCTGCTCGCCGCCGGTCCGGATGACGAGATCGGGGTCCGGCAACCCGGCGGTGTAGAGGGCACCGGAAATCGCCTCCTCGTCGATCGCGTCCGGCGAGACCCCGTCCGCGACGAGCTTGCGCACGGCATCGACGAGCTCCGTCCGGCCGGCGTAGTTGAAGGCGATGTTCAGGAGGAGCCGCTCGCCGGCGGACGTCTCATCGAGGGCTTCACCGATCGATCGACGGGTCTCATCGGGCAGCTCGTCGAGCCGGCCAAGGAGACGGACCCGGACGCCCTGGGACTTCAGCTCGGCCGTCTCGCTCCGGATCGCCTGCTCGAGAAGCTCGAAGAGACCGCGGACCTCCTCGTCCGACCGGGCCCAGTTCTCGCGGCTGAACGCGTACAGCGAGAGGACGGGCACGCCGCGCCGGACGACGTGGCGGAGGACGGTCCGGATCGTCTCGACTCCGGCGCTGTGGCCCTCGAGCTCGCCCAGGCCGCGGTGCCGCGCCCAGCGGCGGTTGCCGTCCATGATGATCGCGACGTGCCGCGGCAGCTCGGCGAGCGGGACGAGGAGATCGACCTCGGGTTCGGGCGCCGGCGCCTCCCCGGCGGCCCGATCGCGGTGCGGGACGTGCGCGCTGGGGGGCGCGTCCGTTGGTCGGGCGAGCGGTACCCGGCCCACTAGACCTCGAGGACCTCCTGTTCCTTCTGGCCCCCGAGCCGGTCGACCTCGCCGACGAATCGATCGGTCGTCTTCTGGAGCGCCTCGAGCTGACGGCGCGCCTCGTCGGTGCCGACGGTCCCGTCGCGCTCCTCCTTCTTCAAGGAGTCGGCGGCCTCGCGCCGGAGGTTGCGGATCTCGACCCGTGCTTCCTCCATCCGCTTGTGGACGACCCGAACGAGGTCCTTGCGACGCTCCTCGGTGAGCGGCGGGATGTTGAGCCGGACGACCGTACCGTCGACGTTCGGCTGGAGCCCGATGTCGCTCTTGAGGATTGCCTTCTCGATCGCGCCGAGGACACTCCGGTCCCACGGCTGGATGACGATCTGGTGCGCCTCGGGAACGCTGATCCCGGCGAGCTGGTTGAGGGGCGTCTCCGTGCCGTAGTAGTCCACGTGGATCCGCTCGACGAGCGCGGTCGACGCCCGGCCGGTGCGGACTCCCTGGAAGTCGCGCTGCATGACCTCGACGGCGCGGGCCATCTTGTGCTCGGCCCCGGACAGGACTTCCGTGCTCATGCGGGCACACCTCCCACCGGCGCCGCGGCGATCAGGGTCCCGACCGGCTCTCCCCGGGCGACGCGGGTGATGTTGTCGGGCTGGTTGAGATCGAAGACGATGATCGGGAGGTCGTTCTCCATGCACAGCGAAACAGCCGTCGCATCGAGGACCTTGAGCTGGTCGCGGAGGAGGTCCGAGTACTCGAGCTGCTCGTAGCGCCTGGCGTTCGGATCCTGGACCGGGTCGGCGTCGTACACGCCGTCGACCTTCGTCGCCTTGAGGAGGACCTCGGCGCCGATCTCGACGGCCCGCAGCGCCGCTGCGGTGTCGGTCGTGAAGTACGGGTTGCCGGTGCCCGCGACGAAGATCGTCACCCGGCCCTTCTCGAGGTGACGGACCGCCCGGCGGCGGATGTACGGCTCGGCCACCTCGTTCATCGCGATCGCGCTCATCACCCGGGTTTGGACCCCGGCCCGCTCGAGGGCATCCTGGAGGGCGAGCCCGTTCATGACCGTCGCGAGCATGCCGATGTAGTCGCCCGTCGCGCGGTCCATCCCGCTCGCGGCGGCCGCCAGGCCGCGGAAGATGTTCCCGCCGCCCACGACGATCGCGACCTGGACGCCGAGGCGATGGAGCTCGCCGACCTGCCCCGCGATGAACGCGCAGAACGCGGGGTCGACGCCGTACTGCCGGTTCCCGAGGAGCGCCTCGCCGGACAGCTTCAGGAGGACCCGCTGGTAGCGGAGGGTCCCGCCGTCGCCAGCGGCCTTGTCGCCGCGACCCGGCCGGCCGTTGCTCACAGATCCTCCCCGAGGGCGTACCGGACGAACCGTCGGACCCGGATGTTCTCGCCGATCGTCGCGACCGCGTTCGTGATGAGGTCTCGGACCGTCAGGTTGGTGTCGCGAAACGGCTGCTCGAGGAGAACGACCTCCTTGAGCCAGCGCTTGACGTGCGCCTCGACGTCGTCGCGGGTGCGGGCGTCCCCGGCGAGCTCTTCGCGCTTGGCCGCGACCGCCTCCTCGGGAACGTCCTCCATCGCGACCCAGCGCGGGGCGAGCCCGGCCACCTGGACGGCGAGGTCGCGGACGAGCTTCTGGAAGTCCTCGTTGCGGGCAACGAAGTCGGTCTCGCAGTTGACCTCGATCAAGACCCCCACCCGGCCGCCGGTGTGGATATAGCTCGAGACGAGCCCTTCGCGTGCTTCCCGCCCTGAGCGCTTGGCCGCCGCGGCCACCCCGCGCTCGCGCAGGAGCGCGACGGCCTTGTCGAGGTCGCCGTCGGCCTCCTCGAGGGCGCGCTTGCAGTCCATGAAGCCGGCCCCGGTCCGCTCCCGCAGTTCCTTGACCTTCGCGGCCGAGATGTCAGCCATCACCATTCCGTTCGTCGCTCCTCGTCCGTCCCGTCGCCTAGCTGCTGGCGACAGGCTCGTTGTCCTCCGCCTTCTCGGCGGCCTCGCGGGCCAGCTCGGCCGCGATCTCTTCGGGGGTTGCCTCGGACGCCGGGGCGCCCTCGGCGACGGCCGCTTCGGCCCGCGCCGCGCGTGCGCCGGGCAGGAGGTCGTCCTCCTCGTCGAGGTCCGGCTCGAACGTCAGCGCCGCGCCGCCGGCGAGGGCCGCCACGAGGGCGTCCGAAGCCTCGGCCTCCTCGTATTCGGGCTCGGCCGTGACGGCCTCGGGCTCCGGCTCCATCGAGGCCCGGGCGGCCCGCTCTCGCCCGCCCTCGATCGCCGCGTCGGCGACCAGCGCGCAGAGGAGGCGGATCGACCGGATCGCGTCGTCGTTGGCCGGGATGATGAAGTCCAGCTCGTCCGGATCGACGTTCGTGTCGCCCGTGCCGACCACCGGGATCTCGAGCTTGTTCGCCTCGGTCACCGCGATCCGCTCGCGATGGGGGTCGACGATGAAGACCGTCCCGGGCAGCCGCTTCATCTTGCGGATGCCGCCGAGCGTCCCGTTGAGCTTGTTCAGCTCCTCGGTGAGCTTGGCCGCCTCCTTCTTCGTGAGGCGCTCGAAGTCGCCGGCCTGCTGGCGGGCCTCGAGCTGGTCGAGGAGGCCGATCCGCTTCTTGATCGTCACGAAGTTCGTGAGCATTCCGCCGAGCCAGCGCTTGTTGACGTAGGGCATGCCGGCGCGTGTCGCCTCCTGGGCGACCGGCTCCTGGGCCTGCTTCTTCGTCCCGACGAACAGCACGACCTCGCCCCGGGCGACGGTCTCGCGAACGGCGTCGAGCGCGAGGTCCAGCCGCTTGACTGTCTGGGCGAGATCGATGATGTGGATCCCGTTGCGCTCGGCGAAGATGAACGGGCGCATCTTGGGATTCCAGCGGCGCGTCTGGTGTCCGAAGTGGACCCCGGCCTCGAGCAGCTGCCGCATCGAAACGGACGGCACGGTGTGCGACCTCCTGTTCGGTTCGTTCCTCCGCGGACCTCATCGCCGGGGGCCGGGCACGATGGGGCTCCACCGCGCGCCCGGCACCGTCCCGGTCGGAACGGTCCGCGTGTGAGCTCCGTCGCCACTCGGCGACGGGCACGGAAATCGCCGCGGCGCTCCGCGGCCCGCGGAGTGTAGCACAGGGTCCGGTCGCGGCAGCCTGGGTGGGTGGCGTTACTGCGGGTAACGGATCGAGGGCCGAGCGAGCGTGGACGGGAGCCCCGATTGCGTCCGGAGCCCCGAGCCACGCGGCCACGTCGCCGGATCCGTTACTGCTGGTAACGGGTGGGCTCGGACCGGGCGGGTCAGCCGCCCAGCACGTTCCGATGGTGGCGGATCCGAGGCTCCGCGGCGCCCTGCTCGGCTGGTTCTACCAGCACGAGATCGAACCTCAGGGGGAAGTGCGGGAGCGGCTCCCCTGTAGGGAACCGCCCGCGGTCGAGCAGGCCGAATGCGGCCTCCCGCATGCGGCGGCGCTTCCGCCAGTCGAACGTCTCCTCCGGCAGCCCGAAGTCGCGCCGGGCGCGCCAGCGAACCTCCACGGCGACGAGCGCCGGCGGCGGCCCCGGGTCGATCGCCACGACGTCCAGCTCGTGCCGGCCGACGTGGAGATTCCGGGCGAGGATCGTCCAGCCGAGCCCTTCGAGGCGGCTCGCGACGAGCTGCTCGGCAGCATCGCCCGCGTCCTGGGCAGGGGTCCGTGGTCGTTCGGGCTCCACGAGCGGAGGATGGCCGGGCGCGATCTACGGCCGCTTATCGGGGAGTCAGCCGACGCCGGCGAGCTCCAGCTCGAACGCCGCGTCGTCGAGTGCCGTCATCTCGGGAGTCGGGGCTTCCTCGCCGAACAGGTCGAGCGAGCCCTGGTCGCCGGCGAGGGTCCGTTGCAGGGCGAGGAAACTCCGCCGGTGGAACGGCGTCAGCCCGAGACGGCGGATGCCATCCCGATGGGCGCGCGTCGCGTAGCCCTGGTTGTGCTCCCAGCCGTAGCCGGGATAGCGGACAGCGAGGAGGGCCATCATCCGGTCACGGACGACCTTGGCCACGACCGAGGCGCAGGCAATCGTGTAGACCTTGGCATCGCCGTCGACGATCGCGGTGTATGGCCCCACGTGGGCCTCGAATCCCGTGATCCGGTTGCCGTCGATGAGCACGTGGTCGTACTCGCCGACCCGCGCGATCGCCCGGCGCATCGCCAGCTTCGTGGCGTGGTAGATGTTCAGCCGGTCGATCTCCGCGACCGAGGCGGCCCCCACGCCGACCGCGACCGCCCGCCTCCGGATGACCGGAGCCAGTCGCTCCCGCTGGGCCGCGCTAAGCGTCTTCGAATCCCGGACGCCGGCGATTCGATGGCAACCGGGCCGCATGATGACGGCTGCCGCGACGACTGCGCCGCACGTCGGCGCCACCCCGACCTCGTCGACCCCGACAACCCGCCCGAGGCCCTCGTTCCAGAGGAGCCGCTCGCGGCGGAGGCTGGGGACGATCAGAGCCATCGGTGCTCAGGGTAGCGAATCCCGGCGGCCGGCGGGCCCGGCGTCGGGCGACGTTGTTTCGCCCAGCGAAGGCTGCGTCGACGGAAGGGCGCGCCGGCCGCCCTCGTTCGACGCTCGTTGCGCCCAGCGACAGGATCAGCGGCGGACGGGCTGTCCAGCCGACGTTTCGTTCGCTGAGTTAAACGCGGGACGCGGGCGCCGCGCGTGGGGGTGGCCCGCGGACTGGCTGCGGATTAGCCCTGGCGCCGCTCGCGGAGGGTCGCGGCCTTGCCGACGCGCTTGCGCAGGAAGTAGAGCTGCGCCCGCCGCGCCTGGCCGTGCCGGACGACCTCGATCTTCTCGATGCGCGGGCTGTTGACCTTGAACGTCCGCTCCACGCCAACGCCGCTGGCGATCCGGCGAACCGTAATCGAGCGGGTGATCCCGCCGCCACGAACCCGCATGACGGTTCCCTCGAAGACCTGGATCCGCTCTCGGTTGCCCTCGACCACCTTGGCCGAGACGCGGACCGTGTCGCCGGTCGCCAGCTCCGGCAGATCAGTGCGGAGCTGTTCCTGGACGATCTCGTCGAGCACGTTCACGGGGTTGATTCCTGACTGTCTCGGCAGCGTGGGCTGCGGGTGGGATGTTCGGGTTGGAGCGGCCTTCGGCCGACGGCGGAGGATAGCACGACCGACCCCGCGGCCGCGACCGGCGGCCGTATCGTGATGCCATGCCCGACCCGGCCAGCCGCCTCCGCGCCACCGCGATCGCTCTGCCAATCGGCGCGCTGGCGGGGTCAGGAACCGCCCTCCTGGCCGGCCTCGGGCGGCTGATCGAACATGGCGCCTTCGCCGCCCTCGTCGCCGCTGCCGCGACGGCGATCCTCCTGCCCACGATCCGGGCCCACAGGCCGCTGACCTGGGTGGCTCTCGCGGTGCCGATGTACGTCGCGGGGGTCCTGACCTACCCGCCGGCGGCGGCTGTCCTCGGTCTCGATCCGCCCTTCGGCGGTCTGTCCGGGGGTCGAGCCCAGGGACGTTCTCCCGATGTACGCGTTCCTGCCGGTCGGGTTCTTCCTCGCCGCGCCGTTCGCCCCTGCAGTGGCGATCGCGGCGGCGGTCATCGCAACTCTGGTCGAGCCGCCGGTCTCCGCCGAAGCCGAAGCGGTGGGCCGGCTCGAGGCGACGCTCGACGCCGATCGGCGGTTCCGGCGTCGAACGCTGGTCGCGGCGGGCGTCCTGATCGTCGTGGCGGCGGCGGGTTACGTGCTGCTCGCCCTGATGGCAGGCTCGATCGGCTACTGATCGCGGCCGGCCTCGAGGTCGGCCAGGAGCTCCTTCTCCTCCACGGTCGCCGCCCGGCCTTCGAGGAGGTCCGGCCGCCGCTCGATCGTCCGACGGAGTGATTCTCGGAGGCGCCACCGACGCACCGCTCCGTGGTCGCCCGACACGAGGATCGACGGGACGTCCTGGCCCTCGAACGAGGCCGGCCGGGTGTACTGCGGATACTCGAGCAGTCCGGCGGCAAACGACTCCTCGGTCGTCGAGGCGTCGTCGATCGCGCCGGGCAGGAGCCGGATGACCGCGTCGATGACGACGAGGGCCGGCAGCTCGCCGCCGGTCAGGACGTAGTCGCCGATCGACAGCTCGATATCGACGAGCGACCGGATCCGCTCGTCGACGCCCTCGTAGCGGGGGCAGACCAGGATGAGATGACGCCTCGCCGACAGGTCCGCTGCGCGGTCGTGACGGAACGGCTCGCCGGCCGGGTCGAGGAGGACGACGAGCGAATCGGGCCGGCGGAGCGAGGCGATCGCGGCGGCCACCGGCTCGGGCCGGAGGACCATCCCGGCTCCCCCGCCGTACGGCGCGTCGTCAACGCTCCGATGCCGTCCGATCCCCCACTCGCGGAGGTCGTGGACTCGGACGGTGGCGAGGCCCTTCTCCTGGATCCGGCCGGGGATGCTCGCCGCGAGTGGTGCTTCGAAGATCGCCGGGAACAGCGTGAGGACGTCGATCTCGAGCGTCATGCGGCGGGCTCCGGGGGCAGTCGCAGATCGAGCGCGGCTGCGTCGACGACGATCTCGCCCCGCCGGGGGGCGAAGATGCGGACAAATGCCCGAACGGCAGGGACGTCGAACTCGCCGGCGGGTCCGCCCCGAACGACAAAGACCTCCGCCTCGCCCACGCGATAGACGTCGGCGACGGTGCCCAGCTCCCGCCCGGTCACGTCCCTCACCGTCACGCCGATGACCTCGTGCCAGTAGTACTCACCCCGGGCCAGGGTGTCCGGTGGGACGACTGTCTCGAGATAGGCGCCGCGGAGCGTCTCGGCCGCCGTCCTGTCCGGCACCTCGCGAAAACGCAGCCGCCAGCCCGGACCGTCTGCGACCGCGGCCGCGGCCTCGATCGTCAACGGCTCGGGGCGGCCCTCGCGGAACAGGACGGCGCCCTGAACGAACCGCTCGTCCGGCCGGTCGGTGAGGACCTCCACCCGAACATCGCCGCGCAGCCCGTGGACGCCTCTGACCAGCGCCACAACGAGCTTCTGGTCAGCCGAAATGGCACCCTCCATCCGGAGCCGCAGCTCGCTCACCGAGGTCGGAGGCGGAGCTCTGCGACGCCATCCGCCCGAGGTTTAGAGGATTTCGAGCGAGATCGGCTCACTGTCGCGGGCGGCAGTGACCTTGAGGAGTGTCCGAAGCGCCTTGGCGACGCTGCCATTCCGGCCGATCACCTTGCCCATGTCGTCCTCGGCGACGTGCAGCTCGATGACCGTGCCGCCGGGATCGCGGACGACCTCGACCTTGACCGCGTCGGGATCGTCCACGAGGGACTTCGCGACGTACTCGACGAGCTCCTTCGCTGCCACGTCCGCCTCCCTACTTCGCCGCGGGCAGGATGCCCGCCGCCCGGAACAAGCGCGCCACCGTGTCCGATGGCTGGGCGCCTTTCTCGAGCCACTGCCGCGCCCGGTCGGCGTCGATGTTGACCTCGACCGGCTCGGTGCGCGGGTTGTAGTGACCGATCGTCTCGATCGAACGACTATCCCGCGCCTTGCGGGAGTCGGCGACGATGACCCGGTAGGTGGGCTGCTTCGTCGCCCCCACCCGGGTGAGCCTGATACGAACTGCCATGTACCGAATTCCTCCTGGGCGGGCCCCCTGGAGGGCCCGGCTGGCTGGGCGTGGGTTGGAACGATTGCCGGCGGACTACTTCACGACGACCAGGCCGACCGAGCGACTCATGCCGCCATCGAGCACGCTCGACTGGATGTACGCGTCGAGCGGCAGCAGGTACGGCTGGATTTCTCGCTCGTAGTCGGCGAACCCGCCCGGGTTCCCCGAGCGCATAAGCGACTCGGTCATCTCGCGCACCGCGGTGATGTCGAGGTACACCGACCCGACATTCTGGGCCCCGACCCGGTCGATGAGGGACTTGTAGCGGGCGTCGTCGGCGAGGGACGCACCTGGCTTCGCGTCGAGGACGGCCTTGACGAACGAGTCGCCGAGCCCGATGACGATGACGTCGTCGGTCGCCGCGTAGGCGACCTCGAGGCGCCCGCCCTCGAAGGGGAGGGCACCACCACCGCCCAACGCGGCCAGGTCGCGCCAGTCGCCGAAGTCGATGATCGAGATCGTCGTGCCGGCATACGGCTCGTCGCGAACCTCGACCTGGAGGCCGGCCTGGCCGCCGCCGATCACGGCGTAGCTGCGGAGGGTCGCCAGGAGCCGCTCGCCGCTGGCCCGGTCCTTGGGGCTGAAGACGAGGCCGCCGTCGACCTTGTCGCCGTCCCTGGTCAGGGCCAGGCCCCCATCGCGGATCCAGCCGAGGATCCGGTCGAATCCTCCGAGCAGAACGGCCACCTGGTCGACCTGCTTGAACCCCTCGGCCGTGCCGGGGTTCGTGCGATACATCTCGATCGTCTGGAGCAGGCTCTCGCCCATGTCGTGCCCGTCGACGAGGACGATCGTCGTCGGCGGGAGGTGGGGAGCGAGCTCACCGGCCCGGTTGGCGAGCTTTAGCGCCGATTCGACGAGCGGCGAGACGAATTCCATCGCAATGGAGTCGCCGCGAGCCTGGAGGCGGGCCACTCCCCACTCCGGGAGGAGCTTCCGGTATGTCTCGTCGAACTGGAACCCCAGAAAGTCGTCCGGCGCGCTCTCGGCGGCCGCCGCCAGCCACTCGACGTACCGCTCGAAGTCGACGTAGAAGTAGCCGAGGCTGTCGCCCCGAATCGCTCCGAGCGCGGCCGCGTACCGCTCCGACTTCGCGAGCTCGCCCGCGCCGTTCGTGTCGATCGCCGCCCGGACCGACGTCTCGTCGCCGATGAGCATGACCTTGCCGTGGATCCCCGTTGCCACCCTGGAGGACCCGTCGCCAACGAGGACGAGCTGGGTCCCGTTGTGGTCGACGGGCGTTTTCGTCACGTCGCCGAGGATGCCATCCAGCCAGGCCCGAGCCTTCGCGGCGTCGGTGACCGAGATCAGGGCCAGCATCCGGACGTGGCTCATGTCCGGTGTCGCGCCGGTCGGCGTCGGCAGGTCGCCGATGCCGAACCCGAGCTCGCCACCGAACCAGGGCTTGATGTTGTTGGTGAAGTCCTGCCGGTTCGACGTCAGAGCGAGGACCACCCGATCCAGCACCTCGTCGTACTTCGTTTCGAGGTTCGCCTGGTCCTTGAAGCCCGGGAACTTCGAGAGGAATTGCCCGAGCTTCTGGCGCTGATCACCGGGGAGGTCGAGACGGAGCTCGCCGTAGATGAGGCTGTCGGCCGGCGCGTAACCGACGAGCGACGACGGGGCGGTCTGGCCGGTCAGCAGGACGAACGCGGCAGCACCCAGCCCGATGACGACGATGGTGATGAGCAGGGCGATCCCCCAGCGCAGGCGACCGCCACGGGAGGTTCGGACAGGGACCGCAATGGTGGGCGAGGGCGGCGTCCCTCCCACAGGTGCGCCCGGTACTGGGGTCTGCCCCGCGGGCGCCCACCACTTGACTGCGGCCGTGTCGTCCGGGGACGGCGTCGGCGCGTCGCTCGAGGGCGACGGTCTCGGCGGATCGCCGGTCGGCTGGTTCGAATCGCGCTCGGTCATCTCTGTCCTCTTCGCTATGAGCTACCGCCGGCCGAGGAGTCCGGTCATCGCGCCGCGACGGCCACCCCCGGAGAACTGCTTCATGAGCTTCTGCACTTCGCCGAACTGCTTGATGAGCCGGTTGACGTCGGTCAGGGAGGTCCCCGAGCCGGCGGCGATCCGTCGGCGACGGGGCCCGTTGAGGACGGCGGTTTCGCGGCGCTCGCGCGGCGTCATCGAGCGAATGATCGCCTCGATTCGCGCGAGCTGCCCGCTGTCGACCGCGTCCTGGGCTTCCTTGGCCATCCCGCCCATCCCCGGGATCATCCCCATTATCTGGCCGAGCGGGCCCATCTTCTGGACCTGCTGGAGCTGGTCGAGAAAGTCCTCCAGGGTGAACTGCGCCTTGCGCAGCTTCTCCTCCATCCGCTCGGCGTCCCGGGCGTCGACGACCTCCTGGGCCCGCTCGACGAGCGTGAGGATGTCGCCCATCCCGAGGATCCGCCCGGCGAGCCGGTCCGGGTGGAACGGCTCGAGCGCATCGATCTTCTCGCCGGTTCCGAGGAACTTCACCGGGACCCCGGTGACCGCGCTGATCGACAGGGCCGCCCCGCCCCGGGCGTCGCCGTCGATCTTCGTCAGGACCAGTCCGGTGACCGGCACGGCGGCCACGAATGCCTGGGCGACCGCGACGGCCTCCTGGCCCGTCATCGCATCGACCACGAGGAGGGTCTCGACCGGCTGGACGGCCTCGTTGAGCGCGGCGATCTCGGCCATGAGGGCCTCGTCGACGGTCAGCCGGCCGGCCGTGTCGAGGATCACCGTGTCGCGGGTCTGACGGCGGGCGGCGTCGAGGCCGCCCCGGGCAATCTCGACGACCGGCGTTCCGGCCGGGGCACGGTGGACGGGGAGATTCAGCTGGCGGCCGAGCGTTTCGAGCTGATCGGCGGCGGCCGGCCGGTACGGGTCGGCGGCGACGAGGATCGGGCGGCGGCCGAGCTTGACGATGTGCCTCGCGAGCTTCGCCGCGGACGTCGTCTTGCCCGAGCCCTGGAGACCGACGAGGGCGACGACTGCCGGGGAGCCGGAGAGATGGAATGTCCGGTCGCCGACCGAGAGGAGATCGACGAGCTCGTCGTGGACGATCTTCATGACCTGCTGGCCGGCCGTCAGGCTGGCCAGGATCTCCGCCCCGACGGCCCGCTCGCGGATCCGCCCGACGAAGTCCTTGACCACCTTGAAGTTGACATCCGCCTCCAGCAGCGACAGCCGGATCTCGCGGACGGCGGCGTCGACGTCGGCTTCGCTCACCCGGCCTCGGCCGGTCAGGCCGGCAAGGGTCTTTCGAAGACGCTCACTGAGGGTGTCGAACATGCCGGGATCGGGGCTCCAGAGGGGGTGGTCCGCCCGCCGGGCCTCGGCCTGGACGGTCGGGCGGCGCGCGGGTTCTGACGCACCGAGGGCGAGAGTGTAGCAGGCAGCCCCCGAACCGCCGGGCGGGCGGCCTATCCTTCCGGCGCGTGCCCACCTCCGCTGTGCCCTCCCCCGTTGCGACCCCGCTCCGGCGCGACCCGACGTTCGTGGCGCTTTGGGCGGCGACGGTCGTCTCGCAGGTCGGGTCGTTCATCACCCGGACGGCGCTGCCGTTCGCGGCGATCCTCGTCCTCCAGGCGGGGGCGGGCGAGGTGGCCTTCATCCGGGCCGCCGAGCTGATCGCGGGCCTGACGATCGGGCTGCTCGCCGGTGCGTGGGTCGACCGGCTGCGACGGCGGCCGGTGATGATCTGGGCGGACCTCGGCCGGGCGGTCCTCCTTGGCAGCATCCCCGTCGCCTACGTCGCCGGGCAGCTGAGCCTCGTCCAGCTCGTCGCCGTCGCGTTCGCCACCGCCGTCCTCACGACGTTCTTCGACGTCGCCGACCGGGCCTTCCTGCCGACAGTCGTCGGGCGGGAGCGGCTCGTCCAGGCGAACTCGACCCTGACGGCGAGCAGCTCGGCGGCGGAGTTCGTCGGTTTCGGGGCGGGCGGCTGGCTCATCCAGATCCTCACCGCGCCGATCGCGATCGCGATCGATGCCCTGTCGTTCGTCGCGTCCGCGCTGCTCCTCGGCCGGATCCGGGCGAAGGAGCCGCCGCCGAGTCCGGCCGAGGACCGCGAGCCGGTGCTCCGCGAGATCGCGACCGGCCTCCGCCTCACGCTCGGCCATCCGATCCTCCGGCCGCTCGCCCTCGCCGACGCGTCGGTGGCCGGATTCTGGGGCGTCTTCGGAGCGGTCTACCTCGTGTTCGCGACGAGCATCGGTTTCGAACCGGCGGCGATCGGCCTGCTCGCCGCAGTCGGAGGCCTCAGCTCGATCGCCGGCGCAGTCCTCGCCGGGCGGGCCAGCCGGCGGCTGGGCATCGGCCGCTTTCTCATCTCGACGATGGTCCTCGTGACGATCGGCAACGTGTGCATTGCCCTCACGCCCGACGCCACGATCGTCGGCGTGGCCCTCCTCCTTGCCCAGCAGCTGCTGTCGGACAGCTCGCTCACGGCGTTCGACGTCGTGGCCGTCTCGATCCGCCAGGCCACCGTCGACGACCGGACCCTCGGCCGGGTGGTCGCCAGCTTCCACGCGCTGGCGATGGGCTTCATGCTGACGGGGACGGTGATCGGCGGAATCCTCGGCGAGACGATCGGACTTCGGGCGGCCCTCGTCGTCGGCGCCCTCGGGGGCGTGCTGGCGATCGCGATCCTGTGGTTCTCGGCCGTCCGCAAGATGGAGGCCGTGCCGGTCGGTCTCGACCGCCTGGGCCGGCCG
>DASYTG010000048.1:0-2087 GCA_036002525.1 Candidatus Limnocylindrales bacterium
GTCCCCCGGTGCCGGTAGGCGCGCGAGAACGTGTCCTGGAGGACCTCCTCGGCGGCATGCCGATCCCCGGTCAGCCCGTACGCGGTCCGGAAGATCAGCGTCCGGTGGCGACCGAAGAACACTTCGAAGGCATCGAGATCATCCGCCTGCATCCGGCGAATGAGCTCGGCATCGGTGCAGCGGGTCAGGTCGGCCGTCTCAGGCCCAGCCTTGTTCGTGTCGCTTTCTCCGCACGGTCGCGTACACGTCCCCCTTGGGTCGTTACGGAACAATACCGGCCGACGGTTCGAAAGGTTCACTTCGGTGAGGAGCGGCCGACCCGCCCGCCTCCCCACGGCCAGCCGCACGGCGGGTCAACGGGCGAGGGAACCACGGCCGGACTTCCTGTTCGCCCGGAATCCGGGCTTCCTCCCACGATGGACCCGCTGGACGGGTCGCCTCTCCGCTTAGGGCATCAGTTGACCCGTTGGGCCGTCTCCGGCCAGGCTCCCGCCGCCTCCACCCGGGGCCCCCCGGTCAGTCGGGGCAGGGCATCTGGCGGCCCGTCATCGGCTTCCAGCGGAGGTTCGGCTGGCGGGCGGCCGTCGCCTCGTCTAGGCGGCGAACCGGCGCGCTGTGGGGGGCGCCGGTGACGACCTCGGGCTGGGTCTCGGCCTCGTGGGCGATCGCCACCAGGGAGTCGGCGAACGCGTCGAGGGTCTCGATCGACTCGGTCTCGGTCGGCTCGATCAGCATTCCCTCCTCGACGATCAGCGGGAAATAGATCGTCGGCGGGTGGAACCCGTGATCGATCAGCCGCTTGGCGATGTCGAGCGTCCGAACGCCGGTCCGCTTCTTCAAGGCAGCCGCCGATGCCACGAACTCGTGCTTGCACGGCCGGTCGTACGGGATCTGGTACGCCTCCCCGACCCGGTTCTTGAGGTAGTTCGCGGCCAGGACGGCGTCGTCGCTCACCTGGCGGAGTCCAGAGGCGCCGTGGGCTGCGATGTACGTATATGCCCGAACGAGCACGCCGGTGTTGCCGACGAAGCTCCGCAGCCGGCCGATCGAGGTCGGCCGCTCGTCGGGCCGCTCGAGCCGGAACGTCCCGTCGTCCTCGCGGAGGACCCGGGGCGTCGGCAGGAACGGAACGAGGCTCTCCCCCACCCCCACCGGTCCGGCGCCCGGGCCGCCTCCACCGTGAGGTGTCGAGAACGTCTTGTGGACGTTGAAGTGCATGACATCGAAACCGGCCTCGCCCGGCTTGAACCGGCCGAGGATCGCGTTGAGGTTCGCCCCGTCCATGTACGCCAGCGCGCCGGCTTCATGGACGGCCTCGAGCAGCTCGCCGATCCGCCGCTCGAACAGGCCGAGGGTAGACGGGTTCGTGATCATCACGGCGGCCGTCCTGGGCCCGAGGGCCGCCCGGAAGGCGTCGACGTCCACGCCACCGTCGGGCGCCGACGGGATCGTGATCGTCCTGAAGCCGGCCATCGTCGCCGTCGCCGGGTTGGTCCCGTGGGAGGAGTCCGGGACCAGGACCTCGTCCCGTTCCGGCTCGCCGCGGCTGCGGTGGTACGCCCGGATCATGAGGATCCCGGTGAGCTCGCCCTGCGCACCCGCGGCCGGCTGGAGGCTCACGGCGCGCATCCCGCCGATCTCGGCGAGCGCCCGCTCCAGCTCCCAGAGGACCTCCAGCGTCCCCTGGGCGACTTCGTCCGGGGCGAGCGGGTGAAGGCTCGCGAAGCCGGGCAGCCGGGCCGCCCACTCGTTGAGCTTGGGATTGAACTTCATCGTGCACGACCCGAGCGGGTAGAAGCCCGTGTCGATCGCGTAGTTGAGCTGCGACAGGTTGACGTAGTGGCGGACGACCTCGGGCTCGTTCAGCTCGGGGAGGGCCGGTGGGGTGGCCCGGCGGGCGTCCGCCGGGATCCGATCGAGGGCGCCGCTCGGCGGATGGGGAATCTTCCCGTCGCCGCGGCCGGGCCGCGACCGCTCGGCGAGGGTCGGCTGGAGCCGGCCGCCGGGCGGTCCCCCGCGGGCGGCCACATCCCCGGCGCGAGCCGCCGCGTCTCCCCCGCGAGTGGCGACCTCTCCGCCGCGAGCGG
>DASYTG010000049.1:0-12742 GCA_036002525.1 Candidatus Limnocylindrales bacterium
GAGGACCCACTCGGCGGCGCCCTCGGGCGGATGCTTGAGCCGGCTGTCGCGATAAGCGAGGCGCAGCTCCGCCGCCGTGAGTCGCGCCTCGGTCCCGTCGGCCAGGAGGACGTCGGCCGACTCGAGGACGGCCGCGACGTCGGACTCGTGGGCGCCCGCGTTCGCCCACACCGCGCCGCCGGCCGTGCCGGGGATCGCGAGGCCGAACTCGAGGCCGGTCAGCCCCGCCCTCTGTGTCTCAGTTGCCGCACGGGCCATCGGGACGCCCGCCTCGGCGACGTACCGCTCGCCATCGACCCGCGAGCCCTCGGCCCGGTCCTGGATGACGAGGCCGCGGATTCCCCGGTCGCTGATCACGACGTCGCTCCCCCGCCCGATCACGACGTGAGGCACGCCGCGCGACCGGGCGAACCGGATGAGCGCGCGCAGCTCCATCCGGTTGTGAGCGGTGACGAACAGGTCCGCCGGGCCGCCGACCCGCATCGTCGTGAACCGGGCGAGCGGCTCGTCGCGCGATGTCTTCACGCCGATCCGGCGCTGGATCTCCGCCCCGAGCGTCAGGGGATCGAAAGCCACTGGCACGGTCACGCCGCCCCCCGCGAGCGCCGCTCGACGTCGGCCGGGTCCGGAAGGGGCCGGCGCTCGGCAAGGGCAAGGACGAGGTCGGCGACGACGTCGGCGGCCGCCGGCCGGCCGAGCTGTCGAGCCGCGCCGGACATCCGGGCGTGGGCCGCCGGGTCGTCGAGGAGGGCCGCGGCGTCGAGGAGCGCGGCCGCGTCGAACGCCTCGTCCTCGATGAGCCGGGCCGCGCCGGCGTCGCTCAGGACCCGGGCATTCGCCCGCTGATGGCCCGCGGCGTGGGGGTACGGGACGACGATCATCGGCAGCCCGAGCGCGGTGACCTCGGCGAGCGTGCTCGACCCGGCCCGCCCGACGACGAGGTCCGCCGCTGCGAGTGCCGGGAGCATCTCGTCCCGCAGGAACGGGTACGGCCGGTACCGCTCGCGCAGCTCGGCCGGCAGCGCTTCGCGATCGGCGAGGGCCGGCGCGTAACCCGTCTCGCCGGTGACGTGGATGACCCATACCCGCTCGAGGAGCCGTGGCAGCGCCTCCGCGACCGCGGCGTTGAACCGGCGTACGGCCTGCGAGCCACCGAAGACCAGCATGAGCCGTTCACCGGCCGGGACGTCGAGTCTCGAACGGGCCGCCTCCCGGTCGATCTCCCGCGTGTCCCGGATCGGGGTGCCGGTGACGAAGCACGGATTCCCGCGACCGAGTGCTTCGCACGTTGCCGCGAAAGACACCGCGATCGCGTCGGCGAGCCGGGCCGTCACGCGGACGCTCCGGCCGGGGACGACGTTGCCTTCCCAGAGGAGGACCGGGATGCCAAGCGGCGTTGCGGCGAGAAGGGTCGGGATCGCCACGTAGCCGCCGGTCGTGAAGATCGCCGCCGGGCGCTCGCGGGCAAGGATCGCGGCGGCCTGCGGCACCGACGCGGCGAGGCGAAGCGGATCGAGCACCAGGTGGACGTCCCGGTCGACCGTCCGCAGCGATCGGAGTGCCAGCCGACGCAGCGGGATGCCGGCGGCCTTGACGAGCGACGCCTCGAAGCCACGGTGCCCGCCCAGCCAGAGGAGCTCAGGCGCGTCGGGCGAGGCTCGACGCGTTTGGAGCGACCGTGCGACGGCGAGTGCCGGGTAGATGTGTCCTCCCGTGCCCCCGCCCGCGATCAGCAGGCGCATCGTTCCATGATCCTCGTTCGACGGCCTCGCGCGAGATCGACAGCAGGATCCCGACCGCGGCGAAGCTGATGATGAGCGACGAGCCGCCCGCGCTGATGAACGGCAGCGTGATGCCCGTCACCGGGACCAGGGCGACCACGACCGCGATGTTGATGAACGCCTGGAGGCAGAGCCAGGCGGTGATCCCCGCCGCGAGCAGGGCGCCGAACGTGTCCGGCGCCCGGAGCGACGTGCGGACCCCGGCATAGCCGAGGACGATGAACAGGCCGACGACGAGGCCCGCGCCGATGAGCCCGAACTCCTCGCCGATGATCGCGAAGATGAAGTCGTTGCTGGCGTTCGGCAGGAACAGCCCGCCCGCCAGCCGGCTCTCCCCGAGCCCGGCGCCGAGGACCCCGCCGAGGGCGAGCGCCAGCAGGCCCTGGACCGTCTGGAAGCACTTGCCGAGCGGATCGCTCGACGGATCGAGGAAGCACTGGATCCGCTCGACCTGGTAGCCGCGCAGGCCGGCCGCCACGGCGCCCATCACCACGAAGCCGACCATCGCCCCGACGTGGGCCAGGTTCGCCCCCGCGACGAAGAACATCGTGAACGCCGTCAGGGTGATGACGGTCGTCGTCCCGAGGTCCGGCTCACGGAAGACGAGCGCGACGATCGGGGCGGCGATGACGAGGAACGGGACCGTGCCTCTCCAGAAGCCGCGGATCACTGTCCCGCGCTTCGACATCCAGTGGGCGAGATAGACGATCAGGGCGAGCTTCGCGAACTCCGCCGGGTGGATCGCCGGCAGTGGACCGAGCTGCAGCCAGCGGGCGGACCCGCCGACGATCTTCGGCTGGAGCGGCCCCATCGCCGGCAGGAGGACGAGCACCAGCAGCACGAGCGCGACGGCGTATGCCGGGATCGAGGCAAGCCTGAGGTAGCGGTAGTCGACCCGCATCATGAGGACCATCGCGCCGAGACCCAGGAGCGCCCACTGGATCTGCGGACCGACGATCCCGAACGTGTCGTCCTGGGCCTGGTAGGCCTTCATCGCGGACGACGAGTAGACCATCAGGATCCCCGTGGCCGCGAGCGCCACGACGGCGACGAGGATCGCGTAGTCGGGCTGGTGACGGTCCCGGCGGAGGGTCGTCTTCGTCGCCCTCGCCGGGCTCTTCGGCCGCGCCCCCGGACGTCGCTGGCCCGACCGCGCCTCGCCCGGCCGGCGGCCGGCGCCGGAAAGCGGACGGGCGATGCTCATCGCGCCCTCCCCTGCCCGCGACCGGAGGCGAGCTCGGCGACCGCCGCCTTGAACGCGCGGCCGCGGGCCGCGTAGTCGTCGAACATGTCGAAGCTCGCGGCGGCCGGGCTGAGGAGAACGGTCGCGCCGATTTCGCCGGTCCCCGGGTTCGCGATTGCCTCGCGCGCCAGCGTGTCCGCCCGGCTCACGGCGTCCTCGAGCGTCGCGGCTTGCTCCGTCCGGGCGAGTCCCGCATCGCGGAAGAGCCGCTCGAGCGTCTCGCCGCTCTCGCCGATGAGAACCGCCGCGGTGGCCCGCTCGCCCACCACGGCCGCGAGCTCGTCCAGGTCGACGCCCTTGTCACGGCCGCCGGCAATGAGCACGAGCGGCCCGTCGAACGCCCGAATCGCGGCGATGACCGCGTCCGGCTGGGTCCCCTGCGAGTCGTTCACGAACCGGACCCCGTCGACGACCGCGACGGCCTCGAGGCGGTGCTCGACCCCGCCGAAGCCGGCCGCGGCCCGGCGAAGCGCGTAGCCCGGCACGCCGAAGAGCAGGCCGACCGCGACCGCCGCCATCGCGTTCGCGATGTTGTGCCGGCCGGGGATCCGAAGCTCGTCGATCGGCAGGATCCGGCCGTCCGGCTCGACGTCCAGGGAAGCCTCGCCTGCCACTGTGAGGCGGACGACACCGTCGGCGACGATCCAGCCGTCGACGAGGCCGACGCCACCGGGTCGGGGGTGGTCGAGACCGTACGGGACGACGCGCGCCGTCCCGAGGGCCGCGTACGAGGCCACGACCGGGTCGTCGACATTGAGGACGAGCGCGCCGGCCGGGTCGACCAGCTCCGCCAGCCGGCGCTTCACCCGCCGGTAGCCCTGGAGCGATCCATGGCGGTCGACGTGATCGGACGTGACGTTGGTGTACGCGGCGACGGTCGTGCCCCGCGACAGCGTCGGGATCTGGAGCTCCGACAGCTCGTAGACGACGCGGTGCTCCGGCGTCAGCTCGGGCAGCCGTTCGACGATCGGGATACCGATGTTCCCACCGAGCACCGCCGGGTGCGCAGGGTCGGCGGCGAGGAGCGCGGCCGCGAGCGAAGCGGTCGTGGTCTTGCCCTTCGTCCCGGTGATGCCGACGGTCGGCGCGGGACAGAGGCGGAGGAACAGGTCGGGCTCCGAGACGAGCGCGGGGGCCGCCGGATCGCCGGCCGACCGCGCGGCGACGAGTGCCTGCAGGGCGCCGCGAAGCCGCGGCTCGGTCGTCGGGAAGTCCGGGTTGATCGACGGCGAGGTCGTCACGAGCGCTGCATCCCGCCAGGCCGTCGCGGGATCGACGTCCGGTCCGGCGAGAAGCCGGACGGGGCGGCTCTCGAGCGCGGCGACGGCGTCGGCCAGCTCGTCGATCGGGCGGCGGTCGTAGATCGTGACCCGCGCGCCGGCGTCGGCGAGGAACCGGGCGAGGGCGATCCCGCTCCGGGCGAAGCCGAGGACCGCGATCGGGCGGTCGCGCAGCGCGCCGGCGCGGACGGCGTCGAGCGTCAGCGCTTCCGGATCGATCGGCCGGACGGTCGACATCGTCGTCATACCAGGCGGATCGACGAGAGGAACAGCGTGACCCCCAGCAGCCCGGACAGGATCGCGACGATCCAGAACCGGAGGGTGATCTTCTCCTCGTCCCAGCCGCCCAGCTCGAAGTGGTGGTGGATCGGCGACATCCGGAAGATCCGCCGCCCGCCGGTGAGCTTGAAGTAGATGACCTGGATGATCACCGAGGCCGTCTCGACGACGAAGATCAGCCCGATCAGCGGCAGCACGAGGATCTGCCCGGTGATGAGCGCGATGACGGCCAGGGTCGCCCCGAGCGACAGTGAGCCCGAGTCGCCCATGATCACCTGGGCCGGGTGGACGTTGAACCACAGGAAGCCGAGCAGCGCGCCGATGATCAACGCGCAGAGGAACGCCGTGTCCGGCTGGTTGCCGATGCTGCCGTCCGGCTGCTGGACCTGGTTGAGCAGGGCAATGAGCAGGAAGGCGACAAACGCGAAGACGAGAGTCCCGCCGGCCAGGCCGTCGAGCCCGTCGGTGATGTTCACCCCGTTGCTCGTGGCCACGATCGCCAGGGCGGCGAAGACGATGAAGACCCACGGCTCGACATCGGCGATCCCGTAGAAGGGCACCGCGACCTGGTCGATCTGGTACGTGCTCTGGATCTGATAGGCCGCGACGGCGGCGACGACGACGAGCCAGAGCATCTTCTGGCGGGCCCGGATGCCCTCACCCGTCCGGGCGTTGAAATAGTCGTCGGCTGCGCCGAGGAGCCCGACCAGCGCCAGCGCGGCGAGCGGGGCGATGACGCCGCCCTGGGGCGTGCCCCGGAGCAGGACGAACAGCGCAAGGACGACTCCGATGACGAGCAGCCCGCCCATCGTCGGCGTCCCCTGCTTCACGAGGTGCGTCTCCGGCCCTTCCTCGCGGATCTGCTTGCCCATCCCGATGAACCGCAGGAACCGGATGTATGGCGGCATGAGGATGACGACGATCGCGAACGCAAGCAGGAGACCCTGGATGAGCTGGAGAGTCATCGGGCCCCCGCTTCGGTCGCGAGTGCGGCCCGAAGGGCGTCGACGAGGAGGTCGAGCTCGATCCCTCGCGACGCCTTGACGAGGACGACGTCGCCGTGACGCAGCCGCGGCTTGACGGCCTCGACCGCGGCCTCGCGATCGGGGGCGCGGACGATCTTCGAAGGCGCGAGGCCGGCCGCGACCGCCCCGTCCGCGATTCCCGCTGCGCCCGGGCCGACGACGACCAGCAGCTCGGCGACCGCCGCCGCCGCCTCACCCACCGCCCGATGTCCCGCCTCGTGGCCATCACCCAGCTCGAGCATCTCGCCGAGGACGGCGACGCGTCGTCCCGGCAGCCCGCCGAGCAGGTCCAGGGCGGCCGTCATCGACCCGGGGGACGCGTTGTACGAGTCGTCGACGATGGTCACGCCGCCGGCCTGGACGAGCTGGGTCCGGTGGGGCGCCGACCAGCCGCGGGAGAGCCCGGCCGCGATCTCGTCGAGCGACAGCCCTGCGGCAAGCCCCGTGGCCGCGCCGGCGAGGGCGTTGTGGACGGCCAGCCGGCCGAGGTTCGGGATCGCCACGGGAACGCGTCCCTCGCGGGTTCGGAGCGCGAACCGCATCCCGTCCGTGCCCGCGGACCGGACCTCCTCGGCCCGCACGTCGGCATCGTCCGCGAACCCGTACGTCAGCGACGGCGCCGCCGTCCGGCCCGCCATCCGGCGGACCCGCGTGTCGTCGGCGTTGAGCACCGCCCGGCCGTCCCGCGGCAGCGCCTCGACCAGCTCGCCCTTCGCCCGCTCGATCGCCTCGAGCGTGCCGATCCGCGAGAGATGGACGGACTGGACGGCCGTGACCACCCCGATCCGTGGCCGTCCGATCGCGGCGAGGTCGGCGATCTCGCCGCCGACGTACATCCCCATCTCGAGGACCGCCGCCTCGTGCTCCGGACCGAGCCGGAGGACGGTCAACGGCAACCCGATCTCGTTGTTCTGGTTGCCCTCGCTCTTCAGCGTCACGTAGCGCTCGCCGAGGACGGCCGCGATCGCCTCCTTCGTCGAGGTCTTGGCGATGCTGCCGGTTACCCCGACGACGAGCGGGTCGAACCGGGTCCGCCACGCGGCAGCAAGGGCGTGCAGGGCGGCGAGACCGTCGGCCACCCGGACGATCGTCACGTCGGGCAGGGGCGCCCCCTCGTCGGGCGACCGCGTGACGAGCAACGCGGCCGCGCCGCGGGCCACGGCCGCGGAGAGGAATTCGTGGCCGTCGGTCCGCTCTCCCGGCAGCGCGACGAACAGCTCGCCCGGGTTGACGATCCGCGAATCCACCGCGGCTCCGCGGATCGGGCGAGCGGAGCGGGCGACCAGCCGTCCCCCCGTGATCTGCGCGAGCTCCTCGGCCGCGAAGGCGGGCACCGTCCCCTCCCCCGGGTGGGGCGCACGCGGGTCGTGGGTCACGCGCGAGAGTGTGGCACAGGCGCCCGTCACCGGTGCCGCACTCACTGGTCCGCGGCCGGCGCTCACCGGTCCGCGGCCGGGGCGGCCGGCTCGGGCGTCCAGGTTGGCCGATCTGCGGGGCGGTCGGCGAGGAGCCCGGGCGTCGTGATCGCGTTGTGGGCGATCCGCCGGAACAGCTCGAACGACATGACCGGCATTTCCAGCTGGCCGATCTTCGCAACCGTCGGGCGTGCCTCGTGGATCTGGACGGCAACGACCAGGTCCGGTCGGCCGGACTCACGACCGACGTAGCCGACGAACGTGTAGTTGTAGAGGAGGTGCTTCCATGCGCCCTTGCTCGCGTCCCAGATCTGGGCCGTCCCGGTCTTGCCGCCGACGTCATACCCGGGGATCAGCGTCCGGTCGCGGTAGAACGGGACGGCGGTCACGACGTGGCTCATCATCCCGACGAGCGTCGGCGAGAGGGTCGGATCGAGCACCGCCACCGCCGGGGCCGTCGAGACCTCCTCCTCGCCAATGGCCTTGACGACGTGCGGCCGGACGAGTCGACCGCCGTTCACCATCGCCGCGTAGGCCGACGCCAGCTGGATCGGGGTCACCGCCACGCCCTGGCCGAACGCGCCGTTCGCGAGGTCGATCTGGCGCCACTCCTTGACCGCCGGGTCCCGGACCAGGCCGGCGACCTCGCCGGCGACGTCGATCCCGGTCAGGCCGCCAAAACCGAGCCGGGTCCAGACCTCGTGGAGCGAGGTCGCGGCCGCGCCGGTCGTCTCGCCAAGGCCCAGGGCGACCTTGGCCGCGACGACGTTCCGCGAGTAGGCGATCGCGTCCTCGAACCTGATCCAGCCCTTGCCCTTGTGGTCGGCGTTGTCGATGTGGGTTCGTCCTCCGTCGAGGGTCAGCTTCGGCACGTCCCTGATCCGCGTATCCGGCGCGACCGTGCCCTGCTCGAGGCCGGCGATGGCGGTGAGCATCTTGAAGACGGATCCGGGCTCGTAGACGTGGCTCACGACGGGGTCGATGAACCGTCCCGGGTCCGTCGCGGCGATCGTCCCGTAGTCGTTCGCGTCGTATGACGGGTAGGACGCCTCGGCGTAGATCTCGCCCTTGTACGGGTCCATGACGACCGCGGACACGCTGACGGCCCGGTCCGCGACCCAGGCCGCCAGGATTTCCTGCTCGACGGCGAGCTGGAGGCCGGCGTCGATCGTGAGCCGCAGGTCCGTGCCGGGAACCCCCGCCTCGGCCACGACCGCGGTTTCGGGAATCGGGCGGGCGTTCACGTCCCTCTGGGCGTAGAGGACGCGCGGCGAGCCGGCCAGCACGTCCTGGTAGAACTGCTCGACGCCGTACTGGCCTGCGCCCTCGCGGTTGACGAACCCGAGGAGGTGGGCGGCGAGCGTGGAGTCGGGCCCGCCCCCGGGCTGGGGATAGGTCCTGACCGGCTCCGGTTCGAGCGACACGTGCTCCAGCCGGCCGGCTGCCAGCCCGGCCCGGATCCGCTCCGAGACAGCCGGCTCGAGGCCCCGGGCGAGGACGACGTACGGACGGTCGGCGGCAAGCTTCGCCGCGAGGTCCGCGGCGGCCTTCTCGTCGAGCTCGAGGATCGTCGTCAGCTCGGCGACAACTGCCCGCCGGCGCGCGGCGCTCAGCTCGTCCGGCGCGGCGGCAAGGCGGTCCCGCTCGATGGTCGCCGCGAGCACGACGACGCCGCTCCGGTCGTAGATCGCTCCGCGCCGGCTCGGGACCTCGGATCGCATCGACGTCTGGCGGAAGGCCTCGGCGGCGAGGTCGTCGCGGCGGATGACTTGCCACCACGCCAGCCGGCCGACAAGCGCCACCGCGGTGACGACGAATACGGCCAGCAGGAATACGAGGCGGCCGCGGGAGTCGGTCCGGCCGAGCATCGGGCGATCGGGACCCCTAGCGAGCGGGCAGGACGAGGGGCTCCGCCAGCTGGCCCAGCCCGGCGTCGAGCGACTGCTTGCGGATCGCCGGCTCACGGCCGAGCCGGTTGAGATCCGACTGGAGCTGGCGAACCCGCGCCTCGAGCCGCTCCCGTTCGGACAGGAGCCGGTCGATGTCGTAGCCGGTCGCCGAGACGCGGACCGTCTGGGCGAGCGAGAAGAACGCGAGGAGGAAGGTGAGGACGATCGCGCCCAGCGCGAACCCGACGCGGCCCGTGCGGCGCCGCGCCCGCACCGCGCCCCGCACCTTGCGCCGGGGGAGGGTCGGCGCTTCGGCGAGGCGCGGGCGGGGCGGGAGGAGGATCGAGCGAGGGCGAGCCCCCTGGTAGACGGCCATCAGTCGCCCAGCGCGAAGCGGATTCGCCCGGCGTGCGGGTCGAGGAAGGCGAATCCGTCGGCCGGCGAAGCGCCGGGCGGCTCGTCCCAGGTGACCTCGAGAAGCTCGGGCACGGCGTGCCGGTCCGTCCGCTGACGCAGCTCGTGCTGCCGCCGGCCGTACGACTTGCGCCGGCTCGCCTGATGCCTCTTGGTCACGACGTTCTCCTTTCTGCGGTGCCCTGCTCTGCGGTGCCCTGCTCTGCGGTGCCCTGCCGGTGCGCCTTCCACCGGCGTTCGACGGGTCAGGCGGCGAGCCGCTCCGCGGCCCGCAAACGGGCGCTGCGAGCTCGCGGGTTGGCAGCGATCTCCTCCGGTCCGGGGGTCAGCGACGGCTTCGTCACGAGCCGCAGCCGCGGGTTTCGGCCGCACACGCAAACCGGAACCTCCGGCGGGCAGACGCAGCCGCGCCGTTCCGCCTGGAAGAAGCGCTTGACGATCCGGTCCTCTAGCGAGTGGTAGCTCAGGACGACGAGGCGTCCTCCCGGGCGGAGGAGGTCGACCGCCGCGGCGAGGCCGGCCTCGAGCGCCTCGAGCTCCTCGTTGACGGCGATCCGGAGGGCCTGGAAGACGCGGGTCGCCGGATGGATCCGGCGGCGTCCCGGCGGTGTCCGCGGCGCGACGCGCTGGATGAGGGCGGCCAGCTCTTCGGCCGTCTGGACGGGCGCGGTCCGCCTGGCCTCGACGATCGCGCGTGCGATCCGCGGTGCCTGGGGCTCCTCGCCGTACCGCCGGAAGAGGACGGTCAGCTCGGCCGCATCGAGCGTCGCGAGGAGCTCCGCTGCCGGAACTCCGCGGCCGGTGTCGAACCGCATGTCGAGCGGCCCGCCGGCCCGGATTCCGAAGCCCCGCATGGCGTCCGCGAGCTGGAAGCTCGACAGCCCGAGATCGAACAGCAGGCCGTCGACGGCCCCGAACCCGGCCGCCGGGGCGACCGTGCCGAGGTCCCGGAAGTTCGCCTGGCGAAGAACGAGCCGGTCTCCGAACCGGCCGAGGAGGCGGCCGACTCTGGCGATGGCCGCCCCATCGGCGTCGAGTCCGAGGAGGCGGCCATCAGGGTCGGTCGCCTCCAGGATCCGCTCGGTGTGCCCACCGCCGCCGACCGTGGCGTCGATCTGAAGGCTGCCGGGAGCAGGTGAGAGCATCGTCACGACCTCCTCCACCAGCACCGGCAGGTGCCCATCCTTCATCTCTCCTCCAACGTCGACGAGCGGATCCCGAGCGGACCCTGGAAGCGCATGTGGTAGGCCTAGATCCCCAGGCCTTCGAGTGCCTTGGCGAGCTCGTCAGGGCTCTCCAGGGCGGTGCGGTAGTCGTCCCACTTGGCGGGTGACCAGATCTCGGCGTGATCGCGTGAACCGACGACGACGGCCTCGCCCTGGAGGCCCGCCCACTCGCGCAGGTAGGCCGGCACCACGACCCGCCCCTGGCGGTCGAGGTCGGCCTCGAACGCGCCGGCGAACACGTAGCGCTGGAAGAGGCGCGACGCGGAGTCGGTGATGGGCAGGCCGGACACCTTCGTCGCGAGGAGGTCCCAGCCGGCCCGGGTGTGGATGGCGAGGCAGGCGTCCAGCCAGCGCGAGATGACGGCGCCGTCCTCGAGCTGAGCACGGAATTTCGCCGGGACGGCGATCCGCCCCTTGTCGTCCACCGAGTGCCGGTACTCGCCGGTGAACACCTGTCGGGTCGTCCCCTGTTCAGTGCCGGCGAATCCGTCTCCCCGGAGTCGCCGTTCGGGCTGCCTGGTCGGGCGCGCGCTCTGTGGTGCGAGAGGTCAGCCGTTGTTCCCCACTTCTCACCACTTCGTGCCACTTCGCGGCATCATAGCGCGCGCGGACCGGTCGTCAATGGCCGATTTGCACAGCACGACCCACGGCTGCCTGACCGGGCCGGGAACCCGACCCGGAAGGCCGGTGTACCTCGCGCGTGATGAGGCGGACGGCAGGTGTCTTCGTCGCGGTCGGGCTGCTCGCCGTGATGCTTGTCCCGGCCGGCGGCGCGCGGGCCGCGGGCGAGGTCGTCGTGTCCACGTCCCCTTCCCAGGTGCCGGTCGGCGAGCCCGTCGAGGTCCTGATCCGGACCTTCATGCCGATCGCTCGCGAAGGCGTCCTCGCGATGCCGGATCCCGGCGCGGCGTATCCCGGACCGTCGGGCTTCTACAACGTCCTGTATCCCTGGCCCGACTACCCGTTCGACGTCATCGCGGAGCACGAAGACGGGACCGACGCCGCGGTGACGGTCGCGCGAGACCCCTCCGACCCGACGCTCTGGCGCGGGGTGACGCGGCTGCCGAAGGCCGGCACGTGGACGATCTGGGTCCGGAACTACCCGACCAAGGGCCCGGGCTCGACGACCGTCGTGAGCGCGCAGGCCGGCTCGGCTCCTTCGATCGACGCGCGCCCGGCGGCGCTCATCGGTGCGCTGGCCGGCCTCGTCGCCGGCTTCGGAATCGCCCGACGGCCGAGGCGAGGTCTCGGGTCCTGACCTGTCGCGGTTGCCGCGGCGGCCGCCCGGGGCCGCCAGTCCTCGCGGCGCGCGACTGCGTGTTTCTCAGTCAACAGAATGGCCCGTAAGCGCGGCTTCAGCCATCCGTACGTCGATTCCCATGCGTGACAGGCAGCGGAACGCTTCGAGGAGGTCCGGTCGGCGCCAACTGCCGTGCTAGAGGGCCGATTTGGTGTCTGACAGACACGCCGCCGCCGAGACCGGGTGATACCGCCATCACACCCAGGGAATCACACCTAGAGCGTGGGCGGCGGCAGGATCAGCTTGTCGCCCGGCTGGATCCCCCGGATCTTCGTCCAGGGGTTGAGCCGGTAGATCGTCTCGATCGGGTGGCCGAAGTAGCGCGCCAGGTTGTAGAGCGCGTCACCACTCCTGATCGTGTAGATCCAGCAGTCCGGCTTGTTCGGGCACGGATCGAGGTAGGCGTACCGCTCGCTCGTCGGGCGGGGCTGCGGCGTCGGCGCAGGCGTGGGCTCGGGCGTCGGGATCGGCGTGGGGGTGGGCGTGGGACTGGGTGAAGGCGTCGGCCGCGGGGTCGGCGACGGCGTCGGCTCGGGGGTGGCGACGACAGCGACGACCGTCGAGACCGGCGTGCCGGTGGCCGCAGCGATCCCATCTTCCGACGACCCGCCGGGAGCGGGCATCGTCAGGCCCCCGCGCGCGAGCACGAAGCCGAAGGACGTGGTGGCCGACGCGAGGAGCAGGAGGAGGGCGGCAAGGGTTGCCGGACTGCGCCGCCGCGTGGCGTGCGCGGGCGGACGGTCGGTGGGCTCGGGACGACTCCGGGGTTGGGGGCGTTGGGGCTCTACCCGGAGGGGCTCTACCCGGAGGGGCTCTACCCGGAGGGGCTCTACCCGGAGGGGCTCTACCCGGAGGGGCTCTACCCGGAGGGGCTCTACCCGGAGGGGCTC
>DASYTG010000050.1:0-1611 GCA_036002525.1 Candidatus Limnocylindrales bacterium
GAAGCTGACGTCGGACACAAGCCGCGCCGGCGCGGCGTCACGCGCGACCACCACCGCGGCGGTGCCGGGACTTGGCGTATCCGTCGTGCGGCCGGGAGCGAAGTGGAGCTGGGTGACGGCCGGGTTCGGGTCCTGCGACCAGGCGAACAGGTCGTTGGTCCCGAGGCCGCCAATCAGGTCGTCGTGCCCCGTCCCGCCGAAGAGCCGGTCGTGGTCGGTCGAGACGCCGTCGCCGCCGTCGCCGAACAGGCGGTCGTCGCCGCCCATGCCGAACAGCTCGTCGCTGCCACGGCCGCCGTCCAGCCGATCGCGGCCGCCAGTTCCCTTGAGGGTGTCGTCACCGGGCCCGCCATCGAGCACCGCGATGAAGTCGTCGCTCCGACCCGCGAGCGCGCTGACGTCGACGGCATCCGGGCCTTCGACGAACTCGACCAGGTCGTGGCCGAGGAGGCCGGAGACCTGGAACTGCTCGACGAGAGGCTTGCCGGTGGCGTCGCGCCAGTTGGCGAGCATCGTCCGGCCGTTGTACTCGACCTTGAGCTGGCGCGGCGTGGTCGGGGTGGCGGGGGTCTCGCTCAGGCGGATGACGTCGTCGACCCTCGGTTGCGGCGCGTTCCGGTCCGCGTCGCCCTCGATGAGCAGGATGTCCGTGGCATTGTCGTCGGGGGCGTTGGCGTTGGGCCGGTTATCGAAGTGGCCGTCGAAGACATCCGTCACCCCGGTCTCGATGTCGAGGACCAGGATATCGATGCCGGAACCGCCAAACAGGCTGTCGGCGCCCCCCTGGCCTTCGAGCCGGTCGGAGTCAGCGCCGCCGAACAGCGTGTCGCGCCCGCCGCCGCCGAGGAGCTGGTCTTCGCCACTGTCACCGAGGAGCAGGTCGTCGGCCCCTTTCCGTGCCGGGTCGGCGTTCCTCGCGTAGTTTGGCCCCGCGACGAAGTCGCCGTGGAGGAAGTCCTTGCCGGAGTCGCCCACGAGAGTGTCCCGGCGCACGTTGCCGTGGAGGAAGTCGCCGCCGGGCCCCCCATGCAGCTCGTCGCCTGTTACCTGCTCGGGCAGCGTCGTGGGAGCGAAGGCGAACAGGAAGTCGATCCCCTCGCCGCCCCACAGCCGCTGTCCGAGCTGGCCGCCCGTGACGGGATCGCCGGCGTCGCCGTAGAGGAAGTCACGGCCTTCGTCGCCGTACACCTGATCGATGCCAGAGTCGCCACGGACGACGTCGTCGCCCATGCCGCCGCGGACGACGTCGTCGCCCGCGCCGCCCTGGACGGTGTCCGAGCCGAAGCCGGCATCCAGGTAGTCGTCCCCGGGGCCGCCCTCCAGGCTGTCCCGGTCGCCACCGCCGAACACGAGGTCGTTGCCCTCCCCGCCGCTGAGTGTGTCGGCGCCATCGGTGGCGATGCCGTCGAGGGAAAGGCGGTTGACCGCGCTGGGCATGATTCGCGGTGGCACCGGTGTCTTCTGAATGGCCTGCGTGAGGAAGTCGGGCGGCAGGTCGAAGGCGGCCGTGAGCAGTGCGCGGGTGATCGCCTCGCTCCCGCCCCAGAGGACGTCGCTCCCGCCCTCGCCGGAGAGGACGTCGTTCCCGTCCCCGCCGACCAGCACGTCGTC
>DASYTG010000051.1:0-59538 GCA_036002525.1 Candidatus Limnocylindrales bacterium
GCCGAGCGGCGGCTCCGCGAGCTGTCGTTCCTCCACGAGTTCGCCCAGCTGGCGACGCTGGCCCGCGATTGGGACGAGCTCATGCGGACCGTCGTCGACAGGACGACCGAGGCGATGGGCGTCGAGGTCTGCTCGTTCTACCTCGCCGACCGCGACGGGCGCCGGCTGACCTTGGCGGCGACGAACGGGCTCGACCGCTCACAGGTCGGGCAGGTCAGCCTCGCCGTCGGCGAGGGGATCACCGGTCTGGCCGCGAAACGCCAGCAACCGCTCAACGTTGCGGACGTGACCGTCGACAGGCGCTTCCGCTGGGTCCGCGGCTTCGACATCGCCGGCCTTCACGCGATGCTGTCGATGCCCCTCGTGTGGCACGAACAGGTCGTCGGCGTCCTCAACGTCCAGACGACGGCGATCCGCCGCTTCCGGCCGGACGAGGTCGCGTACCTCCGAACGATCGCCGCGCTGCTGGCCGGAATCGTCGAGAAGGGCCGGCTCCAGGCGGAGGTCGAGGCCCGGCTAGCGTCACTCACCGCCCTCGACGCGGCCCGCTCCGAGCTGCTGAGCGTCGTGACCCACGAGCTGCGGACGCCGTTGTCGGTCGTTCGGGCGTACGTCGACCTGCTCGCGGAGGCGGCCGCGTCCGCGCCGCGCGGCGGTCCCGGCGGCGACCCGGTGTCGTGGCACGAGCGGGCGATCGAGCAGCTGTCGCGGCTCGACCGGCTGGTGGACTCGATCCTCGCCTCGGTCCGCGGGGAGGGCCTGAGCGGCCTCGCCCGCGAGCCGTTCGACGCGGTCCGCGCGGCGGGCGAGACGGTCGAGACCCTGCGTCTCCTCCTGCGGCCCCACCCGATCCGCTGGATGCCGCCTCCCGAGCCGCTCGTCGCCCGCGGCGACGAGGCTCGCTTCAGGCAGGTCCTCGAGCAGCTCCTCGAGAACGAGGCGAAGTACGCGCCGCCGGGCGACGGAGTGAGCATCGGGGCGTGGCGCGAGGGTGACGAGGTACGCCTCTACGTGACCGACGACGGGCCGGGCGTCCCGAGCCGTGACTGGGAGGCGGTGTTCGAGCCCTTCGTCCGGATCGAGGGCCGGGGGCGCGGGTCGGGGATCGGATTGTTCGCGGCCCGCCGGTTGATGGACGGGATGGGCGGCCGGGTCTGGCTCGAGGGCAACGGCTACGGCGGGAGCCGGTTCGTCGTCGCGCTGCCGGCAGAGAGTTGATCCAGGCCCGGCCCGTGCGTTCGCCGCACGTACTGACGGTCGGGAGGCGCAGGACGGCCGATTCCGTGCGTGTGGCACACAGAATCGGCGAAATCGGCCCAAACGGTACACGTCGCGCATAGAACCGGCGGCTCCGAGAGCCTCAACCGTCGGTACGTGCGTCCTGCGCAAGCGGCTCATGTGGCCGCCGACGCCTCGTGCGCGTGGCGCACAGAATCGCGGGACGGGGCTCTCGGACGTCATTACGGGGTCCTGCGCAACCGGGCTCAGGTGGCCGCCAACGCCTCGCTCGCCCTCCCGCGCTCCGCGACCGCCACCGCCTCGGCCTGTGCGATCCGCTCGTCGCTGACGAGGAGCCTCGCCGGCAGCAACACGATCGTCATCACCGCCGCCGCCCAGAACACGGCCGTCAGCCCGAACGCCTCGCCCACAACGCCGCCGACGATCGCGCCGAGCGGCAGCGCTCCCCAGCCCAGCATCCGGAACGTCGCCACCAGACGCCCGAGGATCCGATCCGGCACGATCCGCTGCCGCAGCGACTGGTACGCGACGTTGAACGCGCCGAGGAAGATCCCCCCGATCGCGAACACGCCGCCGACGACGAATGGGCTCGTCGAGGATGCCAGCGCGACGTTCCCCGCGGCGAGCACCACCACGCACACGGCGAACAGGTTCGGCTTGCCGAGCCGCTGTTCGATCGGGCCGGCGACGATCGTCCCCGCGATCGTGCCCACCGCGTTCGTCGTGAGCAGCAGCCCGTAGCCGACCTCGGAGAGGCCCATCGGTCCGGGCGCGACCACGTACAGCACGAGGATCGCCCAGACCGCGCCCTGGGCGAGGTTGAGGAGCGCGATGACGACCGCCAGGACCCGGAGCAGGCGGTGCCGCGCGAGATACCCGATCCCCTCACGGATCTCCTGGTCGATCCGGGTCGGCGGACCGGCCCGCCCGGGGCGGAACGATCCAGCCAGCCCGGCGATGAGCAGCGCGGCGGCAAGGTACCCGGCGGCCGTCGTGCCGAACGCGACGCCGAGCCCGGTCGCGGCGAGCAAGCCACCCAGCGGCGGCCCGACGAACTGGTTCATCGTGAACTCGGCGGCGAGGAGCCGGCCGTTGGCCGCGGTCAGCCGCTCGCGCGGCACGACGTTCGGGAGGATCGCCTGGGCGGCCGTGTCGAACAGCGTCTCGAGCACGCCGAGCAGGAATGCCACGACGTAGATGAGCCAGACCGTGGCGGCCCCCGCGATGACGGCAACGGCAAGCCCGCCGAGCAACACCACTCGCCCGAAGTCGACCAGCATCATCGTCCGGCGGCGATCCAGGCGGTCGGCCAAAGCCCCCGCGACGAGCGCGAACACGAGCCAGGGCAGCCGGGCCGCGACGGTGACGCCGGCGACCAGGGCCGGCGAGTCGGTCAGCGAGACCGCAAGCAGCGGCAATGCGACCCAGAACATCCCGTCGGCAAGGTTCGAGACGACCGACGCCGACCACAGCCGCCAGAAGTCGCGGCCGAGCCCGCCCCCGAGCCTGGCGATCGTCACCCGGGCGCCGGAGCCGCCGCTCCCCCGGTCTCCGCCGCGGCGATCGCCTCGTCGGTGACGACCAGTCGCCCGAGGACGAGCAGGAACTGCAGCCCGCCGAACAGCAGGAAGACGGCCGGCACCCCGAACGCCTCGCCGACCAGGCCGCCGAGCGCCGCGCCGAGCGGCATCGTCCCCCACGCCAGGAGGCGGTACGTGGCGTTCACCCGTCCGAGGAGCGCATCTGGCACGATCCGCTGGCGGAGCGAGACGGTCACGACGTTCCAGGCGATCCCGATCGCGGCCGCGACCAGCCAGACGACGAAGATCAATGGCACGCTCGTGGTCAGGACGGGGACGAGGAGCGTTGAAGAATTGATCGTCATGGCGACCGCGAGGAGGTTGGCCCGTCCGAGCCGCCGCTCGAGCGGCTCGACGAGGAATGTGCCAACAAGACTGCCCACCGCGAGCGACGTCAGGAGCACGCCGAACCCGACCCCGTTTAGCCCCAGCGGCCCGGGGGCGACCGCGTACAGGACGAAGACGGAGAAGACCGCGGTGCTGGCGAGGTTGCTGAGCCCAACCATTACCGCCAGGACACGGAGGAGGCGGTGCCCGAACAGGTAACGCAGCCCCTCCGCGATCTCGTGGTCGAGCCGGGTCGAGGGCCCTTCGCGGACGGGCCGAAAAGCGCCGGGGATCGTCAGCAGGGCCGCCGCTGCGAGGAGGTAGGCGGCGGCGCCGGTGCCGAATGCGAGGGCGATGCCGGCCGCCGCCAGGAGTCCACCGAGGGGCGGCCCGACGAACTGGTTCATCGTCAGCTCGACGGCGTACAGGCGGCCGTTCGCGCGGCTCAGCCGATCCGCGTCGACGAGGTTCGGCATGATCGACTGGGCCGACGTGTCGAACAAGGTCTCGGCGACGCCCAGGGCGAATGCGACCACGTAGAGCAGCGGCAGCGAGGCGAGTCCGCCGAAGGCGGCCAGGGCCAGGGCGCCCAGCAGCCCGCCCCGGAAGACGTCGACGAGGATCATCGTCCGGCGGCGATCGAGGCGGTCGGCCAGGGCCCCGGCCACCAGCGAGAAAAGCAGCCACGGCAGCCGGCTGGCGATCGTGACGCCGGCGATGAGCGCCGGCGAATCGGTCAGCGTGACCGCCAGCAGCGGGAGCGCGACCCAGAAGATTCCGTCCGCGAGGTTCGACCCTGCCGACGCCAGCCAGAGCTTCCAGTAGCCGCTCGGCAGGCCGCCGCCGAGCCGGACGAGGACGTTGTTGCTGGCGACGCTCAAGGGAAGCGGTCCCGGCGCAGCCAGAACGGTGCTTCCTCGTCGCTTCTCGGCCAGCCGAGGCGCCCGAACCACGGCCGGTTGGCAACCACCGCGACGAACACGAAGATGTGACCGACGATGGCCGCGCCGCCCCACGCCGGCTGCAAGACCCGGGCAAGGGGCGCGGCGTCGGCCATCGGCGGGTCGGCCAGCCCGATGACCGCGACGGGCAGCGCGACCAGGGAGATGACGATCGCCTCGATCCAGGCCCACCGGACCCGCTGCCACATCCGCACGGCGACGAGGACTTCCAGACCGCCGATCAGGGCCGCCGCGAGGATCAACGCAGCGGCGATGCCGCCGACGATGACCGTCACGACCGCGGCGATCCCATCGACGCTATCGCGCACCTCGGCGAGGAGTGCGCCGGCGAGCCCGGCGAGATCGGCGACCGACGTGGCGACGAGGCCGCCGCCGACTACGAGGAGCACGACCGCCGCCGCGCTGACGAGGGCGGGCCTGGAGGCCGGGTCGGGTTCGGTCACGCGACCCGGATCAGGCGTGGACGACGCGGGTTGCGGCCGCGCGGAGGTGGGCGTAGCCCGGCTTCACCAGCTCGTTGATGACGCGCAGCCGCTCGTCGAACGGGGCGAACGCGCTCTTCATCGCGTTGATCGTCAGCCACTCCATCTCGCCGAGGCCGATCCCGAACGCCTCATCCAGCTCGGCGAACTCGCTCGACAGCGTGACGTTCGACATCAGCCGGTTGTCGGTGTTGACCGTGACCCGGTAGCGGAGCCGGCGAAGCAGCTCGATCGGGTGCTCCTCGATCGACCTCGCGGCCCCGGTGTGGACGTTCGAGGTCGGGCACATCTCGAGCGGGACGCGCCGGTCCCGGACGAACGCCGCGAGCCTGCCGAGCTCCACCGAGCCGTCGTCGCGGACGGCGATATCGTCCACGATCCGGACGCCGTGGCCCAGCCGCTCCGCCCCGCAGAACTGGAGCGCCTCCCAGATCGACGGTAGCCCGAACGACTCGCCGGCGTGGATCGTGATGTGGAAGTTCTCGCGGCGGACGTAGTCGAAGGCCTCGAGGTAGCGAGTGGGGCGGTAGCCGGCCTCGGGACCGGCGATGTCGAATCCGACCACGCCGGCATCGCGCCAGCGGACGGCACATTCGGCGACCTCGAGCGATCGGGCGAACTGGCGCATCGCGGTCACCAGCACTTTCAGGACGATCGGATTGCCCGCCGCCGCCGCGGCCTCGGTCCCGATCCGGAACCCCTCGAGGTTCGCCTCGACGACCTCGTCGAGCGTCAGACCGCGCTCGACCGACAGCTCCGGCGCGTAGCGAACCTCGGCGTACACGACTCCGTCCGCCGCGAGGTCCTCGGCGGACTCGGCCGCGACCCGGACGATCGCGTCGCGCTCCTGCATGACCCCGACCGTGTGGCCGAACGTCTCCAGGTACAGCTCGAGGCTCTTCCGGTCGGCGCCGCGCCGGATCCACGCGGCGAGCTCCTCCGGATCGCGGGTCGGCAGCCCCTCGTAGCCGTACTCCGCCGCCAGATCGACGATCGTCGCCGGCCGGAGGCCGCCGTCGAGGTGGTCGTGGAGGAGCGCCTTCGGGGCCTGACGGATCGTGTCGAGACTGAGCATTGGCCCTCCCGCGAGTTGGGCGGATGGTAGCGTGCCCGGACTGACCGGAGGAGGTGCTCGCGATGGCGTTCCCGCAGGCGGAAACATCAGTCACAACGCTGCTCGTCGTGAGCGATCTCGAGCGGTCGACGACCTGGTACCGCGACGTGCTCGGCGCGACAGTCGTCGGCGGGTACGAGGGCTCGGCCGTCCTGCGGCTACTCGACACGTGGCTGCTGCTCGTCGTCGGCGGCGGCCCGACGGCGGACAAGCCCACCGTGACGTTCGCTCCTCCGGCCGACCCGGCTCGCGTCGCCACCGAGGTGATCTTCGGGGTTGCCGACTGCCGGTCGGCCTACGCCGCGCTCGAGAAGCGCGGCGTCGCGTTCCTCACCCCGCCGGTCGAGTACGACTGGGTGATTCGGGCGTTCTTCCGTGACCCGGACGGCCACCTCTTCGAGATCAGCCAGCGGAAGCGTTGACGGGACGCCGGCGATCCCGGCTCTTGGGCGGTACGTGAAACTGCGACGATGGCGGCGATGGACGGACGGCCTCGGCGAACGAACCTGTGACCAGCATCGGAAAGGTGGCGACCACCGAAAGCCGGGGCGTCGACTGGCGGGTCGAGCTGGAGCGGGACGCTTTGCTGCCCGGTCAGCTCGCCAAGGCGCATGTGCGCCTCGAGGCACGCCGCGACATCGAGGCCCGCGGGCTCGTGGCCGCGCTCATCGGGACTGAGCACTGGCAGTTCCAACGGACCACGAGCAACGGCAAGACGACCCAGACCGTGACCGTCACCGAGCACGACGAGCTGCGCCGCGTCCCGGTGGCCCTCCTCGGCCCCACGAGCCTCCTGAAGGGCGAGGTCCGCGAGATCGACTTCGAGATGCCGGTGCCGCCGCTCGGGCCCGCCTCGCTCGAGATGACCGTGACGGGCCTGAAGTGGGACCTGGAGGTCAAGCTGGACGTCCCGAACGGCATGGACAGCGCCATCGTCATCCCCGTCCGCGTCCTCCAGCCAACGGCGCTCCTGCGCGCCGGCGTCGTGCGCGTCGGCCAATTCGCGCTGTTCGAGGCTGCCGACGGGGCGACCGAGGGCGCCCGCGGCACGCTCGAATTCGAGCCGGTGCCCCTGTGTGTCGGTAGCGGCTTCACCGGCCGGTTGACGATCGAAACCGACCGGCCCCACAAGCTCCAGGAGCTACGGCTCGAGATCCGGGTCCGGGCCAAGGCGACCGTTTCGAACGGTCTCGAGGAAGAGGTGACCCTGTGGACCGGGCGGCTCGTCGACGAGGGCGAGCTCCCTGCCGGTTCGCGGATCATCGAGTTCGCCGGCGACCTGCCGCCCTTCGACCTTCCGACGATCGAGCTGCCGCACGGCCGGACCGACGCGACAGTCCACCTCATCCTCGCCCGACCATGGGCCCGCGACCCGCACGTCGTCCGTGACGTCGCGATCTGCTCGACCACGGAGATCTAAGCGGCAGCCGAGACGGCCGGCCGCGAGAAATGGCCGAGGCTGAAGGAGGAGCGCCATGAAATGGGTCACTCGGGAGCACCCGAAAACGGATCGGATCGCCTGCCCCTGGCTCATCCGCAAGTTCATCGACCCCGACGCGGAGATCGTCTACGTCCCCCGCGACGAGGTCCTCGCCTACGCCGAGCGTGAGGGCGCGACCAGCTTCGACGCCCCTGGGGCGACGTACACCCATCGTGATGGCAAGTGCTCGTTCGAGACGCTCGTCGAGGAGTTCAGGATCGCCGATCCGGCCGTCGGGCTCCTCGCGAAGGTGATCCACGGCGCCGATGTGGCCGAAGACGTCGGCGCGACCCCGGAGTCGGCTGGCCTGCTCGCGATGGCCGACGGCTTCGCGCTGCTGGGGCTCGATGACCAGCGCCAACTCGAGCTCGAGCTGCCCGTCTACGACGCCTTGTACGCCTGGGCACGCGAGCAAGTCGGGGTCGCGGTAGGCGGTCCCGCGTAGCCGACAGCCGGCCCGTCAGCGCGCTCTCGACTCCGCATCGAGGCGCTTTCTGGCCGTTCGCAGCGCGGCCCGGACGCGTTTCGGTGCCGTCCCTCCGATGACATCGGTCGCGGCGAGCGCGCCCTCGATCGAGGCGGCAGCTCGGAGGGCTGCGAGTGTCTTCGTGTCGCGCGCCAGGCGGTGGGCCGCCTCGTCGTCGGCCGCCTCGAGGGCGCGGTGGACCACGCTGGCATCGAGCTCCCCGAGCTGGAGGCCGGTGGCGTCCGCCTCCGCGACGAGGGTGCCGACGACGTGATGGGCGGTCCGGAACGGGACGCCGAGCCGGACGAGCGCGTCGGCCACGGCGGTCGCCGTCATGTGCCCTTCCTCCGCGGCGGCCCGCATGCGGTCACGATCGACGGACAGCGTGTCGACGAGCCCGGTCATCACCCCCAGCGACGCCTCGAGCGAGCCGACCGCCCCGAACAGCGGCGGTTTGTCTTCCTGGAGGTCGCGCTGGTAGCCGAGTGGCAGTCCCTTGAGCAGGCCGAGCATCGCCGTCAGCGCGGCGATCGCCCGGGCGCTCTTGCCCCGGACCAGCTCGGCCGCGTCCGGGTTTCGCTTGTTGGGCATCATCGAGCTGCCGGTCGAGAACTCGTCCGCGACCCGGACGAACCCGAACCGCGGGTTCGACCACCACGTGATCTCCTCCGCGAAGCGGGACAGGTGGACCATGGCCAGGGCCACCGCCGCGAGCGCCTCCACGACGAAGTCGCGGTCCGAGACAGCGTCGATCGAGTTCTCCGTCACGCCGTCGAACCCGAGCTCCTTCGCGACCCCTTCCCGATCGAGCGCGTAACCGGCCCCCGCGATCGCGCCCGCCCCGAGCGGCGACACGTTCGCCCGGTGGCGGGCATCGGCCAGGCGCCCGCGATCGCGCTCGAGCATCTCGACATAGGCGAGGAGGTGATGGGCGAGCAGAACGGGCTGAGCGGGCTGGATGTGGGTAGACCCGGGGAAGATCGCCTCGCCGTCCCGCTCGGCGAGGCCCACGAGCGCCCGCTCCAGGCCGACAATGCCGGCGTCGAGCCGGTCGATCGCCCGGCGCAGCCAGAGGCGCAGGTCCGTCGCGACCTGGTCGTTCCGCGATCGACCGGTGTGAAGCTTGCCGGCGAGCGGCCCGATCCGGTCGCCGAGGGCGGCCTCGAGGTTGAGGTGGACGTCCTCGAGCGCCGGATCCCACGTCAGCGTTCCCTTCTGCACCTCGGCCGCCAGCCCCTCGAGCCCGGCGACAAGTCGGTCGACCTCGTCAGGCGAGAGCAGGCGGGCCCGCCCGAGGCCCCGGACGTGGGCGATCGACCCGCGGATGTCGTCCTCGGCCAGCTCGCCGTCGACGTCGATCGAGCGGCTGAAGTCGGCCGCTCGCGGATCCGTGGCGTCGGCGAACCGGCCGCCCCACAGGCGCATGTCTTCCTCCTCGTCGCCGTCCATCGTAACGATCCGCGTGGTTGGTCGAACGAGCCCATCTGGTCCGATTGGACGATGCGTCGCGGGCCGCCGGTCGAGTATCCTCGCCCAGCGTCGGGACCGCGTGGCTGGTGCTGGCGAAACCATGGGAGGGGGCACCATGCGCCGCACCGTTCGCCGTGCTGGCACTCGACTTCTGGTCGTCCTGATCGCGGCGCTCGTCGCGGCTCCCCCGATCGCGGCGGCACCGCCCGCCGAACAGGCACCTGCGGCCGGACCGTTCCGCCCGACCGACCAGCAGCTCGAGCGCCGGGGTCACGTGGTGGCGTCGGAGCTTCCCAGCGCGGACGTTGCCGCGGGGCCAACCCGACAGCTGGCGCGGCTCCCGTGGCGAACCGGCGACGCGTCCGCCGGCAGCTCGAGTCCGGTCCTCCCCGCCGCGCCGGTCACGACCGCGGCCGCTCCGGTCGAGGCGGCGACCACGGCTCGCCCGCCGATCGTCACTCCGACGTTCAATGGCCTCGCCTCCGGCGGCCCGCTCACGAGCGTCGAGCCGCCCGATCCGTGGGTCGCGGTCGGTCCCAACCACATCGTCCAGGTCGTCAACCTCGCGATGCGGATCACGAATCGCCAGGGCCAGAACCCGACTGTTGTCTCGCTGGAGAGCTTCTTCGATCTCCCGGCGGGATCGTTCCATGCCGACCCGCGGGTGATCTACGACGCCAGCCACGGCCGCTGGATCGTCATCGAATTCAGCGGCGACTGCCTGGCGGGTGATGGCGCGACCACCGGACACGGCTATATCGACCTGGCGATCTCCGACACGGCCGACCCACGTCTGGGCTGGACGATCTACTGGGCCCAGTACAACGACGCCATCCCCGACTTTCCCGGCATCGGGACCTCGACGGACAAGGTGGGCCTGAGCGCCAACATCTTCACGATCGATGAGTCGTGCGACTTCACCGACTATCTCGGCGCGTCCCTGGTGGTCCTCGACTGGGGGCAGCTGAAGGCCGGAGGGCCGGTGGACGCGGCGCCCTTTGCCACCTCGACTGCGTACAGCACGATCCGACCCGCATTGGGAGTCCCCTCGTTGTCGACGGACCTCCACGCGGTCCTGGGAGTCCAGAACGGCCTGACGTTCGACGTCGGCTACTTTCTCGTGACCGGCAGCGTGCCGAACGACACGGTGTCGATAAGCGACATCCAGGATCTGACGGCCCAGGGCATCGTTGACCCCTTCGGAGAACCGCCGCAGCCCCGGCAACCCGGATCGCCATCGACGATCGCGGACGCGGTCGACGGGCGCCCGACCGACGCGATCACCCAGAACGGCAGCCTCACCTTCGTGTCGACGACCGGCTGCACGCCGGCTGGCGACACGGTGGAGCGAGCGTGCGTCCGTGTGAGCGAGATCTTCGCCAACGGCGGCCCATCACCGGTCCAGGACTTCCTCCTGGCCGAACCCGGCTACGACCTGTACATGGGCGGCATCGGCCTGTCCCAGAAGGGTGCTCTCCACGTCACATACACCCGCTCGTCTGCGACCGAGTACGCGGGCACCCACGCGGTGTACCAACTGCCGTCGGACCCGGCTAACGCGGTGAGCGCCGACGAGCTCGTCAGGGCGGGCTCGGCCACGTACGTCGGCACCCGCTGGGGGGACTATGTGGGCATCGCCCAGGACCCCCAGGACCCCAGCGTCGTCTGGCAGACCAACGAGGTCTCGACCGGTGGCTGGCAAACCCATGTCTCGTCGTTGTCGACAGCCGTCGGCGCGACATACTTCCCGATCGAGCCGTACCGGGTCCTCGATACCCGGAACGGCACCGGCGGCTACACCACGAAGTTCCGGGTGAACGAGGCCCGGACGATCGCTGTCGGGGGCATCGGTCCGATCCCGTCGGATGCCGTGGCGGTGACCGGCAATCTGACTGTCGTGGGCCAGACCGGAGCGGGACACTTCAGCCTCAGTCCAGTGCTCGGCAATCCGCCCACCAGCTCGATCATCAACTTCCCGGTCGGCGACGTCCGGGCCAACAACGTCACGTTCCCCCTTGGCGAAGCCGGCTACATTCATGCCTGGTATGTCGCGCCCGCGGGTTCGCGCAGCAACCTCGTGTTCGACGTGACCGGCTACTTCAAGGCAAACGACACCGGCGCGACGTACAACCCGCTCAGCCCGGCGCGGGTCCTCGACACGCGGAACGGGACAGGCTTGACGGGTCGGTTCCAGCGCGACGTGCCGCGGAGCTTCCAGGTGAGCGGCAAGGGGGGCGTGCCCCTTGCTGCGGTCGCCGTCACGGGGAACCTCACCGTCACTGGCCAGACAGCGTCCGGGCATGTCTCCCTCACGCCGACCCCGAACGCCAATCCGACGACGTCCACTCTGAACTTCCCACTCGGAGACAACCGGGCGAACGGGCTGACGATCCCGCTCTCGTCGGCCGGCAAGGTTTCCGCGGTCTACAAGTCATCCGTGGCGGGCTCGACGACGAACCTGATCTTCGACGTCACCGGCTACTACCTGCCGGGAACGAGCGGGCTCCGCTTCTATCCCCTCAATCCGGGCCGCCGGATGGACACCCGGACGACGGTTCTGACCGGCCTCACCGGCAAGTTCACCGCCAACACGTCGCGCGTCCTCGACACGGCGGGGTTCATGGGCGTCCCGGCGAACGCCGAGGCCATCACCGGCAACCTCACGGTCACCCAGCCCACGAAGGCCGGTCACCTCGCGCTCACACCTGACGTGTTTCCGAACCCGCCCACGTCGACCCTGAACTTCCCCGCTGCCGACACCCGCGCGAACGGGGTGACCCAGCCGCTGAACGGCTCGGGGGACATGGCGATCTACTTCAAGTCGGCCGCTGGCGCCACGGTCCACGCGATCCTCGACATCAGCGGCTACTTCCGCTGACCGTTCGCGTCCCGGTCCGATCGGACGCGGGGACGAGGGCAACCGAAAACGACGATTCGGTGTTGGCCTAGCCACGTAGGCCAACGTCCGCGTATCATGCGACGATGCCGACGCGTTCCACCCGTCTCGACTGGCTGATCTTCCTCGCCCTGGGCTTCATGTGGGGCAGCAGCTACCTCTTCATCAAGATCGGCGTCGAGGAAGGCGGGCTGCCGCCGCTGACGCTCATCGCGCTTCGTCTCGCGGTCGGCTTCGCGATCCTCGCCACGGTGGTGGGGCTCGCCCGCGAGCCGCTACCTCGCTCGGCCCGGATGTACGGCCATCTCGTCGTGATGGCGGTCATCAACATCGTCCTGCCGTTCTGGCTCATCACGTGGGCGGAGCAGTCGGTCGAGTCGTCGCTCGCCTCGATCCTCAACGGCACGGTGCCGCTGTTCGTCATCGTCATCGCCGCGCTCTTCCTGCGCGACGAGCCGATCACCGTCAACCGGGCCGTCGGCCTCGTCGTCGGATTCGTAGGTGTGGTGATCCTCACGAGCCGGGGCCTCGGCGCGATCGGGTCCTCGAATCTCGCGGGCGAGCTCGCCCTGATCGGATCCGCGGTCTCGTATGCCGCCGGCAACGTCTACGCCCGACGCAACGTCCAGGGCCTTCGCCCGATGATCCCGGCGGTCTTCCAGGTCGGGTTCGCGCTCGTCATCACGACCCTCCTCGCGCTCACGTTCGAGCGACCGCTCGAGCTCCGTCTCAACCAGGACGGGCTGATCGCGGTCGTCTGGCTCGGCGTCTTCGGGTCGGCCTTCGCCTACCTCGCCTACTTCCGGCTGCTGAAGCGCTGGGGCGCGACCCGGACGTCGCTGGTCGCGTACCTCCTGCCGGTCGTCGGGATCGTCCTCGGGGTCCTCGTGCTGAGCGAGCCGATCGACGGTCGGCTGCTCGTCGGGACGGCGCTCGTCATCGGCGGCGTCGCCCTCGTCAACAGCCGGTTCGGGTCGCGCCGCCTCTACGGCCGGGCCGGGGCGGGTGGTGGCGCCGTCCCGCTCGAACCGGCCCAGCCCGCCGAGGCGGCGTCGACCGACCGCTGACCGCGACGTCCTCCGCGATTCCCCGATTCGTCAGCGATCGAGACCGAGAAGCACGGCTCCGACGACGATCAGCGACGCGGCGGCGATCCGCGCCGCCGCCTCCCGCCGGCCGGCTGCCTCGGCCAGGCGGATCGCCCCCCAGCCGGAGGCGAGGACGATCGCCGACTCGCGCAGCGGGGCCACCGCCGTCAACGGCGCGATGCTCAGGGCGAAGAGGATCGCCATGTACTGGGCGACCATGATCAGCCCGGCGGCGACGATCCGCGGCTGCCGTGGGACCAGCGCGGCCGGCGACATCCGGATCGCGACGACGGCTACGAGCACGATCGCCGTTGTGGCCCACAGGATCGCCCCGTACAGCCACGGTTCCGTGAGGCGCGTCCCGACCCGGTCGATGGCCGTGTACGTGGCGATCATCGCCCCGGTCAGCAGCGCAAGGCCGACGCCCCGGTCGATGCCGTGCCCGCGCGCCGCGTCGACCAGCACGCGCCACGGACGCTGGAGCCAGAAGAAGCCGGCGAGCAGGGCCATGATCCCCGCCAGTCCAAGGGGGCCCGGCCGCTCGCCGAGGATCGCGATCCCGATCGCCACGGCGAGCAACGTCGCCGTGCCGCGGGCGAGCGGATAGACGATCGACAGGTCGCCGTGGCGGTAGGCGGCCGAAAGCACGACGACATAGATCGCCTCGAACACCCCGGACCCGATCCCGAGCGCGACCGCCTGGGGTGGGATCGCCGGCTGCCCGATCGCGAACCAGCCCACGGTCGCTATCGGGGTGAGAACGACCGCGCCGAGAGCCATCCCGACCGATGCCGCGCGGAGCGGGTCGCCCGACGTCTTGACGAGGACGTTCCACGTGACGTGGAGGACGGCCGCGCCGGCGATCAGCCCGAAGACGAGGGGATCCACCTGCGGCTGCGCGCCGTCAGCGGTCCCGCGAGCGGCGGCCCCAGCCCGGCGCCCGGCGCACCGTCGCGCCGTCGCCGAGGAATGGCAATGACCGCCCGGTGAGGAGGACGGCGATCGCCGTCGTCAGCGGGACGGCGGCGACGATCCCGATGCTCCCGACGATCGCCTTGCCGATCTCGACCGCGACGACCTCGCCGCTCGCCACGAGGAGCGGGTCCTGCCGGCCGGCCGCGAAGAGGACGAGCAGCGGCAGCGACGCGCCGACGTAGGCGAGCACGAGCGTGTTGACGGTCGCCGCGATGTGTGACCGGCCCACGTTCATCGCCCGCCCGAACAGCCGCCACCGCGACGCCGCCGTGTCCGCCTCGAAGAGCTCGTGAACCGTGGCCGCCTGGGTGACCGTGACGTCGTCGAGGACGCCGAGGGCGCCGAAGATCACGGCCGCGAGCAGGAGGCCGCCGAGATCGATGTTCGGCTGGAACGCGAGGAGGTAGACGATGTCCTCGGAGCCCTGGAACGGGCTGAAGCGGGCGAGGCTCGTGAAGCCGGCCGCCAGGGCGGCCGTCAGGGCGAGGGCGATGAACGTGCCGGCTGCTGCGGCGGCAGTCGACCGGCGGGCGCCCTCGGTCAGCAACAGGGTCACGACGGTCACGGCCGTGGCGGCGCCGACCGCCAGGGGTATCGGTTCCCAGCCCACGAGGAGGAGGGGAACGACGATCTTGACGATCACCGCGAGCGTCAGTACCAGGGCGAGCAACGAGCGAACGCCGCGCCACCCGCCGACGACGACGACAGCCAGGGCGAAGAGGCCGAGCACCGCCGACAGGGCGGGAATCCGCCAGTAGTCGGTGACTGCGACGAACTCGCTGTCGGGCTCGAGCGAGACGTTCACGACCACCTCGTCGCCAACCGCGTAATCGGGCTGGTAGAGATCGGTCGTGGGAACCTGGATCTGGCCCTCGAGGGTCTCGCCGTCCCGCGGACCTCCGAGGACCTCGACCCTGACGTCCGGTCCCGGCTGCTCGGGGTCCTGCGGAATGAACGCGACGATCCGGCCGTGGACGAGGATGACGGGCAGAGCCTGGGTCGGCGGCGGCGTCAGGTCGGGCAGCAGCCACAGGCCGACCAGCAACAGGGCCGCTCCCGCCAGCGGAACCGCGTGTCGTCGAAGACCCGCGAACGGCTCCGCGGGCAGCGCGTCCTCATCGGATGTTCGTGACGGGAGTCGCACCACCCGACGATACCAGCGCCGGCGGTTCGGCTTGGGCTGTCGGCGCCGGCTCGATCGGTGGCCCGGTCAGACCCCGATCGGGTGCCAGACGGTCTTCATCTCGAGGAACGCGGCGATCCACTCCGGGCGCTGGGCGGCGCGGTCGTCGGTCCAGTCGAACCGTTCGTCGGCGACGCTCCGTGGGCGCCGGGCGATTCGCTTGACGTCGTCGGCGGCGAGAGACTCCGCTTCCTCGCGCATCGCGTCGGGGACGCCCCACAGGTCGATCGCGTCGACGTCGTCGTGGCCGGCGAGGATCGGGATGAGCTCCTTCTTGAGGCCGGTCACGATGTTCACGACCCCGGGGGGCACGTCCGAGGTCGCGAGCACCTCGGCCAGGGTGATCGCCGGCAGCGGGCGCTTCTCGGAAGCGATGACGACCACCGAATTACCGGTGACGAGCGCCGGGGCGAGGCGCGACACGAGCCCCAGGAGCGAGGAGGACTCCGGCGCGACGATCCCGACGACGCCGGTCGGCTCGGGGATCGTGAAGTTGAAGTACGGCGCGGCGACCGGGTTGCTGCTCCCGAGGACCTGGGCGATCTTGTCCGCCCAGCCGGCGTACCAGACCCACCGGTCGACCGCCCGGGTCACCGAGTCACGGGCGCTCGGGGTGTCGATGCCCTCGGCCTGGGCGACCTCGCCGAAGAACTGGGCCCGTCGCCCCTCCATCAGCTCGGCAACCCGGTAGAGAACCTGGCCCCGGACCATTGCCGTCTTGCCCGCCCAGCCGTCGGTCGCCTTGCGGGCGGCTCGAACCGCGTCCCGGACGTCCTTGCGTGACCCCCGCGAGGCGTTCGCGAGCAGCATCCCGTCCACCGCGCGGACCTCGTACGACCGTCCGGACTCCGTCCGCGGGAAGGCGCCGTCGATGTAGAGCTTGTACGTCTTGCGAACCTCGAGCCGGGGCGTCGCGCCGTTGGTGGCCGTCGGGACGGCATTCTTCGGTCGGGGCGGCATCAGGCGGCGCCTCGTCCGTCGTTCACGCACCACGTGCGTACAAGGCGCGGGTACGGGGTGTCCGACCCCCGTCGATAGTCGGCTGCGGCTATGCTCGGGCCCCTCCAGCCCCTCCGAGTGCCTGGTGACGCACCTACCACGCATCTCGTGCGTAGATGACAGAAATGGGCAGCCACGACGTTCAGCGATCCTCGAGCCGGACGTAGGCGTGGAGCCCGTGCATCCCGCCCTCGCGCCCGAAGCCCGACTCCTTGTACCCGCCGAACGGTGAGGTCGGGTCGAACCGGTTGAACGTGTTCGCCCAGACGACGCCGGCCTTGAGTCGGCTGACCATCGACAGGATCCGACTGCCCTTCTCCGTCCAGACACCCGCCGACAGCCCGTACGGCGTGTTGTTCGCCTTCTCGATCGCCTCGTCCGGCGTTCGGAACGTCAGCACCGACAGGACCGGGCCAAAGATCTCCTCCCTCGCGATCCGGTGCGACTGGGCGACGTTCGTGAACAGGGTCGGCCGGAAGAAGTATCCGCGATCCGGCAGGTCGCAGGCCGGCTGGTACATCTCCGCGCCCTCGGCCCGGCCGGACTCGACGAGCTCGGTGATCTTCTCGAGCTGCTGGCGCGAGTTGATCGCCCCGACGTCCGTGTTCTTGTCGAGCGGATCCCCCACCCGGATCGTCGTGAGCCGGTCCTTGAGCTTCTCGACGAGGGGCCCGACGATCGATTCCTGGGCGAGCAGGCGCGACCCGGCGCAGCAGACCTCGCCCTGGTTGAAGTAGATCCCGTTGACGATCCCCTCGACGGCCTGGTCGAGCGCCGCGTCCTCGAAGACGATGTTCGCGGCCTTGCCGCCGAGCTCGAGCGTCAGCGCCTTGTCCGAGCCGGCGACGCCCTTGAAGATCTTCTTGCCGATCTCGGTCGAGCCGGTGAACGCGACCTTGTCGACCTTCGGATGGCGGACGAGGACCATCCCGATCTCGCCCGGCCCGGGGACGATGTTCACGACGCCCGCGGGCAGCTCGGCCTGGTGGCAGACGTCGGCGAAGAGAAGGGCGGACAGCGGCGTCGTCGAGGCGGGCTTGAGGACGACGGTGTTGCCCGCCGCGAGCGCCGGCGCGATCTTCCACGCGAGCATGAGCAGCGGGAAGTTCCACGGGATGATCTGGGCGGCGACACCGAGCGGCCGGGCCACCCGGCCCGGGAAGGCGTAGTCGAGCTTGTCCGCCCAGCCGGCGTAGTACCAGAAGTGGGCGGCGGCGAGGGGGACGTCGACGTCGCGACTCTCCTTGATTGGCTTGCCCGAGTCCATCGACTCGAGCACGGCAAACTCGCGGCTCCGCTCCTGGAGGATCCGGGAGATCCGGAACAGGTACTTCGCCCGCTCCCGACCGGGCAGGTTGCCCCAGCTCCGCTGCTGGGCGCGGCGGGCGACCGTGACGGCCCGATCGATGTCCTCGGCGGTGGCCTTCGCGACCTCGGCGAGCGGCTCCTCGGTCGCCGGGTTGACGCTGACAAACGTCGAGCCGTCGCTCGCCGGCACCTCACGGCCACCGATGAACAGGCCGTAGCGCTCCTTGAGCTTGACGATGTCGCGGGATTCCGGGGCCGGAGCGTAGTCCCACGGGATCGCCCCGCCGTCCCCCAGGCCCCAGCTCGCCGGGGGGTGCTCGCCCGATCGGGTCAGGGCCTTCTTCGTATCGGTCGCCATCCCGGCCATTATGGCACCGCCGGTCGGCTCGACCGCGCCGCCCGATCGGCCGGGCACTCAGCAGCGGTAAGCGGCGAGCGGGTGCCAGATCTCGCAGTACCGGATGTGGAGATGGTCGTCATGGCCCGAATGCCACGTCGACCAGCCCTCGGCGATCAGCTTCGGGTCGTTGAAGTAGATGAGCTTGACGTGGCCCGGCGCGGCGTTCCGGATCGCCTTGATCAGGGCCCGGGTGGCGGTCCGGTCGTACGAGGCCAGCCGGATATTGGTGCCCCACCGGCACTGGTCCCGGCGGTCACGGATCGGACGGACGTCGACCTCGAGACCCTGCTCGTGGAACTGGTGGCCGGCGATGTCGTCGCCGTGCTCGAGGCTGATGTCCCCGACCGGAATTCGCCCGAGCCCGCTTCCCACCGCTGTCCGCCCGGCGGCCTCGAGCTGCCCGATCGCGGCGCCGGTCCCCCAATTCGCGGGGCCGTTCCCGACGCTGTAGTCGCACAGCGAGGAAGACGAGAAGGTGGGCCGGTCGAAGTGGGCGACGAGGTAGCGCCACATCGTTCGGTCGGCGATCCCGTCGACCGGCAGCCCGACGTGCGTCTCGAATGCGCGCACCGCGGCGGCCGTCGCCGAGTTCCACGTTCCTGTCGTTACGAGCCCGGCCGCCCGCTTCTCGTTCAGCTGGCGCTGGAGGGTCAGGACCGGCTCGCGGGCCGCGCCGGGTCCGACTGTCGTCACCAGCCGTTCCCAGGTGGCCGCATCGACGATGCCCGTCTGGGGCAGCCCGCGGGCGGCCTGGAACGTGGTCACCGCGGAACGCGTGTCGAGCGTGAAGGTCCCGTCGTATACCACCGTGATCCCGTGGCCGCGGAGGAGCGACTGGATGGCCTTCACGTCCGCGCCCCGATTGCCGACGCCCTGCACGGGCCAGGCGAAGCCGGGCAGGGCGGCGCTGGCGGGGGTGGCAATGACGACCGCGGCGAGCAGGGCTGCCGCGAGGCCCGACAGCCGTAGCAGCGGGCGCGGCCGGCGGGCGATCGGTGCCACGGGCCGATGGTAGCAGCGGGCCGCTCAGCCGCCCGCCGCGGCGCAGTCCGGCATGATGCCGCGATGACATGGTCGCGCCGTGCCTCATCGATCGGCCTCGTCGTAGGCCTGGCGCTGATCGCGGCCGGCTGCGGTGCCGAGCGTTCAGCGGCGCCGAGTGTCGAATCCGTCTCCCCGGCGAGTGGCTGGACGCGACGAGCGCCGGCGCCACTCGCGCTCACCGAGGTGGCGGCGGCGGCCCACGACGGCCGGATCTGGCTGGCTGGCGGACTCGACGCGGACGGGCGGGCCGTGGATCGGGTCAGCATCTTCGACCCGTCGGCGGACACGTGGATCGCCGGCCCCGCGTTGCCCGAGCCGATCCACCACTCGGCCCTCGTGTCGGATGGCGACGCTCTGTGGCTGATCGGCGGATACCTCGGCAACGAGTTCGACCGGCCGACGGATGCCGTCCTGCAACTCCAGGGGAGCGCGTGGGTCGAGCACTTCTCGCTGCCAGCCCCGCGCGCCGCGGGCGCGGCGGCGTGGGACGGCGCCGGCCGGATCGTCTACGCCGGCGGCGTCGGGCGCGACGGCGTCTCGCCGGTCGTATTCGGACAGACGGACCACGGCTGGGAGGAGCTGGCCCGGCTGTTTGCGCCGCGCGAGCACCTGGCTGCCACGTCGGACGGGGCCGGGACCGTGTTCGTGCTCGGCGGACGCCGCGGCGGACTCGCAGGCAACGTCGCGACCGTGGAGCTCGTCGCCGGCCGCGAGGTCACCCGCGCCGCCGATCTACCGACGGCCCGAGGGGGAGTGGCCGCGTTCTTCTGGCCGTCCGTCGGCGCCTGCCTCGCCGGCGGCGAATCGTCCGGTGGCACGAACCCGCAGGTCGAGTGCATCGCCGCCGACGGCCGCGTGACCCGGCTGCCGGATCTCCGGAACGCCCGACACGGCCTCGGCGCGGCGGTCGTCGACGGGACGGTGTACGTGCTCCTCGGCGGGCCGCAGCCCGGCCTGTTCGTCAGCGATGCCGTCGAGGCGCTCGAGCTGCCAGGGTGACGAGCAGGATGGACGTTGCCGCGAGCAGCCAGGAGACAGCCAGCGCGGCTACATGTTCCGCAGCGTCCGCATCCGACGCGATCGACGTGGGCGGCAGAGTTACTCTCGGGCTGGTCACCGGCGTGGCGCTCGACGTCTGCCCTTGAGTGGCGGTCGCCGTCGGGGCCGGGGTTGGCGACGCGGCGACGACGTCGAAGAAGGTCACGCTGACACCGCCGGGATGGTTCGTCGAGTCGAACGAGACGGTACCGGTCGCGAGGTCGACCTCGTAGGCGACCGGCGATCCCGGTTCGGTGGCCTCGATGACGCTGACCCACCCGAGGCGATACCCGGCCGGGTGCGTTACCTCCCGGATCGTCGTCGGACCGACGAGGACCTCCTGCCACGAGTAGAACCGCCCGAAGACGCATCGCAGCGTCGCAGGATCGCAGAATCCTCCTCCGTCCCGGTCCGCGTCGTCGAGGGTCAGCGTGCCCAGGCCGTCGGTCACCGTGATCGACATGCCAGAGAAGGAGAGCGGCGGATTGTCCCACGTGTAGCCGTCGGGCGGGTCAACGTCCTCGTCGCCGGCGACGACGATCGAGCACGGACTCCCGTTATCCGCGATCTCCTCGGGGGCGTCGATCCCGGGCGGGCAAGCGAACTTGTGGGCGCTGGCCATCGTCAGGTGGACCGGTGCTCCAAGCTGGCCGCGGACGGCCCCGTCCGGGAACTCCTCGGTCGCGACCTGGAGATAGTGCCCCTCTGGATCGGCGACGATTGACTCGAGGAGCGCTGGGTTGTCGCCGGTCTTGCAGTCGGTGCTTCCTTCGAGGTCCGGCGGGATCGGCAACGTCGCCTTCAGCGCTCCGGTCTCGCCCGGGCCGCCGGCATGAATCGTGATCGACGTCACACCCGTAGCCCCGCTCAACTCGAGGCCGAGACACGTCATTCCATCTGGCGGTGAGAAGCTCACGACGGCGACCCCGCTTGCGTCCGTGTCGCCAGGCCCCGGAACGACAGCAGCTCCATTGAGCTCCGCCGGATAGTGCGTGTCTCCCAGCACCGGCGCGGCACCGAGCAGCCACGCAGCCGGCACCAACGCGCAAACGACGAGCGTCCTCAGGCCCCTGCGCATGGAGTCCTCCCCTCCGAACGGCAATTGGCCGGCGCCCACCATACTCCCTGTCGAGCCATTCGCAACGAACGACACCAGCATGTGGCGGTGCCCGGCCGCAACTCAAGCTGCTGCTCTCTCTGAGGTGAACTTCTGCCCATGGACCGCCTGGAGCAGGCTGTAGAGCTGCTCGACGGACCGCTCGACGACCCGCTCATGCTCGCCGGCAACCTGCGCGACCTGCGCCGGGCGAATGCCCTGCTGGGTGGCGTCAGGCTGTCCCGAGAGGCACTCGATGTGCTCGTCGGCACCGACGCCGGTCGTTCCGCCGAGATCGAGCTCCTCGACATCGGGACGGGCGGCGCCGATATCCCCTTGGCGCTGCTCACCGACTGGCGCCGGCGGGGACGGAAGCTGACGGTCACGGCGACCGACGAGCGGCCGGAGGTGCTCGCCGCCGCCCGCGTCGCGACGCCGGGCCTCGAACGCGTCGAGGCCCTCCGACTCGAGGTCGCCGACGGGCGGGCGCTGCCGTACGACGACCGAACCTTCGACGTCGCCCATGCATCCCTCGTGCTCCACCACCTGGACAGGGCCGATGCGGTCCGACTGCTTGCCGAGATGGCCCGGGTGAGCCGTCGCGGGATCGTGGTCAACGACCTCCAGCGCGCCCCCCACGCCTGGCTCGGGGCTTGGCTGGTCAGCCGCCTCTTCACCCGCAACCGGTACTCCCGGTACGACGCACCGCTCTCGGTGCGCCGCGCCTACACGGTCGTCGAGATGAAGGCGCTCCTGGCGGTCGCCGGCCTGCGGCCGATCGCCACGCGACGCCACTTCCTTCGTCACCGCTACGCGATCGCGGCGGTGCGGGCGTGATCGCCGACGTGGCGATCGTGGGGGGCGGTCCGGCCGGCGCTGCGCTGGCCGCTCTCCTCGCCCGGCGCGGACGCCGGGTCGTCGTCATCGAGCGTGCGCCGACGGTCCGCTGGAGGGCGTGCGGCGTGTTCAGCTCGCCGGCCTCGATGGATGCGCTTCGCCGGATCGGGCTTGACGAGGCTTCTCTCCGACGGGCCGCGCGACCCGTCCCGGCGATGCGGGTGGAGACACCGGCCGGCACGAGCTTCCGCCTGGCGTACGGCGACGACGGCTCGCTTCGCGCACCGCCGGTGGGCTTCGATCGTTCGACGCTCGACCCGGCACTCCTCGCTCTCGCCCGCGAGGGGGGCGCGGAGGTGCGCCTCGGCGCGGCCGTCACGGCGTTCGACGGCGGGCGCCTGGCCCTTCGCGAGGGCAGCGCTGAAACGCACGCCGACGCGCGGGTGGTCGTCGGCGCGGACGGCATCCGCTCGACGATCGCGCGCTCCCTCGGCGTCGTCCGGCGGGCGCGGCTCGGTCCGCGGACGGGGCTGACGTTCCATGTGGACGATCCGGCCCCGGCCACGCCCCGCGACGCGCGGATGATCCTCTTCCGCGACGGCTACGTCGGGCTGGCGCCCGTGCCCGGTCGGGTCAACGTCGGCATCGTGATCGGGCGGTCGTGGTCGGACGAGCTCCGCGCGACCGGTGCCGAGGGCGTCGTGCAACGGGTGCTATCCGCCATCCCTGCCGCCCCGGACGATCCGGTCGATTGGCGGGCGGCGCAGCGGTGCGACCCGATCGAGGGCGCCGCGCCGCTCGGCCACCGCGTCGCGCGGCGCCACGGGCCGAACTGGCTCCTCGTCGGCGACGCAGCAGGGTTCCTCGATCCGTTCACCGGCGAGGGACTCCATCGTGCGCTCGTGTCGGCGGAGCTGGCCGCCTCGGCCATCGATCGCCATCTCGACGGGGACCCGGCCGGCCTCGCCGGCTACGAGGCCGCGATGCGGGCGCGCTTCCGTGCGAAGGACGCGCTGAGCCTGCTCGTCCAGGTGTTCCTGGGCCGCCCGGCAGCGTTCGACTACGCGGCCCAGCGGTTGGCGGTTCGATCGGCAGTCCGTGAGACGATGGGGCTCGTCATGGGTGATCTCGTTCCGGCGTCGCGCGGGCTCGATCCGCGCTTCCTCGCCGCGCTCCTCGCGCCGTGACCGCGGGGCGTCGCGCCCGGTTGGCGGCGTACGCGATCTGCATCGACGAGGCGAGCCGGATTCTCCTCGTCCGTGTGTCGCGCTCGGTCGACGCGACCGAGTCGTGGATGCTCCCGGGTGGCGGACTGGAGTTCGGCGAGGATCCCGCGACCGGCGTCCTGCGCGAGCTCGAGGAGGAGACCGGGCTGACCGGCCGCGTCGACTCGCTCCTCGGCGCGATCTCGACGACGTTCGAGGCCCCGACCTGGGCGGACGGCGACGACGTCCACAACCTCTCGTTGATCTACCTCGTTTCCGGGACCACCGGAATGCTGCGCGATGAGGTCGACGGCTCAACCGAATCGTGCGCCTGGCTGCCGATCGACGAGGCCGAGCGACTCGATCTGTGGGACGTCGCCCGCGAGGGGCTGCGCCTGGCGAGGGAGCGGGTGCCGGCCTGATGCGGACCACGGTCGGCATCGACGTCGCCGCCCCGCCCGAGCTCGTCTTCCGGCTCGCCCACGACGTCGAACGCTGGCCGCGGCTTCTCCCCCACTACGTCGCCGTGCGCGTCGTCGAACGGCCGCCGGACGGGAGCCTCGTTGCCGAGTTCGTCGCCCGCCGGCCGCTCATGCCCGTCCTCGGGCTCGGTCTCCCTGTCGCCTGGCGATCGCGCACGTGGAACGAGCCCGAGAGCCATCGGCTCCGGTTCGTCCATCGCGGCGGCGCAACGAACGGGATGGACGTGACCTGGCGGATCGAGCCGACGGCCACCGGCTGCCGGGTGTCGATCGATCACGACTTCCGCCCCCGCGTCCCGGGCTGGGCCGCGCTGGTCGACCGGCTGTTCACCCGCCCGATCGCCGGACAGACCCTGGCGACATTCCGTGACCTCGCCGAGGCCGTCGACGAGACGAACAAGTCCGCCCCCGCTTCCGTAGCGATTCATTCGGCATGACCGCCCGACGCCGCGTCTGGATCACGGGCATCGGGGTCGTGTCGCCGATCGGGACCGGCCGCACGGCATTCGAGAAAGGGCTCCACGAGGCGCGCTCTCCTGTCAAGCGGATCGACCGGTTCGATCCCTCGCCGTTCCGCTCGCGCGTCGCGGCCCAGGTCGACGACTTCGACCCGCTCGACCACATGAGCCCGAAGACCGCCCGCCAGCTCGACAGGTTCAGCCAGTTCGGGCTCGTGACGGGGCGGCTGGCACTCGAGGACGCGGGCCTCGCGCCGGGCGAGAACGGGTCGGCAGCCCGCGAGCGGATCGGGATCTACCTCGGCAGCGCCCTCGGCGGCGTCGCCTACGCCGAGATCCAACACGAGCGCTACATGGAGCGCGGGATCCGGGCCGTGGCCCCGAACCTGGCCCTGGCGGTGTTCGGCGGGGCGGCCCCGGCCAACCTCGGGATCGCCCTCGACGTTCGCGGGCCGATCCTGTCGACGGCGAACTCGTGCGCATCCGGCGCGGTCGCGCTGGGCGAGGCGCTCGACGCGATCAGGGCCGGCCAGATCGATGCGGCGCTGGCGGGCGGCGCCGAGGTCCCGTTGAGCCCGCTCGCGTTCGGGGCGTTCGACATCATCCGGGCGCTGTCGACCGGCTCGAACGACGATCCGGGTCACGCGGCGAGGCCGTTCGATGCCGAGCGGGACGGGTTCGTCATGGGCGAGGGGGCCGCGTTGCTGGTCCTCGAGGCGGAGGAGATCGCCCGCGGTCGCGGCGCGGAACCGTACGCGGAGCTCATGGGCTACGGGGCGACGTCCGACGCATATCACATGGTCCAGCCGCGGGCGGACGGCCGGGAGGCGGCCCGCGCGGCGACAATCGCGCTCGACGACGCGGGCGTCGATCCGGGCGAGATCGACTACGTCAACGCCCACGCCTCGTCGACGCCGATAGGCGACGTGGCCGAGGCGCGGGCGATCGCCCGGGCACTCGGGGAGCGGGCGGCGACCGTGCCGGTGAGCGGGACGAAGGCGCTGTACGGGCACCCGCTCGGCGCGTCGGGCGCCATCGAGGCCGCGATTGGGGCGATGGCGATTCGCGACGGCTGGGTGCCGGCGAGCGTCAACCTGACGCGCCCGGATGACGAGTCGGGGGCGCTCCTGCCGGGCCTCCTCCGGGCAGGGAGGCCCGGGACCTACCGTCGGGTGCTCTCGACCTCGTTCGGGTTCGGAGGGCTGAACGCGGCCCTCGTGATCGGGTCCGCCGACGGGTAACGGGCATCTGCGACCGCGCGGCCCAAAGCGCGACGTGTCCGATTCGACGGACTCGGGCGTTATCCAGACGGGACATCCCGTCCCCAACGTGACCAGGAGGACCCTTGGACGAGATGGCCGTGCTCGTGGCCGATGGCGAGATGCCGCTCGTCGATCTCGACGACGAGCTGGCGCTCGCGGCCCGGACGGATCCCGAGGCGTTCGGTCTGCTCTATCACCGCCACCGGCGGAGCGTCTACCGGTACCTGCGGTCCCGGACGAGGAGTGACGAAGACGCCATCGACCTGACCGCGACCACCTTCGAACGAGCCCTCGTCGCGATGCCGCGGTATCGCCCGCGCGGCGGGGGTGTCGTCGCCTGGCTGCTGCGCATCGCGAGGAACGCCGCCATCGATGCCGGGCGCAAGACGTCGGTCATCCCGCTGGACCCTGACGTCGTCGACCGTCGACCAGGGGCCTCACCAGAGGCTGTCGCCATCACGAACGAGGACCGGCGGGCCCTCGCACAGGCCCTCGCCGCGTTGCCCGAGCCGCAGCGCGAGGCCGTGATCCTCCGCTACGCGGCCGGTCTCACCGCGCGCCAGATCGGCGAGGTCCTGGGCAAGACCGATGTCGCGACGCAGAAGCTCCTGGGCCGAGCCCTGGCAAGCATGAGGGAGCACTACCGTGACGATGCATGACGCATCGGGAGACGCCCGTCTGACCCGGACTCCCCTGGACGCAGCGCTGAACGACCTGCTGGCGTTCGAGCCTCGGGCGGACCTCCTCTCAGGCCTGGACGAGCGCGTGCGCCTGGCCGCGGCAACCCTCGGTGCGGCCTCTCCGGCGGTTCGACGGCAATCGCCGTCGCCACGGCGCCGGACGGTGCTCGGCCTCCTCGCCGCGGCCGTAGTCCTGGCCGGGGCAGGTGGCGCGCTGGGCCTCTACGAGGGCCTCGGCGCCGGGCTCGACGTCGGCTTCGGACTCCAGCTGGACCGCTCCGTCGCCGTCGGCGCGACCGAGGTCCACGACGGTTACCGGGTCACCATCGACCGCGCCTATCTCGACGCGGAGCGGTTGATGCTGGCGATCATCGCGACCGACGAGCTCGAGCGGCCCGATGTCGGCCAGCTCATGGCGATGTACGCGGTCGTCACCGATCAGGACGGTGAGTGGCAAGGGGCTGGTGGCGCAACTGGCCGACCGATCGGTCACTGGTCGGCGGCGAACGTGCTGTGGAGACTCGCCCCGGTGGCGCCGCTCCCCGCCGGCTCACGGCGGCTCCACGTGGTGGTCCCGCACATCTTCGTGCGTGACCTCACCGCATCCCCACCCGTCGACGAGAACCAGGAGTGGAGTCCGTTCCGCCAGGTCGACGGGCCGTGGACGTTCGACATCGAGCTCGCCGTCGATGGCGGCGCCGCCGTCGCAACCCCCGGTGTAGTTCACACCATCGCCGGGGTCCCGGTCACGTTGCGGCAGGTCGTCATCGGACCGTCGGCCATCCGCATCGAGATGGAGGCGGACGACCCCAGCCGCGCAACGTGGACCTTCGTGGGGTGGGTTCGTCGCGGCGACCAGGGATTCCCGATCGTGTGGGGGTCGCTAGGCGTCGATGGCATCGCCAGGATGCAGGCCGATGGGGGCACCAACGACGCATCCGGCGACTGGTCGCTCGTGATCAGCGAGGCCATCCGCCAGGGCTCCGACGACGTGGAGGAGCGCATCGCGGGTCCGTGGAGCTTCGAATTCCATGTTCCGTGACATCGCTCACGAGCCCCGGGTCGACTGATCAGGCGCCCGCCTGGCCGCTGATCTCGGCGGTCTCCCCGTCGCTCGGCCCCGATGAGGATGGAGCCTCATCCGGCGTGGCGCGGATCTCCTCGATGTCCGCGACGATCCGTCCACCGAACGCCGTCAGGATCCGGCGGGCGGCTACCGCTCCCCGCCCCGCGACTCGGCCCGCCACGACCGTCAGCGAAAGGGCCGGGAGCGCCGGCACCGCGAGCGGCGCCGTTCCCACCTCGTCGGCCGCCTCGCCCATGCGATCGCGCAGGGCCTGTGCCGCCAGCCGTGCCGCGGCCTCGTCGTCGAACACGGCAGCCAGGACGCGATCCGGCGACGGCCCGGCGGCCGGTGCGAGTTGCTGCCGGCGGCGGGACCGGCTCGCGATGCCGTCGATGAGGCCGACGTCTCGCTCGAGCATCACCCAGCTTCCGCCGACCCGGGCGCAGGGCAATCGGCCACCCGCGCACCATTGTCTGAGCAGCTCCGGATGGCGGCCGGTCCGGACCGCGACCTGGCTCAGCGTCAGGTAGGTCGATTCTGGGCCGGACATCGCCGGGCACGACCTCCAGGCTCGTGAACGAGGTTCCCAGCCTAGCACCCGGGCAAAGCCGGTTTGTCTCGACCAGCGGCGCGAGAACCCTCGCGGTCAGTCGATCGTGAAGTGGTCCGGCGCCTGGTAGCGGCCGGTCCGCTCCTTCTCGATCTGCATGAGGACATCGTTGAGCAGGCTCGAAGCGCCGAACCGGAACAGGTCCGGGGTCATCCAGCGCGGCCCGAGGGTCTCGTACAGGACGACGAGGTAATGGATCGCCTCTTTCGCCGTCCGGATTCCGCCCGCCGGCTTCATCCCGACCTGGCGGCCCGTCGCCCGCTCGAAATCGCGAATCGCCTCGAGCATGACGAGCGTGACCGGCACTGTTGCGGCGGGCGTCACCTTGCCGGTCGAGGTCTTGATGAAGTCGGCCCCGGCCGCCATCGCCAGGACGCTCGCCCGGCGGACGTTGTCGTACGTCTCCAGCTCCCCCGTCTCGAGAATGACCTTGAGGTGAGCCGGGCCGGCCGCGTCCTTGACGTCGACGATCTCCTCGAAGACCGTCACGTAGTCGCCGGCAAGGAACGCCGCCCGGTCGATGACCATGTCGATCTCGTCCGCCCCCGATGCGACGGCGGCCTTCGTCTCGGCGATCTTGATGTCGCGGAACGTCTGGCCCGACGGGAAGGCCGTCGCGACGCTCGCCACTTTCACGCTCGAGCCGGCGAGAGCCTCCTTCGCCTCGGGGATCAGCGGAGGGTAGATGCAGATCGCGGCGACCGAGGGGATCGAGGGGTCGCCGGGCTGAGGATGGATCCCCTTCTGGCAGAGCGCGCGGACCTTGCCCGGCGTGTCCTTCCCCTCGAGTGTGGTGAGATCCATCATCCGGATCGCGAGATCGAGAGCCCAGAGCTTCGATTCGCGTTTGATCGACCGCCGCCGGAGCGACTCGACCCGCTCCTCGACGCCGACCTGGTCGACCGGCGTCACCCGCCCGAGCACGTTCCCGAGCGAGCCGGCGCGGCCGTCCCAGTCGCGAACGAGCTGATCGGCGCGTTCGCGGGCCAGCGAGTCCGTCCGGTGAACGGTCGTCATGGGACGGTGAGGATACACCGGCCCGATCGGCTGGCCCGCCCTGGTGCCCGCTGCGGCGGGCCCGTCGATCGCGGTCGACAAGTGGGTCACGATGTACGACTCGAAATATCTCCCCGGCGTCGTGACCATCGAGCCCGGCGACACCGTGACCTGGGTCAACGACGACGACCTGCCGCACGACGCCGCCGGCAACGGCTGGTCGACGCCGCTCCTGACCAAGGGCGACAGCGCCTCGGTGACGTTTGCTCGAGCGGGGACGTATCGCCACAGCTGCACGATTCACCCCGAGATGCGGAGCGCGGTGATCGTCCGCGCGGGCGGTGTGGCGGCTCCGCCCTCGGACACGGCCCCGGCGGTGCCGGCGAGCTCCCCCGGCCCAGCCCCGGCCGCGGTTCCCGCGATCGTCGTGACCGCCGCGGTGGTCTTCTACATCGCGATTCGACGGACGGCCCGGCCCCGCCGCTGATCCCCGGCGACCCGATCGGCTGAGGTCGGCCGCGATCGGCTGAAGCGGGGCCTTGATCCGGCCGCGATCCGGACAGGCTCACGGAGCGTATCCAGCCCCAGGTAGGCGCCGCCAGCGCCCCGGAGGAAGGAGGCCGCCCCATGGACGCCCGACCACTCACCCCTGCGATCTCGCGTCGCCGCCGATTCTTCGCGCCGCCGGCCCTCGCGATCGCCGCGATCGCCGTCGCGGGCTCGGCGGTCCTCGCCGCGGACGCGTCCGTGTCGATCGTGAACTTCGCGTTCGACCCGGCGACTGTCACGGTCGACGTGGGCGACTCGGTGACGTGGACCAACAACGACTCGGTGGGCCACACCGCGACCGCCGACGGCGGCTCGTTCGACACCGGGTCGATCGGCGGCGGCCAGTCCGATTCGGTCACGTTCACCGCGGCCGGCAGCTTCCCCTACCACTGCACGATCCACCCGCAGATGACCGGGACAGTCGTGGTCCAGGGGGCCGCTCCGACGCCCGCCCCGACTCCGGCGCCGCCGGCGCCGGGTGCGACCCCGGGCGGCACCACGCCGCCGACGGATGTGCTGAGCTCGAGGCAGCCCGGGTCGTCCGCGCCCATCGGTGCGTTGGTCGCCATCCTCGCCGCCGGCGCGACCGCCTTCGGCTGGGCCGTCCGGCGCGACCATCGGCGCGCCGTCGGCTGAGTGCCGGGCGCGGCTCAGCGTCCGGCGCGGAGCTTCGGCGGGGCCGGCAGCCCGCGCTTCTGATCGACGAGGTAGTGGCGGAACCAGTCCCGGACCTGGACGAGGTTCTCGACCCGGCGGAATGGCGTGCCCGACCGGGTCAGCTCGTGCGTCTCGTCCGGCACCCGCATGAGCCGGACGGGACGCCGGTGCGACCGGACGACGGTGAACAGCGCCTCCGCCTGGCCGATCGTCGTGCGGAGGTCCCGCTCGCTGTGCTGGATGAGCAGCGGCGTCCGGATCCGGTGGGCGTAGCTGAGCGGTGAGATCCGTCGGAAGTATTCCGGATCCTTCCACGGCGTGGCCCCGAACTCGACCTCCGCCCACTCGCCGCCGCTGATGTCGCCGGTGAGGAAGAGCATGGTCATGTCGCTGACGCTCCGGCATGTGATCGCCGCCGCGAACCGCTCGTCGTGGGCGACGATCCAGTTCGTGAGATAGCCGCCGTACGAGCCGCCGGTGACGCCCAGCCGCTCGGGCGCCGCCAGCTTGTCGGCGACGAGGGCGTCGACGCCGGCGAGCACGTCGCGCATCGGCCCGTCGCCCCAGTCGCGCAGGTTGGCCTCGTTGAACGCCCTGCCGTAGCCCTCCGACCCGCGCGGGTTCGAGTAGAAGACGCTCATCCCGCTCGCGGCGAGGACCTGGAACTCCCAGAACGGCGACCAACCGTAAAGCGTGTGTGGGCCGCCGTGGATCTCGGTCACGACAGGCTGGCGGCCCGGTCCGGCGGGGATCAGCCAGCCCTGGATCTCCCGGGCATCCACGGTGACCCGCCGCTCGACGGGCTCGCGCAGCTCAATGTCCGACACGACGTCGCGGTTCAGCTCGGTCAGCCGGCGGCTCCGGATCGACGGGCTGCTGCCGCGCCGCCCGCCGAGCTCGAGGATGTGAACGTCCGGCATCTCGGTCGGCGTCGAGCGGACGAAGGCGATCGTCGCGCCGCCCCGGGGCGCGGCGACCTGATCGAACGACGAGATGTAGTGGCGATCCCTCGTCACCCGCTGGACCTCGCCGTCCGCGGTTGCGATCCGCCAGAGCTCGAAGCTGCCATCGACGGGCGCGTTGAACGTCAGCCAGGCGCCGTCGGCGGAGGGGACGAGCCGCGGTGGCTCGGCGGGCACGACGTCGCTGTTCATCGACGAGCCCGGCATGAGGTCGTGCCGTTCCGACAGGTTGCGGCCGCCGCCGCGGACCGCGTCCGAGCCGTCGGCCGCGAACAGCCAGACGTCGAAGCGGTAGAGGTTCGCGGGCATTCGCCCGCCGAGCGCGGCGATCGTCCGCCCGTCCGGAAGCCAGGTCGGCGTCCCGAACAGCGAGTCGGAGCCGGCCGTGACGCGGATCACCTTGCCGGTCTCGACCTCGAGGACGAAGACGTCGCCGCGGAACCGCAGATCGTGATCGCGGCGCCGATTGGCCGCGAACGCGATCCGCCTGCCGTCCGGCGACCAGGTCACGCCCTCCTCGGCCGTCGGCCCGTCGGTCAGACGGCGGGCCTCGCCGGTGTCTGCCTCGACGAGCCAGAGGTGCTGGACCTGGTCGTACGTGAAGCCCGACCCGTTGAGCATGTAGTTCAGGCGATCGATGTAGCGGTAGTCCGACTCGGGCGGACTGCCCGGGTCGCGCTTGCGGGCCTTGCCCCGGAGCCGGGCATCTTCCTTGCGGGTCGCGCCGGCCGAGCTCGTCGACGCGACGAGGCGGCGGCCGTCGGGCGACCACTCGAAGGCGTCGACGCCGCGCGGGAGGTCGGTCAGGCGGCGCGCCTCGCCGCCGTCGAGGGGCAGGAGATGGACCTGGACCCCGTCCTCGCGCTCCTTTGGATCCTTGGGCGCCTCCGGGTCCTCCTCGACCGCCAGGCGGCGGTCGGACAGGAAGGCCAGTGTCCGGCCGTCCGGCGAGAAGCGCGGGTGTCGATCGTGCTTCGCGCCGAGGGTCGCCTGGCGCGCCGGGCTCGAGCCGTCGGTCGGGGCGAGCCAGACCGCGTGGCGGTAGCCATCCTGGCCGGGAGCCACGGTCTGGACCGTGAACGCCACGAGGCTTCCGTCGGGCGACAGGCGGGGCTCGGTCGGGATGCGCAGGCGGGACAGGTCTTCGGGCCTGGGGGGTCGGGGCATCGATCATTCCCTCTGGCTCACGGGGACGCCGCGGAGTCTAGCCGCTACCATCGGGCGGCGATGACCGACCAGCTGTCGCTGTCGCTCGAGACCGATCTGCCGAACCTCCCGGAGACGCTGCGGCCGATGCTCGCGCGCCCGCTACCCGAGGCGTTCGACTCGCCGGATCACCTCTTCGAGCCGTCGTGGGGCGGACTGCGCGCGCTGGCGTTCATCGGTCCGGCCGGGACGCCCGGGGCGGGAGAGGTGAAGCTCGTCGACGTCGACGGCGCCGACGTCGGCGCCCGCCTGGCGGAGCTGGCAGGACTCGCCGTCCGGGTGGACGCGCGGTCTGCCGTCCTCGACGGCGAGCTGGTCGTCGTCGACGCGGCCGGCCGGGCGGATCCGAAGGGGCTCGCGGCGCGGATCGCCGGCCGGTCCGGACGGCCGGTCGCCTATCTCGCGTTCGACCTGCTCCACCTCGACGGCCGGTCGCTGCTCAACGTCCCCCTGGCGCGCCGCCGCGAGCTGCTCCGCCGCATCCTGCGACCGGGCGACGAGGTCGTCGCGGTGCCCGCGATCGTCGAGGAGGGCCGGGCCCTGTTCGACGCGGTCGCGGCCCAGGGGATCGCGGGCGTCATGGCTCGCCAGCGGACCAGCCCCTACCTCCCCGGCGTGCGCAGCCGCCTGTGGCGGTTCATCGGGGCGCGGCCGGCGGGAGGGGCGGTGGAGGGCTCGGCCGCGGACGATCCGCCGGTTCCGGCGAGCGCCCCGGTCCTCGCCTTGATCCGGCGCCTGCCCCTCCTCGAGGACGACGAGGAGTAGCGAGGGGCCGCATTCCGCCAGCTACGCACGCAGTGCGTGGTAAGCGGACGATGCGACGACTTTCGCGGCGCCTTCGAGCGGACTCGAGCGTGAGACTCGGGCGCGAGGCCCTCTTTTCGGCTCGATTCGATCGACCGTGGTCGCCTATGACGCAGGTGGTGCGTACCTGGCGAAACCCGGGGGCCGCTACCGGCGGCAGACAGCGACGCCGTTCGCGTCAGCGCGCTCCGCGAGCGGCTGCCGCGAGCGCCCGGAGGCCGGGCCGCTGGCCGTAGAGGAGGACGCCCGCCGCGTAGATCCGCACGGCGACGAGATAGGTCACGCCGATGGTGGCGACGAGCAGCCCGAACGACAGGACGACCTCCCACGCCTCGACCCTGCCCACGGTCAGCCGGGGAAGCATTACGAACGGGCTCCAGAAGGGAACATAGGACGCAAGCCGGATGATCCACGACGAGCCGCCGGTCAGCGCGCCGATCGACAGCAGGTAACCCCCGATCGCGACGAGGCTGAGCGGGAGGGCCAGGACCTGGAGGTCCTCGGCCCGGCTGACGAGCGAGCCGGCCGCCGCGTAGACGAGGGCGTACAGGGTGAACCCGAGGACGAAGTACGCGCCGTAGAGCAGCAGCAACCCGACGCTCACCCCGGAGAACGACGGCGTCAGGCTGTTCGCCGGTCCGAGCAGGAGATGCGCGACCCGGTCCTCGAGCGCCAGCGCAACGATCGCGGCGACGAGGATCGTCGCGTACTGGGTGAGGCCCGCGAGCCCGATCCCGACGACCTTGCCGACCACGAGCTGGCGCGCCGATGCCGCGCTGATCATCAGCTCCATCACCCGGCTGGTCTTCTCGGTGACGACGCCGGCCGCGACCCACATCCCGTAGATGACGATCGTCAGGAAGATGATGAAGACGAAGACGATCCCGAGGATCCGCCGCCCGGCGTAGTCGGCGGCGGCGAGAGGAGCGCTCGAGCCGCCGCTGACCGAGGCCCGGAGGAGCTCGACGTCGGGCATCTGGAATGCGCCGTTCGGATTGTTCGCGCTGTAGTCGAGGACCGCGACTCCGAACGCCCCGATCGACAGCTGCTGGAGCCGGTCGTCGCCGATCGTCTGGCCGACGTGGAACTGGAACGACAGCCGCCCGGCATCGCCGCGGCGGGCGACGATGGCCGCGTCGAGCAGACCGTTGCCGAGATCGAACATCGTGCCGGCCTGGTCGTCCGACGGCGCGACGACGAACGGGGCCCGCGGATTGCCGGTCCCGGCGAGCGAGCCGTTGAGGATGCTGTCGAGCACGGCGATCGTCCGCTTCGACAGCTCGGGCGAGTCGGCGACGACGGCGACCCGGGTGACCGTGCCCTGGTCGATGATCCGGATGAACAGCGGGGCGAACGCCACGAGCACGGCGAGCGCGGCGAGCAGCACCGTCGAGGCATGAAACAGGCGCGACCTGACCCGCTCCACGTATTCGCGGCGAGCGACGATGAGGGCGTTCGGCAGCAGCGGGTCGCGGGCGCTCATGCGGCGGGCTCGTCGGCGCCTGGGCTCGTCGTTCGCCGGGCGGGCGGCCGCTCCCGGGGGCGGTCGCTCGACGCCGCCGGCGGGGCGAGCGTCGCGTCCTCGTCGGCCGGTCGCCCCACCTTGTCGATGAAGACCTGCTCGAGGGACGGGTCGGCGATCTCGAAATGGGTCACCCGCAGGCCGCGGGCGAGCGCCGCGGCGAGGATGTCGTCCGGCTCGACTCCGGCGTCGAGCTCGACCTCGGATCGCTCGATCCCCGGCCGGATCACGCGGGCGCCGGGGACGTCGGCGATCCAGTCGAGGCGGTGGTCGCCCTCGATCCCGAGGATCACCATGCGTCGCCCGGTCGAGCGCTTGACCTCGCTCAACGGCCCGCCGGCGACGACGCGGCCGCGATCGACGATCGCGACCGACTCGCACATCGCCTCGGCCGCCTCCATCTGGTGGGTCGAGAAGACGAGAGTCTTGCCACGATCGCGCAGCTCGAGGAACGCCTCCCGCAGGAGCGAGACGTTGACCGGATCGAGCCCGGTGAACGGCTCGTCCATCAGCAGCACGTCAGGGTCGTGGAGGATCGCGGCCAGGAACTGGACCTTCTGCTGGTTGCCCTTCGACAGCTCATCCGCCCGCCGATCGGCGAAGTCCGGGACGCGGAACCGGGCGAGCCACGCCCGCGCCTCGCGGGCCGCGACGTCCTTCGGCACCCCGTACAGGCCGGCAAAGAAGACGAGCTGCTCGAGGATCGTCATCCGCGGGTAGAGGCCGCGCTCTTCGGGGAGGTATCCCCAGGTGCGTCGGGGCAGGGCCTCCGTCGGTGAACCGTTCCAGTAGATCGCGCCGGAGTCGGCCCGGAGGACGCCGAGGGCGATCCGCATCGTCGTCGTCTTGCCCGCCCCGTTCGCCCCGAGGAAGCCGAACACCTGGCCGCGCGGGACCTCGAACGACAGGCCGTCGAGCGCCACGACCGAGGCGAATCGCTTCGTGACGGAGTCGAGGACGAGGGACATTCGGGGGCAGGATACGGGCGGCGCGGCGTCCCGCCGATGGCCCGAAGGTCCCGAGGTCGATTCGCCTTCGGCCCGAACGTCGCTACCGTGGAGGCCCAGCCCGGGGCCGGAAGGTGGAGGTGCCGCAAATGCGCTTCATCCTGCTGCTCTGCGGCGACGAGGCGGCCGAGCTCGCCCTGAGCCCGGCCGAGCGTCGGGCGATCGTCGACCGGCACGTCGAGTTCGCCGGCCGCCTGCGGGACCGCGGAGCGATGATCGGCGGCGATCCGGTGACTCCGAGCACCGAGGGGGCGGTCGTCCGCGGCGGGCGGGTCTCCGACGGTCCGTTCGCCGAGACCAAGGAGCAGATCGGCGGCTACTACCTGGTCGAGTGCGCCGGCCGGGACGAGGCCCTCGACTACGCCCGCCAGGTCCCGGCCAGCCCGGGGATGGCGGTCGAGGTCCGCCGCCTGGCAGACATGTAACCGGCCACGCACCGCCCGGGTCGCCCTTCCGGCCGCCGATACCCTCTCGCCTACAATGGCCGGGTGAACGGAGCACTCACCCACTCTCCGGCCGTTCCCCGGACGATCCACGCCGACCGCGAGGCCGGCACCCTGTCGATCGGCTGGCAGGACGGCCATGCCACCGTCTACGACTTCGTCGCGCTCCGCTGGCTTTGCCCGTGCGCCTACTGCCGGGGCGAGGCCGGCATGCCCGGCTGGCTCGACTCGCGACCGACCCTCTCTCCGGAGCAGACCCGGATGGTCGACATCCAGCTCGTCGGCAACTACGCCGTGGCCCCGTCGTGGGCTGACGGACATCGGACCGGCTACTACACGTTCGCGATGCTTCGCCAGCGCTGCCCGTGCGCCGAGTGCACCGCCCGCCGTGGCGCCGACCTTGCCCCGGCCAGCGCGTCAGGTCACCTGACGCATGACCCCAGCAGCGAGGAGGCCCGATGATCGTCGCCACCACCCCGTTCGTCGCCGGCCACCGGGTCCGGGAGACGAAGGGCCAGGTCTTCGGGCTCGTCGTCCGCAGCCGCGGCTTCGCCGGGAACTTCACCGCCGGCCTCCGCTCGCTCGTCGGCGGCGAGATCAAGGAGTACACCGAGCTCCTCGAGGACACCCGTCGCCAGGCGATCGACCGGCTCGTGAAGAACGCATCGTTGATGGGCGCGAACGCGGTCATCTCGATGCGCTTCGACAGCTCGGAGCTGGCCGGGACGATGTCGGAGATCGTGGCGTACGGGACGGCTGTCGTCGTCGTGCCGGACGGGGACGCGCCCCAGACGCGCGAATAGCGCGCCGAGAGAGATGGGGTCGTTCGGAGTGATCCGCGGAATCGTCTTCGTCGTCGGAGCGCTGCTCGTCGTGAGCGGCTTCGCCTCGCTCGGACTCGGCTCGCTCTTTGCGCTGAATGGGCTGTGGCTCGTCGCCGTCGGCGGGTTCCTCATGATCGTCGCCGTCCTTGAGCGGCAGCGCTACCGGTCGGAGAACGCCGAGCGGACGAACGACCCCATCGGGCCCGGTGGCGGCGAGACCGATGCGGTCGAGCCACGCTTCCGGCCGACCGACGAGGTGTTCGTCGACCCCACGACCCAGCGGACGATGCGGGTGCTGGTCGATCCGCGCACCGGCGAGCGCCGCTACATCGCGGAGGCCTGAGCCGGCATGACAGCTGTACGACCCAGCTCCGCCACCGGGACGAAAGGGCCGCCACCGGCGAAGGCGCGGCCACCGACCAACGGGCGGTCCGCGACCGCCCGCCCGAAGTCTCGCGCCCGGCGCAATGGACGCCTGCCGTACGTCAACCGCGAGCTGTCGTGGCTCGAGTTCAACGCCCGGATCCTCTATGAGGCGCGCGACGAGCGGAACCCGCTGCTCGAACGGGTGAAGTTCCTGGCGATCTTCGCCAGCAACCTCGACGAGTTCTTCCAGGTCCGGATCGCCGGTCTCCGCCAGCAGGTCCAGGCGGTCGCCCAGGTCGCGTCGCCCGACGGTCGGACAGCCGGTGAGCAGCTCGAGGCCGCCCGGCGCCGCGTTCACGAGCTCGTCGCGGACCTGTCCTCGGTCTACGCCGACGTCAGGAAGCAGCTCGCCGCCAACGGGATCGAGATCGTCAAGTACTCCCAGGTCCCCGAGCACCATCTGGCCCTGCGTCAGCGGTTCATCGACGAGATCTTCCCGGTCCTCACGCCGCTCGCCGTCGATCCAGGCCATCCCTTCCCCTATATCTCGACCCTCAGCCTGTCGATCGCGGTTGGCCTGCGCGACCCGGACACCGGGGAGCACCGCTTCGCGAGAGTCAAGGTCCCGCCGATCCTGCCGCGCCTCATCGAGATCGAGCGGCACCGGTTCGTCCTCATCGACCAGGTGATCGAGGCGAACCTCGATCTCCTGTTCTCGGGCATGGAGATCCTCGAGCACCACCTCTTCCGGGTCACGCGCAACGCCGACCTGGCGATCGAGGAGGACGAGGCGGACGACCTGTTGATGGCGATCGAGGAGGAGCTCCGGAGGCGGCGCTTCGGGGTCGCCGTCCGGCTCGAGGTCGAGCGCTCGATGCCTGCGGCCACGCGGCAGATCCTCCTGCGCGGGATCGGGCTTCGCGAGGAGGACTGCTTCGACATCCGCGGGATGCTCGACCTCAGCGCCCTGCGCGAGCTCGCCGAGCTCGACCGGCCGGACCTGCGGACCCCCAGCTGGACTCCGGTCACGCCTCCTCGCCTCGTGCCGCTCGACGAGGACGAGCCGGCCGACGTGTTTGCCGCGATCCGGACGGGCGACATCCTCGTCCATCACCCGTACGAGAGCTTTGCCGCGTCGGTCGAGCGGTTCATCGCCCAGGCGGCCGACGATCCGGACGTCCTGACGATCAAGCAGACGCTCTACCGGACGTCCGGCGACTCGCCGATCGTCCGCGACCTCATCCGCGCCGCCGAGCGGGGCAAGCAGGTCGTCGTGCTGGTCGAGATCAAGGCCCGCTTCGACGAGGAGGCAAACATCGTCTGGGCCCGCAAGCTGGAGCAGGCCGGGGCCCACGTCGTATACGGCCTGGTCGGCCTGAAGACCCACTCGAAGACCGCGCTCGTCGTCCGCCGCGAGGGATCGGGACTGCGTCGATACGTCCACATCGGGACGGGCAACTACAACCCCCGGACCGCGCGGCTGTACGTCGACCTGGGCCTGCTGACGTGCCGCCCCGACCTCGGCGCCGACGTCACCGACCTGTTCAACGTCCTGACCGGCCTCTCCCGGCAGCGCTCGTTCCGCCGGCTGCTCGTGGCCCCGCTCAGCCTGCGGAGCCGGTTCCTCGACCTCGTCCAGCGGGAAATCGGGCAGGCCGAGGCCGGCCGCGAAGCACGGATCGTGTTGAAGCTCAACGCGATCGTCGACGTCGCCTGCATCGAGGCGCTCTACCGGGCGTCGCGGGCGGGGGTCCAGGTCGACCTGATCGTGCGAGCGGCCTGTTCGCTCCTCCCGGGATTGCCGGACCTGTCGGAGCGGGTCCGCGTCCGGTCGATCGTCGGCGAGTTTCTCGAGCACTCTCGGATCTTCGGATTCGCCAACGGCGGCGAGCAGGAGTGGTACATCGGCTCAGCGGACCTCATGGATCGCAACCTCGACCGGCGGGTCGAGGCGGTCGTGCCGGTCGAGGATCCGGAGGCCCGGGCGCGGATCGCGGAGATCGTCGAAGTCATGCTCGCCGACGACCGCCGCGCGTGGCAGCTGGGCGCGGATGCCACCTGGCGAAGGACGGAGGAGATCCTCGGCCGGCCCGGGGCCACCGATACCCACGCGGTGCTCAAGGAACGCGCGCTCGCGGCGGCCCACGTCGCGGCGACGCCCCACCGGCCGCATTCCGGAGCCGGGTCGCTGGATCCCCGAGCATGACCCACGAGGCGACCCGCCCAGCGCGCTCCGGGCTTCCCGTCGAGATCGAGCTGAAGTACCGGCCCACGTCGGTGGCCGCGGCGGAACGCTACCTGTCGACGGTCGAGATCGCCGGGCTCGTGCCTGCGTCGAGGACCCGGACGACGCAACTCGAGGACCGCTATGTCGACACGGCCGACGGGGCCCTCGCACGCGCCGGGTTCGCGGCCCGGCTGCGGGTCACCCCGGAGTCGACGATCGTCTCGATCAAGTCGACCGCGCGCCGCGCCACGGGGTCCGGACCGTTTCAACGCGAGGAGCTCGAGGGGCCGGCCGACCGACGGTCGGCGCCTCGCGACTGGCCGGCCTCGGACGCCCGCTCGTTGCTGCTCGAGCTGTGCGGCGACGCCCCGCTCATCGAGCTCGTGACGATTCGCCAGCTCCGCCGCAAGCGCGAGCTGCGCGACGGCGGCACGGTGCTCGAGCTGAGCCTCGACGAGGTCGACGTCGTGGCCCGGAGCCAGGTCGTCGACCGGTTCGTCGAGCTCGAGGTGGAGCTGGTCAAGGGGAGCGAGGCCCGGCTGGCGCGCGTCGCGGATGTCCTCGGCGCGGATCCGGCCCTCGTGCCGTCGGGCGTCTCGAAGCTCGAGGCGGCGCTGGCGGCGGTCCGAGGCCACGTTCGCCGTCACGGCCCGCTGCCGACGCTCGGAGCCGGAAGTGACGGTGATGCCGGTCCCGCGAGAACCGGCACGGGCCGGGGTGACGGCGATCGGCCGCGGAATGCCGCGCCGCGGAGCCGCGTCAGGGGAGGCGCCTCGCCCCGGGCGCCCTCGCCGGCCGGCACGGCGACGTTGCCGGCGGACGCCGCGGGCGGTGAAGCGGTCGCATCGGGCGACGGCCGCACCGGACGCCCGGCCGAGCCGGATGCCGGACCCGCGGCACCTCCTCCGCCACTCGTCGCCGGCAAGACACCCGGGGTGACCGCGGACGACCACCTCGCCGAGGCGGGCCGCAAGGTCCTCCGCTTCCACCTCGCCAGGATGCTGGCGCACGAGGCGGGAACCCGCTCAGGTGACGACCCCGAGGACCTCCACTCGATGCGGGTCGCGACCCGCCGGATGCGGGCCGCCTGGCGCGTCTTCGGCGACACGTTTCGGGCCGGCCGAACCAGGCGCCACCGGGCCCGGCTGCGCGAGCTCGCCGGTCGCCTCGGGGCCGTCCGCGACATGGACGTGCTGATCGAGGGGGCGGAGTCCTGGGCCGGCGACCAGCCCGACCGCGACCGGGAGGCGCTCGAGCCGCTCGTCGCCACGTGGCGTCGATACCGCGACGACGCCCGGGTCCTGCTCGTCCGCGAGCTCGACTCGGACGCGCACGCCCGCTTCGTCGAGGCATTCCGGGTATTCGTCCAGACCGAAGGAGAGGCCGTCAGGCCGGTCGGCCGTACCGAACCTCATCACGTTCGGGACACCGCGCCGTCGCGCGTGCTCGCTGCATACGAACGGGTGCGGGCGTACGAGCCGGTCCTGCGATGGGCGGACGTGGAGACCCTCCACGACCTGCGAATCGCGGCCAAGTGGCTCCGCTACACCCTCGAGTTCTTCCGCGAGGCGCTCGGGCCGGACACGGGCCTCCTGGTACCGCGGGTCGTCGCGCTCCAGGATCACCTCGGCTACCTCCACGACGCCGACGTCGCGTCGTCGATGGCGCGCAGCTTCCTCGTCGAGCGGGGCGCGGACCTCGACCAGGCCGAGGCGGCAGCCGTCGAGCGGTTCCTCGCCTCGCGCGATCGGGAAGTCAGCCGGCTCCGAGGTTCTGTTGCCGGCCCCTGGCGTGGAGTGGTCGGTCCGGCGTTTCGCCATCGCCTCGGCCGCGCGCTCGCCGGACCCTGAGGCGCCGGCCGTGTGAACGGGCCGTCGGGTCCTGTAACGGCGCCGAGAGACCGACGCCTGACGCCTCCACTGTCCCGTAACCGATCCGCCGCGAGACTCTGCCGCGGGGGCTGGCCTCGTGCCCCGCGGCATGTTCCGCGGAGGCCGGCCCACCCTCCCTCTCTCAGCCGGCTCGCGCGCTCGCCTGCCACTCGACCGGCGGGCTGCCGGGTCCCCGCTCGCGGAGTGTGGCCGTAGACGATTCGGGCCGTGCCGCGGTACTCCGCGGCCCAATCCAGCCTGATCGGGAGGGCCCATTCATCGCGACCTTCGCGCACGGCGCCGTACATCGCGAAGTCGCGCGCCTTGTCGGGGTGGACGCCGTGGAGCCGTTCCGGTAGTCCCGCGTGGGCGACAACCAGGCGAGTGTCGTCGACGACCATGTGGCTGGGCAGCGATGCAAGGAATGCCTCGAGTCCGGCGCGGTACGACTTCGGCCGGCCATCGACTTCGCGGATCGAAGCCTCGAGGCCCTGGCTGACCTTGCCCGGACGGCCGCGCAGCCAGCGCAGCAGCTTGTCGTCGTGGTTACCGACGACCGCCGACGCGTCGCCCCTGCCGATCATCGCCTCCACCAGCTCGACGGTATCGAGGATGGCCGGACCGCGGTCCACGATGTCGCCTGCGATCACGAGGTGGCGTCCGCGGGGCGCCGTCCAGGCGACCGAACCCGGGCGCGCCGGCCGCCGATAACCCAGGGTCGTGAGGAGGGCCGCGAGCTCGTCGAAGCAGCCGTGAACGTCGGAGACGATGTCGAAGGCGGTTCCCGGCGGGAGGCCGGGCGCGTGCATCTCCATCCGCCGAGTCTACGAGGGCTCGCCCGCGGGCTCAGTCCCGGCGGGCCGGCGACTGCCCGTCGGCGAGGGCGACCGTCAGGAGCAGCAGCGCGTCGCTCGTCGCCCGGATCGTCCAGTCGCGCGGCTCCTCGACGGTCGCGAGCTACCCGGGGTGGAGATCGACGCCGACGCCGTCGAGGGTCAGGCGGAGGTCCCCCCGGAGGGCCTGGACGGCGAGCGTGTCGTCGGTCTCGACGCTGCCGAGCTCGGCGCCCGCCCGGAGCGCGGTGAGCACGATCCGCATCCGGTCCGCCGTGGCGATCGTCCGCGAGTTCCGGTCGCGGTCAGCCCACTCCGGCTCGCCCAAGAGCGTCGCCGCCTCCCTCTCGAGGTCGACGAGGACGGGCCGGAGGAGCGGACGCGGGGGTCGGGTACCCGTGCCGGTGGTGACCGAACGGCCTGTCGCTGCGGGCGATCGTTCCATGGCTCCTCCTCCTAGCCGACCGGCGTCATAGCTTCGCGGGTGAGGATCTCGAGCACCGCCGATCGAAGGTCGCGGGTCTGGATGTCGCAGCGGTGGATCGCGGCCCGGCGGGTCACCGGCGCGGGACCCACGAGGATCGACCGGATCCCGGCCCGCCGGCTGCCGCAGTGCTCCGGGTCCGAGGTCAGGAACCAGCCGTCACGCTCCGCGTTGGGGGCGAGCATGTCGCGCATCTTCGGGAAGCTCGCCGGGAGGCGGACCGGCCGCCCGGTCACGAGCACGAGCTCGTGACCGGTCTCGGTCAGCGTCCTGAGCGCCTCGGCGGCGTCGGAGCCGATCGCAGCCTCGTCGACCGGGTCGTCTCCCGGCCTCGCCCCGATCACCCCCGGCTCGAGGTAGACGCGGCTCATGTCCTGGTCCCTGCCGGTGGCCGCCGAGTCACCGCGTCCGCGTGCCCTGCTGGACTTCGCCCCGCCAGGCGCCGGTCTCCCGGCCGCGTGCTTCGATGAACTCCTTGAACCGCTCGAGGTCGCCCTCGATCCGCCGGTCGAGGATGCCGAGCGCGTCGGCGACGTTCTCGACGAAGCCCTCGGGGTCGACGTCCATCTCGAGCGTGACCCGCGTCCGGCCATCGCCGAGCGGCTCGAACGTCACGACGCCGTTGTGGCGGGCACCGGACGTCGAGCGCCAGGAGATCCGGCGATCCGGCGTCTGATCGACGATCTCGGCCCGCCAGGAGCGCTTGACGCCCGCGACCTCCGCCGTCCACTCGAGCGTCTTGTCGTCGATCTGGCTGACGCCCTTGACGCCCTCCATGAAGCGCGGGAAGTCTTCGAACTGGGTCCACTGGTTGTACGCGGTCGAGACGGGGACGTCGACCTCGATCGACTTGCTGATCTTCGACATCGAGTGCACTCCCTGGGGGCCGGTCACGCTCCGACCGAGTCTGGTCTCTGATTGGCCAAGCCCGATTTTCACGGTTGGACCCGGTCAGATGCGGAAGGGGGTTCGGACCTTCCATAACAACTGGCAGACAGCCGCCGGGAGGGCCTGCTGCGGCGACGAGTGATGCAACTCGGCTGTTATCGAAGCGGGCCTGCCATTGGCTTGCACGACCCCGAGGCGACCCTACCGTGCCCGCCACGATCGGCGTGTAGATGGATCGGGCCATTGGATGAATCGATGCTTCGTCCCTCGATCCCTCCCCCGACGGCGCCGCGGGAAGCTCGTCCCGGGCCGGTTCACGAGACGTACCGGGGGCTGCGGGCGATCGGCTGGTCGGAGCGTGAAGCCGGAAATCTCGCCGCCTACCTCGAGGGGCTCGGGCCGGACCGGAACGGCTGGTCGATCCGGGAGGTCGAGCAGCTCCTCTTCATCCGGGCCCTCGTCGCCCAGGGGCGGGTCGAGCCCTAATCGGGCGAGCGGTCAGCGATTCTCGCCCGCTTCGCGGATGTCGTCGTCGGTCGCCTGGTCGCCCTCACGGTGACCCGAAGGCTCGTCGACACGGCCTTCGCCCCCGGACACCTGCGTCGCGGATGCCGAGACGCGCTCGTCCTTCGGGCCGATCCCGCCGGGGATCGTCTCCGTGGAGCGTTCGGGCAACCGGCCGACGAAAGCGCCCGGGTCGTCGGACTCGATCTCGTGGGGCTTCCTGGGCTGGCGAGGCGGCTGACGATCGGTGGCTGACATGGGACCCCTTTCGGCTGGAAGCCCAGCATCGGGGAGGACCGCTCGCGCTCACCCATCGGGTGCAGCGTCGCGCGTTGCAGCCGGCCAACAAGCCGACCCCTCGGTCGAGGCGTTAACGGAGGCTTAACCGATCGCAAAAAGCGCGTTCACGAGGTCGGTCCAGCCTGAGCGTGCGACACGGGCCCAGAGCGTGTGCCCCGCTGCCCGGAATTCGCGAGGAGGATGCATCGAGTGACGACCCCCTACCCCAATCGCCTCGCCGCGTTCGTCCTGGTGGCCCTGTTCTCGGTCGCCGCCTGCGGCACGAGCGCCAGCCCGTCCACGTCGGTCGGGTCCGCGACGGCAACGCCGGGAGCACCGTCGGCGCCGCTCAGCGGCGAGATCACGATCTCCGGATCGTCGACCGTCCAGCCCATCTCCCAGACGGTCGCGGAGATGTTCAACGAGGATCACCCGGAGGTCGCCATCACAGTCGACGGCCCCGGGACGGGCGACGGATTCAAGCTCTTCTGCGCCGGCGAGACCGACATCAGCGACGCGTCGCGCGCGATCAGGGACGAAGAGGCGCAGCTGTGCGCCGACAACGGGATCGAGTTCGTCGAGCTGAAGGTGGCGATCGACGGGATGTCGGTTCTCACCTCGATCGACAGCACGATCGGCCTCGAGTGCCTCTCGTTCGCCGACCTGTATGCGCTCACCGGCCCCGAGTCCGAGGGCTTCGACAACTGGAGCAACGGCCAGTCGATCGCGACCGCACTCGGCTCGACGACGACCCTTCCCAACGCGCCGCTCGAGATCAGCGGCCCGGGCGAGGAGTCGGGCACGTACGACTACTTCGTGGAGCAGATCATCACGCCGTTCGCCGAGGGGCGCGGCCAGGATCCCGACTCCGGCTCGCGCAAGGATTACAACTCGAACCCGAACGACAACGTGATCATCGAGGGCATCGCCGGCACCGACACGTCGCTCGGCTGGGTCGGCTACGCGTTCGCCGAGGAGAGCGTCGACAAGGTGCGCCACTTCGCCATCGACAACGGCGACGGCAACTGCGTCGAGCCGACACCCGAGACGATCGCCAGCAATGAATACCCGCTGTCGCGCGACCTCTTCATCTACGTCGACAAGGCGAAGGCCGCGGAGAACGAGGCGCTTGCCGCCTACGTGGACTTCTATCTTGCCGAGGGCACGATCGCGGCGGCCAACGAGGAGGTCGGCTACGTCGACCTCGCCCCGGAGGTCCTCGCGGCAAGCCGGGCCGCGTGGACCTCCCGCTAGGCACCGCGCTCGGGGGGAGCGCGGCGCGTCGCCGTCGCGAAGGCATCGTCAGGCTGCTCTTCCTGTCCGCCGCGCTCGTGTCGATCGTCATCAGCGCCCTGATCGTCGTCAGCCTGATCGGCGGCGCGGCGGACTTCGTCGCGAAGATCCAGCCGGCCAAGCTCCTCGAAGACGGCTGGTACCCGCGGCGGGACGAGTTCGGCCTGCTCACCCTGCTCGCCGGATCGCTCCTCGTCACCGCCATCGCGCTCCTGCTCGCCGTGCCGATCGGCCTGATGTCGGCGATCTACCTCGCCGAGTACGCCGCGCCGCGGACGAGACGGACCGTCAAGCCGGTCCTCGAGATCCTCGCCGGCGTTCCCAGCGTCGTCCTCGGGTTCTTCGCCCTCACCTGGATCAGCCCGCAGGTCGTCCAGCGGCTGAACCCCAGCGCCTCCGACTTCAACCTCATGGCCGCCGGCCTGGGGGTTGGCGTGCTGACGATTCCCCTGATCGCGTCGATCTCCGAGGATGCGATGCGGGCTGTCCCGGCGTCGCTCCGCGAGGCGTCATACGGCCTCGGGGCCCGGCGGATCACGACGAGCCTGCGGGTCGTCGTCCCGGCTGCCCTGTCCGGCATCGTCGCGGCCGTCATCCTCGGCGTGTCGCGGGCGATCGGCGAGACGATGGTCGTCGCGGTCGCGGCAGGCGGCTCCGGTGGGGCCCAATTCACCGTCGACCCGTACGACCAGGGCCAGACGATCACGGCGGCGATGGCCTCGCTCGCGGCCGGCACGGACCAGGTCGCCGGCAGCAATGTCGCCTATCAGAGCCTGTTCTTCCTGGGCCTGATGCTGTTCGTCCTGACGTTCGCCCTGAACCAGCTCGGCGACATCTTCGTCCGGCGGACGCGGCAGCAATACTGAGGCGCGATGACCGCAACCGCGCAACCGTTCGGCGACACCTCGCTCCGGCGGACCGGCACCGACTGGGCGGGCCTCGCCTTCCACGGCGTCCTGCTGATATCGCTGCTGGTCTCGCTCCTCATCCTCTTCACCCTGATCTCCGACGTCGTGACCCGCGGCCTGCCGGTCCTCGCGGAGCGCGGGACGGATTTCCTGACCGCGCCGACGTCCAGCCGCCCGGCTCGGGCCGGGGTGGCCCAGGGGATCTTCGGGACGCTGATGATGGCGGTGTTCGTTGCAATCATCGCGTTCCCGATCGGGATCATGACCGCCATCTACCTCGAGGAGTACGCGCCGGACAACCGGCTCACCCGGTTCATCAACGTCAACATCCGGAACCTCGCCGGGGTCCCGTCGGTCGTCTACGGCCTGCTCGGCCTGTCGATCTTCGTCCTCGCCCTGCGCGACCTCACAGGAGGCCGGTCGATGATCGCCGGCGGCATCACGCTCGCGGTTCTGGTCCTGCCGATCGTGATCATCACCTCGGCGGAGGCGTTCCGGGCGGTTCCGCGGGCCCTTCGGGAGGCCGGGTTCGGGGTGGGGGCGTCGCGATGGGAGGTGACCCGCCTGCTCGTCATCCCGCACGCCGCCCCGGGAATCCTGACCGGCACGGTCCTCGCCCTGTCGCGGGCGCTCGGCGAGACCGCGCCGCTCATCCTCGCGGGCGCGGTCCTCGGTGGCTTCTCCACGGGGTCCAAGGGCATCGTCGAGCAGATCTTCGGCCGCTACACGGTCCTTCCCGTCACGATCTTCGACTGGGCCCGCCGGCCGCAGGCCGACTTCCGCGAGCTGACCGCGGCAGCGATCGTCGTGCTCCTCGTGGTTACGCTCCTCGCGAACGCGATCGCGATCCTGCTCCGCAACCGCTACGACGGGGCATCGTCATGACGTCGAACCAGCCAGGGGGAGAGTCGATGGCCACGATCCTCACCGAGCCCGAGGCGGCCACCCCGGCCGCGCCGGACAAGACGCGACCGACCGCGCCCCGGCCCGAGGGCCCCGCGCCGGCGCCAGCGGACCAGCCCGCTCCGTCCGTTGCCGTCGACCTGCGCGGCGTGTCGGTCTGGTACGGCTCGTTCCGGGCTGTGAAGAACGTGACGTTCGACGTCCAGGCCCACGCGATCACCGCCCTCATCGGCCCGTCGGGCAGCGGCAAGTCGACGCTCATCCGGGCGATCAACCGGATGAACGACCTCATCCCCGGGGCGCGGGTCGAGGGCGAGGTGCTGTACCACGGCGAGAACCTCTACGCGCCGCATGTCGACCCGGTCGAGGTTCGCCGGCGGATCGGGATGGTGTTCCAGAAGCCGAACCCGTTCCCGAAGTCGATCTACGACAACGTCGCGTTCGGGCCCCGGATCATGGGCTACCGCGGGAACATGGACGAGCTCGTCGAGGGGAGTCTCCGCCGCGCCGCGCTGTGGGAGGAGGTTCGGGACAAGCTCAAGCAGTCGGGCCTGGCGCTGTCGGGCGGTCAGCAGCAGCGGCTGTGCATCGCCCGGGCGATCGCCGTCGAGCCGGAGATCATCCTGATGGACGAGCCGGCATCGGCCCTCGATCCCCGCTCGACGCTCCAGATCGAGGAGCTCATGGCGGAGCTCGCCCGGCGCTACACGATCATCATCGTCACCCACAATATGCAGCAGGCCGCCCGAGCATCAGACTTCACGGTGTTCCTGAACATGGGCGAGGACCGTGCCGGCTACATCGTCGAGCGGGCCCGAACGACGGAGATCTTCACGAACCCGAAGAACCAGCTGACCGAGGACTACGTCTCCGGGCGGTTCGGCTAACCGCGGCGGGAGGAAACCGATGACCGACGAGCAGCGCACTCCGGCGCCGTCCCGCTTGCCCGACGCGTACGCCGGAGTCCTCGACGACGCCGACACGGGCCTCCCCCCGGAGCGCCCGGCCGTCGCAGGGCAGCCGATCCACCGCCACCGGCAGACGTTCGATCGCGAGCTCCAGGACGTCAAGGACAGCGTCCTGCGGATGGGCTCGCTGGTCGAGGAATCGATCCGCCAGGCGATCGACGCTCTGGTCCGCCACGACGCGGAGGCCGCCCTCGCCGTGGTGATCGCCGATTCCGGGATCAACGAGGTCCAGCGCAAGGTGAGCTCGATGATCACCGCGACGATCGCGACACAGGCGCCGGTCGCTCGCGACCTCCGCTTCCTCCTCACCCTCGACCACGTGAGCTACGAGCTCGAGCGGATGGGCGATCACGCCTCGAGCGTCGCGAAGCAGGCGCGCAAGCTCGCCTCGGAGCCGCCGCTCAAGGGCTATGTCGACCTTCCGAAGATGGGCGAGCTCGCCGCCCAGCTGGTCCACGGCATTCTCCGGGCGCTGGTCGACGTCGACGAGGCGATGGCCCGAGAGGTCGCCGCCCAGGACGACGAGGTCGACGCGCTCTATCACCGGATCTTTGACGACGTTCTCGACCTGATGCGGGCCGACCCGGCCAACGTCGAGCGGGGCACCCGAATCCTCTTCGCGGCCCATTACCTCGAGCGGATTGGCGACCGGGTCACGAACATCGCCGAGGATGTCGTCTTCCTCGCCACCGGCGACATCGAGGATCTCAACCCATGAGAGCGATTCGAGTGCTGTTCGTATGCACGGGTAACTCTGCCCGGAGCCAGATGGCGGAAGCGTTGCTCCGCGAGATCGGCAAGGGCGCGTTCGAGACGTTCAGCGCCGGGACCGAGCCGCGCGCCGTCAACCCGCTGACGGTTCGGGCGCTGGCCGGCGTCGGAATCGACATCACCGGCGCCCGCTCGAAGTCGGTGACGGAGTTCCTCGGCCAGTCGTTCGACTACGTGGTGACGGTCTGCGACCGGGCCCGCGAGACCTGCCCGGTCTTCCCGGGCGGCGCGAACACAATTCACTGGGGCTTCGACGACCCGGCCGAGGCGACCGGCACCGAGGCCGAGCGCCTCGCGGTCTTCGAGCGGGTCCTCGGCGAGATCTCGACCCGGCTACGCGCGTTCGCCCCGGCCGCCCTCCGCGACGTCGACCGGGTGGTGGGCGCATGACCGACGACGGCCCGGTTCGCCTCCACCTCCTTCGCCACTCCGACGCGGGCGACCCCGAGAAATGGCAGGGCGACGATGACGCCCGGCCGCTGTCGGAGAAGGGGGTCCGCCAGGCCGAAAACCTCGGCCGGCACCTCGCCCGGGTCGGCTTCGAGACGGACGCGATCCTCAGCTCCCCGAAGGTCCGCGCGCTTCAGACCGCCGAGATCGTCGGGCGGGCGGTCGGCGTGAAGGTCACGGTCGACGACCGGCTCGCCGGGTCGCTCGATCCGCGGAGCGTCGCGGCCATCCTGCGCGACGTGGGCGACCCGCGAAAGCCGCTGATCGTCGGCCACGATCCGGATTTCAGCGAGCTCCTGGCGGAGCTGGTCGGCGCCCCGCGCCTGCCGATGAAGAAGGCCGCCATCGCCCGGGTCGACCTCGCCGAGGGGATCAGTGCCGAGTCGGGGGTGCTGCGCTGGCTCCTTCCGCCCGACCTCGTGCCTGGTGGGGGCGCACCGGATCCCGCCAAACGCTCACCAGGCGAGCGTAAGAAGCGGCCGGCCGCTGACGCGGCACCTGAATCGCCGTCGAGATAGCCACCGCGGCCTACGCGTCGCGTGCGTCGAAGAACATGATGAGCGGCGCGACTCGATCGTAAGCAGCGAAATCCGCTCGGCTCTTGAGCACATCCACATGGGCCATCCAATCGGCCAGCGACCCGAATGAAGCTTCGACGACCCTCGAGTAGGGCGGCGGGCCGCCCCGGGCCATGAGATCGCCGTCGCTCACTCGGAGGCGGCGCAGCCCAGGGGCCTCTTTCATGAGGGGGAGAAGCTTGGAGATCATCTCGTCCTGGAGGCCGGCATCGTCGGACTTCGACCACAAGAGCAGCACATCGAGCATCGACGTCGCCTCCGTCCTCAACCAGCAGGCGCCCAAGTCGCGGTCCGCGGCGGCCACCTGCGTAATAGCACGTCGACCTAACGACGGCAATCGACGCGAGCCGGCATCAGGCGATCTGCCGGGCGGTGACTGACGCCGTCATGAGGTTCTCAGGCGGCGGCGACACTCGCCGCCTGTCCGGGCCGAAGGATCGCGAAGACGGCGACGATCGCGACGCCTGCGCCGACCCACTGGTAGGGCTCGAGCCGCTCGCCCAGCAACAGAAACGCCGCGGCCAGGCCGAACACAGGGACGAGGTAGAAGGACGTCGCCGCGAACGAGGCGGGCACGAGCCGGAGGCCCGACAAGTAGAGCCAGTAGGCCAGGCCGTAGTAGAGCACGCCCGATATCACGGAGCTCAACCAGCCGGCGAGTGAGACGTTCTCCGGGCTCACCGCGCCGCCGGCCAGCCACGCCGCGCCGACAACGGCGATCGCGAAGGCGAGTGCATAGAGCTGCTGCGTGGCCACGACACCGGCCGTGCCCTGAGCCGTGCCGAGCCAGCGTCGCGCCACGATCGTGTAGACCGCGCAGCACGCCACACCGGCAAGCGTCAAGGCGACTCCCAGCTCCTGGCCGGATGCGCCGGGCGAATAGACCGCGATGGCCATGCCGCCTGCGGCGACGGGCGACAGAAGAAGGATCTGCGGGCCGAGCCGCTCGCGGAGAAGCCAGCCCGCGAGCAGGAGGATCATCAGGGGCTCGGCTGCCCAGAGAAGCACGGACAGGCTCGCGCTGATATGGACGAGCCCGATCAGGCTGAGCGAATAGGCGAGGCCCGGATTCAGGATGCCCAGCCGCCCGAGGATCGGTGACGCGGTGGAGTCGTGGAACGGCACGCCGCGCCACCGCATCAGGACGGCCAGGATCACGAGGCTGGCGGCCAGCTGGACCGAGAGAAGCGTGAGCGGCGGGATCTCTTCGACTGCGCGCTTGCTGATCGCGGTCGCTGTGCCCCACGAGGCAGCCGCGAGAATCAGCGCGAGGACTGCTCGGCGTGGCGACGGTGAAGCTGACAGGGCGACCAGCTCAGGCCTGCGCGGGCTTCCTCATCTCGTCGGGGCGGCGCGTCAGCTCACCGACGGGGATGAGGCCGCCCGGGACCAAGTCGCGCGCGATCCCGGCCAGCTTCTCGGCGACGTCTGGTGCGAGCCGGTAGAAGATCCAGCTCCCCCGCCGCTCCGAGACGACGACTCCCGCCTCGCGAAGCACCTTGAGGTGATGCGACACCGTCGGCTGACCGACGTCGCAGCACGAGGTGAAGTCGCAGGCGCAGACCTCCGGTTGGCTGCCCAGCTGGCGCACGATGGCCAGTCGGGTGGGATCGGCGAGCGCCTGGAGGAGGCGGACGTCCGGGTCGGTCGACTTCTTCATGCCGCCATCCTATCGACGACTTTCGATATTGACAAGAGTCAATTTGGCGGGTAGATTGACGAACATCGATATCCACCCAGGCAAGGACCCCACAAACATGGAGTACCACGACCACACGATCTCCTGGATGATCGGCGGCGGGCTGCGCGGCGACCCGGAAGAGGTCCGGAACCGCGCTCATCTCCGAGCCCTCCGCGAGACCCAGGTCCGTCCCTCCCTCGCCGACCGCGTCCGCGCGTTCGTCCGGGGCACGACGCCCATCGCCGCAACCCCCGTCGACCAGGTCTGCTGCGCCGCCTGACGCGCGACCGCCTCAGCAGGGAGAATCGCCCCATGACCGAGACCGCCCGCGTTCACGACGAAGTCCGGGAGCGCTACGCCGAGGCCGCCCGAGCGGCTACGGCGAAGACCCGCGACTCGGCCGCCCAAGGGTCCTGCTGCTCACCCACCGGCGATGTCGCGTTCGGCGATCTGCTCTACGCGGCCGACGAGCGCGCGTCCCTGCCGGATGCCGCTGTCCTCGCGAGCCTCGGCTGCGGTAACCCGACGGCCGTGGCGGACCTGCGCGAAGGCGAGACCGTCCTCGATCTCGGCTCGGGTGGCGGGATCGACGTCCTGCTGTCGGCCCGGCGCGTCGGCCCGTCGGGCCGGGCGATCGGGCTGGACATGACCGACGAGATGCTCGAGCTCGCCCGGCGCAACGCCGCCGAGGCCGGGGCCTCGAACGTCGAGTTCGTCAAGGGCACGATCGAGTCGATGCCGCTCCCGGCGGACAGCGTCGACGTCGTCATCAGCAACTGCGTCATCAACCTCGCCGCGGACAAGGGCGCCGTGTTCGCCCAGATCGCCCGCGTCCTCCGGCCGGGCGGCCGGGTCGGCGTGAGCGACGTCGTCGCGGCCGACGAGCTGAGCATCGAGCAGCGCGCCGAGCGCGGCAGCTTCGCCGGCTGCATCGCCGGCGCCCTGTCGTTCGCCGAGTACCGGGCCGGCCTCGAGGCCGTCGGGCTGCGCGACGTCGCGATCGAGCCCACACATTCCGTCGGCGAGGGCCTGTTCGGGGCGATCGTCCGGGCCACGAAGCCGGCCGACTGGACCCCCGACTCCGTCCGGGCCCCGTCGATCCCGCTCCCCGTCGCCCGCCTCGACCTCCCGGTCGTCGCCTCGGGCTGCTGCGGCGGACCGGGCTGCTGCTGAGGCTCTAGCGCGGCGCCACCGCGGCGTCGTCGTCGGCCGAGACAGGAAACGGCAAGGCGATCGGGTCGGATGCCAGCCGGCTGCGGCCGTCGGCGTCGAACCGGTCGAGGCCCAGATCCGTGACGTCGACGACGTCCGTCCGGCCGCGCAGCGCGAGGTCGGCCGCGACGCGGGAGACGCCCGGGCCCCACATCATCCCGTGGCCGCCTGCCGAGGCGACGGTAAGCCCCTCGATCGGGGTCCCGTCCGGCAGGAGCCCCGGCCCGACGATCGGCAGATGATCGGGCGTGTAGTCGATCGTCGCCGCCCAGATCTTCCGGATCCCGAGGCCGTGCGTCGCCGGCACGAGCGCCTCGAGGCGACCCCGCATCCGGTCGTGGAACGGCCAGTCGATCGCCCGCGCCGGCCCGGGCGCCTCATCGGGATTGCTCCAGCCGAACAGCAGGCCGTCCTCCTCCAGCCGCCAGTAGAGTCCCTCGCCGATGTCGAAGACCATCGGCTGCGGGTCGCGGAACGCATCGGCCGGCTCGAGGACGCAGACGGTATGGCGGGCGGCGCCGGCGGGGATACGGATGCCGGCCAGCCGCCCGGCCGCGCGCAGGGTCGGGCCGCCGGTCAGCACGACTCGGCCGGTCTCGATCGGCCCGGCGGAGGTGTCGACGCCCACGACGCGCGGCCCATCCGGTCCCGACTCCGTGCGCAGGCCGGTGAACGCCGTCCGCTCCCGGAGCTCCACCCCGGCGGATCGCATCGCCAGCGAGTACGCGAGGACGTTGCGCGGTGGGTCGATGTGGCCGTCGGTTTCGAGGAAGCTGCCGCCGCGGTGGCCGCGCGGTGCGAGCGTCGGGACGAGGGCGACCGCGCCCGCCGCGTCGACCCACCGCACGGCCAGGCCGTGGGCCTGCTGCATCGCCACGCGTTCGCGAGCCGCTCGCTCGTCGTCCTCGGTCACAGCGAGGATGAGGTAGCCGAGCTCGCGGAACCCGGAGTCCGCCCCGATGAGCTCGCGCTGGCGACGGTAGAAGTCGATCGACCAGCGGCCCAGCGCGACGGTCGCGGGCGTCCCGCCCTGCGCCCGGACGATCCCGGCCGCCCGGCTCGACGCTCCCTGCCCGACGAGCCCCTGTTCGAGCACGACGACCCGCCCGGCTCCGTCGGACTTGGCGAACCAGGCCGCCCAGCCACCGATCGTGCCCGCCCCGACGACCACGAGATCGGCACGCTCAGTCACGCTGACCTCCCTTCTCGACGCCGAGGATACGACTCAGCCGTCGAGCGCGGCCGCCTCGACGCACACCGCGCTCACGCCGATGCTCGTGAGCCGTTCGAACGTGGCGCGCCGGTCGACCGTCCAGGCCACGACGTCGAGGCCCGACCGGCGGGCGCGGGCGACCGCCGGCACGTCGATCGAGTGCCACTCGGCGGCGATCGCGCGGCAGCCCAGGGTCGCCGCCGTCGCGACCGCGCCGGCCGACAGTTCGAGGACGTTCAGCCAGCGGTGCCAGCCCGGCCGCAGGCGGCCGACCACGTCGAGGGTCGCGGGCGCGAACGACGACACCGCGGCGTTCCGGAGCTCCCGTCCTCGGCGGTCCTGGAGGACCTCGACGACGGCGGCGACTCCCGGATCGTCCTTCAGCTCCACGTCGAGGAAGGCGTGGTCCGGGAGCGCCGCTACGACCTCGGCCAGCGTCGGGATCCCGATTGCCGCGAGGGACGCGGCCGAAAGGTCCGCCACCCGTTCGTGCCGCCCGTGGACCCGCTCGAGCGTTGCGTCGTGTGACAGGACCGGGACGCCGTCGCTGGACGCCCTGACGTCGAATTCGACGCCGTCGCAGGCAGGAACCTCGAGCGCAGCGAGCAGCGCGGCGAGCGAGTTCTCTGGGGCCCGCCGCCAGTCGCCCCGGTGAGCCAGGCGGAGCGCGCGACCCGTCACTCCCCGACGACCACGTGGGCGGCGATCCCGAGGTGGTCGCTCGGGTAGAGCGTCGGGTCACCGGCCGCCGGCCGGTCGAAGGCGAGGCGCGCCTCGCTCGCCCGAACCGCCCCGCGCAGCCAGATGTAGTCGAGGCAGCCCGGCGCGCCCTCGGCGTCCATGCCCGGCGCCTGGATCCCGGACGGCCACGTGACGGCCGGATCGGCGCCGTTCGCCTCGGCGTAGGCCGAGCGGTAGCCGGCCGCCCGCATCCGGGCGGAGGCGGGCTCGTCGGGCTCGGCGTTGAAGTCGCCGACCACGATCTGGGCATCGGCCGCCGGGGCCGCAAACAGCCACTCGAGCAGCCGGGCGGCCTGCTCGTCGCGCTGGGCCTCGTCGGCCGGCACGTGGTGGAGGTGAGTCGCCGCGAAGAGAAGGGTGGAGGACGGCAGCCGGAGAAGCAGCCGGATCGCGGACCGATTGAGCCCAAGCTCGAGCCGCTCCTCGTCGGCGGCCTCGAGCGCCTCGCGGACGAGGACGCTGTTGCCGTACTCGGGCCGGCCGGCCCAGGCACGGTGGGCACCGTAGCGCGCGTCGCCGGCGGCTCCCAACAACCGGTCCTGCTGCATCGGATAGACGACTTCCTGGAGCCCGATGACGTCCGGCCGGAGGGCGCGGATGTCGGCGAGGAGGAGCGGCAGCCGCTCGTCCCAGCGGTCGGCGATGTTCCGGATGTTCAGCGTCGCGACGTGCAGCGCGTCGGTCACGGGCGTGACTCCTCGGCAATCGGGAGGGCGAACGAGAACGTCGAGCCCATCCCCTCCTCCGACTCGACCCAGATCCGGCCGCCATGCTGCTCGACGACGTGCCGGGCGATGGACAGGCCCAGACCGGTGCCGCCGCCGCGGACGCGGGCACGGTCGGCCTTGTAGAAACGCTCGAAGACGCGGCCGAGGAGCGCCTTCGGGATTCCGACTCCGCTGTCCGCGACCGAGGTGACGACCTCGCGTCCCCTGACCGCGACGTGGACCGTGACGTCGCCTCCGGTCGGGCTGAACTTCACGGCATTGTGGAGGAGGTTGACGAGCACCTGGCCAAGACGCGCCTCGTCGCCCCGGACGGGCGGTAGCCCCTCCGCGGCCTCGACCGCGAGGCGGACGCCCTGCCGCTCGGCGAACAGGCGGAGCCGCTCGGTCGAGGCCGCCGCGAGCGCCCCGAGATCGACGTCGTCGAGGTGGACCACCGCTCCGCCGCTCTCGATCCGGCTCAGGTCGAGGAGCTCGTTGACCATCTGGACGATGTGTCCCGTCTCGACCTCGATCTTCGCGATCCGGTCGCGCATCCGGTCCGGGATCGCCCCGCCCTGCTCGCCCGCCTCGCGGGCGAGTGTCTCGGCGAGCAGGCTGACCGTTGTGAGCGGGGTCCGCAGCTCGTGCGAGAGGTTGTCGATGAACTCGGCCCGGATCTGCTGGAGGTGGCGGAGCTCGGTGACGTCCTCGAGCACCACCCACACTCCGCTCACCGGGGATCGCCGGGCGCGCACCACGAGGCTGGGACCGTCGGCGTCCCGGACGGACACCTCGCCGCTCGCCGAGCCGCGCTCCCGGGCATCCTCGATGAAGCCCTCGATCCGCCCGTCGACGAATGCCTCGATCGCCGTCCGCCCCAGCATCGCCCCGGCGGACCGGTCGAGGAATACATGGGCCGCGGTGTTCGCGAGGTCGACCCGCGAGTCGTCGCCGACGTGGACGATACCGACGCCGATGAGGTCGGCGAGATACGCAGTATCACGACGAACCTGGTCGGCCCCCCAGTCGGCGGCCTCCGCCCGCTCGAGCACTCGCCGGACGCGAACCGCCAGGTCATCGCCGCCATCGTCGCCGCCGGTGGCCTCCCGGATCGCGTCAAGGGCGCGGCCGCGAGCGAGGGCCTGGCCGAGGACGATCGCAATGACGATCGCCTGCGCGGCGACAAAGGCGATGACCAGCCAGTCCACGGCCGGAGGATCGCACACGCACCTGCCCCGCGCCGGGTGCGCGCCCGGGTGCCGGCCGCGGTACGCTGTTCCGGCCGGTTCTGCCAGGACCGCGCCACCCGGAGGACCCCGCCCGTGCGCCTGCGCCTGATTCCCCGCGAGGAGCGATTCTTCGATCTCTTCGTGGATGACTCCGCGAACGTCCTCGGCGCCGCCCGCCTGCTCGAGGCGATGCTGCGGACCTACGACCAGCTCGAGCGACGCGGGGGCGAGATCCGCGACGCGGAGCACCGCGGCGACGAGATCAGCCACGACATCGGCCGGCGGCTCGAGAGCACATTCGTCACGCCGTTCGATCGGGAGGAAATCCACGCGCTGATCAGCGGGCTGGACGACGTCCTCGACCACATCGAGGAGGTCGCCGACACGTTCATCCTCTACCGGATCGACGCCCCGACGTCCGTGGCCATTCAGCAGGCGGCGATCATCGTCCGCCAGTGCGAGCAGCTCCACGAGGCGCTCAGCCACCTGCGCGGATTCAGGGGGCTGGAGAAGTACTGGATCGAGGTCCACCGCCTCGAAAACGAGGGTGACCGGCTCGCGCGGACCGCGATCGCCGGCCTGTTCGAGAACGGCAAGAAGCCGATCGAGCTGATCAAGTGGAAGGACGTCTACACGCTGCTCGAGCAGACGATCGACAGATGCGAGGACGTCGCAAACATCATCGAGCGGATCGTCGTCAAGCACGCCTGATCCGCCGGGCGGCGAGACGCCCCGGGCGGCTGCCCGGGGCGTTCGGATTCAGTCGAGGGTGTTCAGCCGGCGGGCGTCAGCCAGACCGGATACTCGCGGACGTCCTCAGGCGAGCCGTCCATCGCCGACGCGTTCCAGGCCCGGAGGATCCCCCACTGGCCCTGGTCGACGTCGTACTCGATCGTCACGTCGAACGTTCCGCGGCAACCGGTTCCGCAGGTTGCCATCACGGGACCCTCGGACAGCGTCGTTCCGGACCCATCGAGGAGGGTGATGAGGAACTGGGCTTCGAAGACGTTGGCGTTGCCGGTGACCCGGGCGGGGTTGCCGATGGCGGCGCCCCACGCCGGCCGGTCGACGAAGATCGAGGGGAGGAAGTCGTCGAAGGCGGCGTAGTCGCGGCCGATCGGACCGTCGAGCACGATGCCCTCGCTTCCGAACACGGTCACCGTCCGGCCCTCGACCTGGAAGACGACCGACTTGACGGTCGGGAACTGGGTCAGCGTGTAGACCACCTGGCCGAGGCGGCCGAACATCGAGGCGCTCCCGCCGCCGGCCTCGAACTCGCTCGACAGGTCGACGGTTGCGATGCCACTGGTGATCGAGATGCCCAGCAGCTCCGTGCCGGCGGGGATCGCGGACGTGATCGCCGGCGTGGCCCGGAGCTCCGAGCCCTGCGGGCCGGCGAGGAGGGCGTTCATCGCCGCGCGGGCGACGGCCTGTGTGGCGGGGATCTCGCGGAGGACCGCGACGAACCCTGCGCTGCCGGGCTCTCCACCGAGATAGAAGTAGGCCCGAACGACGGTCGTGCCGGCCGACGGGGGAGTCGGCTCCGGCGTCTCGTTCGGCGGCGTGGACGGGGTCGTGCCTGGCGAGCTCGGCGCGGGGGTGAGATCCGGGCTGCCCGGCACCACCGAGGGCTCGGCCGACGGCGCCGCCGAGCCGACCGGTCCGAGGCCGCCGGTCGACTGGGTGCAGGCGCCGACGAGGACGGCGATGAGGGCGATGGGAAGAAGGGCGATCGGGCGCTTCATCTGATGGGCTCCTGTGCGGGTGATCTGGCCCCACGATCGGGACCGCCCGTCGCAGCCGGATCGCCGCCGGGTAACGGTTCGGTCACAGGCAGCCGGAGGTCGAACCGCAAGCCGCCCCGGGAGCGGTTGCGGGCGGTCAGCTCGCCGCCGAGTAGCGCGGCGTTCTCGGCGGCGATCGCCAGGCCCAGGCCACTGCTCCCGGCCTGGCGGGAGGGATCGGCCTTGTAGAAGCGGTCGAAGATCCGCTCGAGACGGTCGGCGGGGACACCCGGCCCTGCGTCGGCCACGGACAGGAGAACCTCGTCGGGACGGACCCGGAGCCGGACTTCGACTGCCGCGTCCGGGGCGTGCTCGCGGGCGTTGTCGAGGAGATTGCCGAGGATCCGCTCGATCCGGCGCGGGTCGGTCGCGATCACCACAGGTTCGGCGGGCACGTCGAGTGCGGCGGCCGGCAGGCGCGCCGCGGCGACCCCCCGGACGAGCCGGACGAGGTCGGTCGGCTCGTGCGAGGCCTGCTCGGCCGCCGAATCGAAGCGCGACAGCTCCATGAGCTCCTCGACGAGCGTCCGCAGCCGAGCGACGTCCGCGACGAGGAGCTCGCCGGTTCGGCGGGCGTCCGGCGGCAGCGAGCCGAGGTGTTCGCGGAGGATCGAGGCCTCCGCGACGAGGGCGGTGAGCGGGGTCCGCAGCTCGTGGGAGACGTCGGCGACGAACCGGCGGTTCTGGGCCTGCGAGGCCTGGAGCCGGCGGATCGTGTCCTCGAGCGCGCCGGCCATCCGATTGAACCGGTCCGCCCAGGCGCCGAACTCGTCTCGCGACGTGACCGGCACCCGCGTGGACAGGTCGCCATGCTCGATCCGCTCGGCCGCACGGGCCGCGGCATTCACGGGTGCAAGCACACCACGCGCCACCCACCGGGCGGCAATCAGCCCGAGGAGGGCGAGGAGGATCGCGCCACCGCCGAGGCCCA
>DASYTG010000052.1:0-18032 GCA_036002525.1 Candidatus Limnocylindrales bacterium
GGCTGCCAGCTCTCGTCCTCGAGCTCCGGGTACGGCTGGGCGGGGCGGCGCTTGCGGGCCCGCTGCGCGTCCATCGCCGCATTGACGCAGATCCGGCTGAGCCAGGATCGGACGCTCCCACCACGGAACGACTGCATGTTCCGGTAGGCCGAGAAGAATGCCTCCTGGACCGCGTCGGCGGCCTGGTCGCGATCGGGGACCATCCGGACGACCAGCGCGTACAGGTGGTCCTGATAGCAGGCCACGAGGTCGTTGAAGGCGTCGAGGTCGCCCCCGCGGGCTCGCTCGATCAGGATGAGGTCGCGGCGCTGGACGGGGTCGTCGGTGACCGTCGTCGAGCGAAGGTCCTCCACGATCTGGGGGTCCCTCCGGACGGCGATTCGCAGGCTGGCGGAGTCTAGCATCGCTTCCCCGGCCAGACGTCCCCTGGCGAGGGGCGGTTCCGGGCGGTGCGCGGCGGCGACACGGCTGCGAGCGGGGCGTCGCCGACGGGCGCGCTACGATTCGGGCGTCACCCTTCGGGCCGAAGTGGCGGAACTGGCAGACGCGACGGTCTCAAACACCGTTGAGGGCAACCTCGTCCGGGTTCAAATCCCGGCTTCGGCACCACCCTATCCGCGGCCCTCCGGATCGCCCGCGATGTGGCGGCCGATGACGGCGAGCACACGGGCCGCGTTCTCGTACTCGCTGACGGGAATCGCCAGGACCTCGGGCGGGTTGGCGGGATGTTCGGGCACGATCACGAACGTCGCCGGACGAGCACGCTCGATATCGAACTGGATGCGACGGAGCTCTTGATAGGGCACATCCAAGCCGACCCGGCCGTCATTCGTGACCACCAGCCGCCGGTTCGTCCCGGCAACGATCGCGTCTATCGCCCGGGCCTGGACGTGGAGCTCCTCGTCCGGCTGCAGGATGTGCAGCAGGGTTGGTTCGGGATCCTGGCTTCGTTCCTGTCTCACGTTGTGCCTCCCGCCATCAGTCGTCCGGCTCGGCCCCCTCGATCGGGTCGTCGTGGGCGGCTGCCGCGCCGTGGTATTCCTGCTGCTCGGCAAGCCGGAAGACCTCGCGGGCCTTCTCTTCGACCTGGCGGGCGAGCTCATGGAAGGGCCGGCTCGAGACGTCCTGGAGTCGCTTCTCGCGCTCGAGGGCGCGGAGCTCGTCGACCGCTCGGAGCAGACGATCCGAGTCGTCTCGCAGGACTGTGCGCGCGCTCAACTCGAGCGACTCATCACGTTCGCCCATCGCGGTTCCAGCGTGGCCCTCGGGCGGTTGCGACGGGGTACCCAAGGCGTCCGGCGGCGTTGCGTCGCCCTGACAGTCTAGACTCGGCCGGGATGACCGAGCTGAGCCTCCAGGATCGCTTCGCCCCCGACAGCCGGTGCTTCGGGTGCGGGCCGGCGAACCCCTCCGGACTCCGGGTCGGCAGCCGCGAGGAGGGCGACGAGCTGGTCGCCGAGTGGATGCCGGGACCCCACCACGAGGCGTTCGACGGCGTCCTCAACGGCGGGATCATCGGGACGCTCCTCGACTGCCACTCGAACTGGACGGCGGCCATGCACCTGATGCGCATGCGCGGAGAAGCCCATCCGCCGGCCTGTGTGACCGCCGAGTACACCGTCCGGCTCCTTCGGCCGACACCCACCGACCGACCCGTGCGGCTCCGGGCCCGGGTCGTCGATGCCGACGGGGACCGGGCGTCGGTCGAGGCCGAGCTCCTCGCCGGCGAACGGACCACGGCCACGTGCCGCGGCACATTCGTCGCCGTTGGGCCGGGTCATCCGGCCTACGGTCGCTGGTGATGGCCTTCTTCCGCCGTTTCCTCCGAGCCGACGCGCCGGTTCCGCCCGACGAGGCGGCCGACCTGGCCAGGATCGACGGCCTTCCGGCCCCGCCGGTCGCCGAGTCGACCGCCGAGACCGCCACGGTCCGGCGGATCGTGGCCCGACTCGAGAAACTACCCCCAGCCGAAGCGCGCTACCTCGCCGCCTTCGCCTACATCATGAGCCGCGCCGCGCACGCCGACCTCGACATCAGCGAGGCCGAGACGGCGGCGATGGAGCGCTACGTCGTGGAGCTCGGCGGGCTCGACGAGAGCCAGGCGGTCGTCGTCGTCGAGATGGCCAAGCTCCAGGCCCGTCTCCACGGCGCAACCGAGGACTTCCTCGTGACCCGCGAGTTCGGGCGGATCGCGACCGAGGAGCAGAAGCTCGCTCTGCTCCGCTGCTGCTTCGCGGTCGGCGCGGCGGACGACTCGATCAGCGCCGACGAGGCGTCGGTCGTCAATCAGATCGCCCGCGAGCTCGACCTGTCGCGGGAGCAGCTGAACGCCGTTCGCAAGGAATTCCACGAGCGCCTGTCTGCGATCCAGGCGCTCCGTCGCCTGAACCAGCCCGGCTGACCCGCTCAGGCGAGGCGAAACTCGAGGCGGATGCCTCGCTCGCCGATTGAGGCGACTGTTTGCCAAATGCCCAGTCGGTGGAACTCGGACCCATACGAGCTCCCAGAACTGAGCATCGGATAGCCCTCAACGTCTACATTCGGGCTCGATCGCGTCGGCGACTCGCCGATCCGGGCGGCCGAGTCCCAGCGGTTGGAAATCCGGCAATAGCGGCGGCGCCGCTCTCAGTCGAGGCGCAGATCGACCACGCCGTCGCCGAGCCGGCGGCGGACCTCGGCGAGGAGCTCGGCGTCGTAGGCGACGCCCCGCCGGAGCTCCATCTCGCCGCCGTCGCGTCCGGGCAGGTGGAGGACGACACGCGTTCCCCCGGGCCGGTCGCGGAGGAGCTCGCGGAACGCCTCCATCGCCGGGACGATCCGATCGCCGGCCGCGACGGCGAACTTGACGTGGAGGACCCGTCCGGCGCCGGGGTCGAGGGGCGCCGTCGGCGCGGCCGCCGCGCCGGCCGCCTTGGCCCGAGCCTCGTCGGGAAGGGCCGGCTCGTCGGGCTCCTCGGCGAGGAACGTGGCCGGCTCGACGGGCTCGCCCCAGGTCGGGATCGGCTCTGCTGGCGCGATCGGCGGCAATGCCGCGGTCCCCGGCTCCACTGGGCCTGCGTCCGCTCGCAGCGGAGACACGCGGACCGGCGCGGAGCTGGCGACCCCGAAACCCGCGGGAACCCCCGGGCCCACGGCGACCGGCTCGCGAACCGGCCCAGGCTCCGGTCGATGGCCGTTCGACGAGCCGTTGCCCTGGCCGTCGCCGCCGGCGCCGCGTCGCCGGAAGCCGCCCCGGTCCCCTGCCGCGACCTGGCGCCCGAACGCCTCCGGCCCGGCGGCGACCGCCGAGTCCCACTCCATCACGAGGTCGGCGAGGAGCGACACCTCCTCGCCCCGATGGTCGACCCGCCCGGCCACGAGCAGGATCGAGCCCTCGCGCCAGATCCCGACGGTCTGCTCGTACAGCTTCGGGAACACCACGACCTCGATCGTCCCCTGGAGGTCCTCGAGGGTCGCCACTCCCATCGTCGACTTCGCCTTCGTGACGATCGTCCGGAAGCCGGTCACGATCCCGCCGACGACGAGCCGCTGCCCGTCGAGCGACTCGTCCTTCAGGTCGCCGCTGTAGGCGTTGACGAACTGGCCGACCTGCTCCGCGACCTCGCCCATCGGGTGCTCCGAGAGATAGAGCCCGAGGAGCTCCTTCTCCTTCCGAAGCCGTTCTCGGCGGGAGGCCTCCGGGCTCGAGGGCAGCGGGGATTCTGCGACGTCCGCGAACAGCAGGTCGAACGCCGAGACCTGGCCGCTGGCCTGCTGCTGCTGCGCGCTCTGCGCGGCGGGCAGGATCGTCGGCAGCGCGTCGACGATCTGGGCGGGATGGCCGAACGCCGCCAGCGCCCCGACCCAGGCGAGAGCCTCGATGACGCGGGAGTTCACCAGTCGCAGGTCGACCCGCTCGCAGAAGTCGCGCAGCGAACGGAACTCGCCGCCCTGCCTCCGGGCATCGATGATCGACTCGATCGCGCCCTGGCCGACGTTCTTCACCGCGAGGAGACCGAACCGGATCGCCTCTCCCTCCACGGTGAACTCGACGTCGGACCGGTGGATGTCCGGGGGGAGGACCTCGATCCCCATCCGGCGGCACTCGGCGATCGCCGCAGCGACCTTCTCCTCGTTCGACCGGAACGCCGTGAGGACGGCCGTCATGTACTCGACCGTGTAGTTCGCCTTGAGGTACGCGGTCTGGTACGCGATAAGCCCGTAGCAGGTTGCGTGGGCCTTGTTGAAGCCGTACCGCTCGAACGGCTGGAAGGCCGCGAAGACCTGGTCGATGACCCGAGCATCGACGCCGCGCTCGGCGGCCTGCGTGACGAACTTCTCCTTCTGCGCCCGGAGGACCGACGACTTCTTCTTGCGGATCGCGTAGCCGAGCGTGTCCGCCTCGGGGCCGGTGAATCCACCGAGGGCGATCGCCGCCGACATGATGTCTTCCTGGTAGACGAAGATCCCGTACGTCTTCTCGAGGTACGGCTCGAGCAGCGGATGGAGGTACGTGACCTTCTCCTGGCCGTGCTTCCGCCGGATGTAGGCCGGGATGTTGTCCATCGGGCCGGGCCGGTAGAGGGCGACCATGGCCGCGAGGTCGTGGACCGACGTCGGGCGGAGGTCGCGGATGTAGCGGCGCATCCCGGCCGACTCGAGCTGGAAGATGCCGGTCGTCTCGCCCGACGCGAGCAGCTCGAACGTCTTCGGGTCGTCGAGGGGGATCGCGTCGAGGTCGATCGCGCCGGCCTCCGTGCCGCGGTGCTGCCGGACGAGGTCGACGGCGTGGCGCAGGATCGTGAGGTTGCTCAGGCCGAGGAAGTCGAACTTCAGGAGACCGAGAGCCTCGATCGCGTGCATCTCGTACTGGGTCATGAGCGCTTCGGAGTTCGTCGCCTTCTGGAGCGGCATGAGCTCGGTCAGCGGCTCGAGCGAGATGACGACGCCGGCGGCATGGGTCGAGGCGTTGCGGGCGACCCCTTCGAGCTGCCTGGCGAAGTCGATGACCCGCTTGACGCCCGGATCGCCGACGTACATCTCGCGGAGCTGTGGTGCGATCTCGAGCGCCTCGTCGAGCCGGATTCCGAGCTGGTTCGGGACGGCCTTGGCGACCCGGTCCACCTCGCCGTAGCTGTGCCCCAGCACCCGCCCGACGTCGCGGATCGCCGCCCGGGCGAGCATCGTCCCGAACGTGATGATCTGGGCGACGTGGTCGGGGCCGTACTTGCGGGTGACGTAGGCGATCACCTCGTCACGCCGGCTGTCCTCGAAGTCGACGTCGATGTCGGGCATCGTCACCCGATCCGGGTTGAGGAAGCGCTCGAACGGCAGGCCGTAGAGGATCGGATCGACCGGCGTGATCCCGAGCGTGTACGTCACGATCGACCCGGGCGCACTCCCCCGACAGGTCGTCTGGATTCCTTCTCTTCGAGCGAACGCGATGAAGTCCGCGACGATGAGGAAATAGCCGGCGTAGCCCATCGAGTTGATGACGCCGAGCTCGTAGTCGAGTCGCTCCTGGAGCTCCGGCGTCGCCGTCCCGTAGCGCCGGATGAGTCCCGCCTGGCACTCCTTCCTCAGCCAGCTCTCGGCCGTCTCGCCGTCGGGAACCGGGAAGTGTGGGATCCGCAGCTGGCCGAGGGGCATCGCGAGGTTGCACATCTCCGCGATCCGGCGGCTGTTGAGGATCGCCTCGCGCTGGTCAGGGAAGAGCGCCTCCATCTGGGCCGCCGACTTCAGCCAGAAGTCGCTGGTCTCGAACTTCAACCGGCCCGGGGTGTCGAGGTTGTTGCCGGTACCGACGCAGAGCAGGACGTCGTGAGCCGGGCTCTGGGACTCGTGGACGTAGTGCAGGTCGTTCGTCACGACGAGCGGGAGGCTCGTCTCACCGGCCAGGCGGAGGAGCTGCTCGTTGAGCCGGCGCTGCTCCGGCAGGCCGTGGTCCTGGAGCTCGAGGAAGAAGCCGTCCGGTCCGAAGATCTCCCGGTATTCACCCGCGATGCGCTTTGCGTTGTCCCGGTCGTCGACCTCGAGCGCCCGCGGAACCTCGCCGTTCAGGCACGCGCTCAGCCCGATGAGGCCCTCGCTGTGCTTCGCCAGGTACTCACGGTCGATCCGGGGCTTGTAGTAGTAGCCGTCGAGGTGGGCATCGGTGACGAGCCGGCAGAGGTTGCGATAGCCGGTCCAGTCCTTCGCCAGGAGGATCAGGTGGAACGGCTGGGCGTCGGCCTTGCCCTCCCGGTCGGTCATCGCCCGGCGGGCGACGTACGTCTCGACGCCGATAATCGGCTTGATCCTCTTGCTCGTCGCCGCCTGCCAGAAGGCGACCGCGCCGTAGAGCGCGCCGTGGTCCGTCAGGGCGAGTGAATCGAAGCCCTGCTGGGCCGCCGCGTCGACGAGGTCGGTGATCCGTCCGAGGCCGTCGAGCAGCGAGAATTCGGAGTGGACGTGGAGGTGGGTGAAGTCGTTCGGGGCCAGGGTCACGGGTGGCTATGGTAGCCCGACGAAGGGGGGTATCGTCCGGTCATGGACGACGGCGACGCCTTCGATCGGCTGGTCGACGCTGCGGTTGCGCGCCTGCCGGCCGAGTTCCGCGAGCGCCTCGCCTCGGTCGCGATCGTCGTCGACGACGAGCCGACCGCGGCGCAGCTCGCGTCGGTCGGGGCAGGTGGGCTGCTCGGGCTGTACGAGGGAGTGCCACGGACGCGCTGGGGCGCCGACGGCGCGACGGTGGCAAGCAAGATCACGCTGTTTCGCGGCCCGCTGGAGCGGACCTACCGGCAGCCGGCGGCGCTGGCTGCGGCTGTCGAGGACGTGGTGCGCCACGAAGTCGCCCATCATTTCGGGATCGACGATGCGCGGCTCCGGGAGCTCCGGCATGAGGAAGGACGCTGAGATGCCAGACGAACCGGTGGTCAATTGGGAGCCCGAGGCGAAGACTGAGCCGACGGACGGACGGCAGTGGGGCCGGGCCGTGGCCTGGGTTCTCGGGCCGATTGCTCTGTTCCTCATTGCTCTCCGGGCGATGGCGAGGCTCGAGGGCGCCAGCCCTTACGAGTCCGGGTACGTCGTCGGCCAGCTGCTCGTTGGGCCGATCGTCTTCGGCGCGATCGTCTGGGGAGCGATCGTCCTGCTGAGGCGCCGCTCGGGGCGCCCTGAGAAGTTCCTCTCGTCTGGATTGGTGGCATGGATCGCGGCCTTCGCGATTCTCGTCTGGTTCACCTCGATCGGGCGCTGACAGTGGCACCGCTCCGCTATCCCCTGTGACGGAGCCGTAACCGACTACGCTGTTTGGCGCGGCTGCGTCGGCCGCGCGTCGAGAGAGAGGTGCCCGTCGTCATGGATGCCATCGCCGGCCTGTTGTTCCTGGTCGGATTCGGCCTCGTCATCCTCGCCGTGGCGGCGATCTTCATCAACGCTGCGCGCGGGCCGCAGCGCCAGTCGCAGGGGGCGTTGCCGGCCCGCCTGTTCCTCGCCGGCGGCCTCTTCGCGCTGCTGGTCGCCGTCCTGACCTCGGCGTTCATCCAGATCCCGGCCGGGTTCGTCGGGGTCGTCCGGTCGTTCGGCGCGGTGACCGGCACGACCCTCAACCCCGGGCTCCACTTCGTCACGCCGATCGTCAACACGGTCGACGTCCTCGACACCCGGGTCCAGCAGATCCACATCCCGGACTACTCCGCCGCGTCGAAGGAGCAGCAGGACCTGTTCCTCGACATCACCCTCAACTACGCGGTCCGCCCCAGTGACGCCCCGCGGATCGTCCAGGAACTGGGCCTGAACTTCGAGGAGACGATCGTCACCCCGCGCTTCCTCGACATCCCGAAGTCGGTCACCGACGATTACCCGACTGCGATCGTGCTCAACAGCCGCGACGAGATCCGCCAGCGCGCGACAGACCTGTTGAAGACCGAGCTCGAGCCGCGCGGCTTCATCGTCGTCGGAATCAACATCCAGAACTTCAGCTACTCGGACGCCTACAACCAGGCGATCGAGGACAAGCAGGTCGCCCAGCAGCAGGTCGAGACCGAGCGCCAGAAGCTGGCCCAGGCCGAGATCATCGCCCAGCAGAAGGTCGCCGCCGCCAAGGGTGACGCCGACGCGCAGATCGAGCGCGCCCGGGGCGAATCCGAGGCGAACAAGCTCGTTGCCGCGTCCCTCACCTCGGCGATCCTCCAGAACCGGTACATCGAGAAGCTGTCTGACCAGATCCAGGTGATGCTCGTCCCGTCCGACGGCGGACCGTTGATCCTCGACCTGGGAAATCTTCTCCCGAACGCGTCGCCGACTCCCTGATCCGTATCCTCTCGACTCGCTGACCCGGTCACCTGGAGCCAGAGGACCTCGCAGCGAGCCGGCTGGGCCGCTCAGGGTCGGTTCCTCCGACGCATGACCCGCCAGGCGGCCGCCGGCGTCGATCGGGCCGTGGGTTGACCCGCCCGGCGGGTCACGATCGCGTCAGCAGGTCCTCGACGACGGGGGCGATCGCGTCGACCCACAGCCGGTATTGCTCGGCGCTCGGGTGGAGTCCGTCCTCGGCCACCAGGGCCCGATCCGTGGCCGCCCGGCGCGACAGCTCGAAGATGTCGACGAATGAGACGCCCCGCCCCACGGCGAGGCCGGCCAGGATCGCGTTGTTCCTCTCGACGCCGGCCCGCTGCGTGTCCGGATCGCCGTAGGCCCCGCCTTCGGGCATGACCGTGTAATCCGGGGTCGAGACGGCGACAATCCGCGTGGCCGGCAGGCGGCCGAGGAGCTCGTCGAGGATCCGGGCCGCGTTCGCCTCGAACTTCTCGGCCGGGACGCCCTGGACGACGTCGTTGACGCCGACCATCAGCGACGCGAACTGCGCGTCAATCTCGGCGAGGCGCGGCAGCTCGACGTCGATGACGTCCTGCGACGTGAACCCGTTGACGCCGAGATTCGCCACGAGCCTGAGGGGCGTCGCCGACGGGGCGAGGCGGTCGACGAGCTGGTCCGGCCAGCGCCCGGCCGGGGCCACCGATGTGCCGATCGTGTACGAGTCGCCGAGCGCGACGTACCGGAAGCCGGCCCGCGCAGGCATCACCCGGCGGGCAAAGCGCCCGCGCCCGCCGCCAGAACGAACTCCCGCACGAGGCGCTCGAACTCCGTCGGTCGCTCGAGCGACGGCAGGTGGGCGACTCCCGCCCATCGCACGACGCGGGCGGCCGGGACCTCCCGACCGATCCGCTCCGCGACCTCGAGGATCGGCGGCCAATCCGCCATGCCGACCACGACGAGGACGGGGATCCGGAGCTCATCCAGGCGGTCCGCGGCGGACGGATCGAGCTCGCTTTCGGGCGCCACGTCAGCATCCCAGCCGGGCAGCTCGAACGCGTGGCGCTGCATCCGCCCCACGAACGACCGGATCTCCGGTTCGACGGCCTCGGGCGACCTCGCCGGGCCGTCGACCCAGGCGTGGAGGTTGATCTCGACGGCCTCGTCGAGGTCCCCCCGATCGAGGGCCTCGCCCTCTGCACGCCACACCGAACGGAGGACGTCGGGCGGCTCGCCGATGAGAGCGCCACCCGGCGCGACGAGGACGAGGGAGGCGACCGTCGACGGCCGGGCAAGGGCGAGCTCGACGGCGATCCCAGCTCCGAGCGATGCGCCGACGAGATGGACGCGCTCGAGGGCGAGCTCGTCGAGCAGCGCGGCGAGGTCATCGTGGTGCGCCCAGGGACCGCCCGGCGGCAACGTCTCCCCGAAGCCCCTCGCGTCGTAGCGGATGGCCCGGAAGGCGCCCGCGAAGGCGGTCCACTGCGGCTCCCACATCCGGCGATCCGCCACGCCGGCGTGGATGAAGACGACCGGCTCTCCATCCCCCCGGGCGTCCCACGCCAGCCCGTCGCCCGTCCGGCCCTCCTCGATCCCCGTCGCCATGCCGCCAGTATGCCCGGCGTACCCGGCAGGTGACCGGCCCGGCATGACCCGAACGCCGTATGATCCCCAGGGCGCCGCCGCGTCGTGGCTACTTGCCCGGCCCGGCGGCCACGATTAGGATGCGCGCCAACGGCCGCCCCGCCATGGGTCGGAAGCGACCGCGCTGTCGGACCGGCCCCCCTGCCCCGTCCCGGGCGGTGGCGGACGCGATCTGGAGGAGGAGTCAATGCGCACACGAGCCCTTGTCGTGCTCGCCGCGATGCTTATCATCGCGGCCTGCACGAACACCGGCGCCAGCCCGAGCGCGAGCGTGCCTACGGCCACCGAATCGATGGCCCCGAGTGCGCCTGCCTCGGTCGAGCCGGGCGCCGACGTCAAGATCGGGATGGTCACCGACATCGGCCAGCTCGAGGACAAGTCGTTCAACGAGTACACGTGGAAGGGCGTCCAGGACGGCGCAGCCGCGATCGGCGCGCCCGAGCCCCAGGTCATCGTCACCGCCGACACGGCGGACTACAAGGCGAACATCCAGTCGCTCGTCGACGACGACTATGATGTGATCATCACGGTCGGCTTCCTCATCGGGACCGACACACGCGCGGCGGCTCTCGTCAACCCGGAGATCCAGTTCTTCGGCGTCGACCAGTTCGTCGCTCCGCCTTCGCCGCCGAACTACCAGGGCATCCTGTTCGCTGAGGCCCAGCCCGGCTACCTCGCCGGCATCGTCGCCGCGAGCGTCAGCAAGACCGGCACGATCGGCGCGGTCGGTGGTCGCTCCGACGTTCCGCCTGTCTATGCATACATCAACGGTTACCGGAACGGCGCCGCGTCCTTCAACCCGGACATCGAGGTCCTGATCAACTACACCGAAGACTTCAACGCTCCCGACAAGGGCCAGGCCTCCGCTCAGGCGATGATCGGCCAGGACGCCGACGTCATCTTCCAGGTGGCCGGCCTGACCGGCGCCGGAGCGCTGCGGGCAGCCTGCGCCGCGGGCATCTGGGGCATCGGCGTCGACGTCGACCAGGCCCAGTCTCTGCCCGATGCAGCCGCGTGCATCATCACGAGCGCCGAGAAGAAGCTCCAGAGCGCGACCGCGCAGGCCATCCAGCGGTTCGACGCCGAGGGCCTCCAGAAGGACAACTTCTTCAACGACGCGAAGAACGACGGCATCGGGCTGTCCCCGTTCACGAACGTCGACATCCCGGCCGACGTCCAGGCGAAGATCGACGCGGCCCTCGCGGGCTTCAAGGACGGGTCTCTCGATCCGTGCGCGCCGATCGACTGCACTGACCCGCATCTGCCGCAGTAAGGCGCCGCAGCAGGCGAGCCGAATCGCGGGCCGACCCGGCCTCACCGGGTCGGCCCGCTCGCATATCCGACCACGCACCAGGAAGCTCGATGACGGACTCAGTCCCGATCCTCGAGATGCGCGGCATCACGAAGCGTTTCCCGGGGACGGTGGCCAACGACCACATCGACCTCGACGTCCGGCGCGGGGAGGTCCACGCGCTGCTCGGGGAGAATGGGGCCGGCAAGAGCACGCTGATGAACATCCTCTACGGGCTCGTCGGCCCGGACGAGGGTGAGATCCTCATCGACGGCGAGCCGGTCGCGATCCGCGACCCGGCCGATGCGATCGGTCGCGGGATCGGGATGGTCCACCAGCATTTCATGCTGGTGCCCGTTCTGACGGTGGCCGAGAACGTCATCCTCGGCCAGGAATCCGTCGTGGGGCCGGGCATCCTCGCCCTGGAGGACGCGGAGAAGCGGATCCGTTCGCTGGCCAGCCAGCTCGGGTTCAGGATCGACCCCCGTGCCCGGATCGACCAGCTGAGCGTCGGCCAGCAGCAGCGGGTCGAGATCCTCAAGGCGCTCTACCGCGGGGCTCGCCTGCTCGTGCTGGACGAGCCGACCGCGGTCCTCACGCCCCAGGAGACCGTCGAGATCTTCGGCGTGCTCCGTCACCTGAAGTCCGAGGGGACGAGCATCATCTTCATCACTCACAAGCTCGACGAGGTCCTCGCGATCGCCGACCGGATCACGGTCATCCGGCGCGGCAAGGTCGTCGGGACGCGCCGGCCGAAGGAGACCACCGAAGAGGAGCTGGCCGAGCTCATGGTCGGTCGGGAGGTCTCCCTCGTCGTCGACCGGGGCGAGTCGAAGCCGGCCGGGCCGGTCCTCCGCGTCGAGGGCCTCCGGGCGAAGGACGATCGAGGCCACGAGCGGGTGGCCGGTGTCGACTTCGTCGTTCGCGAGGGTGAGATCTTCGGGATCGCCGGCGTCGCCGGCAACGGCCAGGACGAGCTCGTCGAGGCAATCGTCGGGCTGCGCAAGCCGAGCGCCGGCCGGATCGTGCTGGGCGATCGCGACATCACCGCCAGCTCGACGCGCCAGGTACGCCGCCGCAAGGTCGCCTACGTCCCGGCTGACCGCCAGCGGTATGGGCTGGTGCTGTCGTACTCGCTGGCGGACAACCTCGTCCTGACCCGGTATTTCGAGCCGCCGTTCGCCCGGGGCATCCTCCGTAACGACCGCGAGATCGAACGGCGGGGGGCCGACCTCGTCCAGCGATTCGACATCCGCGCTCCATCCGCGAAGGTCCGGGCAAGCAACCTTTCCGGAGGCAACCAGCAGAAGCTCGTCGTCGCCCGCGAGTTCGCCGGCCCGACGACGCTGCTCGTCCTCGATCAACCGACCCGGGGACTCGACGTCGGCAGCATCGAGTTCATCCACAAGCAGGTCATTGGCAAGCGCGACGCGCGGTCCGCGATCCTCCTCGTCTCCGCCGAGCTCGACGAGGTGCTCGAGCTGTCGGACCGGGTCGCGGTGATGTTCGGCGGCCGGATCGTCGCGACGTTCGACGCGGCCGAGGCCGATCGCGAGCGAATCGGGCTGCTCATGGCCCGGGGCGAGGCCGGGCTGGCGGGCGGCAAGGGCCGCGAGGCTGTCGGGGCCTCTGCCGGCGGCGACACCGGGGACGGACGATGACCGACCCGGTCGATCCGCGTGCGTCCCGCGAGTCCGCCCGGGCCCAGGCCGGCGGCGCCGATCCGCTGGTCGGGAAGGATCCGGTCGCGGCTGCTCCGGCGGGCTCCGGGCAGGCTGCGCCGGCCCGGCGCGACGTGGGCGGCGCGCTCCTCCGCGCCTGGCGGGCGAGCGCCGTGCCGATCCTCTCGATCGTCCTCGCCCTCGTCATCGGCGCGATCATCATCGTCCTCTCGCCGCTGACGACCGGCAAGCCGATCCAGCCGGATCTGCCGATAAGGGCGTACCTCGCTCTCCTCGAGGGGGCGTTCGGGACGCCGGTCCAGTGGGCCGACGACGCGCGCCGGTTCAACGCCATCGGCGACACGCTGGTCAAGGCCGCGCCGCTGATGTTCGGTGGCCTCGCGGTGGGCCTGGCGTTCAAGGCCGGCCTCTTCAACATCGGCGTCGCCGGACAGTTCCTCGTGGGCGCCTTCGCCGCAGCCCTCGCCGGGGCGACGTTCGGCTACCTCGACACGAATTTCGCCGTTCCGCTGGCGGTCACGATCGGTGGCCTCGCCGGTGCGGCGTACGGCTTCATCCCCGGCTTCCTCAAGGCCCGCACCGGGGCCCACGAGGTCGTCACCACGATCATGCTCAACGCGATCGCCCTGCAACTCCTCGCCTGGGCGCTCGATCTCGTCAAGGTTGCCGGCTTCTCGTTCCCGCGGACCGGCGACATCGTCAACGCCACCCTGCCGGTCCTCTTCGGCCGGAACATCCACCTCGGCGTGCTGCTCGGATTCCTCGCGATCTTCGTCATCCGCTGGCTGCTCGACCGGACCACCCTCGGGTTCGAGATCCGGACCGTCGGCGCGAACCCGAACGCGGCTCGCTACGCCGGCATCCGGCCCGTCTTCATCATCACCCTGACGATGACCCTGTCCGGGCTGCTCGGCGGCCTCGCCGGGGCGGTCCAGATGCTCGGTGTGCAGGGCTTCTACGCGACGGGAATCAGCGCCAAGGTCGGCTTCGATTCGATCACCGTCGCGCTGCTCGGCCGGTCGTCGCCGCTCGGGATCATGTTCTCGGCGCTCCTCTTCGGCGTCCTCCGGGCCGGCCAGAACCTCATGCAGCTGCGGACCCAGAACCAGGTCCCGATCGAGGTCATCGACGTCATCCAGGCGCTCATCATCCTGTTCCTCGCCGCGGACATCATCGTCCGCCGGGTCTTCCGGCTGCGACGGGCGAAGGGCGCGATCGAGGGTGAGGTCCGGACCGTCACCGCCTCGTGGGGCGAGCAGGTGGCCCGCTGATGGACATCACCGCGATCCCCGGACTGATCGTCGACCTCATCCGGTACCTCGTCGAGATCCTCTTCCTGAGCCCGAGCGCCCTCGAGATCATCATGCTGTTCACCGCTCCGCTCGCCCTCGGCGCGCTGTGCGGGGTGATGTGCGAGCGATCCGGGGTCGTCAACATCGGGATCGAGGGGATCATGCTGACGACCGCCTTCGCCGCCTACCTGACCGGATTCCTCCTCCATGACTCGATCGGGACGTTTCCGGCGCTCGTGGCCGGAGTGGTCGTCGCGGTCCTCGTCGGCGCGGTCCTTGGGATCATCCACGGCTGGCTGACGATCTCCGTACGGGCCGATCAGATCATCGCCGGCGTTTTCCTCAACGTCGCCGCGATCGGTGTCACGAGCTACCTCAACCGCATCATCATCACGCCGACCGGGCGGGGCGGGGCCGGCGTGCTCCCCGACCTGAACCTCGTGCCGGCGGGGATCACGGAGATCCCCGTCATCGGCCCGATCCTCGCGATGGTCTTCAACCCCAACGCGATCGCCGTGAGCGTGATCTTCCTCGTCATCGGCCTCCAGGTGCTGCTCTACCGGACCCGGTGGGGGCTCAGGACGCGGGCGGTCGGCGAGCATCCGAAGGCGGCCGACACGGTGGGGATCAACGTGATCCGCCTGCGCTACCTGAACGTCATCGTCGGCTGCGCGATCGCCGGCCTCGCCGGCGCGTACATCGTCATCGGATCGAACGGGGCGTTCCAGAACGAGATGTCGGCGGGCCGCGGATTCATCGCCCTCGCCGCTGTGATCTTCGGGCGGTGGACGCCGCTCGGGGCGTTCGGCGGGGCGCTCCTGTTCGGCGCGGCGAGCGGAATCCAGACCGTCATCAGCGTGGCCCGGCCGGAGGGCCAGCTCGGACAGGTCCTCGCCTCGATCCCGACCCAGTTCTACGCCGCGTTCCCGTACGTCCTCACGATCATCATCCTGGCCGGCGTCGTCGGCCGGTCGATCCCGCCGGCCGCGGACGGCATCCCGTACGAGAAGGAGGCCCGGGCCTGAGGCTGCCCGTCCGGTGACCGGCGACGAACGCGCCCGGGCCCGCGAGATGCTCGACCTGCAGGAGGGTCGTGGGACCGTTCCGGTCGCCGGCGACGACGCGATCGAGGCGATCCTCCGGACGAGCCGCCGGATCGCCGTCGTCGGAGCCTCGTCGAAGCCGTCGCGGCCGTCGTTCGGCGTGTTCCGCTACCTCGTCCACCACGGCTTCGACTGCGTGCCGGTCAACCCCCTCGAGCGCGACGTCCTCGGGATCCCGGCGTTCCGGACGCTCGCGGAGGCGGCCGCCGCGACAGGCCCGTTCGACATCGTCGACGTCTTCCGCCGTTCCGAGCTGTCTGTGCCTCACGCGCACGAGGCAGTGGCGACCGGCGCCCGGTGCCTGTGGCTCCAGCTCGGGGTCGTGAATTGGGAGGCGGCCCGGGTCGCCCGCGAGGGCGGGCTGGCGGTCGTCATGGACCGCTGCACGGCGATCGAGCATCGCCGATTCCGGACGCGCCAGCCGGGTCGCCAGCCGGGTCGGTAGCCGGGTCGCCGGCGTCAGCCGATCGCGAAGCCGGCGAAGATCAGCCCGAACCCGACGATCGCGACGAGGCCCCACAACCGCGCTTCGCGGCGGGCCATGTCCATCGCGACCGACGCGCCGGTCGTCGACCGGTCGCGCACCCCGCCGCGCCAGGACTCGTACCGGGCGACGTTCGCCTCCTGGTCCTTCAGCGCCTGGTAGCGATTCCACGGCCCGCGGGCCCGGGAATAGCCGACGATCAGGAAAGCGATCCCGGCCGCCCAGAGGGCGAAGTTGACGGCGCCCACTAGCCCTTGCCGTCCTCGGCGGCGCGCTCCAGTCGCTCGCGAACGGCTGCCTGTGCCAGCGCCGCGTTCGCCTGGCCGCGGGTGGCCTTCATCACCTGGCCGACGAGGAATCCGACGGCCTGGGCCTTGCCGGCCCTGAAGTCGGCGGCCGCCTGGGGGTTCGCGGCGATCACCTCGTCGATGACCGACGAGAGCGCTCCCGCGTCCGAGATCTGCCGGAACCCGCGCGCCTCGACGAGCGCCGCGGCCGGCTCGCCGGTCGCGACGTGGAGGTGGAAGACCTCGCGCGCATTGGCCCGCGAGATGGTCCCCTCGACCACCTGTCGAACGAGGTGGGCGAGATCGGCCGGATCGACAGTCACCGGGTCGGGCGACGCGTTGCGCAGGCGGAGGTAGTCGCCGGTCACCCAGTTCGCGACGTGCTTCGGGTCGAGGCCACGGTCGGCGGCGAGGGTCGCCTCGAACAGGCGGGCCGCGTCCGGATCCGCGACGACGACCGCCGCGTCGTAGGCGCTCAGCCCGAGCGCACCCCGGTAGCGTGCCCGGCGCGCCGCCGGCAGCTCCGGCAGGGCCGACCGGATCCCGTCCAGCCAGGCCGCCTCGATGTGGAGCGGCGGGAGATCGGGCTCCGGGAAGTAGCGGTAGTCGTCCGACGATTCCTTGACCCGCATGACGTACGTGGCGCCCCGGTTCTCGTCCCAGCCCCGCGTCTCCTGGACGATCCGTGCGCCGGCGTCGAGGGCCGCTGCCTGGCGGTCGATCTCGCTACCGATCGCCCGCTCGACCGACCGGAACGAGTTCATGTTCTTGATCTCGACCCGCGTCCCGTACGCCTCTTCGCCGCGCGGCCGGAGAGAGACGTTCGCCTCGACCCGGAGCTGGCCGCGCTCCATGTCGGCGTCGGACGCGCCGATCGCCCGGAGGAGCAGCTGGAGCTCCTCGGCGTAGCGGCGGGCCTGCTCGGCGGTTCGGACGTCCGGCTCCGTCACGATCTCCATCAACGGAGCGCCGGACCGGTTGAAGTCGACCAGGCTGACCCGCCGTCCGTCCGGCGCGGACCGGTGGACGAGCTTCGCCGTGTCCTCCTCGAGATGGGCCCGGGTGATGCGCACCGTGAAGGGCCCCTCCGAGGTGTCGAACGTCAGCCGACCCGCGGAGGCGAGCGGGAGGTCGTACTGGCTGATCTGGTAGCCCTTCGGCAGGTCGGGGTAGAAGTAGTTCTTCCGATCCCAGCGCGTCGCGGCCGGGATCGTCGACTCGACCGCAAGGCCGGTGGCGAGGACGTGCTCGACGGCTCGTCGATTGATCACCGGGAGGGCCCCGGGAAGACCGAGGCAGACGGGGCAGACCAGGCTGTTCGGCGGAGCGCCGTCGTACTCGGTCGAGCAGGCGCAGAACATCTTCGAGGCCGTCCGGAGCTGGCAGTGGACCTCGATGCCGATGACCGGCTCGTAGCGCTCGAGGACGGTCGCCGAGGCGGCACCCGGTCGGACGGCGGTCATCCTGGCCCGAGCTGGGAGGCGCGGTAGATCAGGTAGAGCCCGTACATCGCCACGGCCAGCCAGCCGACTGCCCCGAGAACCCGGCCGACGAACCGACGGACCCGCGGCCGGACCGGGAACGGCCTCGTCGCTTCGATCGCCGTCCGGGTCGGATCTCCCTCGTGGGCGAGTGGGGCGAGCGCCTCGCGGGCGAGGACGAATCCGCGGTAGACGCCGGTCACGGCTGCGATCGTGCCGCACAGAATCAGCAAGAATCCCATCGCCGGACAGTCTCGCACAGCCTGCCGCGGGCCAGCCCCCACGATCGGGCGGTCAGGTCACCCCGAACAGGTAGCCGAGGAAGCCCCCGCCGAGCAATGACAGGACGAAGAACATCGACTCGTCCGGCATCGCGTCGGGGATGATCATCCGGATCTGGACGTGGCGGATGGCCTCGCGGGTCGTCACTCCAACCGGCACTTCGTCCCAGGACATCGCCTGCTCCCTGGACTGCACATCGCCCTCGACGG
>DASYTG010000053.1:0-69478 GCA_036002525.1 Candidatus Limnocylindrales bacterium
GGGAGCGATCTCGAGATAGGCGTGACGGATCCGGTTCATCCCCGCGATGCATCGAAGGTCCTCGTTGCTCGCAGAGGAAACCCGCCCCAGCGTCGCCAGGCCGATGAACAGGTCGAAGCCGAGGATGACGGCGGCGAGCAGGAGGAAGTCGTGGTCGAACCCCATCGCCTGCGACACGAGCGCCAGCGCCACGAGGCTGGCCGACACGAACGTCAGGAACATCCCTGCCCGCGCGAACGCCTCGTTGTAGACCAGGGCGCGGGCCGAGAGGAGGCTCCAGTGCTCGGTCGTCAGGATCGTCAGCGTCCGGGGGTCGTCGAGCCGGCCGCCGGCCGCCCCGAGCTTCGGCACCGCGACAGGCGGCGGCAGGTGCTCGCTGCCACCTGTATGGATCGATCGGTCGTCCATGCCAGCTCTCCTCAGTCGGCGATCAGCCTGGTCCGGATCTCATCGTGGAGATGCCCGTTCGTCGCGAGGAACGTCCCGCTGTCGAACCGGCGCCGGCCCTCGAGGTCGGTGACGCGGCCGCCCGCCTCCTCGACGAGGAGCGTAGGGGCCGCGGCGTCCCACGGGGAGAGGTCGATCTCGAGCATCGCCTCGGCAGCGCCCTCGGCGGTCAGCGCGTAGCCCCAGAAATCGCCGAATCCGCGCTCACGCCATACCGCTTCGAGGAGAGCCGTGAATCCCGGCACGCGGCCGGAGGCGACGATGTCGCGGCCGGACCCGTACAGCATCAGCGCATCGGCCAGGGCCGTGACCCGCGACGTCCGAATCCGGCGAGCCGCCGATCCGACGGCGCCGGCCGCTCCCGCGCCCCAGGCCCCGCCGCCGCGCCACGCCCACCATCGTTCGCGCAAGGCCGGCGCCGAGAGGACGGCGGCCTGCAGCTCGCCGTCGCGCTCGACCGCCAGGAGCGTTCCGAATAACGGCACGCCGCGGATGAAGTTGTGGGTGCCGTCGATCGGGTCGACGTACCAGCGCACCGACGCGCCGCCCGCTTCCGTCCCGTACTCCTCGCCGACGATCCCGTGGCTCGGCTCGGCGGCCGCGATCCGCGCCCGGATCGCCTCCTCGATCGAGGTGTCGGCGATCGTGACGAACGAGCGATCCGGCTTCGTCTCGATCACGAGATCGCGTCGGAAGTGCTCCAGCGCGATCTGGTCGGCCTCGTCGCACGCCGCGAGGGCCAGGTTGACCCAGCCGCGCAGCTCGGCGTCCGTCCCGCGGCGGAGCGAGGCGGACCACTCGGGCCCGAACACCTGCCGGCTCACGCCCGGATCCTCGCGCCCTCGGGGTCGTACAGCGGCTCGTGCGCCACGTCGAACCCGACCCACTCACCGAACACCTCGACGTCGCCACGGGTGCCCACCGCCGCCTGCTCCGGGGGCAGGTACGCGTACGCGATCGACCGCTCGACGGCGAAGCCATAGCCGCCCGACGTCACCCGGCCGACGATCCGGCCATCGACCCGAACGGGCTCGTTGCCGAGCGCGACGGACCGGGGGTCGTCGAGAACGAGGCAGCGGAGGCGTTTCCGCGCTCCGTTTTCGCGCGCCGCGACGAGCGCCTCGCGGCCGATGAATTCGACGCCCTTGTCGAGCCGCACGGCGAACCCGAGCCCGGCCTCGTACGGCGTCTCCTCGGGCGTGATGTCGCTCGACCAGACGCGGTAGCCCTTCTCGATTCGCAGCGCATCGATGGCCCGATACCCGCCGGCCACCAGCCCGTGCAGCGCCCCCGCCTCGGCGAGAGTGTCCCACAGCGCGAGGCCGTACTCGGTCGGCGGGTAGAGCTCCCAACCAAGCTCCCCGACGTACGTGACGCGGAGCGCGAGAACCGGCACGCTGCCGACCGTAATCTGGCGCGCGGTGAGGTACGGAAAGCCAGCATCCGAGATGTCGTCGCGGGTGACGGATTCGAGGATGTCGCGGGCGCTCGGCCCCCACAGCCCGAGGCACGCCCGGGCCGAGGTCGTGTCTGCGACGACGACGCTCCCGCCGCCAGGAGCATGACGCCGTATCCACGCCAGGTCGTGGTTGCCGAAGGCCGTCCCGGTAACGATCAGGTAGCGGTCCTCGGCGAGCCGGGTGACGGTGAAGTCACACTCGATCCCGCCGCGGCTGTTGAGCATCGAGGTGTAAACGATCGAACCGACCGGCCGATCGACGTCGTTCGCGCACATCCGCTGGAGGAAACGGCACGCGCCGGGACCGACGACCTCGATCTTCGCGAAGCTCGATTCGTCAAACAGGGCCGCGGTACGCCTCGTCGCGAGCGCCTCGGCGGCGATCGCGGTCGACCAGTGCTGGCCCGCCCAGCCGCGCGGCCGGAGCCGCTCGAGCGCCTGGTCCTCGTTGGAGCGGAACCAGTTCGGGCGCTCCCAGCCGGACTTCTCGCCGAACTCGGCGTCGAGCGCCGCGACCCGTGGCCAGGCCGGGGTCAACCGCAGCGGCCGGCCTGCTCGACGCTCCTCGTTCGGGTAATGGATGTCGTAGTAGGTCTGGTACACCTCGCGGGTCCGGGCGACCGTGTAGGCCTGCGATCGGTACTGCGCGCCGAACCGTCGGATGTCCATCTTCCACAGGTCGAGCTCCGGCTCGCCGTCGACGATCCAGCGGGCGATCTGCTGCCCGATGCCGCCGGCACCCGCGATTCCGTGGGCGCAGAAACCGGCGGCGACGAAGAAGCCGCGGACGTCCGACTCCCCGAGGATGAACTCGTTGTCCGGGGTGAACGCCTCCGGCCCGTTGATCATCCGCGTCACACCGGCGTCGGCGATCGCCGGCACCCGACGGATCGCGCCCTCCATGATCTCGCCGAAGCGCGGCCAGTCCGGCTCGAGCAGCTTGCCGTTGAAGTCGGGCGGGATGCCGTCGAGGCCCCACGGCACGGGCCGACGCTCGTAGCCGCCCATGCACAGCCCGCCGACTTCCTCCCGCAAGTAGCAGAGGTTGTCCGGGTCGCGCATCGTCGGCAGGTCCGGCCGGACACCATCGATCGCATTCGTAAAGAGGTACTCGTGGGCGATCGGCACGATCGGGACGTCGACCCCGGCGAGGCCCGCGATCTCGGGGGCGAACATCCCGCCGGCGTCGACGACGACGTCCGATTCGATCGTCGAGCGATCGCCGCGATGGTCGACCTCGACGCTGGTGACGCGGCCGTCGCGCACGCCGATTCCGACGACCCTGGCCTGCGTCCGGATCGTCACGCCGCGCTTGCGGGCGCCCGCAGCCAGGGCCTGGGCCAGGCCGGACGGATCGAGCCACCCGTCGGTCGGCAGCCACACGGCGCCGAGAACGCCGTCGGTCGACATCAGCGGGAAGCGTTCCTGGGCCTCGCGGGGAGAGATCAGTTCGAGCGGCAGCCCGAACGTTTTCGCCCAGCCGGCCTGGCGCCGGAGCTCCTCGAGGCGCGGTTGCGACGAGGCGAGACGGAGCGACCCGACCTCGTGCCACGACGGGTCGACGCCGGTCTCGACCGCGAGCCGGCGGTAGAGCCCGACCCCGTACATCATCATCTTCGTCAGGGTGACGGTCGACCGGAGCTGGCCGAGGAGCCCCGCCGAGTGGAACGTCGAGCCGGATGTCAGCTCGGCCCGGTCGACGAGCACGATGTCGGTCCAGCCCAGCTCGGCGAGGTGGTACGCGATCGACGTCCCGCCGACACCTCCGCCGACGATGACCGCGCGGGCGTGCTCGACCATCGGCCCTCCCGTTCCCCTGCTTGGTCCTCTCGCAGCGCGAGGCTACGGTAGCCGGTCAGTGGCAGGCGCCGCTCCCCGCGTCGGTGAACGTCTGGCCGGCGACGGGCACGAAGCTCCAGCTGTAGCCGTCCGGCCCGAGAACCAGCCGGATGACGCCGTGGGTCTTGGCGTCACGGGCCTCGCTGTTCGTCCGGATTGTCTGGAAGTTGCGCAGCCGTGCGCCGCCCGTGCCGACGACGAACTCGCGGATGCCCCGATCCGGATCGGCGTTCCCGTTCGGATCCTGGAGAGCGAAACGCTCGTAGTCGTGATCGTGTCCGTTGACGACGACGTCCGCGCCCGCTTCGTACAGGAGCTGCCAGAAAGCCGACACGAACGGGTGGTTGCCGTGGTCGCCGGAGGAGAAGCGCGGGTGGTGCCAGATCGCGAGTGTGCACCGTGCCGTCGATGCCGCGAGGTCGGCCTTCAGCCAGTCGCCCTGGGGTGACCCGGCCTCGCAGCCGCCGACCGCCCCGCAGTCCGAGTCGAGCATGATCACGTGCCACTCGCCGGCGTCCCACGCGTACCAGGTCGTCCCGTTCGGTTGGGCCCGGGTCCCGAAATAGTCGAGGTATCCGGCCGCGCCACGGGTCTCGTACTCATGATTGCCGGGGACGGGCCGCGTCCGGTCGAGGAACTGCCCCCAGGACGGCCCGTAACAGTCGCGATACTGGCGCGGGCTTCCGTCCGGGTAGACATTGTCGCCGGCGAGGAACACGGTGCCGGCAATCTGCTCGACGAGATCGGCGGTCTGTTCATCGTCGTCGTCGCCGCACTCGGCGATGTCGCCCGCGCCGACGAGAACGGTCCCTTCGCCGGGCGGGATCGTGAAGGACCCGCCAGGCAGGGCCCCGCCGCCCGGCCGCGTCACGAGCAGGGCCGCGACCACGAGCGTCAGGACGAGGCCGACGAAGGCGATGAGGAGAGCGGGCCGCCGCAGGCCGCGGTTCATGGCCGAAGCGTACCCGGCGCCCGGGCCTGCTCAGCCGGCGCCGGCCTCGCGGATCGCCCGCTCGAACGCCGGAGTCGAGGCGTTCCCGATGAGGCGGTCGAAGTGCTCGCCGGCGTACGCCACGAAGTCGACGTCGAGCGTGCTGATCGCCTGCTGGACAACGCCCCACATCGCCTCCCGGAAGTCCGAAACGACCCGCATCAGGGACAGGCGGGCGAGCCGCGCGGTCCGATCCGTCCGCGGCGCGGGGCCGTCGTACGCGGCAAGGAGGATCTCGTCTTCCGCGGCGCCGAGGTCGTGGTTGACGCTGAAATTCCCAAGGTCGAAGAACGAGTCGCCCATCCCGGCGTACTCCCAGTCGACGATCCGGAGGCGCTGCCCGTCGTCGATGAAGTTTGCGTTGAGGAGATCGTTGTGGCATGGCCGGAGGTCCATCGGCGACGTCATGAGGGCCAGCTCGATTCGCCGCCCGATCGCGTGGGCGATCTCGTATTCGGGCGGCATCGAGACACCGCGCTCTACGGCGAGCGCCCGGTAGACCTCGACGGTCCTGAGGGGGATGAACAGGCCCGGGATCGTCGGGCCCTCGTGGAATCGGCGCAGCGCGTCGGCGACCCGGGACAGGTTGCGTGGCAGGCGGGCCTCCGCCTCGGGCAGCGGCGAGCCGTCGATGAATTTCGTGATGAGATAGCCCTCCGGCCGGATGAACGCCACCACCTCCGGCCCGACGCCGACCCCGGCCGCCGCGACGGTCGCGGCGAGCTCGACTTCGCGGCTGATGCCGAGGAGGTGGGTGTCGTTGCCGGCGAGCCGGATGACGTAGCGGTTCGCCTGGCCCGCGACGGCCACGACGTAGTTGCGGTTCGTGATCCCGCCGGACAGCGCGGTCAGCGTCAGATCGCGGCCGGCCAGCTCCGGCACGCGTTGCATCGCCTCGACCAGCTGGTCGCGCAGCTCGCCGCGGAGTACCTCGGTCTCGGTCAGGATCGGGTCAGGCGTTCGTCGAAGGGCCGTCAGCGCGCAGCGACCGCGGAACGCAGCGCGTCCGGCAACGGCCGGTGGAGCTCGACCGGATGGACGTATCGGGCGACCATCTCGCGCGTCCCCATCGCTCCCAGCTCGGTGAAGAGGAACCCGAGCTTGCGGTGCTGGGCGGCGAAGATCTGGCTGCGGCCCCGCAGGTCCCAGAGCTCCCGCTTGAACGGCCCGATCGCCTTCTTCCTGGTCGTGTAGACGAACTGCTCGTCGGTCTGATCGGGCTTGCGCTCGTCCGCCGCGTTCTCGTAGACCCACGCCTCGATCCGGCGATGGAGGCCCGCGGGGAACGCGGGATGCTCGTAGAGCAGGTTCTGGAACCCCGTCGCGAGGTGGATCTCGGCCGTCTCGACCGCCCGGAACCTGTGGAACAGCTCGTCTGGCAGGGTCGATGCGCCGTGCTGGACGGCCCCCGCGAGACCTTGCTCGCGGGCGACCTCGCCGAGCCGGCGGAGCACCTCGAACTCGATCTTCACGTCGGCCACGCCGCCGCCGGGCAGCGGCACCCCGCCGTGCGACGTGCCGGTCTGGACACTGACTTTCGAGAGGCCTGGCGCTCCGGGCGCGCGGCCGGCGAGCTCGCGCTCGTAGCCGGCGAGATACGCCCGCAGCTCCTCCTCGGTCGAGTTCTTCTTGCCGACCTCGCCGATCTCGCCGCCGACGCTGATCGTCACGCCGTCGGCCTCGAGCGACCGGATGTACGCGGTCAGCTCGGCGGCCCGGACGTAGTTCTCGCGCTGCTGCTCGTCGAGTGTCTCCTTCGACAGGTCGACGAGCGTCGACGAGTCGATGTCGATGTTCCGGTAGCCGGCGTCGACCGCCATGCGGCACGCCCGCCGGATCTCCTCCGTGACCCCCTCGGGGTCCTCCGCATACTTCTTCGCGTTGAACTGGTAGTGATCGGCCTGGATGAAGACCGGCGCCTGCCAGCCGGCGGCGATCGCGCCGGCCAGGACCCCGGTGGCGTAGTCGATCGGCCGCTGGTAGGTGTAGGTCTGCTCGCTCCGGGCGAGCTCGAGGATGACCGCCCCGACGTCGCCCGCCGTCGCTGCGTCGAAGACCGTCCTCGCCATGTCGAACGTCTGGGCCCGGATGTTGACCGCGGGAACCGTGAAGCCCGACACCTCGCCGCGGGCGCGGGCCATGTACAGGTCGTGGATGCTGGCCGACCGGGCGCCGAGCGCCTGGCTGGCCTCCCAGACGATCCACTGGGCGGCCGCAACCGCCGCCTCGTCCTCACCGAACGCTGCCGTCCAGGCGAGGTCGCGGATCCCGTCGCCCCGGAGCCTCTCCTCGTCGTCGACCGTGAGGCCGTCGCCGGCGATCGTGACGATCCCCTCGAGCCGGGCCAGCAGGTCGGGAGCGGACGACGCGACGTGGGGCACGGGGCAATGGTACCGACCCGGCAGACCGACGTCAGAACTGCGGCTTGACGACCATCAGGAAGACGATCGCGACGAGGAGGACCTGGGTGGCCATGCTCCCGCGCCGGATCCGGCGGGCGAGCGGCGGCAGCTCCGGGGGAGGTCCGGCCGTGCCCGGCGGCGGAGGCGCCGACGTGAGCTCGATTGCCCGGTCGACGACCCGCCGCTGGACGAAAAACGAATAGCCGTACGCGATGACGTACAGGACGATCGCGATCCCGAGCCACCAGTTCGCGCGCGACGACAGGTCGCGGCCGGTCAGCGCGATCATCGCCGCGCCGGTGATCGGCAGTGTGATCCCGATCGGGTACACGATCCTGCCGGCGATGGCCGCCGACACGCGGGTCGCAAAGTTCGCGTGCTGCGGGTCCCGCCCGCCCATCGCCCCGATGATCGGGAACGAGAAGGCCGGCCCGAAGGCGACGATCGCACCGAGCACGTGCAGGACCAGCAACCACGGGAACAGCCAGTTCACGCGCCGACGATAGCAGCGCGGAGCGGCGGCGTTTGGGCGGGCGGGGATGTTTCGCTCAGCGAGTACTGCGTCGAACGAAGACCTGTTCCGCCGTTATTTCGTCGCCCGGCGAGACGTTCGGCGGAGGAATATCATCCGCCGCACCCTCGCTCGTCGCAGGAGTCGCTCAGCGAAACACGTCCCCCGCGCCGCGGGCTTCTGTCAGGAGACCTTCTTCGTCCGCCGCGACACGAAGTCGACCAGCACGTACTCGCCGAGGTGCTCCGGCGTCGCGTAGAACGCCCGGCCGCGGTTGAGCCGCGTGACGAGGGCGACGAACTCGGCCAGCGCACGGGACCGCTCGAGCATGAACGTGTTGATCGTGATCCCCTCCTTCGTGCAGCGCTGCACCTCGGCGAGGGTCTCCTGGATCGTGCGGCGCGTCGGCGGGTAGCTGAACTCGACCCGCCCGTCCTCGAAGTGGGCCGTCGGCTCGCCGTCGGTGATCACGACGATCTCCCGGTTCGCGGCGTGCTGCCGGGCGAGGATCCGGCGGGCGAGCATCAGCCCGTGCTGGAGGTTCGTGCCGTACTCGTAGCCATGCCACGTGAGCTCGGCCAGCGCCTCGGGCCGGATCTCCCGGGCGTAATAGGCGAAGCCGACGATCGACAGGTGATCGCGAGGGAACTGCGAACGGATGAGCGTGTTGAGCGCCACGGCGACCTTCTTCGCGGCGAGGAAGCAGCCGCGCAGGAGCATCGATCGGCTCATGTCGACTAGCAGGACGGTGGAGGTCTGGGTGAGCTGCTCCGTCCGGTAGACCTCGAAGTCGGCCGGGTCGAGGCGCAGGCCGCGCCGTCCCTCGGCCGTCCGCCGGTCGGGGGCGTTCTCGTCGCGGGTGAGGGCGTTCGACAGGGTCCGCTTGAGATCGAGGTGGAACGGCTCGCCGAACTCGTACGGCTTGGTCGTCTCCTCGCGCTCCCCGCCGCGCCCGGCGCGGTCGATGCGGTGGCCCCCGAAGGCGTCCCGGCGGAGCCGCGCGAACAGGTCGTCGAGGACCTTCTGCCCGATTCGCCGGCTGCCCCGCGGCGTCAGCTCGAGCCGGTCGCCCTGGCGGCCGAGGTAGCCGGCCCGTTCGAGCCGCGCGGCCAGCTCGTCGAGTGCGTCCAGGTCGCGGACGGCGTCGTCGCCGATGAGCTCCCGAACGCGAGAGCGGTCGACGTCGGCGAGGTCGCCGGGCGCGTCGACGTCGCCGAGCGAGTCCTCGAGCGAGTCGAGCGCCTGGAGCCGGGCGATCTGGTCCAGCGCTCCCTCGAGGCCGAGAGGCTCATCGCCGCCGAACCGGAACCGGTCGCCGAGGCCGCCGGGCATCAGCTGGTCCATCATCGCCGCGAGCTGGGCGAGGTCCCACCGCAGGCGGTCGTCGCGGAGGAGCGCGTCGGTCATGGCCTGGAGCTCGGCGCGCTGCTCGGGGGTCATCGACCGGAGGAGGGACTGCATCGCGGCCATCCGCTCGGCGAGCTGGGCGACGATGTCGTCGAGATCCTTCGCGCCCGGGAAGAACCGGCCGTGCTTCGCGAGGAACTCGGAGGCGTCCGGGTCGCGCCCGGCAAGCCGCTCCTGGAGGAGCTGGTTGAGGTCGCGGACCATCTCGCGGTTCGCGGCCAGGTCCTCGGGCGTGATCCCCTGGATCGCCTCGGACAGGCCCGCGACGTACTGGTCGAGGACCTGCTTGCGGAGCCTGGCGACGAGGTCGTCGAACCGCTGCCGCGCCCCCGGTTCGAGGAAGTCGTACTCCTCGAGGCCACGGATCCGGCCGCCGACGTCCGGCGGCAGGGCGTCGAGCTGGTCGAGCCGCCTCGCAGCGACGTCGCGGAGCATGTCGCGGAGCCCTTGCTCGAATGACTCGGCACCGTCCTCCGAGGCCGATTCGAGCCTCCGCTCCACGCCGCCCCGTTCGTCCACGACGATCTCCTCCAGCTCGCGCCGGACGTCGGCGAGGACGTCGCCCAGCCTGTACCGGTCGAGCAGCTCCTCGCGCCGTCGCTGGATCCGCTCGACGAGGTCCTGGAGCCCGGCGAGGTCGCGGCGCGCCGGATCGCCGGATCGCCAGCCGCGCTCGATCAGGCGGCGGAGGGCGGCCTCGACGTCGCCCTCGGCCATTACGTCGTCGGCCAGCGCGTCGAGGATCTCGTCGGCGTCGAGGTCCGGGATCGTCTGGCTGCCGTCCCAGCGCGAGTAGCGCGCCTCGCGGGCGAGGAGGCGCTCGCGGGTGCCGATCCCGTCCCCCGTCTCGCGCAGGTCGCGCCGGTCCGGCGTCCAGCCGGTCATCGCCGGTAGACCGTCCCCAAGGGGCCGCGATCCTTGTTGATCCGCCGCGACAGGTGAAGACCCTCGAGGAGGAACTCGACCGCCGAGGCGACGACTGCCGGTTCCTCGCTCCCATCGGTGGCGTCGAAGGCGCCGAGCCGGCGGACGACGTCGTGCAGCCCCGGGATCTCGGCCATCCAGCGAACGTACTCGCGGGACGGGACGCGATCGCCGGTCTCGACGATGAGGCCCTCCTCGAAGGCCAGGACAACCTCGTCGAGGTCGTCCAGATCGACCCGCCGCCCGAACGTCGCGAACAGCGCCTTCGTGATGAGCCGCTCGACGATTCGTTCCTCTGGCGATTCGTCGCCGACGGTCTCGAGCTCGACCTTCCCGACCGTCGACGCGATCACGGCGCCCAGGTCGGAAACACGGGGAGCCGCGAGCGGCTCGCCGAGCCGGATCGCCCGCTTGAGGGCAGCCGCCTCGAGGACTTCGCTGTTCGAGACGCTCACCCGGACGCTGACCCCGGAGCGCTGGGAGATCTCCGGCGAGCGCCGGGCGAGGTGAGTCAGCTCGGCGACCATTTCCTCCATGAACCCGGGCACGACGACCGGCGGCGCGTCGTCGACCGGCCAGCGCTGCTTCTCCTGCCGGACGATCGCGATCTCGTGATCGAGCGTTCGCGGATAGTGCGTCCGGATCTGGGAACCGAGGCGGTCCTTGAGCGGAGTGATGATCCGACCGCGGCTCGTGTAATCCTCGGGGTTGGCGCTCGCGACGACGTACAGGTCGAGTGGCAGTCGGACGACGAAGCCGCGGATCTGGACGTCCCGCTCCTCGAGGATGTTGAGCAGCCCCACCTGGATCCGCTCGGCGAGGTCGGGCAGCTCGTTGATCGCGAAGATGCCCCGGTTGGCCCGCGGGATGAGCCCGTAATGGAGGGTCAGCTCGTCGCTCAGGTAGCGACCCTCGGCGACCCGGACGGGATCGACCTCGCCGATGAGGTCGGCGATCGTGATGTCCGGCGTCGCGAGCTTCTCGGCGTATCGCCTGTCGCGAGGCAGCCAGTCGATCGGCGTGCCGTCGCCTCGCTCGAGGACGATAGCCCGGGCGATGGGGCTGATCGGGACGTACGGATCGTCGTTCAGCTCGCCGCCGCGGACGACCGGGATGACCTCGTCGAGCAGCCCGATGAGCAGCCGCGCCATCCGGGTCTTCGCCTGCCCGCGCTCGCCGAGGAACACGAGGTCCTGGCCGGCCAGGATCGCGTTCTCGACCGCCGGGAGGACCGTATCGTCGAAGCCGACAACGCCGGGGAAGATCGTCCGGCTCTCGCCGAGCCGGGCGATGAGGTTCGCCCGGAGCTCTTCCTTGACAGTCCGGGGGCGCCAACCGGAGGCCTTCAGCTCACCGAGGGTCGTCGGACGGGGCGCGGAGTTCGGCTGGTCCATCGGTGCCTCAGTTCGGGTGGGCCGGGACGGTGGCGGTGGCCCGGTAGCCTTCGATCGCGGTTCGGACGGACTCGACGTCGACGACGCCCGCCGCAGCGAGCCCCTCCAGGTAGTCGCGGCGGCGCTCTAGCTGCGCCTCGAAATCGCCCGGGCGCCGGCCGGTCCGGTCAGCGAGCTCCGGCAGGATTCCCCAGGCGAAATGCTCGAACTCGTCCTCGCGCTCGTCCCATGTCGCGAGGACCGCCGGTCCGAGCCGCTGGACGTGGCCGTGAGCATCGCGTGCGAGCGGCCGGACATAGTGCGCTGCCACGACCCGCCGCAGTGGACCGGCCTGGACGTCGCCCGGAGCCGGTGCGAAAGCCCGCAGGATCAGCACGATCCCCAGGCGTGTGAGCTCGTCGTCGGTCAGCGCGACCGGCGGCCGTCGCAGGGCGTCGAAGACCTCCTCCAGCGAGTCGGCGTGGATCGTCGCGCCGAGCCCGAAGCCGAGCGACAGGGCCCGGAGCGTCACCCTGGCCGTGTCAGCCCAGACGTACATCGGCAGGTGATCCGACAGCTCCTGGGCGATCAGCCAGGTCGTAGCCGGCTCGGCCGGCGTGACCGGTGCGGCGAGCGGTGCCGCCTGGCGCCACCCGAGGTCCCGGGCGTGGGGCAACCAGCCGAAGGTCTCGGTGGCGCCGTCGATCTCGCGACGTTGGGCGCCGGGCGGCAGGAAGTCGAGGAGCGCCTGGAGGAGCGTCGACTTGCCGGTCCGGCTGCGCTCCGCGGCGACGATCAGCGGGACGCGTGCCTCGAGCAGCAGCCAGACGAGGGCGGCGAGCTCCGCGTCGATCGTCCCAGCGCGAATCAGCTCGACGATCGAGCGGGGCGGCGGCGGGGATGGGTGGGAGCCCCACCAGCCCCGCTGGGCGAGGGCGCTGTCCACGGCGACTCCGTCGGGGTGGCGGACGGGCTCGAATCGCAGCGTACGGCCGGCCCGGTAGGGCGTCAAACGGCGGCCGACCTCCCCCGGCCCAAGTTTCCTGTCATACGCCACCCTCGGAGACACAAGGCACGGATTCAGCCCTCAGGTTGCCGCGCCGCGGTTCGGCGGTAGGATCCCGGAGTGCCCACTGTTCGCACGGACCTGGTCATCCGCCCGCTGACCACCGCCCGCCTGCCGGATCTCGCGGCCCTGTTCGACGAGGGCGGCGATCCGAAGTCCTGCCGCTGCGCCTTCTGGCGGGTCGCGGGCACGGGCTGGCGGGACTGGTCGAAGGCGAAGAACGAGGGCGTCCTCGCCGAAGCGGCCGGCCGCGATCCGGCCCCCGGCGTCGTCGCCTACCTCGACGGGCGGGTAGTCGGCTGGGTCAGCGTCGGGCCGCGCGAGGACTACGCGAGGCTCGAGCGATCGAAGGTCCTCGCCCGGATCGACGACAAGCCGGTCTGGTCGATCGTCTGCTTCGTCGTCTCCCGCGCGTTCCGCGGCCAGGGGATCGCGAGGGCGCTTCTCGACGCGGCGGTCGAGCACGCCCGCGACCACGGCGCGACGCTGCTCGAGGCCTACCCGGTCGATCCGTCGCGCGGCCGGGTCCCGGCCGCGGCGGCGTTCATGGGCCCGCTCGGGATGTTCGAGCGGGCCGGATTCGAGGTCGTCGAGCGACGCAAGTGGAACGCGACCACCCCCGTCCGGCCCATCGTCCGGCGGGCGATCCGTCGCGGCCGCAGGAATCCGTCAACCAGCCGACAGTCCCGTTGACACCGCCGGTCGTCGGCGCGTAGACTCCGCCCTCGGCGCGCAGATCGCTCGCCGCTTGCCAGCTCACCAGGAGGCCGTCTCCGAATGATGCGACTCGTCTACCGGCCGACTTCGGCGCCCATCAGCGCCGACGCAGGCGGGAGATTTGCGCCCATCTCGAGCTAGGCCAGGCGGCAGGGCCGCCAAGGACCGAACCACGAGCCGTGGGCCAGATCGGGCCCCCGGCTTTTTTGATGCCACGCCGCATGGGCGGGCATCGAGACCAGAGCCGCGAGGCCCCCGACGCACCGTCGAATGGGCCCGCGGCTCGTTCCATGCCCGGTCCGCATGTCAGGGCCCGCGATCCGATCCACGCAGCACCACGCCAACCCAGGAGCCAACCGTGACCGCAACACTCGCTCCCGAAGTGAAGACAAGGACGTCCGACCGGCGACCGGTCGGCGCGCCCGATCACCGGCCGGCCCGGGTTTCCGGCGAGACCGTCACCCCCGCCCTCCTCGTCGATGGCGTGACGAAGCGGTTCACCGTCGGGCGCAAGCGCAAGCCGGTGACGGCGATCTCGAAGGTCTCGCTCCGCCTCGAGCGCGGCGACATCCACGGGGTCCTCGGCGCCAACGGGTCGGGCAAGTCGACCTTGATCCGGCTCGTGTCCGGCCTTCTGACGCTCGACGAAGGTCGGGTCGAGGTGTTCGGCCACGACATCGTCCGCGACGAGATGGCGGTCAAGCGGTTGATCAACCGGGTCAGCGTCGACGCCGCCTTCTTCAAGAAGCTCAGCCCGATGGAGAACCTCCTGTTCGCGGCCAGGCTCTACGGCCTGGACGGGGCGGCGGCCCGCAGCGACGCGCTGCGGATCCTCGAGCGGCTGGGCATCGGGGCGAAGCGGGTCGGCCGCCCGGTCGAGCAGATGAGCCGGGGCATGCAGCAGAAGGTCGCGATCGCGCGCGCCCTCCTGACGAGCCCCTCGCTCCTCCTCCTCGACGAGCCGACGACCGGCCTCGATCCCCGCTCGAAACTCGAGGTCCAGACGTTCATCGAGGAGGTTCGGGACACCCACGACGCGACGATCGTCCTCACGACCCACGACCTGGCCGAGGCGGAGCGCCTCTGCCGCCGGATCACGATCCTCAACGACGGTCGGACCGTCGCGGAGGACTCGCCGGAGGGCCTGAAGAACCTCGTGGCCGCGCTTCACGGGCGGCCGCCGACGCTCGAATCCGCGTTCATGACCTGGACCGGCCGCTCCCTCGACGACGACGTCGAGGACGGCGAGTCGGACGACGACGAATGAAAGGAGGTGAGAACACAGTGCAGAGCTACGGACAGATCCAGTTGCGGCTGGCCAACGAGCGCATCCGGGAACGGATCGACGAGGCCGCCCGCGAACGCCTGCGCGGCCGCGAAGAGCGACCGTCACTCCGGCGGGCGATGGGCCACTCGATGATCCGAATCGGGGAGCGCCTGGCCGCCGAGCCATCCCCCCTCAGGCCGGCTCAGCTGCGATGAGCCGCTGAGCCGGCCATCCCGACACCAGGAGCTCCGTCATGTTCAGCGTCCCCCATGAGCTGAAGGCCTCGTACGCCTTCATCGAGCGCAACTTCTTTCTCACCCGCCGCTACTGGGCCTGGGAGATCGCCTTCCTGGTCTATTCCGTCGCGGGCGCGCTTTCGATCTCGCTCATCGGAGCCGACCAGGGCAGCCCCCGGCTGATCCTGCTGCTGATGATCGGGGCGATCTTCTGGAACTACCTGTCGGTCGTGTTCAGCTGGATCGCGGAGACGATCGCCGTCGAGCGATGGGAGGGCACGATCGAGTACACGATGATGGCGCCCATCCGGCGGTCGACCCAGCTGCTCGGCTCCGTCGTCTACGCGATGCTCTACGGCCTCGTCCACACGGCCGTGATCCTGGTCGTGCTCGTGATGTTCTTCCCCCAGCTCGACCTGTCGCAGGCGAACCTCGGGACGGCCGGCGCGTTCATGCTGCTCGGCTCGTTCAGCTTCGTCGGCATCGGGATGATGGCGGCCATCCTGCCGCTCCTCTACGTCGAGCGCGGTGCCCAGATGACGTTCGTCCTCCAGTCGGTGATCCTGCTCGTCAGCGGCGTCTACTACTCGATCGACATCCTGCCCGACTGGATGCAGGTCCTCTCGCACATCTCGCCGGCAACGTACGTCCTGGACGGGGTGCGGCGCGGGCTCATCGACGGCGCCGCGGTAACCGACCTCGTCGGCGACGTCTGGCCGCTCGTCGTGATGGGCGTGGTCCTGATTCCGGCCGGCCTGTGGGCGTTCGGGCGCGCCGAGATGTACGCCAAGCGGACCGGCAAGCTCAAGCGGGTCGGCTGACGCGATGACCGCCGACGGGAGGACGCTTGCGACGGTGCTCGACCTCGCCGAGCTCGGCTGGGGCGAACCGTTCACGACCGCCTTCGAGTCGCACGTCCCGCTGGGGCGCGAGCCCGGGCGCGTCGTGGCGGAGGATCGAGGCCTGTATCTCGTTGCCGCGAGCGGCGGCGAGATCCGGGCCGCGGTCAGCGGACGGTTCCGGTTCGATTCCGCCGGCGATCCCGCGGCGTTCCCGGCCGTCGGCGACTGGGTCGCGCTCGACATCCGCGAGGACGGTGGGACGATCCAGGCGCTCCTCCCCCGGCGGACGGCCTTCTCACGGCTGGGCGCGGGCGACGAGACCTACCGGCAGGTCCTCGGCGCGAACGTCGATGTCGTCTTCGTCGTGATGTCGCTCAATCGGGACTTCAACGTCCGCCGCCTCGAGCGCTACCTGGCCGCAGTCTGGGAGTCCGGCGCGAGGCCGATCGTCGTCCTGTCGAAGGCGGATCTCGCCGACGATCTCGATGGCCGCCGCCTCGAGGCCGAGGCATCGGCTCCGGGCGTCCCGATCCTCGTCGTGAGCGCGGTTGACGGGACCGGCCTCGACGACGTACGCCGGCAGCTCGCGCCGGGGCGGACCGTGGCCGTCGTCGGCTCGTCCGGCGTCGGCAAGTCGACGTTGATCAACGCGCTCGCCGGCCAGGATCTCCAGGCCGTGTCCGACATCCGACCGGACGATGCCCGCGGCCGCCACACGACAACCCGCCGCGAGCTCGTCCGGATCGACGGCGCAGGACTCATCCTCGACTCGCCCGGAATGCGCGAGTTCGCGCTTCTCGACGACGCGGGGCTCGCGACCTCGTTTGCCGACGTCGACGCTGCCGCCGCAACCTGCCGGTTCAGCGACTGTGCGCACCGAACGGAGCCCGGCTGTGGAGTGCGCGCGGCCATCGCGAGCGGCGCCATCGCCATGGAGCGGTTCCAAGCGTTCGGCAAGCTCGAGCGGGAGGCCGCGGCCGCAGTCCGCCGGGTCGATGCCGTCGCGCGGATCGAGGAGCGCCGCAAGTGGAAGGCGATCCACAAGAGCGTGCGCGCGCAGATGAAGCAGCGCTACGGAGGTGCTCGATGAGCCGCACCGGCCTGTCGATCGAGGTTCCCGAGGCACCGCCCGTTCCCGGCCTCACCTTCCGCCACTGGCGAGGGCCCGGCGAGGACCTTCCCGGGATGGCCGCTGCAAACCAGCTCGCCCGCGACGACGCCGGCGTCGAAGAGGTCATCAACCTCGAGACGATGACGAGCTTCTACTCGCACCTCACGAATTGCGACCTCGATAGAGACCTCATGGTCGTCGAGCTCGACGGACGAACGATCGGTTACGTCCGGGTCGAGTGGCGCGACCTGACGAACGGGACACGCCAGTTCTTCTCGCTCTGCGTCCTCGAGCCGGCGCAGCGCCGGCGGAGAATCGGTCAGGCAATGCTCAGCTGGTCGGAGCGGCAGCTCGCCGAGATCGTCGCTGCCGTCCCCGATGACCGACCCGGTCAGCTGTTCGGCTTCACGTACGCCACGGACCTCGGCGGAAAGGCCCTCCTCGAGAAGAACGGGTGGGCGGCGGTCGCACGCGGCTACGAGATGGTGCGCCCGACCCTCCACGACGTCCCGGAGATCACGCTTCCGGATGGCCTCACGGTTCGAGCGGTGACGGAGACGGAGCGCCGCAAGATCTGGGAAGCGGCCCGCGAGGCCTTCAGGGACGAACGCGACCAGCAGGAATGGAGCGAGGAGGATTGGGCCCGGTTCCCCGAGGAGCTCCCTGACACGTCGCTCTGGGTCATCGCCTTCGACGGCGCCGAAGTCGCCGGCGGTATCCTCAACTCGATCGACAAGGCCGCGAACGCACACCACGGCCGGGCTCGTGGGGCCCTCGCGAGCGTCTGGACCGGAGCGCGCTGGAGGCGACGCGGCCTCGCAAAGGCCCTCATCGCCCGCAGCCTCAAGCTGCTCCGGGAGCGCGGGATGACCTCGGCGTACCTCGGGGTGGATGGCGCCAATCCGAACCAGGCGATGGATCTTTACGCGTCGATGGGCTTCGAGGTTGCGACGAGCACCATCGATTGGCGGAAGCCGCTGGTAGCCAGAGGCGACGCACGATGACCTCGCGCGAGACGATGGGCCTGAACGGGCTCGTCGTGGACGATGCACCGGCGATTCCCGGACTCCGCTTTCGGAGGTTCGACGCGGAGCAGGACTACGAATTGCTGGCCGGGCTCATCGGGACCGCCAACCTCGCCGACGGGATCGACGAGCTGCCCGACGCGACGACCATCCGTGCGGAGCACGAACACACCGCCGGCTTCGACCCGCGACTCGACACGATCTTCGCGGAGGTGGACGGCCGTCTCGTCGCGTACGGCGAGGTGTCTCGAACGGTCCGGACCGGCCGGGCGGTGTACACAACCAGCGGCACCGTCCACCCGGAATGGCGGCGCCGCGGGCTCGGCCGGGCGATCCTCCGCCACAACGAGCGCCGTCTCCGCGAGATGGCGACCGGTCACGAGGAGCCCGGTGGTCGCATCCTGAACTCCTGGATCCACGACCAGGAGGCCGGGACGCGGCAGCTCCTCAAGGCGGAGGGCTATTACCCCGTCCGCTCCGGGTTCGCGATGCGACGTCCGACCCTCGACGACCTGCCAGAGGCGCGGTTGCCGAACGGCCTCGAGATCCGGCCGGTCCTGGCGGAGGACCACCGGGCGATCTACGACGCCGACACCGAGGCGTTCCTCGACCACTTCGAGGCCAGGGAGCGGACGGACGAGGACTTCGTTGCGATGTTCGCGGCGCCTTACCTCGATACGTCGCTCTGGCGCGTCGCGTGGGCCGGCGACCAGGTCGCGGGCTCGGTCATGCCGACGATCTGGGCCCCGGAGAACGAGAAGCTGGGTGTGCGGCGCGCGTGGCTCGAGCACATCTCGGTCCGGCGGCCCTGGCGCCGGCGCGGACTCGCGCGAGCGCTTATCCTCTCGGCCCTCGAGGGACTGCGCGAGAGGGGCGTCGACGAGGCCATGCTGGGGGTCGATGCGGAGAACCTGACCGGGGCACTGGCGCTCTACGAGTCGCTCGGGTTCGTCGTCCAGGACCGTGGCTCGACCTGGCGGAAGGCATGGTGAAGGCAACTGCTACCCTCCTGGTCGTGGCTCTCGCGGTGGCGGCCTGCGGGTCGACTGTCGGGCCGTCGGCGAGCCGAGCACCGGAGGCAACGATGGCGAGCAACGACTTTCGACTGACCAGCGCGGCGTTCCCCGACGGCGGCGCGATCCCCGCCCGCTTCACCTGCGACGGCGACGACGAATCGCCCGATCTCGCCTGGGAAGGAGCCCCGGCCGAGGCGAAGACGCTCGCCCTGATCGTCGACGACCCCGACGCCAACGGGTTCGTTCACTGGGTCGCCTTCGACCTCACCGCCTCGACCACCGGCGGGCTGGCGCGCGGCGTGTCGGCCTCGCCCGACGCGCCGCCGCAGGGAACGAACAGCTTCAGGCGCGTAGGCTGGAGCGGCCCTTGCCCGCCGTCGGGGACGCACCGCTATCGCTTCCGGCTGCTCGCGCTCGACACCGAGCTGGGTCTGTCCAACGCGCCGAGCGCCGACGAGGTCCGCCGCGCCGCCGAGGGCCACATCCTCGACGAGGCCGAGCTCACCGGGACGTACACCCGGGCCTAGGCGAACAGCCGGCCGGCCGAGCGGACGAGATCCATCCACGCCCGCTCGCGCCCGATCGTCGTCGCCGGGCCGTGGCCCGGCAGCACGTCGACCGCGTCCCCGAGCGCGGCGAGCCTGGCGATCGAGTCGGCCATCTGGGCAGCATCCCCGCCGGGCAGGTCGACCCTCCCCCACCCGCCCGCGAACAGCGTGTCGCCACTCAGAAGCAGCCCATCGTCGGGGGCGAGCAGGCAGACCGAGCCCTCGGTGTGGCCGGGCGTGTGGAGCACGCTCAAGCGGAGCTGGCCGAATCGGATCTCGCCGCCCTCCGCCAGCTCGACCGCCGGCACCGACGGCGGGATCTCGAACGGCGCCCAGATCGGCTGAGGATTCGTCAGCCGGTCGCGGTCGAGCGGATGGACGGCGATCGCCGCACCGGTGTGCTCGGCTACCGCCGCGTTGTCGCCGATGTGATCCCAGTGGCCGTGGGTCGACACGATGAGCCTGAGGGTCCACTCCCGCGCCGCGAGCTCGTCCGCGATCCAGGCGAGGCACGGCGTCGCGGTATCGATCGCGATCGCCTCCTTCGTCCGCGGATCGGCGAGGACGTGAACGTTCGTCGCGATCGGACCGACGACCCGATGAAGGCGGTCCACCCTCAGCGGCCGCCCCGGCCGGCCTTCGGAACGCACGAATGAGAAGCATTCCGGTTGGCGAACGGGGCGCCGCAGTCCGGGCAGACCCAGGCTGTCAGCATGGCGCGACGCGGAGCGCCGGCTCTGCTCAGGCCTCGAGCCTGGCGCGGATGCAGTCGAAGGCCTCCCCGATCATCTTGTTCGCCGTCCCCTCGATCATTCGCGCCCCGACGCTCGCCAGGGTGCCCGCGATCGCGACGTCGGCGGTCCAGTCCATGACGGTCGTGCCGGACTCCGGTCCGTCGGAGAGCTTCATCTCGGCCGTCGCGTCGACAGCGCTCCCGGGCGCCTGCCCGTGGGCCTTGATCAGCGCCCGCTCCGGCGGCTGGAGCTCGGCCATCTCCAGGTTGACGACGAACCGGGCCCGGATGAACCCGATTCCGACCTTCGCGGTCGCCTTGAAATGGGTCGGGTCGACGACCTCGATGGACTCGACGCCGGGACCGCACGCCCCCACCTGGTCCGGATCGATGACGAACGCCCACACGCGGTCCCGCGGCGCCTTGATCTGGACCGTTCCCGAGAATTTCATCGGATCCTCCCGCCACGCCCGGACACGGGCCGAGTCACTCGAATGCGCGGCGGAGAAGGGCCGCCATCTGCGCCCGCGTCACGAGCACGGCCGGACAGTACTTCGTTCCGCCGCACTCCGTCGAGACGCCGGCAGCCGCGGGGCGATGCTCAGCCGGCCGCGCCGCAACCGCCGGTCAGCCGGCTGTCGACCTCGATGGCGCGAGGTAGCTGCTCGGGTCCTGGATAAAGCGCGTCCGGCAGCCGATCGAGCAGAACGCGTAGACGACGCCGTCGTGCTCGGCAAGATGGCGCGCGTGGTCACGCTCGACGGTCATGCCGCAGACCGGATCCAGCAGGACGATGTCGTCGACGACTGGCCGGGATTCCACGGCCGCGTCGCCCGCGGCGATCGTCGCCGGTCCAGGGGCGGCCACGAAGGGCGCCCGTCCGCGACGGACCTGGACGAGCTCGGCGAGAATCGAGATCGCGATCTCCTCGGCCGTCTCCGCGCCGAGGTCGAGGCCGGCCGGAGCCCGCAGGGCTGCCAGCCGATCCTCCGCGAGACCTGTCTCGTCGCGGAGCCACTGGCGGACGACGGCGGCCCTGGTCGGTGAGGCGACGAGCCCGACGTACGCCGCGTCGCGGCGGAGCACGCTTGCGAGCGCCTCCTCGTCCCAGACGCCCTGGGTCGCGACGACGACGTACGGGCTCGACTCCGGATCGACCCGGACGAGGTTCGTCTCCGCAGACACGCGCTCCGCGCCGGGGAACGCGTCAGCGTCCGCGACCGGGTCGAACACCGACACGCGCCACCCGGTGGCGCTCCCGAGGCTGACGAGCGCGCCGGCGATCGGCGTCGTGCCGGCGACCCACAGGAGAGGCGCGGGAAGATGCGGTTCCACGTAGATCTCCAGGGTTCCGCCGGAGTGACAGGTCATGACGAGCTCGACGACACCGTCGCCCCGCCGCCCCTCGGCCGGCGCGTCCCTGGACAGGCGGAGCAAGCGGGGCTGGCCGTCGGCCAGGGCGCGGAGCGCCTCGCGAACGACGACCGGCTGAGCGCAGCTCCCGCCGACCCAGCCCTCGATCGCGCCGTCCGGGAGGACGATCCCGCTCGCCCCGGGCCGCGCCGAGGTGGGTCGCTGGACGGCGACGACAGTCGCGACGACGAACGGTCGCCCGGCCGCCTCGAGCGTGGCGGCACGGGCGAACGTCGAGCGCCGCTCGGTCACGACGTCAGGACACGCCCTTGTCGTGGAGGATCTGCCAGACCTTCGGCGGGGTGATGGGGATGTCGATATTCCGGACGCCGAGATGCCACAGTGCGTCGACGACCGCGTTCGCGATCGCCGGCGGGGCGCCGACCGTCGCCGACTCCCCCACTCCCTTCGCCCCGAGCGGATGGTGGGGCGACGGCGTGACGGTCTTCGCGACCTCCCAGTTCGGGGTCTCGACCGCCGTCGGGAGGAGGTAGTCCATGAACGTGCCGGTGAGGTTGTTGCCGTTCTCGTCGTACGAGATCTCCTCGTACAGGGCCGGCGCCAGTCCCATCGTCAGCCCGCCGTGGATCTGCCCGTCGACGATCATCGGGTTGATGATGTTGCCGCAGTCGTCTACGGCGACGAACCGGCGGACGCTGACCTGGCCCGTGCCCTTGTCGATGTCGACGACCGCGATGTACGAGCCGAACGGGAAGGTCAGGTTCGGCGGGTCGTAGTAGTCGACCGCCTCGAGGCCGGCCTCCATCCCCTGCGGATGGTTCGTGTAGGCCGCGAAGGCGATCTCCTGGATCGTCTTGAACCGGTCCGGCGAGCCACTGACACTGAACTTGCCGTTCGTCCACTCGAGGTCGTCCTCGTTTGCCTCGAGCAGGTGGGCGGCGAGCTTGCGGGCCTTGTCGCGGATCTTCCGGGCGGCGATGGCCGTGGCGGCCCCGGCGACCGGCGTCGAGCGCGACGCGTACGTCCCGAGGCCGTACGGGGCCGTGTCCGTGTCGCCGTACTCGATCTTGATGTCGGCGACCGGGAAGCCCAGCTCCTCGGCGATGATCTGGGCGAACGTCGTCTCGTGGCCCTGGCCCTGGGTCTGGACGCCGATGCGGGCGAGGACCTTGCCGGTCGGGTGGACCCGGATCTCGCACGAGTCGAACATCTTCAGGCCGAGGATGTCGAAGTCGTGCGACGGGCCCGCTCCGACGATCTCGGTGAACGAGCTGATTCCGATCCCCATGAGCTCGCCCCTGGCGCGCTTGTCGGCCTGCTCCTTGCGCAGCCCCGCGTAGTCGATGAGGTCCATCGCCTTCTTCAGGGCGGCCGGGTAGTTGCCGGAGTCGTACTCCCAGCCGGTCGGCGTCCTGTACGGGAACTGGCCCGGCTGGATGAAGTTGTCGAGCCGCAGCTGGGCCGGGTCCTTGCCGATCTCGTGGGCGAGGATGTCGACCATCCGCTCGATCGCGTGGACGGCCTCGGTCACCCGGAACGAGCAGCGGTAAGCAACGCCGCCCGGCGGCTTGTTCGTGTAGACGCCGTCGACCTCGACGAACGCGTTGTCGAAGTCGTACGAGCCGGTGATGACGTTGAACAGGCCGGCCGGGAACTTCGAGGGGTCGGCCGCAGCATCGGTGTAGCCGTGGTCGGCGATCGTCCTGACCTTGAGGGCCTGGATGCGACCGTCCTTCGAGGCGCCGATCTCGGCCCGGATGCGGTAGTCGCGGGCGAACGAATCGGCCTGCAGGTTCTCCGAGCGGTCCTCGATCCACTTGACCGGCTTGCCGGTCAGGAAGGAGGCCGCGACGGCGAGGACATAACCGGGGTAGACGGGGACCTTGCCTCCGAACCCGCCGCCGATGTCGTGGGTCTTGACCCGGATGTTGTGCTCGTAGATCGGGAGCCCGGCGCCGGCTGCCACCAGGGCAACGACGGTCCGAATGGCGTGGGGCGCCTGGCTCGTCATATGCAGGGTCAGCTGACCGCGGACGGCGTCCCAGTCGGCGATGCAGCCACAGGTCTCGATAGAGGCCACGTGGATGCGGGGGATGTAGATGTCCTCCGCGACGCGGACGTCGGACGCCTCGAGGGCCGCGTCGGCGGCGGCCTTGTCGCCCGATTCCCAATGCCAGATGTGGTTGGTCTGCTTGTCCGGGGCCCTGTCCGGCCGGAGGATCGGTGCGTCCTTCTCGAGGGCCTTCCTCGGATCGACGACCACCGGCAACGGCTCGTAGTCGACCAGCACCGCGGCGACCCCGTCGGCGGCGGCGTAGCGGCTCGTCGCGATGACGGCCGCGACCTCCTGGCTCTGGTACATGACGGTGTCGGTCGGGAGCACCATCTGCATGTCGCCGGCGAGCGTCGGCATCCAGTGGAGCTTGTAGCCCTCCAGGTCTTTGCCGGTGACGACGGCGGCGACGCCGGGGATCTTCAGCGCCTCCGAGCTGTCGATCGACTTGATCCTGGCGTGCGCGTAGGGGCTGCGGACGATGTCGAGCCAGAGCTGGCCCGGCAGGTTGAGGTCGTCAATGTACTGCCCGGCACCCCGGATGAACCGCGGGTCCTCCTTGCGCTTGACCGAGTGGCCCATGCCGCCGACTTCGAGCGTCGTCTGGAGCGTCTCCGTTGCCATCTCGTTGCTCCCTCAGCTAGCCGGAGTCGCTTCGACCGTCTCGGCGGCCTCGGCAGGCGCGGTCGCCGACTCACGGAGCTGGCCGGCCGCCTGCTGGATCGCCTTGACGATGTTCACGTAGCCGGTACACCGGCAAAGGTTGCCGCTGATCCCCTCGCGGACCTGCTCGTCGGTCGGTTCGGGGTTCTGCCCGAGCAGCCAGGCGGCCTGCATGATCATCCCGGGCGTGCAGAAGCCGCACTGGAGGCCGTGCTGGTCCCAGAACGCCTGCTGGAGCGGATGAAGGGTCGCGCCGCTCGCCATCCCCTCGATCGTCGTGATCTCCGCGCCGTCCGCCTGGACGGCGAGCATCGTGCAGGACTTGGCGCTCTCGCCATCCACGTGGATCGTGCACGCGCCGCAGTTGCTCGTGTCACATCCGACGTGGGTCCCAGTCAAACCGAACACGTCGCGCAGGAGGTGGACGAGGAGGAGCCTCGGCTCGACGTCCGCCTCGCGCGCCTCCCCGTTTACGGTGACTCTCACGTGTTGTGTGGTCATCGCATCCCCTTTACGCGTGTGCCAGCGCGCGCTCGACGGCCTTGCGGAGCGACCGGAGGGTCATCTCCGCGGTCATCGCACGCTTGTACTCGACGGGTCCGCGGAGGTCGCCCACCGGACGGCTCATCGCTGCCGCCGCGGCCCCGGCCTGGCGGAAGAGGTCGTCGGACGGTCGCTGACCGTCGAGGACCTGCTCGGCGTCCGTGGCGGCGAACGGCGTCTCGGCGACGCCGGTGATCCCGATCCCCGAGCTGCCGATCGAACCGTCCGGCGTGAGCCGGACGGTTGCCGCGACGCCGACCGTCGCGAAGTCGCCGATCCGCCGTTCGAGCTTCGTGTACGCGCCGCCCGCGCCGCTGGGTCGGCGCGGGATCCGGATCTCGGTGAGGACCTCGGCCGGCTCGAGCGCGGTGGTGAACGTGTCGAGGAAGAACTCGCGGGCCCCGATCGTCCGCTCACCCGTGGAGCTCCGGCAGACGATCGTCGCCTTGACGCCGAGCAGGACGGCCGGCCAGTCCGAAGCGGGATCGGCATGGGCCACCGAGCCCCCGATCGTCCCCCAGTTGCGGACCTGCGGATCGCCGATGCCGCCGGCCACGTCGGCGAGGAGCGGCCAGCGGTTGCCGTCGCCCGCGTGCTCGTGAATTCGGCGATGGGTCGTGCGCGCGCCGATGATGATCTCGTCGTCCGTCTCGCGGATCCCGTCGAGGCCCTCCACGTCACGGAGGTCGACGAGGAGCTCCGGCTGGGCGAGTCGGAGTTTGATCATCGGGATGAGGCTGTACCCGCCCGACAGGATCTTCGCCTCGCCCTCGCGTTCCTTCAGGATCTTCAGCGCGGCCGCCAGGTCCGGTGGCCGGACGTAGTCGAACTGTCCGGGAATCATCGCGCGACCGTCCCTCCTCCTCCCCGCCACCGGCGGGGCTGCCGCACCCGTCGCCGCGACGGCGCGGTGCCTGGTTTGACGATCGGGCCGGCGGCGGGAACGGGTGGAGGTTCCGGCCGTGGGTCCGGGAACGCTACGAGTGGTACGAAGTATCGACCCCGGTCGGTTCGCACGTCAACGAATTTCGGGGCGCCGAGCGGTGAACCCCGGCGCCCCTTGCGCGTCGCGCACCACGGTTGACTGATTCTCCCGCCGACGCGTCGCTTCCTTCCGCGTGACGCAAATGGAGTCAGCGCCATGCGTCAGGTAAGGCGGATCGGCCGCTTTGGTGTTCCTCGAGTCAGATTGTTTCGCCGGACGAGGGCCCTGCCGCGGATTCGTCAGCCGGCGGCTGCGGCCGCCATCGGCACCCCGGTCTCGACGTACGTCTTGAGGCCGGACACGATGTAGACGATCCCGCCCGTGAACTCACCCTCGGTCTTCGAGCCCGCCCTGAGGCCGGACGTCACGACCGTCAGCTTGCTTGCGCCGCCGCCCTCGGCCGGCTCGATCTCCCAGGTCATCCGGACCGGGCCTTCGGCCTCGATGTCGGGATCCCAGCGGGCGTGGAACGTCATGGCGAGGCGGCGCGGCGGGTCGATCTCGAGGACCTGGCCGTCGGCGGCGATCGTGCCGTCGGGATAGTCGTACGAGATCTTCGAGCCGGGCTTCCAGTCGGACCCGACCCGTGTCCCGTAGTAGTACTGCTCGGTCTCGACGCCGTCGGTGATTGCCCGCCAGACGCGCTCCGGGGCGGCCTTGATGTAGACGCTGTACACGTGATCGGGCGCAGACATCGTTCGACCCTCCAGGTGATCCTTGATCGCACTCATCGCGCCGAGCACCGGCTCGGCGTACTTGCTGATCCAGCGGTCGTGGGCCAGCCGGATCGGAACCGGATTGAGGTAGTGCTGCTTCTCGCGACCGACCTTCCTGGTCGAGACCAGGCCGGCTTCCTCCATCACCCCCAGGTGGCGCATCACCCCGAAGCGGGTCATCCCCGGCAGGTAGCCGCACAGCTCGCCGAGCGTCTGGCCATCGCGCTCGAAGAGCCGATCGAGGAGGAGCCGCCGACTCGGGTCGCTCAGCGCCCGGAAGACCGGTGCCATCGGGTCCATCGCCTGGCGACTATATGTGACTGATTAGTCACCTGTCTAGGAGACCGACCGGCTTGCGCGTCGCGCCCGGTTGGTAATTCGACGGCTCGCGGTCCCCTGCGACAATGAAGGGAACGGAGCAAGGGGGAGAGATGGCTGAACGGACGACGTTCGGGTGGCGACGGGTCGCGCGGATCCTCGCCTATGAACGCGACACCGACCTGCTCGACGCGATGGGGATCCCAAAGCCGACCGGCGCGACCCGTCCGTGGGCACGGAAGCTCCTCGACGAGGCCGAGGACTTCTGGGAGGTGTATGACGTCGAGCCGGACGGCGGCGAGGCGACACGCCGGCTCGAGGCCGAGCTGTCGCCGATCGCTGGCGAGGCGGCGATGTCCGGCCTCATCGACGCGTGCGAGGTCTTCTCGCGACCGCTCGACGACCGCGAGAGCCTCGATCACTGGACGATGCTCGTCGACGAGATCTGGCGGGAGCTCGAGCTTTTGGTCGCCCCGGCAGGGGGGTTGCCTGCTCGGGTCCGGGCTGTGCTTGCCGAGGTCGGCTGGCCGCACTCGCCGCAGATCCGCCTGCGGCCGCCCGAGGACATCAACGACGACTGGGAGTTCGGCTTCTGGCGGGAGACCCAGGTCGATGCCGAGCAGCTCGCGGACGAGGTGATCGAGACGCGACACACCGAGCGCGTCCTCGCTCGGCTTGCCGAGGCGCTCACGCCCGAGGAACGTGCCAACCTCGTCGCTTGGGCCAACGCGGAAGACAACGCTCGGCAGGGCGAACCGCGTCCTGCCATCTGGCCTCCGAAGCAGCCGCTCGAAGGTCCGGGAGTTACCAACCGGGCGTGACGCACCAGGTCGGGACCTTCAGGCGAGTCACGACGCGTCCGGGCGTGGGACTGCGACGTTTCTGGGATTGCTGACACCGATTGTCCGGGTCCTGGGCGATGATGCGGGGATGGATCCGATGCCGCCCGGGGCGCTGCTGGCCGGGTATCCCCCGCCGATGCGGGCGATCGCCAACTCGCTGAGGGATATCGTCCGCCGCGCCGTACCGGACGCGGTCGAGCGTGTTCGGCCCGGCTGGCGGCTCATCGGGTACGACGTCCCGGCGGGCCCGAGGCGGCTCAGCTATTTCTGCTACATCGCGCCCGAGGTCGAGCACGTTCACCTGGGGTTCGAATACGGCGTCTTCATGGCCGACCCCGGCCACGTGCTCCTCGGCGAGGGGGTGACGCGAAAGGTTCGCTGGCTCACGTTCCGCGGCGGCGATCGGATCGACGAGCGGCAGGTCGTCCGGCTCCTCCGCGAGGGAGCGCGGGTGGCCCTCGCCTCGCCCGGCGAACGGCTCGCAATCGCGCTCGATCGCGAGGACGGCGGCGGTGGTCAGCGGATCCCGGTGTCGTAGCTGAGCGCGACGTCCACCGCGGTCGCGCCGACGTCGACGATCACCTCGGCCGGGGCAGTTGGGAAGGTGTTGGTCTGGACCGGCCGGACGATGTACCGGCCTTGCGGGAGGACGAGGCGGATCTTGCCGGCGGCGTCGCTCCTCGCCCGGGCGACTTCGCGTCCGTCCTGGGTCAGGACGAGGACCTCCGCGTCGGCGACCGGCTTCGGGGCGCAATTCGGGTCCGGCGGGTCCTGCTCGACCGGGCAGACGGGGCCGGCGGTGAGCGTGAGGTTGATGATGCCGGTGGGGCCGGGAGTGGCGGCGGCGCCGCAGGCGGCGGCCAGGAGCCCGACCGTGAGGACGAGGACGATGGCTGGACAGGAGCGGGAGCGATGCTGGGCATTCATGGCCCGGAGACGGCGGCACCCGAGCGGCGGTTTCCCGGCCGGTCCGCCGAACCGGTGCCTGGGCGCCACACGGCGACCCCGACCGGCATCGGCGCCTGGTCGCGGAGGCCGAACCCGCCGTCGCGCTCGACGACGAGCCGCTCGAGGGCAGCGCGGTAGCGGCGCTCCTTGTCGCCGCCGTCGGCGATCCACAGCTGGCGGCGGAGGAAGCCCTCGAGCTCGGCCATGGTTGCGAAGGTGCGCGGCTCACGCCGGACGACGGTTACCCTCGGGTCCCGGCCGCGCGCCCGGAGCAGCTCGAGGAACTCCGGGAGCGCCGGCAGGGTCACCCGGGATTCGCCATGGACGAGCGGCCAGAACGGGTCGGCGACCGAGGCCGGCTGCCGCTCCATGAGGACCGCGACGCACAGCCGCCGGGAAGCCTCCTCCATCGCGTCGACGAACGGCCCGATCGCCTCGACGTCGTATCCGACGTGGGCGATGAGGGCCACGTCGGCGATCGGCGACGGTCCGAGAGCGGCGGCGACGGCCGCGTCCGGCGGCCAGCGACCCTCGATCGGGCGGATGTTAGCGATGCCGAGCTCCGTCATCTGGTCGCGGAGCGCGTCGAGCATCCCGGTCGATGGGTCGAGCGCGATCACCTCGCGGGCGAGCAGCGCGAGTGGCAGGGCGTACCGGCCGGCCCCGGCGCCGATGTCCAGCCACGTGTCGCCCGGCTCGACGAGCGCGCGGAGAAGGTCGAGGACGGGCTCGTCGGTTCGGCGCGGGTCGGCCCGGAACAGCGACGTGACCGGGGCGTAGAAGTCTGGCCCGTCGGGCACCTCGCGGACGCGGTCGACCTGCTCGCGGTTCGCCCGGACGCGATCGGCCCACGAGCGCTCGACGGCGGTTCGCGCGTCGGAAATCACGCCTTCAGCGGGCCGCCGGCTCGAGGGCGGCGAGATCGGCCGGCGTGTCGACGTCCGGGTTCGAGCCCTCGAAATCGACCCAGTTCACGAGCTCGGGCCGCGCAGCGAGGATCGGCCCGAGGCCGCGGTCATTCTCGGCAGCGCGGGCGAGGCGGAATGCGTCGCGCCGGATGAACACCGGGTTCGAGCCGCCGCCGCCCGCGTAGCGCGGGGCGACGATCGGCCGGTCGGTCGCCTCCGCGGCTTCGAGAAGCCGCCTGATGACCGCCGGGCTCGTCCGCGGCTGGTCCCCGAGAAGAACCACCGCGTCGACCCGCGGCGCGATCGCCGAAAGGTCCGCGAGGCCGTCTCGGAGTGAGCTGGACAGGCCACGGGCGGGATCCGGGTTCCGGATCCGCCGCTCGTTCCGCCAGCGAATCCCTCGTTCGATCGCGGGCGCGCTGTCACCGAGCACGACGACCACCGGCTGGAGACGGGCGGCTGCCGTGACATCGAGGACGTGCTGGAGGAGCGGCCGTCCCTCGAGCTCGGCGAGGGCCTTCGGGCTGCCGAAGCGGGACGACGATCCCGCGGCCAGGACCAGCCCGCCGACATTCACCGCGCGACAGGCTCTGGCGACACTGCGGTCGCCGTGGCGGTGGCGGCCGTACCCGCGGGCTCGCGGTCACGGGCGAGGTCGCGCATCGGCCTTCCAGAGCCGCCGTATCGGGTCGCGACGATCTCGGACATGATCGCGAGCGCCGTCTCGGCCGGCGCCCGACCGGCGAGGTCGAGCCCGATCGGGCCGCGGAGCCTCGCCAGGTCCTCCTCTCCCACCCCGGCCGCGAGCAACCGGGCCCGGCGGTCCGCCTGGGTCTTGCGCGAGCCGACCGCGCCCACGTAGCGGCAGCCGCGGCGGAGCGCCTCGACGATCGCCGGCTCGTCGAACTTCACGTCGTGCGTCAGGACTGCGACCGCGTCGTTCGGCCCGAGGCCGATCTCGTCGGCGACCTCGTCCGGCCACCCGACGACGAGGCGATCGACGCCGGGGAAGCGCTCCGGCGTGGCAAACGATGCGCGGCCGTCGATGACGACCGTGGACCAGCCCAGCTCGCGGGCGAACGCCACGAGAGACATCGCCGCCTGGACGGCGCCCACGACGACGAGCCGGGGCCGGACGGGGAACGCCTCGACGAACAGCGAGCGGCCGCCGAGCTCGACGGTTCGCGAGGTGCCGCGAACGAGGGCCTCGCGGGCCTCGGCGATGAGGGCCGCGTCGACCGCCTCGGAACCGAGCGTCCCCTCGAGGCGCCCGTCCTCGTGGACGACGAGCGGTTCCTCAGGCGGCGCGCCGGCCCCCGGTTCGTGTGGGCCGAACTCGGGCGGCGGCGAATCGACGGGGAGGGGCGTGACGACGGCCGCACCGTGGTCGCGGGCCGCTGCCCCGGCGGCCTCGATCGTCGCGTCGGCGACGAACGGCTGGACGAGGACGTCGATCGTCCCGCCGCACGCGAGGCCGACGTCCCATGCCTCCTCGTCGCTGATGCCGTACCGGATGACGCGGGCGCGGCCGGTCGCGCGTGCCCGCTCGATCTCCTCCGCGGCCGCGCCCTCGACGCAGCCGCCGCTGACCGAGCCCGCGATCCGACCGTCCGCCGCGAGCAGCAGGACCGCTCCTTCCGGACGCGGCGCCGAGCCGAACGTCCGGACCACGACCGCCCGCCCGACGTCGACGCCTTCGTCGCGCCACGCCTCGAGGGTCTCCAGCAGCTCCTTCATCGTCCTCTCCTCAGTCGAGCCCGCGACGGGACGCTAGCGGCCTGGCCCTCGCGGGATCCGAGGGCTCGCCGACGACGTCCGGCGGGCCGATCGGCCGCACGACCGGATCGGCGGTGACCGAGGCCGCGGCCTCGCCGCTCCGCCGGGTGTCGCTCGCGCGAACGCCCGCGAGGATCTCGCCGAGCCGCTCGAGGCTCGCGACCGTGCCGGCCGGCAGGAAGTCGTCGATGTACGGGTAGGCGGCGCGCATCCCGGCGGCGAGTGGCTGGTAGCCCGGCGTGCCGGCCAGCGGGTTGAGCCAGACGAGGCGGTGGCAGTTGCGGCGGAGCCGGGCGGTCTCGCTCGCGACCAGCGCCGGGTCGCCGCGGTCCCAGCCGTCCGACACGACGATCACGACACCGCTCGAGCGGAGCGTCCGGCGGGCCCAGCGGAGGTTGAACTCGCGGAACGACTCGCCGATCCGCGTCCCGCCGGCCCAGTCCGTGACGGCGTCGGCGACGCGGGCAAGCGCGCGGTCCCGGTCCCGGTCGCGGAGCAGGCGGGTGACCCGCGTCAGGCGCGTCCCGAACACGAACGACTCCGTCCGCACGGCAGATGACGCCGCGAGCGCCTGGATGAACCGGAGGAGGAGCCGCGAGTGGCGCTCCATGGAGCCCGAGATGTCGCAGATGACGACGAGGGGCCGCGGCCGGCGGATGTGGCGGCGCCAGACCCAGTCGACGAGCTGCCCGCCGGTCGCGAGGTTGCGCCGGAACATCGCCCGCGGGGCGAGTAGGCGGCCGTGGTGATGGAGCTCGTAGCGGCGCGTCCGGCGGCGTTCGAGCCGCGGGGTGAGCAGATCCACCAGCCGTTCCGCGTCGCGCAGCTCGGCGGCGGTCATCCGGTCGAACTCGCGGTGGCGGAGCACCTCGCTCGCACTGAATGCGTCGGGCGCGATCGTGATCCCGTCGACGTCGCCCAGATCCGGCGAGTCCTCGTCGCCCGGGATCGGCGTGCCGCGCGTCGGGTCGCGGGCAGCCATCCGGTCCGTGCCGGTCCCGTCGCCGCCGTCGTCATCGTCCGCGGGCATGCCCTCGGGTCGCTTCTCCGTTCCCGGGCCCTCGGGATCCAGGAGCAGCGACCGGCGCCGGCGCCAGAAGCGGGCGAAGACGCGGTCGTAGACCTCGCGGTCGTCGCGGCGCCGGACGAACACCGCCGAGCCGGCAGCCCGGACCTGCTCCCGCTTGCCGAGATCGACGAGCGTCAGGGCCCGGGCGAAGTCGACCGCCGCCCCGAGGTCGATCCCCAGTCCCTCGGCCCGCAGCGCCCGTCCGAACCGGACCGACTCGCCGAGGAGGCGGCGGCCGTCGATCTCCTCGCCGGTCGGTGTTCGGACGATTGCGGGGTCGGTCATCGGTGGTCCCCGGTCAGCTCCGCGCGGTGGCCTCGGCGAGGTACTGGCGCGCCGTCTCGCCGCGGACGTGGCGGATGTCCTCCTCGTACTTGAGGACGACGCCGAGCGTCTCGTCGACAAGCTCGGGAGCCAGCTCGCGGGCGCCCATCGACAGGAGCGCGGCCGCCCAGTCGAGCGTCTCGGCGATGCCCGGAACCTTCGTGAGGTCCGCCTCGCGCAACCGGTGGACGAACCCGACGACCTCGCGGGCCAGGCGCTCGGGCGCCGCCGGCACGCGGGCGAGGACAATCTCGTACTCCTTCTGGAGCGTCGGGTAGTCGATCCAGTGGTAGAGGCAGCGCCGCTTGAGCGCGTCGTGGACCTCGCGCGTCCGGTTGCTCGTGAGGATCACTCGCGGCGGGCGATCGGCCTTGATCGTGCCGATCTCGGGGACCGTCACCTGGAAGTCCGAGAGAATCTCGAGGAGGTACGCCTCGAACTCCTCGTCGGCCCGGTCGATCTCGTCGATCAGGAGGACCGGCGGCTGGGCCCCGGAGCTCGTCTCGAGCGCCTGGAGGAGCGGCCGGCGGATGAGGAACTCCGGCCCGAAGATGTCGTGCGGGTCGACCTTCGCGCCCTCGCCGCGCGCCTCGAGCAGCCGGATCTCGAGCATCTGGCGCGGGTAGTTCCACTCGTAGACCGCGTTGTTGACGTCGAGGCCCTCGTAACACTGGAGCCGGATGAGGCGCGTGTCCAGGCCCTGGGCGAGGACCTTGGCGAGTTCGGTCTTGCCGACGCCGGCTTCGCCCTCGAGGAGGAGGGGCCGGCCGAGCTCGAGCGCCAGGAAGACGGCCGTCGCGAGCGACCGGTCGGCGATGTAGTCGCGCGAGCGGAAGTCGTCCTGGATCGCCTCGATGCTCCGGGTGCCCAGCGGGCGGTCGTCTCGGTCGCTCATCGCGGGAATCTACACCGCGGCCGGTCCCCGGCCGGCGAGGACCTCCTTCAGGACGTCGGCCGCCCACCCGTCGTGCGCCATGTCCTCGCGTGGCGGCAGCCTGTCGGGCTCGAACCATCGCGCCTCGACCAGGTTCGGACCCGGTACCAGCTCGGGCGCGCGGTCGAGCTGGAGGAGGTAGTGGAAGATCAGGTGCCAGGCACCGTTCGCGAAGGACTCCACGGTGGCCAGGCGCGCCGGCTCCACGGCGAGCCCGAGCTGGTCGCGGGCGATCCGGGCAGTGCCCGCAGCCGGATCCTCCCCGTGTTGGAGGTGGTCGTCCGGCAGGAACCAGCCACGTTGTCCGTCGTAGCGCGAGACGTCCCGGTAGCGGACGAGGGCGACCCTGCCTTCGGCGACGAGCGTCAGGTCCGCTACGAGCTTGTGTACCCGACAGTTCATCCAGGCCCCTCCTTCCACTGGCATGGGCAGTACCTCAGCCCTCCGGCGCGTCCAGCTCACGGGCGTACGGCGGGAACCGGAAGCGCTGGTCGCGGGTGAGGATGCCGCCGTGGCCGAGCTTCGCCACCGTTCGCGGTGCGACCGGCTCGCCGGAGAGCAGCCGCGGGAGCAGCAAGTCCGCCGCGGTCGCCTTCGAGTACGCGCCGCACGTCGGCAAGCCGAGGACCCCCGTCCGCCCGACGCGGCCGAGCCAGAGCATCGATCCCGGATGGGCCGGCACGCCACGCCGCACGATCCGGCCGCCGAGCCGCTCGATCGCGACGAAGAACGGATCCGCTGGATCGGTCGACCCGCCGCCGGCGGTCAGGACGAGATCGACCGGGTGCGGTCCCATGACAAGCGCCCGGAACGCCTCCTCCACCGCCGCGTCGTCGTCGGCGACATAGGCGATCGAGGCGACCGTCGACCCCAGGCTCTCGACCTTCGCCCGGACGCTCCGCTCGAACCGCTCGCGGGCCGGGGCTCGGATCGACTCCTTGACGATGACCCCGATGCGGCTGGGAACGAAAGGCGCGACGTCGACCACGGGTCCACCGCGCGAAGCCAGCCGCTCCGCCCGCTCGACGACGGCCCGATCGACGACGTGGGGCGCGACCTTGACGCTCGCGACGAGGTCGCCGGCCGAGACGACCGAACCGTCGAACGCGCTGAACACCTCGATCGGATCGAGGCGGTTGAGTCGCTCGAGAAGCCCCGTTCGAACATGGAGGACGCCGTCATGCCCGGCCAGCAGGTCGACCCGGCTCTGGGCGGGTCCTCTCGTCCGCAACCGACGGTCGCCGATCGCCCGCGCGAGGCGGAGCGCTGCATCGTCCTCGTGGAGATCGCCGCGCTCGATCACGAGAACTGTCACGGGTCCGCTCGGCACAACCGCGCCGGCCGTGGCGCGACCGAGCTGGTCGAGATCGGCAGCCGACAGGCGGCGGCCTTTCGACCAGCGCTCGCCGAGTACGGCAAGGTCGCGGGCGAGGACGGCTCCGGCGAGGGAACGCGGAGCGCGCCGCCCGGGCGCGATCCGCGCCACCTTCACCGGCCGTCGGTCATCCGTCGATCCGGGCCAGCGCGCCTTCGATCGCCCGACGGGTGTAGACCGCCGCCATCGCCGTCCTGTACTCGGCATCCGCGTGGATGTCGGCGTTGACCACCCGGCCCTCGGTCGCAAGGACGGCGGCCGCGCCGATCGCCCTGGCCGAGCCGTCGCTACCGACGAGCGCCTTCTCGACGGCAGTCGCCCGGTAGGCCACGTCGCCGACGCCGGTGATCCCGATCCGGGCCTCGGCGATCGTCCCGTCAGCGCCCCGGACGACGACCGCGGCGACGCCGACGATCGCGTACCCCGACGCGCGCTGCTTGAGCTTCCGATAGGCCGAGCCCGCATCGTCGCGCGGCCCCGGCAGGCGAATCTCGGTGAGGATCTCGTTCTCGGCGAGCGCGGTCGCGAAGGCGCCCTGGAAGAACTCGGCGGCGCGAATCGTCCGCTCGCCGGATGGCGACCGGGCGACGATCTCGGCATCGAGGGCCAGCAGGCACGCCGGCAGGTCCGAGGCCGGGTCGGCGTGAGCGATCGAGCCGCCGACCGTGCCTCGGTTCCGGACCTGGACGTCGGCGATCATCGGCAGAGCGTCACGCAGCAGGCCGTACTCGGCGGCCGGCGACTCGAGCAGCTCGCGGTACGTCGTCAAGGCTCCGACGGCCATGCGGCCGTCGTCGAGCCGGCGGATACCCTTGAGGCCGGGCACGCTGCCGATGTCGACGAGCCTGTCGACGGCCGCCAGCCGGAGCTTGAGGAGCGGCAGCAGGCTCTGGCCGCCGGCGATGACCTTCGAGCCGTTGCGGATCTCCCTGAGCGCCTGGTCGAGCGTCTTCGGCCGGCTGTAGCCGAACGCCGCGGGGATCATGCCTGGCCTCCCTTCGCGGACTGGATCGCGTGCCACACGCGGGGCGCCGTGAGCGGCAGATCGAGGTGACGGATCCCGAGTGGGGCGAGCGCGTCGACGACGGCGTTGGCGACGGCCGCGGTGCTGGCGATCGTGCCCGTTTCGCCGACGCCCTTTACGCCGAGCGGGTTGTCCGTCGACGGAGTGATTGTCTCGTCGAGCTCGAACCCCGGCAGCCACGAGGCCCGGGGCAGCGCGTAGTCCATCATCGACCCGGACACGAGCTGTCCGTCGTCGCTGTAAACGGCGCTCTCCCAGAGCGCCTGGCCGACGCCCTGAACGATTCCACCGTGGATCTGACCGTCGACGATGAGGGGATTGATCTTCTTCCCGACGTCGTCGACGGCGATGTAGCGGGTCAGGTCCACCTCGCCGGTCTCCTCGTCCACCTCGACGATCGCGACGTGGGTACCGAACGGCCAGCTGAGGTTGGGTGGGTCGTAGTACGCGGTCTCGTCGAGGAACGGCTCCATCCCGGCCGGCAGGTCGTAGCCGACCGATGCGGCGAGCGCGACCTCCTGGATCGTCTTCGCCTTGTCGGGTGAGCCCTGGACGCTGAACTTGCCGTCGGCGAACTCGATGTCGTCGACGGAGGCCTCGAGCATGTGGGCCGCGAGACGACGGCTCTTCTCGATGATCTTGCGGGCGGCGTTCCGGGCGGCGACGCCGCCGACGGTCGCGCTGCGGCTGCCATACGTCCCGTAGCCGAACGGCGTCCCGGCTGTGTCGGAGTGTTCGACGAGGACGTCGTCGAACGGCACCCCGAGCTCCGCGGCGACGATCTGGGCCATCGTCGTCTCGTGGCCCTGGCCGTGGCTCTGGCTACCGGTGGTGACGACGACCTTGCCGGTCAGGTGAACGCGGACGTTGGCCGATTCCCAGAGGCCGGCTCCCCAGCCCTCGCCCGGGAGCCCGAACCACTTCGATGGGGCGATGCCGCACGCCTCGATGTAGCTCGAAATCCCGATCCCGAGGTACTTGCCGCGGCGGCGGGCCTCGTCCTTCGCCTTCCCGATCTCGTAGTAGCCGGCGATCGTGAGCGCCTTGTCCATCGTGGGCGTGTAGTTGCCCGAATCGATCGACAGCTCGATCCCGCTCCGGTTCGCGCCCAGGCCGCTCGTGTTGCGGTATGGGAACTGGTCCGGCGGGATGAAGTTCTTGCGCCGGACCGCGGCGCCGTCGAGCCCGATCTCACGGGCGAACAGGTCGATCGCCCGCTCCAGTAGGTAGGTCGCCTCGGGCCGACCCGCGCCCCGGTAGGCGTCGACCATCCCGGTGTTCGTATAGACCCCGGTGATCTCGCACCAGATCGCGGGCGTCACGTATGGCCCGCCGAGCAGCCGCGCATAGAGCGTTGTCGGGATGCCCGGCGCGACCGTCGACAGGTAGGCCCCCAGGTTGGCGATCGTCTTGACCCGCAGCCCGGTGATCGTGCCGTCGCGCGTGCCGGCGATCTCGAAATCGGTGATGTGGTCCCGGCCGTGGGTGGTCGCCAGGTAGTTTTCGCTACGGCTCTCGACGAACTTGACCGGCCGGCCGCCGAGCTGCTTCGAGGCCCACGCGGTGAAGACCATGTCCGTGTAGAGGTAGATCTTCGACCCGAACGCGCCTCCGACGTCCGGGCTGATGCAGCGGATCTTGTGCTCCGGCACGCCGAGGACGAACGCGGCGATCAGGAGGCGCATGACGTGGGGCGCCTGGCTGGTCATCCAGATCGTGTACTCGTCAGTGCCGGGATCCCAGCGGGCGAGCGCGCCGCGAGTCTCGATCGGGTTCGGGATGAGGCGCTGGTTGACGATCCGCTGGCGGACGACGACCTCGGCCGACTTGATCGCGGCGTCGGTCTCCTTCTCCTTGCCGACCGTCCAGCGCATCACGACGTTGTTCGGCGCGTTCTCGTGTAGCTGCGGGGCGCCCTTCTTGAGCGCCGCCTCGGCGTCGACGACGACGGGCAGCGGCTCGTAGTCGACGACGATCGCGTCGATCGCGTCCCGTGCCTGCTCCGCCGATTCGGCGACGACGAGGGCGACGCCCTCGCCGGTCCACCGAACGGTGTCGATCGCGAGAATGCGCGGCGTGTTGATGTTGTTGTCGACTCCGCCCGCGGGCCAGGCGCAGGGCAACGGATTGATGTCCTTCGTGTCCTCACCGGTCCACACGGCCACGACGCCGGGCATCGCCTTCGCGGCCGTCGTGTCGATCGACCGTATCCGGGCGTGGGCGTACGGGCTGCGGAGGACGGCGGCGCTGGTCATCCCGGGCAGCTTGATGTCGTCGAGGTAGTGGCCCTCGCCTGTGATGAAGCGGGGATCCTCGCGGCGCTTGATCGGGGCGCCGAGGACTTGGGTGGCCATCGGTTCCCTCCTACGCCTTGCCGACCGGAGCCGCGGCTCCGGCTCGAGTCACGGCCGCGGCTTCGCGGATCGCGGCGACGATGTTGTGGTAGCCGGTGCACCGGCAGAAGTTCCCCTCGATCGCGTACCGGATTTCCTCGTCGCTCGGATCGGTCGTCCGCTCGAGCAGGTCGGCGGCGGCCATGATCATCCCGGGCGTGCAGAAGCCGCACTGGAGACCGTGCTTCTCCCAGAACGCGGCCTGCAGCGGATGGAGCTCACCGTCGGTGGCCATGCCCTCGATCGTGCGCACCGCGCTGCCATCGGCCTGGACGGCGAGCATCGTGCAGGACTTGACGGCCTGACCGTCGACGTGAACCGTGCACGCGCCGCACTGCGACGTGTCGCACCCGACGTGGGTCCCGGTGAGGTCCAGGTCCTCCCGCAGGACCTGGACCAGGAGACGTCTCGGCTCGACGTCGAGCTCCCGTCGCTGTCCGTTCACCACGAGCGCGATGTGCTCGGTCACGGCCGTGCCTCCTTCCCCTGGACGGTTGCGTCGACGCGTCGGCGGCGGAGCGTCCCCGACACGGCGAGATGGGCCGGCGGAGCGACATTGAATCCTTGCACCGCGGCGGCGCGGAATCAAGGGCGAGTTCCCGCCAGCCGAATTCACAATGTGGGTTCACCGCGACGAGCCAGCGTGAGCCACTCCCCCACTACGCGGATTTCATGCGCCGCGTTCGCCTGAACAGTGAGTCCCTACACCGGTTCGAGGCGGAAGTACACACCGACCCGACGGACGTGGTCCCGGGCGGCCGAATAAAGGTGGTTCGCCGGAAACGGCTGCTGCGACCAGGTCGCCCGAATGACGGACTCGCGTTCGGGTCCGGACGGCAATCGGATCGCGCGCACCTGTCGCGCCGAGCCATCGGTCGAGACGACCCGCAGCAGGCCGGCCGCTTCGACGTTGCGCGTCCATCCCGCGTCGCCGTTCGGATGCCCGACGTAGTCGCGTCCGTCGACCGTCAGGCCGGTGACGATGATCGGCCGCGCCCGTCCGGTCCGCCGGCCGGCGACGTCGAGCTCGACGACCCGGCCGAGGCCGCCGGAGCCTGACCGCCACTCCCGGCGGATCAGCGGGTCGAGGAGGCGAATGACCCGGTAGCCGGCCCGGAACGCGAGGCGCCAGAAGAGCACGCCCCGATCGACGGGCGGTCCGGTCACGACGCGTCGGGAGGTGACCGGCGCGGGCGGGGCGTGAATCGCCCGAATGCGGCGCTCCGCAAGTCGATCGCCCGCGGATCGAGCGCCGCGGCCATCTCGGAGGCCGACTCCGCGGCCGCGATCCGTGCCGCTTCCCCGAGCCGGACGAGCTTCCGCCGGGCCGCCGCCCAGTCGAGCTTCTCGAGTCCGGGGGCGTTGGCGAGCCCCACCCGGGCGAGCCCGCGGCCGCCCGTCGATGCCGCGTAGTGGGCGGCCCAGACGAGGACCTCCGGCCCGTCGTGCGAATCCGGCGCGGCCGACAGCGCGCCGCAGACGATGCCGCGATCCCCGGGCGCGACGGCGACGAGGCGCCAGTTGTCGGGCCCCGCGATGAGGTCGACCGCGTAGCTCGCGTACGGCGCGTCGAACACCGTCGAGGGACCCGCCGTGTCGACGTTGCCGCCGGTCAATGCCAGCGACAGGTGCGTGCCACCGATGCCCTGAGCCAGCCGGCCGTGCGCCTCCCTGAACAGGCGACGTTCGGACTCGAGGTCGCCGATCGCCACGGCGTCTGGCTCGTCGATCTCCACCAGCGGACAGCCGGCCTCGGCGAGCGCGGCGACCTCCGCGTGAAGCGCTTCGGCGAGCGCGGTCGTGACCGCGCGGCGACGACGGCCGGGAACGAGGCGCCGGCCCAGCGTGTAGGGTCCGGGAAGCGACTGCTTGACGGCTTGCGTCGTCAAGGAAGCAGCGAAGCTCCATTCTGCGACGGTGAGCGGCGCCTGCCACGACGCCAGCTCGGCCAGGCCACGCAGCGGCCCGAACGCGTCCGGCCAGCGCAGCCGGCCGTCGGTCAGCGGCTCCAGGCCGGCTAGCTCCTGGGCGGCGATCGCCTCGCGGACGGCGTCGTCAGGGTCGGCCCGGTTGCCGGGATCGGAGTCGAGGCCCGGCAGTCGGCCGAGCAGCGTAGCGAACATCCTCGCAGTGTGACCGAAGCGCGCGGTCCGGGCGTCGGAACCGGCATCGGGCGTCCGAACCGGCATCGGGCGTCCGAACCGCCACCGGGTACCCGGACCGGGCGTCCGAACCGGGCGTCCGAACCGCCATCGGGTACCCTGCCCGCCATGCCCATCGTCGGGGACGTGCTCGCCGGTCGGTACCGCATCGACGCGCCGATCGGGGCCGGGGGGATGGCCTCCGTCTACCGGGCCCGCGACCTCCGCCTCGAGCGTGACGTCGCGATCAAAATCCTGCTCCCGAACCTGGCCGCGGATTCCGCCCTGGCGCGGCGCTTCGACCGGGAAGCGCGAGCGCTCGCGGCCGCGGCCCATCCCAACGTCGTCAACGTGTTCGACGTGGAGCCGGGGGATGCCGCGACCGGCCGCGATCCGTTCTACGTCATGGAGCTGTGCGAGGGGGGCTCGCTCGCGGAGCGCCTCGCCCAGCGTGGCCGGCTTCCACCCGGCGAGGTTGCGTCCGTCGTCGCGGCCGTGGCCGACGGATTGGCCGATCTCCACCGGCGCGGGTTCGTCCATCGCGACGTGAAGCCCCACAACATCCTCTTCGCCGGTGGGCGGCCGAAGCTGGCGGACTTCGGTCTCGCGCGGCCGGCCGATCGATCCGAGCTGACCGCGCTCACGGCGGTCGGTGCCACCGTTGGCACGCTGGGCTATCTCGCCCCCGAGCTCCTCGGCACGGGCCGGGCCAGCGCGGCGAGCGACGTCTACGCGCTGGGCGTGGTCGCGTTCCAGGCTCTCACAGGGCGGCTGCCGCGCCCGGCAGCATCGGTGAAGGATCTCGTCGACGCCCATTCGCGGCCGGCCCCGCTCGTGTCGACGATCGCGCCCGAGCTCGGGACCGCGTACGACCGCTCGGTCGCGGCGGCCCTTGCGGCGAATCCAGACGCCCGCCCGACGCCGACGGAGCTCGCTTCGGGTCTCGCGGCCGGCCACGCCCGGAGCGGCGCCCTTCCACCCGTCGATTCAAGCGCGGCGACGATCGCTCTCCGGCGTCCGGTCCGTCCACCGGACCGCCCGCCGGTCCGCCACGGGGCCTCCGACCGTCGGTCGGGGCCGCCGCGGCCGGCGTTCGTCGCGATCGGGGCCTTCGGCCTCGTCCTGCTCGGCCTCCTCGCCCTGGCCGCCCTGTTCGGCGACGGCGCCGGCCTCGGGGCCGGGTCGACGCCGCGGCCTACCGCCAGCGCGACGCCGTCGCCCTCGCCCAGCCCGACGCCCAGCCCGACCCCGACTCCGACTCCGACTCCCACCCCCACGCCCGACCCGGCTCTCCCGGCGTTCGAGGCGCTCGACCGGGTCGACGCGGCGATCGATCGGGTCGGACAGGAGAGCGACGTCCGGAACAAGGACGTGATGGAGCTCCGGAAGCGGGCGGCCGACGTCCGCGAGGCCCTCGTCGCCCGCGACTATGACGCCGCGCGGGAGCGCACGCGGCGCCTGGAGGACAAGGTCGAGGAGGTGGCCGACGACGCGAGCGGCGAAGCGATCGACGACCTGCGCGACGCCGTCGCCGAACTCAGCGAGGCTATTCCGCGCGACTGACCGCTGCGACCGCGACGGCCGGCGGGGCAAGGGCGGTCGAAGCGTAGCCCGGCTCCGCCGCCACGCTCCCGCCGCGCTGGGCCGTCCCGATGACGATTCCGACGGCGAGCACGACCACGAGGGCCGCGACGCCCAGGACGGGCAGGACGAGCGACGGCGGCCCGGAGCCGTCCTGGCCCGCCGGCCGTTGCCACATCCCGCGGAGCGTCGAGACCCGGCCCGGGACGATGAGGACGCCCAGCCAGAGGCCGGCGAGCAACCCTCCGACATGTGCCGCGTTGTCGATCCGCGCTCCCAGCGCGAACCCGAGGATGAGGTTCAGCACGATCAGCATCCCGATCTGGCCGACCAGCGAGCGACCCTGCCTGTCGAGGACCGGATGATGTGTCCGCGACGCGGCCAGGAGGAGCCCGAACAGGCCGAAGATCGCGCCGGATGCGCCGACCGACGGCGCGTCACCGCCGAACACGAAGCTGCCGACAGAACCGGCCGCCGCGAACAGGAGGTAGAAGGCGAGGAAGAGCCGTGACCCGTACAGCTGCTCCACGAGCGGTCCGCAGATGTACAGCGCATACATGTTGAAGAACAGGTGGAGAAGATTGGCCGGGTCGTGGACGAGCGTCACCGTCCACAATCGCCAGTACTCGCCGTTGGCGACCGCCTGTTTGTCGAGCTCGAGAACGCCGTAGAGGAACGAGCCCTCGGGCGACATCGCCATGAACGAGACGACGACCGTGAGCCCGATGATCAGCCAGGTGAGGGGAAACGCCGGTCCGGCGTTCCGTCCCCGCGCGAAATAGCGGCGCGACGCCCCGGTGTTGCCGGTCTCCTTCGCCAGCCAGCCGAGGCGGTTGGCGATCTCCGGCTTGTCGGCCGCCGGGGCGCGCCGGTCGGCCTCGCGATATGCCGCGATCGCGCCCTGGAGGTCACCCTCCCGGACGCGGGCGGCCGCGATGTTCCGGTACGCGTGGTACGTGGACGGCGTCTCGGGCAGCTCGAGGATCGACTCCCAGGTCGCAACCGCCGATTCGTCCTGGTCGAGCCGGTAGAGGGTCTCGGCGAGGCCGAGGAGCGCCGCGGCAGTCACAGTCGCGTCCTCGAATCCGACGACCCGCCGGTACAGCACGCCGGCGTCCCGGTAGTCGCCCGCCTGGAGCAGCTCCGCCGCCCGATCGAGGATCGACCGCGCGGCCTCGCGGGTCAGCGGCCCCTCGCCGAAGAGCTCCGGCCCGGGCGCCGGTCCCCCGTCGTTCATCGGGCGGACTCTACTAGACTTCCGCCGATGCTCGCCCCTGCCGCCCGCGTTCCGGCCCCTCGCCTCCCGGCGCGCGGCTGACGATGTGCGGCCGGTTCACACAGCAACGGCCGACGTCCGAGCTGGCCGAGATCTTCGACGCCGAGAACGTCGCCGAGGATCCGGGCGGCCACTTCAACGTCGCCCCGACGGACGAGGCGGCCGTCGTCGTGCAGCGTGAAGACCGGCGGGCTGTCACGACCTACCGCTGGGGCCTGATCCCGCCGTGGGCGGCCGATCCGAAGATCGCCGCCCGGACGTTCAACGCCCGGGCCGAGACGATCTCCGCCATGCCCGCGTTCCGGGACGCGTTCCGCCGGAAGCGGTGCCTCGTGCCGGTCGACTCCTTCTACGAGTGGCGGCGCGACAACGGCGTCCGCCAGCCGCACCGGATCCTCCGCGCCGACGGACTCCCCCTCGCCCTTGCCGGCCTGTGGGCCGGGTGGCGCGATCCGCAGACGGGCGGCATCCGGCGGACCTTCACGATCGTCACGACCCGGGCCAACGATCGGATCGCCGCCCTCCACGACCGGATGCCGGTCGTGCTGCCGCCACGCGCGTGGGCGACCTGGCTGAGCCCGCGGCCCGGCGATCCGGGCGAGCTCCACGCGCTCCTTGCCCCGTCCGACGACGTGGCCCTCGAGATCTACCCGGTCGTCCGCCTCGTCAACAACGTCCGCAACGACGGCCCGGCGCTCGTCGAGCCGCTCGTGCCGGCCTGAGGCCCCTGGGCCCTCAGGCGGGCGTCAGTCGCCCGCCGGGGTGAGGCCCAGGCGTCCCTCGACCTCGCGGAACGCGGCCTCGATCGGCGTGCCGCGATCGACTGCCGCCGCGAGCTCGCCCAGCATCGTCGCAAAAGAGCCGTCCGGGTCGGCGGAAGGCGCCTCGAACACGGTCGCCGACGCCGGGACGGCCGCTCCCTCGCCCGCGCCGGCTACCACGATCATCAGCGTCGCCCCGACCCACGACGCCGCGTCGGCCACGATCGCGACGGCCGTTTCGGGTATGGGCTCGGCGACGACGATCGTCGAGTAGTCCGGCAGGTAGCGGAGCGCGAGCTCGATATCGGCCGCGTCGAGCTGCGGCCGCTCCGAAGGATCGGCCGGCGAAACGGAGGGCGCGCCGTCGGTCGGGTCCGCGAGTGCACGCCCGGCAGGCGCGTCCGGCGCCTCGTCTTTCCGGTCGGCGCTCGCGATCGGGGTGGCGTGGGCCGGGTCGCGCAGGAGCGCCACGTGCCCGATCCCTGCCCGAGCGAGCTCGAGCATGAGGTCGTTCCCCGCCCGGTCTTCGCCGGCCTTTCCGACGAGTTGAACCGTGGCGCCGGCACGGGCGGCGGCGGCGGCAACCTGGGCCGGGACCCCGGCAAGGCCGCCGCCGGCATCGGGCAGTCGGGCGATCGGGTTGCCGACGACGACGATCATCCCCGGAGGGTAGCGGGATCGAGCGCCCGCCGGGACGGGGACCGGCCGGCGGGCCTCAGCCGGCCGGCGGGATCGTCCGGGCCTCGACGCGCCGCAGCTCCGGGAACCGGACGGCCACCCAGGCGACGACGAGCAGCGTGGCGAATCCACCGCCGGCGAGGGCGATGGTCGGGTCGAACCGCTCGGCGACGAACCCGGCGAGGAGGTTGCCGAACGGGATGACGCCGAGCGACGTCAGGACGTAGAGCGACGACACGCGGCCCCGCAGGCGCGCCGGGACGAGGACCTGGATGAGCGTGCTGGTGGTCGTGTAGTAGGCGACCTGCGCCGCGCCGAGCACCGCCAGGGAGAGCATCGACAGGGGCAGCCAGCGCGAGACGGCGAATACGATGAGCGCGCTCGAGCCGACGGTGAGCCCCGCCAGCAGCAGCCTTCCGCTCCCCCCGGACGGGCGCAGCACCGCCACCCCCAGGGCCCCGGTCAGCGCACCGATCCCCACCCCGGCGGTCAGCAGCCCCAGGCCAGGGGCACCGACGCCGAGCACGTCCCGGGCGTAGACGGGCATGAGGACAAGGTAGTTCAGGACGAACAGGGCGGGCGCCACCGCGAGCAGCACGAGGAGCCGGATCAGTCGATCGCGTTGGAGGTACTCGATGCCGTCGATGAGGTTCGCCCACATCGACGCCTCGACCCGGACGAGCGCCGCCGGCGATGGGAGGCGGAGCGTCGCGAGAACGAGGGCCACGACGAGCAGGGCCAGTGCGTTGGCCCAGAAGGCAAGCGCGATGCCGCCGGCGACGATCGCGGCGCCGGCCGCCGTCGGCCCCACGATCCGACCCAGGTTGAACTGGGCCGAGTTCAGGGCGACCGCGTTGCCGATCGCCGGGCGGTCGACGATCGTGGAGACGATCGCCTGGAATGCCGGCATCGCCAGCGCACCCACGGCGCCGGACAGGCCGGCGATCACGACGACATGCCAGAACTCGACCAGCCCGGTCATCGTCAGGACCGCGAGGAGGGCGGCCAGCGAGGCCGCGGCGAGCTGGGTCGCCACGAGCACGCGCCGCCGGTCGACGCGGTCGGCGAGGACGCCGGCGAAGAGGGTCAGGAAGAGGATCGGGGCGGCGCCCGCGGCGCTGGTGACGCCGAGGAGCCCCGGCGAGTCCGTCAGCTCGAGGACAAGCCAGCCTTGCGCGGTTGCCTGCATCCAGGCGCCGAGCGTCCCGACGAACGCCCCGACGAGAAACCGCCGGTAGACCGGCGAGGCGAGGGCCGGCAGTCGCGCGTCGAGGCGGCCAGGCTTCGCGGGGCCCACCAGCTCGGCGCCGGGTTCAGCGGCCGTCGTCGACCTCGCTGCGGGTGTTCGGATCGGCCGGCTCGTCGGGGCGGCCGTCGGCCGGGCCTTCGGCGCCTTCGGCCGGCCCGGCCCCGTGATCGTCGACTGGGCCCATCTCTTCGTCGACGCCCTCGGCCGGTCCCTCGGTCACGGGCGCCTCGTCGCGCTCGACGACGATCGGCCCGAACCCGGCCGCCTCGAGGTCGCGCCCGAACGCGTCGGCGTCGCCGACGAGGACGATCGCGCTGCGATCGGGCTCGATCCGGGCCCGGGCGGCCATCGCGACGTCCCTGCGAGTGATCGCCTCGATCGCCGGCCGGTAGCGCGCCAGCTCGTCGTCCGGCAGGTCGTGGACGACGATCCCGGACAGCGCACCAACGACCGCGCCCGGGGTCTCGAAGCGGAGCGGGAAGACCCCGACGAGGAAATCGCGCGCCGCCCGGAGCTCGTCCTCGTCGACGGGGCGCTCGCGGATCCGATCGATCTCGCTGAGGAAGTCGGCGATGGCCGGGACGGTCGCCTCGGTGTTCACGGCCGCCCGCGCGGAAAACGGCCCCGCGCCGCGTCGGAGGTCATAGCCGGCGTGGGCCCCGTACGTGTAGCCCTTCTCCTCGCGGAGCTTCATGTTCAGGCGGGAGTTGAAGAGTCCGCCGAGAATTGACGCCATCACCGAGACGGCGTGGAAGTCGGGGATCCGGCGCGGCACCCCTCGATGCCCGATCCGGATCTCCGTCTGGACCGATCCCGGCCGGTGGATCACCCTGACGAAGCGCGACGCAACGTCCGACCGATCGACGAGCCGGCCCGGCGGCCGGGCGCCCCGATCGGCCGCCCACGACCCGAACAGGTCCTCGGCGATGGCCGAGACGTCCAGCCCGGACAGGTCGCCGGCGACTATCAGCGTGGCCCGGGCTGGGTCGACGCCCCGGGTATAGGCCGCCCGAAGGCGCCGCCCGTCGAGCCGGGCGACCGTCTCCTTCGTTCCACCCGAGGGCCGGTGGTACGGCGACTCGCGAGCGTAGACCGTCTCCGCGAACGCCTCGTCAGCGCGCCGGCGCGGATCCGCCCGGGCCTGCAGGAGATCGTTCAGCCGCTCGTCCCGGAGGCGCTCGACCTCCGCGTCCGGAAACGTCGGGCGGGCGACCATCTCGGCGAGCAGCTCGAGGGCGGGCGCGAGCCGGGCCGCGGGGACGTCCACGCCTGCCGAGGTCGCGTTCCAGCCGGCCTCGGCATGGAGCGTCGCGCCGAGCCGCTCGGACGCCTCGATGAGGGCGATCGCGTCGTATCGCTCGGTGCCCTCTGACAGCGCCCGCGCCGCGAGGACCGTGGCGCCGGCCTGGTCCGCTGCCTCGTCGGCCGCCCCGTTCGGAAGGATCAGCGAGGCGGACACGAGTGGCCGGCCCGGCAGGTGGACGGTGATGAGCCTGAGGCCGTTCGACAGGACATCGCGCCGGAACGGCGGGAAGTCGTAGGGCCGGGGCGTGCCCGGGACCGGCCGGGTCGCGATGACGCCGGTCACGCGGCCACCTCCTCGTCGATCTCGACGGGCTCGGCGACGACCGCGGAGTCGGCCGGCGGGATCTCCGGGAGATACGTCAGGACGACCCGGTTGTCCCGCCGCAGGACCGTTGCCGCCACGTCCCGGATCGCTTCGGGCGTCACGGCGAGATACCGGCCGAGCATCCGGTTGATGAGATCGGGATCGTCGAACAGCGTCGCGTACATCGCCAGCCGGTCGGCCCGCTCCTCGACCCGCTGGAGTGCACCCAGCTCGTCGGCCTCGACGAGGGCCTTGGCCCGGGCGAGCTCGTCCTCCGACACGACCTTCCGCCCCAGGCGCTCGAGCTCCTCCTCGAACGCGGCCTCGACCCGGCCGACGTCGACTCCCGGCCGGACCGTCGCCCAGCCGGCCGTGACCGAGGCGCCGCCGACGAAGCCGAGGGTGAACAGGGCGACGTCCTGGGCGATCCGCTCGTCCCGAACGAGGCGCCGGTGCAGGCGGCTGCCGCGACCGCCGGCGAGGATCTGGGAGGCGACGTCGAGCGCGTCCAGCCGAACGTCGCCGAACGGCGGCGCCCGGAACCCGAAGTACACCCTCGGCAAGGGCACCTTGTCGAAGACGACCTCGCGGCGCTCCTTGCCGAGGACGGCCGGGAGGGCCAGGTCGCCGATCGGCGGCAGGCTGGGGTTCGCCGGGATCCCGCCGAAGTACCGGCGGGCCCACTCCCTGGCCTTGTCGGGCTCGACGTCGCCCACGACGGTGAGGACAGCGTTGTTCGGGGCGTACCAGGTCCGGAAGAACTCGCGGACGTCCTCGAGCGAGGCCGCATTGAGATCGTCCATCGAGCCGATCGTCGTGTGGTGGTACGGATGCTCGGGCGGGAACAGGTGGGCCTGGAGCTTCTCGTTCCACGAGCCGTACGGACGGTTGTCGTACGACCAGCGCTTCTCGTTCTTGACGACCTCACGCTGGTTGTCGAGGTTCTCCTGGGAGAGGGCGTCGAGGAGCGTTCCCATCCGGTCGGCCTCGAGCCACAGGGCGAGCTCGAGCTGGTGCGAAGGCACGGTCTCGAAGTAGTTCGTCCGGTCGAGCCAGGTCGTGCCGTTCATCGTTCCGCCCGCGGCCTGGATGAGGGCGATGTGCTCCGCCTTCCCGACGTTCCGCGAGCCCTGGAACATCACGTGCTCGAACAGGTGGGCGAAACCCGTCTTGCCCGGGACCTCGTGCTTCGAGCCGACGTTGTACCAGATGTTCACCGCGACGACGGGGGCGAGGTGGTCCTCGGCAACGATCACACGCAGGCCGTTCGGGAGGCGCTCGTCGGTGAACGACACGACCGGGGTGGACATGGGTGGCATCCGAAATAGTGAGGACCTGAGGAAGTCGGGCCATTGTAGGCGGTGTCGGCCGGTCCCCTGTCGGAGCTGCTCCCGAGCCTGCCGACTTTCCAGCTACCTCGAACGGCCGCGACCCGAACGGGCCGCGAGGGCGGTCCCTGCTGCGCGGCGGGAGCCGGGTACGGGCCATCTCGGTTGGTACTGACCAACTACGGACCGCCTGCCGGCGCCCTCTGGGAGCCAAGAGCTCGCCCACAGGGCTCTGCCCCCACCCTCTGTTCGATGACGCTGTAATCCGCTCCCGGGCTGAAATGGGCCGGGCACTTGACACGACGGCCGCTGCGGAGTTAGATTTCCATCTAACACGAGTTAGGGAGTTCCAACAGACCGATGGCCGCCCGTCCGACCACCCACCGCGCACCGGATCGCCCGGCCGCCGCGCTCACGCGGGCGGCCGTGCGCGGGTTCTCCGGTGGCGCCGAGTACGCGATCGAATGGGACGTCCGCCCCGTCTACGACTTCGTGTTCAGCCTCTCCGACGACGCCGGGTCGACGGACGATCTCCCCGCCGCCGACCGAAAATGGCTGGCCGACGCCCGCGCCTCCCTCCCACAGGACGTCCTGGCGTCGGTCAGCCGGCCCGAGCACGAGATCGCGATCCAGATCGCCACCTTCGCCGTGGAGCACCCGGAGCTCCGGACTCCGCGCCAGTTCGTCGAGGCAGTCGAGGCGGCCAATCCGCGCGACGTCGTCCGGGCGGTCCTGTGCGAGGCCTTCCTGACCCCTGGCCTGCCGGAGATGCTGGAACGGGCGATCAACGGCGACGAGGCAGTCATGGCGGAGATCACCGAGCTGCTTCCTGACTGGCACCGGGAGGAGCGCCTCGCGATGCTCCGCGACCCGGCCGGCACGCACGCGGCCGTGGTCGCCGCGCTCCGTGGCTGGCTCGAGCTGTTCGAGCCGATCAGCGACCGGATCGCGACGATGGGCGAGCGCGACTACGCGCTTCGAGCCGCGGATCGGGGCACCCTGAAGGGCGCCGACCTGATCGAACGGACGACCAACGGCCTGCGCTGGCTCGGCGAGCCGGGCATTCGGCGGGTCATCCTGGCTCCGTCGTATTTCTCGCGGCCGTACAACTTCCTCCTCGCCGGTCCGGACTGGCGGTTCTTCGGCTATCCGATCGCCGACGAAGCTCTCGACGCGGGCGACCCGCTTTCCGCGCCCCCGTCGGTCGTCCGCCTCCATCGCGCCCTCGGGGACGACACGCGGATGAAGATCCTCAAGCTCCTCGCCGGGCGTGACCTCTACCTGACCGAGATCGCCCAGCAGCTCGACCTGTCCAAGCCCACGATCAAGCACCACCTCGCCCTGCTGCGATCGGCCGGTCTCGTGACGATCGTCGAGGCGGGCACGGTCATGTACTACAGCCTCCGGCGGCAGCGCCTCGACGACGCGTCGATCGAGCTGAAGCGGTTCCTCGTCGACAACGGCCCGGCGAATTAGCCGACTTCCGGCCGCGCCGGCAGGCGCGGTCCTCTTTCAGACCACGGAGTTAGATAGATGCCTAACACGAGGGAGATGGGAACGATGAATACGACGACTCAGCGGATCCTCGTCAGGTCGCACATCTCCGCCCTCGAGGCGGAGGCCGCCGCCGAGCGCCTGGGGCTGGCGGCCCGGGCAAACCATCCGAGGAAGCCGTCGGTCCGGGCCGTCCTGGGCCGGGGAATGATCGCCGTCGGTGCGGCGATCGCTTCGACGCCGATCGTCGACGACCCGTGCGCCGACGCGGGCGCCGCCCGAGGGACCTGACCGATGCGAGTGGGGCTCCAGCTCGCGTCGTTCAAGTGGCCGGGAGGTCCGGCCTTGATCGCGCCTCGCCTCGCGGAGATCGCCCGGGCCGCGGAGGCGAACGGCTTCGCCAGCCTGTGGGTGATGGACCACTTCTTCCAGCTACCTGAAAGCACCGGCTGGGGCGGCCCGGACGAACCGATGCTCGAGGCGTATACGACGCTCGGCTACCTCGCCCGATCAACCGATCGGATTGCCCTCGGCCCGCTCGTGGCGGGCGTCCACTTCCGTCATCCCGGGCTGCTGGTGAAGATCGCGACGACCCTCGACGTGCTTGCCGGTGGGCGGACGTACCTGGGGCTCGGAGCCGGTTGGTACGAGCGTGAGGCACGCGGGCTCGGCGTGCCGTGGCCGGACCGGCGCGAGCGGTTCGAGTGGCTCGAGGAGACACTTCGCCTCGCGACCCGCATGTGGTCCGGCGATCGCTCGCCGGTGAATGGGCGCCACGTCCGTCTCGCCGAGCCGATCCTCAACCCGATGCCCGTGTCGGCGCCCCGGCCGCGAATCATGGTCGGTGGCGGCGGTGAGCGGCGAACCCTCCGCCTCGTCGCCGAGTACGCCGACGCCTGCAATATCCTCGTCCCCGATCCTGGCGAGAGCCGGCGCAAGCTCGAGGTGCTCCGGCGGCATTGCGACGCCGTCGGCCGGCCGTTCGAGGAGATCGAGAAGACGTCGCTGATCGAAGTCGACCTGGGCCGCGAGCGACCCGCCGAGGTCGTGGCCCGATTGCGCGACCAGGCCGACGAGGGCATCGAGCACGTCATCGTCAACATGCCGGACGCCCACGTCCAGGCAAGGCTCGACACGATTGGCCGTGAGGTCATCCCGGAGGTGGATGGAGTCGTCGCCGCGGCCGGCTGAGGACGCCTCGCGAGCCGCTGGCTACACTCGGCGGGTGACTGTCACCCATTCGGCGCGCGTCACGCACGCCCTCCTCCTCGGCCTGGTCGTTCTCGCCGTCGTCGCGAGTCCCGTGGCCGCGCACGCCGAACTCGTGTCGTCCGATCCCGCCGACAAGTCGGAGGTCGAGGCACCCTTCGACGGGCCGATCGTTCTCACGTTCGACGAGCCGCTCGCCCCGGGCAGCAAGGCGGACCTGAAGGATGGGACCGGGGCGACCATCGCATCCGCGACCGTCGACGGCGACGAGCTCGTCTTCGCGCTCGACGACCCGCTCGGGACCGGCCAGTACACGATCCAGTGGACGTCGGTCGGCGCCGATCGCGACGTCGAGCGGGGCACGATCACGTTCAGCGTCGTGCCGCCGCCACCCACGCCGACGCCGGCTCCCACGGCCACTCCCGGTCCGACCGCGACCGCAATTCCCACGCCGTCCCCTGCACCGACCCGCTCCCCCACCCCGAGTGGCAACGGGACGGTCGCCGGCGGACCGGCGGACGTGTTGTTCCCGCTCCTCGGCGTAGTCATCGCGGTCGTCGCGCTCGGCGCACTCCTCCTCCGGAATCGGCGGTCCGCCGGCCGATGATGCGGGGCGCGCGGCGCCTCGCCGCGGTGCTGGTCGCGGCGTTCGCCGCGCTCACCCTCCCCGCAACCGTCGCGGGTCACACCCTCGAGGGGAGATACCAGAGCCAGCTCCCGCTCGTGGTCTACCTGGCCGGCGCGGGGATGGCCGTCGCGCTGTCGTTCGCGTTCGTCCTCCTGCGCGACCTGCGGGCGGAGCTGCCGGCGGCCGATGGGCCGAGGCGCATGCCGCCCGCGCCGTTGCGCATCGGCCTCCGGGCGATCGGCCTGCTGGGCTGGATCTGGATCGTCGCCCAGGGGATCGTCGGCGGCTCGTCGGACGCGGACGTCGCGTCCCTGTTCGTCTGGGTCTACACCTGGGTCGGGATCGCGATCGTGTCGGCGTTCGTCTTTCCGATCTGGCAGTGGCTCGATCCGTTCTCGACGATCCACGACCTCGGAGCACGCGTGCTCCGCGCGGCAGGCGTCCAGAGCTGGGAGGTGGCCGACTACCCGGCTCGGCTCGGGCGCTGGCCGGCGGTCGCCGGGATGGCGTTCGTCATCTGGCTCGAGATCGTCCTGCGCGGCGGAATCGGCCGAACCCTGTTCGTCGTCGTCGTCGCATACACCGCGTTCACCCTCGCGATGATGGCCCAGTTCGGGCGAGACACCTGGCGGGCCAACGGCGAGACATTTGGCGTCTGGTTCCGTCTTCTCAATCGGCTCGCGCCGTTCCAGCTCGCGGACGAATCCGGCAGAGTCCGGCGGCGCCCGTTCGCCAGCGGCCTCCTGCAGGGTGGCTGTACCCGCGCGGACATCGTCCTGGTCGCCTTCGCCACCGGCTCGATCCTGTTCGACGGTCTCTCCCAGACGACGCCGTGGTACGAGGTCCTCGGGGCGCCGGCCCCGCCCATCCTCACTCTCCAGCTGGCCGCGTTCCTCGGTCTCGTCGCCGCGGCCGCGCTCGGAGTTTCCGCCCTCGTCGGCGTCGCGTCGACCGCGGCCGGACTCCTCCCGATCGCGCTCGGCTACCTCGTGGCCCACTACCTGACGTATCTGCTGATCGACGGCCAGCGGATCGTCATCGCGATCTCCGATCCGCTCCAGACCGGGGCCGACCTCTTCGGAACGGCGTTCTACCAGCCGGACGGGTCGCTCCTCTCGCCGGGCCTCGTCTGGACGATCCAGCTCGTCGCGGTCGTCGGCGGCCACATGATCGGGGCGTGGGGCGGACATGTCGCCGCGACCCGGGAAGCCGGACCGAACCTCCGCCTCCGCCACACCGCCCGGCTCCGCCAGGTTCCGCTGGCTGTCGTCATGGTGGCGCTCACGACGATCACCCTCTGGTCGCTGGGCCAGGCGATCTTCGTACCGCCCGAGTCGGCTGTCGCGACGGACGCGGCATACACTGCCGGATGAGGTTCCGCGCCACGGTCGAGACGAGCGGCAAGGCGACGATGGGATTCCAGGTCCCGCCGGAGGTCGTCCAGGCCCTCGGAGCCAGCAAGAGGCCGCCGGTCCGCGTCACGATCAACGGCTACTCCTACCGCAGCACGGTGGCGCCGCTGGGCGGCCGCTACATGATGGGGTTGAGCGCGGAGAACCGGGCCGGCGCGAAGGTCACCGGTCCGGGCGTCATCGACGTCGACATGGAGCTCGATACTGCGCCCCGCGAGGTGACCGTGCCGCCGGACTTCGCGAAGGCGCTCGCCGCCGAACCCGCCGCGAAGAAGACGTTCGACGGGCTGTCCTACAGCAACAAGTCGTGGTACGTCCTGCAGATCGCGGGGGCGAAGTCCGACGAGACTCGTCACCGTCGAATCGCGAAGTCCATCGAGGCGTTGCGCGAGGGCCGGATCCGCCAGGGCCGTTTGCCTACGACAGCTCGAGCACGGACAGGATGTTTCCGGCCGGGTCCTTGAACCAGGCGATCGCCGGGCCCTGGCCGCGTGAGATCCCCTTCGTGTCCTGATCGAAGCCGGGCGTGTCGTAATGCTCGAACCGAACCCCTTTCGCGGTGAGCTGGTCGACGGCCTTCTCGACGTCGGCGACCGGGAAGTTCAGGACCGTGTAGGTCGCCGGCTCGTGGTTCTCCTTCGGGTAGACGAAAACGTGGGCCCCCGTGGTGAGCTTGAGCTCGAGGGTTCCCATCGGGCCGTCGGCGACGTCGACACCGAGTGTCTTCCCGTAGAAGTCCTTCGCCTTCGCGAGATCGTCGACCGAGAATCCCGAGAATGCCTCGCTGTCCTTGAACATGCGCGTCCTCCTGCTGATGGTGCGGGCAGGCTACCCGACCTTGCATCCCCGGACGGTCAGACGAAGTCGTTCGCCGAAACTCATCGGTACGGCGCGCCGGGCAGGCTCAGGACGCGCTTCCCACCGCCACTCGTGCGCCTGGACTCGGCACCCACTCGCCGAGCGGCCGAACCTCCGCGAGGCGGGCCGCGATCGACGGGTCGAGCGCCTCGGCAGCCGCGACCGCGGTCTCGATCGCGGTGAGGCAGAGGATGCCCTCGGCCGTGGCGACATGGCGAATCTCCGCCGCGTCCCGGACCGCGCCGGAGCGCGGCGTTGGCGTGTTGACGACCAGCCGCACCTCGCCGGACCTGATGAGGTCGAGGATCGCGGCCTCTCCGGCCGCCTCGTCCGCCGCCTCGCCGAGCTTCGCAACCGGGTGGGCGTCGAACCCTGAGGCGGCCAGGGCCGCGCGCGTTCCAGGCGTGGCCGCCAGCCGGTACCCGGCGGCCGCGAGAGCGGCCGCGAGGCGTGGCAGGAGCGCCTTGTCCCGATCGGCGATCGTGACGAGCGCGAGCGCACCCGCGTCGTCGGTAACGGCGCGCGGTGGAACGAGCGACGCGCCGAGGAGCGCCTTCGCCAGCGCCACCCGTAGGTCCGTGTGGATGCCGATGACCTCGCCGGTCGACTGCATCCCCGGGCCCACGGACGGATCGACGCCGCGCAGCTTGGCGGTTGAGAACGCCGGCGCCTTGACTGCGACGAGCGGCGGCGGCGCGAGCAGTCCGCCGCTCCAGCCGAGCTCGTCGAGCGTCGCGCCGAGCGCGATCCGGACCGCCAGCTCGACCATCGGCACGCCGGTGACCTTCGAGATGAACGGCACCGTCCGCGAGGCGCGCGGATTCACCTCGATGAGGTAGACGCCGTCGTCGCGGACGATGAATTGGGCGTTGACGAGGCCCTTCGCGCCGAGCGCGCGCACGACCCGCTCCATCGACGCGACGATCAGGTCGATGTCGCCGTCCGAGACCGTCTGCGGCGGGAACATCCCGACCGAATCGCCGCTGTGGACCCCCGCCCGCTCGACGTGCTCGATGAGACCCGGGATGAGGACAGCCGAACCGTCCGACACCGCGTCGACGTCGACCTCGACCCCCTCGAGGTAGCGGTCGATCCGGACCGGCCGATCGGGGTCGACGACCGTCGCCGCAGCGAGCTGGCGGACGAGGTCGTCGGGCGAGTAGCAGAAGTCGATCGCCAGACCGCCGATGACGAACGACGGGCGAACGATCACCGGGTAGCCGATTCGCTCGGCGAGGGTCAGCGCCTCCTCGACGCTGTGGGCCATCCCGCCCTCGGGCTGGGGGATTCCGAGCCGGTCGAGGAGAGCCGCGAACCTCGTTCGATCTTCGGCCTGGTCGATCGCCTCGAGGTCGCTACCGAGGAGAGGCACGCCGCCGGCGGCAAGCGGGCCCGCGAGGTTGAGCGGCGTCTGGCCGCCGTACGCGACCATCGCCGGCAGTGGCCCTTCCCCGTCCGGCGTCTCCGCGTCGACGACCGAACGGACGCTCTCCGGATCGAGCGGCTCGAAGTAGAGCCGCGACGATGCGTCGAAGTCGGTCGAAACGGTCTCCGGGTTCGAGTTGATCATCACCGCCTGCCAGCCGGCGCGGCGGAGCGTGTCGGCCGCCTCGACCGCGCAGTAGTCGAACTCGATCCCCTGCCCGATCCGGACGGGGCCGCTCCCGATGACGAGCGCCGCCGGACGTTCGACCGGCGGCGCCTCCGGCGGTGAGCCGGCCGCGGCATACGTCGAGTAGAAGTACGGGGTCTCGGCAGCGAACTCGGCGGCGCAGGTGTCGACCATCGCGAAGCCCGGCCGCAGGCCGTTCGCGAGGCGGGCCTCGCGAACGGCTTCGGACGTCACCCCGGCGAGCGCAGCCAGCTCGCGGTCGCCGAAGCCCGCCCGCTTCACCGTGGCGAGGAGCGTCGCCGCCTCGGCATCGCGCGGATCGGCGAGGCCGGCGCCCAGCGACCGCACGTCCCCTTCCAGCCGGACGTTCCGGCGCAGCTCGGCGAGGAACCACGCCGCGATCCCCGTGGCGCCCTGGAGGACGGCCTCCGGAATGCCCCGTCGGAGCAGGCCGAGCATTCGCCACAGCCGGCTGTCGGACGGCTCGAGGAATCGGCGCAGGACGATCGGGGCTGCGGAGCGCTGGGCAAAGCGCGTGGACTCGCACGCCACGCCGGCCTCGTCGACCCAGCGGATAGGCCGATCCCCGTCGACCTCGTCGTCGGGATCTCCGGCGTAAACGGCCGCGAGGTAGTCGAAGGTGGACGTCCACGACGGGTCTTCGGCGAGCGGCCCCGCCCCGGCCTGCTCGAGGCCGCGGAGCGCCTTGTTCAGCGCCGAGCCGAACGTCCGGTCGATCGCCATCACCTCGCCCGTCGCCTTCATCTGCGAGCCGAGCGTCCGATCGGCGCCGGGAAACTTGTCGAACGGGAACCGCGGCAGCTTCACGACGATGTAGTCGAGAGCGGGTTCGAACGCCGCGACGGTCGTGCCGGTGACGACGTTCGGGATCTCGGCCAGCGTCCGCCCAACCGCGATCTGCGCCGCGACCCGGGCGATCGGGTAGCCGGTCGCCTTCGACGCGAGCGCCGAGGATCGCGACACCCGTGGGTTCACCTCGATGACGGCGTAGTCCTTCGAATCGGGCGAGAGCGCGAACTGGACGTTGCAGCCGCCCTCGACCCCGAGCCCGCGGATGATCGCGAGGGCGGCGCTCCGCAGACGCTGGTGGACGGCGTCGGTCAGTGTCTGGACGGGCGCGACGACGATCGAATCGCCGGTGTGGACGCCGAGCGGGTCGACGTTCTCCATCGAGCAGACGGCGATGCACGTGTCCTCGGCGTCGCGCATGACCTCGTACTCGATCTCCTGCCACCCGACGAGGCAGCGCTCGACCATCACCTGGCCGATCGGGCTCGCCCGGAGACCGCCCCGAACGCGCTCGCGATACGCGTCCTCCGTCTCGACGATCCCGCCGCCCGTGCCGCCCAGTGTGTAGGCCGGCCGGACGATCGCCGGCAGGCCGATCTCGACGAGCGCGGCGTCGGCGGAGGCCTGCCGGTCTGCCGCGGTCGCACCCGCGACGATCGCGCTGGGCGCGTATGGCTGGCCGATGCGGTCGAGGAGGTCGCGGAACAGCTCGCGATCCTCGGCCATCCGGATTGCCGCGAGCGGCGTGCCGAGCATCCGGACGCCGAACCGGTCGAGGATCCCGGCGTCGGCAAGCTGCGTCGCCAGGTTGAGCGCCGTCTGGCCGCCGAGGCCGGCGAGCAGGCCGTCCGGCCGCTCGCGCTCGATGACGGCGGCGACCGCGTCGACGGTCAGTGGCTCGAGGTAGATCGCGTCCGCGACCTGGGGGTCGGTCATGATCGTCGCGGGATTCGAGTTGACGAGGATCGTCCGGATCCCCTCGGCGCGGAGGGCGCGGCAGGCCTGCGTGCCGGCGTAGTCGAACTCGGCCGCCTGGCCGATGACGACCGGCCCGGAGCCGAGGATCAGGACGGACTCCGGACTTGCGTTCACGGCGCGCCCATCTGGCCATATATGCACCCACGGACTGCGGGGCTCCCTCGCCGCTGGCTGTGGGGCGTGTGTCGGCCTCCGAATAGCCGCCGCGGGCTATAACCCGCCGCGCAACCGAGCCTCGTAGTCCGTGGATGGCTGAGTGGCCAGATGGCCGGCCCGGACCTCATCGGGCCCGCGCCGCAGCGGCCGCGACGAACCGGTCGAACACCGCCAGTGCATCGAGCGGCCCCGGGGCGCCTTCCGGGTGGTACTGGACCGTCTCGATCGGCTTGTCCCGGTGACGCAGGCCTTCGACCGACCCATCGTTGAGGTTCACCTGGCTGACCCGGAACCCGCTCCGCGGGTCGATCATGCCGGCCACGACCTGGACCTCGTGGTTCTGGGCGGTCACCTGGACGAGCCCGGTGTCGACGTCCCGGACCGGATGGTTCGCCCCGTGATGCCCGAACCGGAGCCGGCGCGTCTCGGCCCCGGCGGCACGCCCGACGATCTGGTGGCCGAGGCAGATCCCGAGCAGCGGCCTGCCGTCGTCGATCGCGGCACGGGCGAGCGCCACGGGACCGGCGAGCCGGGCCGGATCGCCGGGACCGGGCGACAGCACGACCCCGTCGACGTCCGGCGCGAGAGCCTCGGCCGCGGAAGCGGTGTGGGGCAGCACCCTGACGCGGGCGCCGCGCCGCCGGAGGCTCCGGACGATGTTCGCCTTCGAGCCGAAGTCGAGGATCGCGACGAGCGGCCCGCCCTCGGACGGGTCGCCGATGTCGACGACCGCGGCCGGGGACACCTGGCCGACGAAGTCCTGGTCCTCCCAGTGCGCGACGGCCGCGGCCGCGCTCATCGCGGAATCGCCGTCGGTCTCGCCCGGCGCGGTGACGATCGCCCGAAGGCTGCCGGTCGATCGCAGATGACGCGCGAGCGCCCGGGTGTCGACGCCGGCGATGGCGGGGATCCCGGCCTGCCGCAGGAGCGTTGCGAGTTGTCGGGCGTCGTCGACGACGGCCGCCGTCGCGTTGCCGACGACCAGACCACGCAGCCACGGCCGAACCGATTGGTCCTCGTCGGGCAGCCGGCCGTAGTTGCCGATCAGCGGGTACGTCATCACAACGATCTGGCCGGCATACGAGGGGTCGGTGCAGACCTCCTGGTAGCCCGTCTGGCTCGTGTTCACGACGAGGTCGCCCCCGGCCCCGCCCGGCGCGCCGAACGCGATCCCCGGGAAGATCGTGCCGTCCTCGAGGGCCAGGAGCGCCGGGCCGAGATGGCCGATCCGCGGGTCGACGATCGAATCGGCCCGCGGCCGCGGCGGGATGAGCATTGCGGCGGTCACCGTGCGATCATCCGATCACGGGCCCGTCGGCGGCGAAAGAAATCCACCGGCCCTCGGGGCGCGGTGGCAGGTCGCAGGCATGTTCGTCGAGCCTCCTTCCCGGCCTCACGGGACCGGTACGCCGGCCTCACAGGACCAGCCGCAAAGGACCCTCGAAGGGTAGCACGGGGCGGTTCCCCGCTCTCGATCGACGCGCACCCGTAATGGGATCGACACCAACCGTCACTGTGCCGCCACGCGCCCGCCTTCAGGCTGTGTTCCGTGAACCCTCTTGGTCGACTGGGGACCCCTGGGGGCTCATAAAGCCCGCGCCGCTCATTTCGATCGGCGCCGGCGCCGCACCGCGGAGCGCGTCATGGACGATCGACAACGGGGCATGATGAAACGGCTGTTGGATCGCCTTCTCGCCACGCGCGCCCGGCGTGACCGTGAGGCGCGCCACAGTCCGCCCTGGCAGGCCGCCGACGAGGAGCTCCACGAGATCGAGCATGCGATCTTCCGGGTCCCGCTCGAGGAGGACGGGACGGGGCCCGGCACCCGGGACCGGTCGCGGCCGGCGTCCACGGGCCTGCGACGGCATCTCCGGCGGGCGGCCACGATGGGGCGGAGCCGGGGGATCCAGCGGCAGCGCGCGCTCTGACCGGCTGACATACCGTGGCGGGGTGACCCGCAACGCGGCCCTCCTCGCCACGATGGCCCTGGTCGTCGCCGCCTGCCCGGGCGGCGCGAGCCCATCGCCTTCGCCGGCGCCGCCGACTGCCTCCGCCTCCGCGTCGGCCGTGGCGACGCCCGGACCGACGACGGTCGCCACACCCAGCGCGTCGGGGTCGCCGACCAGCCCGGTCAACCCGGCCTGGGCGAGACTCGGCGTTGGCGAAGGTCCGGCTCCGCGCGAGGACCACACCTGGAGCGTCGACCCGGCGTCGGGCACCGCCTGGCTGTTCGGCGGCCGAAACGGTGGCACGGTCTTCGACGACGTCTGGTCGTTCGATCTCGCCACGGAGCGGTGGACGGCGGTCGACGCCGCGGGCGACGCGCCCGAGGCCCGTTTCGGGCACACCGGAACCTGGGTCGACGGTTTCGGGCTTGTCGTCTGGAGCGGCCAATCGGGCGGTGACTTCTTCGCCGACATCCGCGCCTTCGATCCGGCGACGATCCGGTGGACCGAGCTGCCGGCCGCGGGCGCTCCACCCGAGGCCCGCTACGGGTCGTGCGCCGCGCTCGGTCCGGACGGGCGCGTGTGGATCAGCCACGGCTTCACCCACGCGGGCCGGTTTGCCGACACGCGCGGGTACGACTTCGCGACCCGCGCCTGGGCCGAGGTCTCCGTCGAGGGAAAAAGGCCGGTCAAGCGGTGCCTCCACGACTGCCTCTGGACCCCCGACGGGCTGCTCGTCCTGTACGCCGGACAGACCGACGGAGTCGCTGCCCTCGGCGACCTCTGGACGCTCGACCCGGCCGGGCGATGGACTGAGGCTGCCACCCCGGACCCCGCCGCCCGCCAGCTCTACGCGCTGGCCGGGACCGGCTCGTCCGGCTGGGTATTCGGGGGCCGGGACGTGAACGGAGCGTATCTCGACGACCTTTGGAACCTCGATCTCGCGACGCTCCGCTGGCGGCCGGTCGAGGCAGGAATCGGGCCTGCCGGGCGGGCCGGGGCGACCCTCGTCGACGACCCTGCCCGCGGCCGCCTCCTGCTCTTCGGCGGCGTCGGCGAGTCGGGCGCGAGCGACGAGATGTGGGAGCTTGCCCTCCGCTAGCTATGACCGGGCGGCGACCTCCCCGGTCAACGCGTAGGCGACGGCTTCGTCGACCGACATCGCCCGGCCTTCGGCCCACCAGCGCTCGGCCTCGGGATCGCCGAACGGCGCCTCCGGCAGCGTCCAGTCGACGTACTCGATCGGAGTCTGGTCGGCGAGACCCACGCCGGTCGTCGAGCGCACGACGTCGGCGGCGCCGGCCAGCCGCCAGTGGCGCGGCAGGTCGCCGCGCTCGCGAGCGGCGATCGCGAAGTCGATGAGCAGGAGGAGGATACCGGCCTGGTCCGACGTCCGATCGAACGACGTCAGGGCATCCCTGAAGTCCTCCTCGGCACCGTCCGGGTCGTGCTCGACCAGCGAGACCATTCCGAGCATGTGATTGGCCCAGCCCTCGCCGAACGGGTCGTCGATCGACCTGTACAGTCCCCGGCTCTCCTCGAACAGCCGGCGGGCGGCGGTGAAGTCGCGCCGCGACAACTCCGAGATGGCGAGGGCCCAGGTTGCGCCTGCCACTCCCCGATCGTCACCCAGCTCGCGAAATGCGGCCAGGCTCTGCTCCCATAGTGCCCGCCCGGCGACGTAGCGGTCGTCCTCCGATGCAAACTCCGATGCCGCGGCGAACCCGAGGTTGTACAGGGCCTCGGCGACGATCGGCCGGTCGCCGGATCGACGGGCCTCCTCGAGCGCCGGCGCGTAGCGGGCGTGCGTCGCCGCGATGTCGCCCCGCCAGTACTCGATGCCCCCGGCCGCGCCCAGGGCCCGGGAGCGCACCGCGGGGGGCAGGGCGTCCGCGCCCGGCGTCGCGAGGATCCGCCCGAACCGTTCCCGCCCCTCGTCGAGGTGGCCGCGCGCCTGCCAGAACCGCCACAGCGCGGTGCCCAGCCGGAAGGCCGTCTCCGCCTCTCCCCGATCGATCGCCCCGTCGATCGCGGCCCGCAGGTTGTCATGGTCGAGTGCGAGCCGATCCAGCGAGCGCCGTCCATGCCGGCCCATGAGCTGCCCGGCAAGGCCCTCCGCCAGTTCGAGATAGGCCGCCGCGTGGCGACGCCGGAGGTCGTCCGCCTCGCCGCCATCGACGAGCCGCTCGAGGGCGTAGTCCCGGATCGTCGCGAGCATCGCGAACCGCGCTTCGTCGCCCGCCCCGGGAACCGCACGAAGGAGGCTCTTCTCGGCCAGCGAGCCGAGGCCGTCGAGGACCTCGCGACCCAGCTCCGAGGCCGGACCTGCGACACGCTCCACCTCGTTCAGGCAGGCCCCGCCGGCGAACACGGCAAAACGGGCAAACAGGCGGCGATCCGGCTCGTCGAGCAGGTCGTAGCTCCAGTCGATCGCGCCACGGAGGGTCTGCTGGCGGGCGGGCAGGTCTCGCGCGCCACCGGTCAGCGTCGCGAGCCGCTGATCCAGCCGGGCCCGGAGCGTCTCGACCGGCAGGAGGCGGATCCGCGCCGCGGCCAGTTCGATCGCCAGCGGCAGACCGTCGAGCCGGCTGACGATCTCGGCCACGGCCGGCGCGTTCGAGGGTTCCAGCCTGAACGCCGGCTGCGCCGCCAGGGCCCGTTCGACAAACAGGCGAACCGCCTCCGAGCGGCCGACCTCGTCGACCGAGGCCTCCGCTCCGATCGGTGGCAGCGCCAGCGGCGGGACGGCAAATTCCTGCTCGCCGGATGTCCGCAACACAATCCGGCTGGTGACGACCACCTTGACGTTCGGTGCTTCGCGGAGCAGGCGGCCGACGCCGGGGCCGGCTCCCAGGACCTGCTCGAAGTTGTCGAGGACGAGGAGCGCTCGACGCTCCCGCAGCCGGCCGATCACTCGCTCGAGGGGCGGCTCGGCGCCCGGCTCGATGCCGAGCGCGTCGGCGATCGCCGAGGGGACGAGGTCCGCATCGTCGACGGCGTCCAGGGCCGCGAAGTAGACCCCGTCGGGGAAGTCGTCCATGAGCTCCGCGGCGAGCTGGAGCGCGAGCCGCGTCTTGCCGGTGCCGCCCGGCCCGGTCAGCGTCAGGAGCCGGGTCTTCCCGAGCAGGCGTCGGGCCTCGTCGATCTCGTCGCGCCCGACGAAGCTCGTGAGTTGGACCGGCAGGTTGTTCGGGCGGGCCGAGAGCGTCCGCGGCGCCGGGAACGTGACCGGCAGACCGTCGACGTCGAGCTGGAAGAGCCGCTCGGCATGGGCGAGGTCCTTCAGGCGGTGCTCGCCGAGGTCGCGCAGCTCGACCCCGGGCAGCCGCGCCTGCGCGGCCAGGGCGCGGCTCGCCGCGGACACGATCACCTGGCCGCCATGGGCCGCGGCCGCGATCCGCGCGACCTGGTGGAGCGCGAGGCCGACATAGTCCCCGCCACTCAGGACCGCCTCACCGGTGTGGACCCCCATCCGAACCCGGAGCGGCGCGGCGTCCGGCCAGGCGTGACCCTGGAGCGCGCGCTGGGCGCCGGCGGCTGCCTCGATCGCCGACGGAGCATCGTCGAAGGCGGCGAACACCGCGTCGCCCTCGGTGCCGAAGACGCGACCGCCGTGCTCGGCGATCGCCGAGTCGATCAGCCGGCGATGCTCGGCCAGGACTGCCGGGTACCGCGTCCCGAGGTCCTGGACGAGGCGGGTGGAGCCCTCGATGTCGGTGAACAGGAACGTCACCGTACCGGTCGGCAGCGGGGCGGCCTCTTCCTCGCCGGCGAGATGTTCCTGGCGTTCGGTGCGCACGGCGGCCCCCGGTGCTCGTGACGGACATCCGAAGGGTACGACGCCCGGGCTGCTTCGCGACGGCTTCGGGATCGGGTCGGGCCGCGCCTCAGCTCGCCAGCCGCGCGGCCTCAGATAGCCAGCGGCATCATTGCCCCGGCGGGGACCCGGAACGGAGTCGTCGAGCCGGTCAGCGCGTCGAGCCCGGCGAGGAACGGCTCGATCAGGCCAGGGTCGAACTGGTGGCCCGAGTTCAGGTGGACCTCCGCAATCGCCAGCTCGATGGGCATCGCCGCCCTGTACGGGCGGTCGTGGACCATCGCGTCGAATGCGTCGACGAGGCCGACGATGCGGGCCCCGATCGGGATCTCCTCGCGGCAGAGCCGGTCGGGATAGCCCGTGCCGTCCCAGCGTTCGTGGTGATGGCGGACGATCGGGGCGAATAACCGGGAGCTGACGAGCGGCCGGCAGATCTGCTCGCCGATTTCCGGGTGGCGCCGCATCTCGACCCACTCCTCCTCGTTCAGCGGCCCCGGCTTCGTGAGGATCGCCTCGGAGATGCCGATCTTGCCGACGTCGTGAAGCAGGGCGCCGAAGACGACGGCCTTGAGGTCCGTCCCCTCCAGCTCCACGGCCACGGCCATTTGGTACGCAAGGCCGGCGAGCCGCTGGCAATGATTCTCGGTCGTGACGTCCTTGGCCTCGACGGCGTTGGCGAGCGCGGCGACGACGCCGTGGGCGGCCTCCATCTCGGCCATCGCCCGCCGGAGGCGGAGGGCGCTCCGGATCCGGGCGAGGAGCTCGGGCGCCTTGAAGGGTTTCGACAGGAAGTCGTCGGCACCGGCGTCGAGGCCCCGAACGAGGTCCTCGGTCGAGGTCCGCCCGGTGAGCATGATCACGGGCAGGGCGATCGTCGCCGGGTCGTCCCGCAGGCGCTGGCAGACCTCGAGCCCGTCGAGGCCGGGCAGGCCGACGTCGAGCAGGACCGCATCGGCGATTCCCCGCCGGGCGAGGTCGAGACCCTCATCGCCATCGGTCGCGAGGATGACCGCGTAGTTGGCCCGCTCGAGGAGGGTGCGGAGGAGCGCGCGGTTCGCGGCGTCATCCTCGACGACGAGGATCGTCGATTGGCGATCGACCAGGTCCGTCATCTGGTGCGCGGAGTCCTTCAGGCGAGCGCTGACTCCCTCACGATGCCACCCGAACGGCCGCCGACAACCCGGACGAAGGTCACCCGCGTCGACGCCGGTAGGTCGGTCGAGGCTACGGCGGGCAAGGCGCCTGCAACGTCTGGCCGGCCGACGGGTGCGCCGCCGTTGCATCCTCGGTTCGACTCCGCGTCCGACGGGTGCGGCCCTAAATAACGGATGCCCTCGCTTGCGGCGCGTCGGGTACTCGTGGCCGAACCGATCCCCGCCCTCTACACATGTCGATCTCGCCGAGGGGTTATCAGACGGCCACCCCAGGTTGACCTCTAGCCGCCCTCCCAGTACTGGCCTGCCTTCTTCCAGCTCTCGCGGGCAGCGATCTGCCCCGTTGCCCGCGCGTCAAGATCCCCCTGCTCAAAGTGAATGCCACCGTAGCGGCGCGACAGGCCGGCCTGCTTCGCCGCCTGCGAGAACGTCGCCCAGGAGAGCGTGACGTCGTTCGACGGGACCGCCCCGGGTTCGATCCTCGAGCTGCCGGCGGGCAGGGCCGTCGAGCCGCCGAACCGATCGCTGCCGGTGAAAAGCCTGAGGATCTCGGGCGCCGGCTGCGCTGAAGTTACTGTGCCCGGACGAGTACTCCGGGAATGGCGGCGTGGGGAAAGTCGTCGGCTGGTACGGAAACCAGGCGGCCCCATCGATCATCTTCGTGCCCTGGTATGGGCCCGCCCAAGCCCGCACAGCCTCTCCTCGGAAGAGGTTGCGGATCGCGGTGATCGGCCGCACGGAGTTGAAAGCGCGTTTGTTGTCCCACGCGCAGCAGCCTGCGTCGGAGATGGCGTTCGTAAGCGCGAAGAAGAGCTTCACATCCTGCTCGACCCCGTGGGAATGCGCTCCGTGGTGGTCGCGGCGAGAAACGAACTGGGCAAAGAGGTTCCAGTGCCCGGGCGGGAGCTCGGAGCGCGGTCCGTCCGCCCAGTACTCGGCGATCATCTTGTGTTCGTCGGTCAGACCAGCACTGATGTCGAGCAATGCCTGCGCCTGGGCGAGGTACTCGGCCGATCCGAGCCTCGCCGGGCCGCTCGTCGAGCGCAGCGATCCCGGAGTGACGGCAAACGTCGTCACATGCTGCCAATGGGCGCCGACGAATCCCGGCGTGACGACGTTCCCGCTGCCGTCGACATAGCGCAGCGGCTGCCAGGAATTGGGGTCGTGAACTAGCGTCGCATCGAACGGAACGCGGATGTCCATCGGGTCGTTGACCGGCGTGTAGCCGGTGTAGTCGGAATATGCGAGGCCCGGAGTACCGCCGGGAACGTCGCCTGGCTGGTTGGCTCCATCTCCGCGGCGGAAGTCGATCACAGCTTGCGCGGCAACGTTGCCGATCCCAGTCGGGGTCGCGATGTCTCTGGAGAGATCCGCGCCGTCGTAGCCGAGATCGTGCATCAGCGGGTCGAAAACAGTGGAGGTGCTCCCCGGAAACAGGTCGACGGCGGCGCGATAGGCGGCGAAACTGATCGCGCGCACCCTGTTCGAGAGCGTGCGCTCGCTGGCTGGCCGGCGCAGCGAGCCGCCCAGGCACGTGCCAACGGCCTTGTGGTCGTACGCCGCCCAGGCATCGTAGATGCAGGTGTGGCCGATCGCGAGGGCACGGGCGACCATCGGCGGTCCCAGCCTCGAGTCGCGGACTGCGCTCAGGAAGGCCTGGTTCCACCGGATGACGACGCTATCGCCCGGCCGCGTGCTCGGGGGCAGCCGAGCCGCAAGAGCCCTCCCGGAGGCTCCGGGCAGGAGGAGGAGGGCACCAGTCGCGCCGGCGGCGGCAAGGAACTGCCGGCGAGACATAGCGCTGTCCAGCGGGGAAGCACCCTGACGGATGTCGCTCGGAGGCTGTTGGCCGTTGCGCGTCATCGAGCTCCCGCATTGGTACCGCGGCATCTGCCTCGTGAGGAGGAAGACGCCTGGCGTCTCCCTCCTCGTGTCCCCTGCGGCGTTCTACCGAACGTGGAAGAGCGTGCGGCCCTCATTAATGTCCGGCGACGGGACCGGGACGTCGTAGTACGTCTTGTATCCCTTCGTGGTCGCGATGCCCTCGAAGATGCCATCCGGCGCGCCCGGTCCATGACAACCCACGGTAAGGACACCCGAGGACCCGTCCGAGAACTCGATCCTCAGAACAGCAACCCCGTTGGCCCTCTTTGTGTTATCGCCGGTGTTGTCGGTCACCGGAAGCCCCCCGATGTTGAGGGTCTGGGGAGAGGCGAACTGCCAGGTCACCAGTTCCTTGACTTCGTAGGTGCCACTGCCGCCGAACGAGGTCTCCCAGGTACCGCCTCCGGTCGCGGCACCGGATCCGCCATTGCTCCCACCGGGCGCGATGAAGGTGCCGGATCCCGTAAGCGTGATCCATTCGCCATCAGGGGCCTGGGCAGACGCCACACCGCCGGGGTTGAAAGTGACGGGTGGGGCGAGCGGGACGGATCCCAGACTGATGATGTCCCAGCTGACGTGCTGTGCGCTACCGGCTGCGGCGGTGAGCGGCAGTACGCCGGCAAGCGCAAGGACGGGAACTCCAAGCAATCCAAGCTTCTTGATATTCATCTCTGCTCCTCTTTGACAGCGGTGACCACTGGACCGATCGGTGTGCTCCGAGCGTGCTCAGGGCCAGATCGTGATGTGGCCTGTCTCCATCGTTGCCGGACCAAAACTCCCGACGCCCGACACCTCCAGAAGATGCCAGGCAACACCTGCGCCCCCGGCTGCCTGCGTCGAGACGAACGGAACATCTGACATCGTGATCGCCAAGCGGCCGCTGGACGTCGTACCAACAACGTGGATGGTCGCGGTGCCGCTGAACGTAGCCACGTCGCCCGTGATGCTCAGCGACCCAGGCGTCACCCGACCTTGGACCTCCATCTGCTGAACGTTCTGCCATGGGCCGAAGGGGAACCCGCCGGAGCGGCCGGCCATGACACACAGAAATGAGCCACCCGAACTGGTTGCCGTGAACCCGAGCTGCGACGTCGTCCCCAACGGCCCATCGACGACGCCACCACCACGGACCGCGGGGCCTGAAGAAGCCGCGGCCGACGGCGCGAGCATGATCAGGGCCACCGACAGCAGGAACGGTGCGAGCCGGCGAACTACAGGTGGAGCAACCATATGTCCTCCCTTTCTCTGGCGACAGTCGGGCGAGCGGTGCGCACGGTCGGCCGATAGTCGCTTTGCGCCGCGCCATTCGTGCCGGGAAAATCCAGCCCGCTGCTAAGCACGGCGTTGCCAGGTCGCCTTACTGATATCCCGGCGGGACCACTCGGACAATCGGTCCCGCCGTGTTGCGCCTAGGGAATCTGGACGTAGACGTTCTCGCCGCCGCCGGTATGGTTGAAGTTGATGATCCCCGGGACGACGACGGTGACGCCCTCGCCCGATGGCTGATCGTGGCTGGCCGGCACCTTGGGCCCCACGATGCAGAAGACGGTGATGATCCCGTCAAGGTCTCCGAGTGGGGTACTGAACGTGGCGGCGAACTTCAGCGCGCCGCCGCACAGCTCGGGCGGGATCGGGTCGCCGAGCACCTCGCCGCAGCCGTATGACTGGTAGCTGATCAGCTCGGTCGCCGTCCACGTGCCGGACGCGAACAGGCTGCCATCGGCGAGGAAGTGGGCGAACTCACCACTCGCCTCGATCGACTTGGGGTGGACGGAGAAGGTGCCGCACACGTGCTCTCCGGCCTCACAGGTGATTTCGATCGTTTCGTCATTGGCGGCGACACCCACGTTGGGGGCCTCGGCCACGAGCAGGAACGTCTGCGTGGCGCTGCCCGCCACCGCTACGCCCGGCACAAGGGCGACGATGATCGACAGCGCGCCAGCCAGGCTTAACCTCGTCAACCGATTCACATGTCATCTCCTCCTCCGAGTGCGTCCCGGACCACGGACGTCCTGCGAGCAGCCTTGAGCATTTGGCAGTCAAAGGCATGGATGCGGCGAGAGCGGCAAGTGATAAGCGCCACACCGCTCACCGGACGTCAAGACTCCGCCGGACCGCCGACCGACTCGACCAGATCCCTGGTCCGGCAAATGTGTCCCACCCCTCAAGCGGGACAGAAGCCCGAGTACAGCAGATGGATGCGCCTGCAGGCAGCCGAGCTTGTCCCTCGGAACCTATCGCTCCCAGGCATCTCCAGCCGTGGGACGGGTCGGGCTCACCAGTGGCTCGGCGCGGGCCCGGTGGCCGCCGTATGGCCCGCGTGTCTCAGCCTCCCGTCGATTTTGCCGATCATGGCACACGACACGATGCTGTCCAGTAGGAACGACACGGATTCCCCTCTGCGAGGGTTACTGCTGGTGTCAGCTGTCACCGCCACCATGTGCGGAACCAAGCGAGTTGATATCCCGCCCGTATCGTGGGTCGGTTGGCTGGCTCCCATTGATCCTTCGCCCGCCGCGCGAGCGGGCGGATCGCTTTGACCCTGGAGCCGCTTGTTGTTTACCTCGATACCCTTGCCCAGAATTGCGGCGCTCGAGAGGCGGCCCGCTCCGGCGGCCGATCTCGTGCTCAGGGAGCTGGTGAGCCCGGAAGGATTCGAACCTTCAACCAAGTGATTAAGAGTCACTTGCTCTACCGTTGAGCTACGGGCCCACGATTTCACGCTCATTTAGAGCGGA
>DASYTG010000054.1:0-18694 GCA_036002525.1 Candidatus Limnocylindrales bacterium
ACGGACCTCTCGATCTACAGCCAGGCCGATCTCGATGCGGTGGCCGCCAGGCTCAATGCCCGGCCGCGCAAGACCCTCGAGTTCGACACGCCCGCCGCTATGCTGGCGGCGATCGTTGCATCGACCGGTTGAACGCGCCGCGGCCAAGCGCAACATCCTGGCGGAGGGCGTCGGGCCGCACCCACTACTGGACCCACTACTGGACCCACTACCCCGGATTGTTGCGTTTCCTTCGAACCATCCGGAATCGGCCTCGCTGGGCGCCGACTTACGATCGACGGCTACTACCAGTGCGGCTCCGGAACGCATCCGGGCGGCTGCGTGATGGGCGCGCCCGGCAAGCGCGCGGCCGGCCAGATCCTCAAGAACCGGGCCAGGGGCCCCGCGGGTGTCAGGCCCCGGCCGGCCCGGTCGACGCCTGGGGCGCGAGCGGCCGCCGCGGGGCCGTCGGGCGGAGGTAGAGCAGCAGCACCGTGACGAGGTACCCGACGTGGACGACGAGCGTCGTCACCTCCGGGGTCGCCGAGTAACCGAACAGTGCGCGCAGGAACTGGCCGATGAGGTTCCCGTCCGCCTCGTCGTGGGGCAGGATCGCGCTGATGTCGAACGCCGTCTGCGTCCCGAACTGGATGATGCCGACCTCGATGAACTCGTGGACCGCGTGGCTCAACAGCCCGGCCGCGATGAAAACGAGCCCGACGCCGGTCCACTTGAAGAACGAGGCGAGGTTGAGGCGGCGGCTGCCCCGGTAGAAGCCGTAGCCGAGGAGCGCGGCGATCGCCAGCCCGATCACGGCCCCGAGCAGCACGGACGGAGCGGCGGTGTCCGCCGAGTTGACCTGGCCGACGAGGAACAGCGACGTCTCGATCCCCTCGCGGATGACCGCCGTGAACGCGAGGAGCGTCAGGCCCCAGACCGTGCCCTCGCTGAGCGCCCTGTCGATTCGCGCGTGCAGCTCGCCCTTGACCGACGCGGCCTGGCGCCGCATCCAGAACAGCATCCACGTGACGACGCCCGCCGCGACGAGCATCACGATGCCCTCGAAGATCTGCTCGTACGGCTCCTCGAACCCACCGATCGTCACGAACAGGGCGACCCCGAGGACGAGGCTGAGGGCGATCGCCGCGCCCGCCCCCAGCCAGATGCGATCGAAGTACTGGCGGTTGCCGGTCTTGGCGAGGTAAGCGAGGACGATGCTGACGATGAGCGCGGCTTCCACGCCTTCGCGCAAGCCGGTGAGCAGGCCGCTCGACAGGGCACCGAGGTTCACGGGTGGTGGTCTCCAGGAGGCGGGGTGGGGCGCCGGACGGCGCGGGACCCCGAAATCCTAGCCGAGGCCGGAGATTCTGGTCAAGCGCCCTTGAATCGAAAAGACAGGCGCGCTTGCAAGACTTGTCGGGAGTGGACTTCAGGCCCGGAGCTGCCGCCCCGCCGAGCGCGCCGCGTGGGCCCCGCACATCCCGTGCACCCCGCCGCCCGGTGGCGTCGACGCGGAACAGAGGAAGATCCCGGGGTCCGGCGTCGAGTACGGATCTAAGAACCGCCACGACGGCCGCGTGAAGAGCTGGGAGAGGTCGTTGCGGCCGCCGGCGATGTCCCCGCCGACGTTGTTCGGGTTGTACGCCTCCAGCTGGGCCGGGCTCGTCGCGGTCGTCGCGAGGACCCGGTCCCGGAAGCCCGGCGCGAACCGCTCGATCTGGTCGACGATCGCCTCGGTCATGTCGGTCGTCGATCCGTTCGGCACGTGGCAATAGGCCCAGACGGTGTGCTGTCCGGCAGGCGCGCGGGTCGGGTCGAACAGGCTGTGCTGGGCGAGGAGCACGAACGGCGATTCCGGGGCCCGGCCGGCGGCGACCGCCGCCTCCGACCGGGCGATCTCCTCGAGCGTCCCACCGAGGTGCACGGTGCCTGCCCCGGCGAGCGAGCCGGCCCGCCAGGGGATCGGCGCGTCCAGGGCGACGTCGAGCTTGAACACGCCGGGGCCGGGCCGGAAGCGCTCGAGGGCGCGCCGGTAACCGCCCGGCAGCCGCGACCCCGCGATCGAGACCAGCTGGCGCGGCGTGACGTCGAAGAGCGCCGCCCGGTGGGGCGGCAGGTCGTCGATCTTCGAAACGAGCCGCCCCGTCTCGATCGAACCCCCGAGGCCGGTCAGCTCTGCCGCCAGGGCGTCGGCGATCCGCCTCGCCCCGCCCTCGGGGAATGGCCAGCCGTCCGCGTGCGCGCTGGCGAGCATGACGAGCGCCGACGCGCCGCTGATCGGCTCGCTAAGCCGGATCAGCGAGTGTGCCGCGACGCCCGCGAGGAGCGCCCGAGCCGGCTCGCCGCGGAAACGCCGGGCCAGAGACGTCGCGGACTGGATCGCGAGGAGCCCGAACCGTGCCAGCCGCAGCGTCCGGGGCGGCTGCAACGGGATGTGGAACGGGGCGAGCAGGTCCGGCATCAGGGCGTCCCAGTCCCGGACGAGCCAGCCGAAGAGGCCCCGATAGGCGTCGGCGTCCGCGCCCAGGCGGGCGGCCGTCGCGTCGACGTCCCGCTCGACGAGGACCGCCGTGCCGTCGTCGAGCGGGTGGCCCAGGCTGTACGGCGGCTCGATCCATTGAACACGGGACGCCATGCCGAGCGACGCGAAGAACGGCGACGTCCGGCCGAACGGATGGATCGAGCTGCAGACGTCGTGGACGAACCCGGGGAGCGTCAGCTCCGCCGAGCGAACCCCGCCGCCGACCGTCGGCGCGGCCTCGACGAGCCGAACGGCACGACCCTCGCGCGCGAGCGCGATCGCCGCGGCGAGGCCGTTCGGCCCGCCCCCGACGACGATCGCGTCAAGGGCATTCGACCGGTTGTCCGTCACCGCAGCCCCTCCGGATCCTCCGAAAGGGAGGCGGGGCGCATCCGGAGGGGCGGTACGAAGACGCCCGCGTACGTCCGATGCCACCACGCGCCGGTCTGCCTGAGCTCGGCCCAGGTCGTGAACCGGTAGCGGAACAGCCGGGCCCGGACGTGGACCGGCGGCCGGTCGGGAAAGGGGTTGGACCGGAGCAGGGCGAGTATCGCGCGATCTCCCAGGAGCAGGCGGCCGAGGAACGGCAGGAACCAGCCGTCCCCGTAGGCCGGCGACAGCGGCAGGAACCACATCAGCCAGTCGAGGCGGAGATGGTACGGCGCGACCTGGGGTGGGACCCGGCGCGGATCGCCCGGCTTCGCCTTGAACCCGTACTCACACCAGACCGTGTCGTCGGTGAGCTCCTCGGCCTCCGTGCCCTCGACGATGACCTCGTACCGGATCCGCCCGACCGTCCCGAACGCGCCGTACGTGTTGACGAGGTGGAGCGGCTCGAACGACGCGTTCATCGCCTGGTACGGGCTCAACAGGTTGCGGACCGGTTGGTAGCTCAGGACGATCACGAGGACCGTCAGGCCGACGACCGCGACGACGAACCACGCCGGCGTCTCGAGCGCCGTGGTCCCGCCCAGGCCCAGGAACGAGCGCACGGTGTCCGGGGCGACCTGGTCCGCGAGCCCCGACGCGGCCGCGACGATCGTGATCCAGTTGAGCCAGGCGTAGTTGCCGCTGACGACGAGGTAGAGCTGCGTCCCGATCAGGAGAAGAGCCGCGACCGAGGCGAAGGGCTGGGGCAGGAACAGCCCGAACGGCAGGATGAGCTGGGCGACGAAGTTGCCGATCGCCTCGAGGCGGTGAATGGGCCGCGGGAGGTGGTGGAAGAACCACGACAGCGGATTTGCCAGCGGCTGGGTCTCGTGGTGCCACTCCATGCACGTCAGGTTCCGCCAGCACGGGTCGCCGCGGAGCTTGATGAGGCCCGCCCCGAACTCGACCCGGAACGTGAGCCAGCGGAACAGGAGGATCACCGGCCAGGGCGGCGGTACCTCGGCGTTGCCGAGGAAGATCGCGAGGAAGCCGGCCTCGAGGAGGAGCGTCTCCCAGCCGAACCCGTAGAACCGCCCACCGACGTTGACGATCGAGAGGTAGAGGGCCCACAGGACGATCCAGCAGGCCAGCGTGATCGGCAGCGGCGCCCGCGCGGCGAGCCCCAGGACGATCGCGGCCGAGACGACGATCCCGATCCACGACACGGCTCGGACGAGGTCGTCCGAGAACCGCCAGTGGAACAGGCTCGGGGTCTGCCAGAACCGCGTCGCGCGCAGGATCCGGGTCGCCGGGTCGAGGCCGTGCTCACCGACGAGCGGCGGGAACTGCCGGAGCGCGACGACGAACGCGATCAGGTAGATCGCACCGATTCCGCGTTCGATAAGGAAGCGCGCGAGCTGGTAGTCGGGGGCGGCGATCTCGGGCATCGGCCTCTCGGCGGCTCTGGCCGAGCCCTATCGTGGCATCGAGCGGGTCAGTCGTCCTCGACGAGCGGCATGTCGACGATGTGCTCGGAGATGAACCAGACCTGGATCTCGTTCCTGCGGAGCACGTCGCTCATCAGCAGGTCGTTCGATCCCCAGTCGCCGTTCTTCTCGGTCGCCTCGATGCCGCGCCGCACCTTCTCGATGATCAGCTCGTGGGCCTCGAGCGTCCGGGTGATCATGTCGGCCACCGATTCAGCCCCGTTCGGCGCCCGCTCGATCGTTGTGAGCTCTGCGGCGTGGCGCGGGTCGCCGACGGCGATCGCCCCCAGCGTCTGGACCCGCTCCGCAAGCAGGTCGATCAGCTCGAGCTGTTCTTCTGCGTGCTTGTCGAAGAGCAGGTGAAGCTGGTAGAACGTCGGCCCGGCGACGACCCAGTGATGCTTCTTGTAGAGCGCATAGAGGATCGTCGTGTCGGCGAGGATGCGATTGAGGATCTGGGCGCTCTCGGTGCGAGCCACGGCCGACAGCGCGATAGGCAGCAGCCGGAGCGTCCCGAACCTCTGGACCTCGCCGCTCGGCCGGCTGGGCCTTGGGGTCGGGGAGAGGCGCGGTCCATTCGTGCGGGCCCGGCCGGTCCCGTTCCCGGTGGGCTTCGTGGGGGACCGGCGGCTGGAGCCCGCCCGCCCACCGCTCGTGGCCGTCGTTCTGGCCATGACGACATCTCCTCTCCGTGAATGATCGAGACTCGACCGTCGCGAGCATGCGCCAGCCGGTCGGAGAGGTATCCCCGGCTCGGCCGGCTGCCCATTTCGTGCGCGTTTCGAACGGGCGTGGGAGGTGGGCGCCGCCGGCGAGTAGTCGCGGAAAGAGGCCGCCGGCGGGCTAGGACGGAGGCAACGGCGCGGTGGCGAAGAGGACGCCGAACTGTTTGCACCAGATCACCACGCTGTTTGCGCCAGCCGGATCGACGCCTGCGGGCACGTCGTAGTTCTGGTTGCCCGTATCGGCCTTGAGGGGGCCGAGCTCGACCGCTCCGTCCGCATATCCCTCCGCTGACGGCGAGAGATAGACGTACAGGTCGGGACCATTGCGAACCGCGAAGTCTTCGAGGCGGACGACGTATCCACCGGCCGCGGTCGGGATGACGTGGGCGGTCCCCCGGCCGAAGTGGAATTCGTCCGCGCCGGTGAAGGACCCGGAACGCACGACGATTCCGGACGGGGATGGCTGGGGGATCGACACCTCCGGCGACGGTGCGGCCGATGACGAGATTGGGCCGCCGGCAGCGGCGGGTGGTGGCTCGTCGACGGTCGTCGAGAGGATCAGCGGCGATCCGAGGTACCAGGCGAGCGGCAGCCCGACGACGAGGGCGGCGACGGCCACGATCGTGGCAGCCCGCGGATGGCGACGAACGAGGCGGTCCCAGCGGCGCCGCCGGGCGAGGATCGCGAGCGCGACGAGGAGGGCGGCTCCGCCGATCGCGATCGCGACGCGATTCGGGTAGATGGCGCTGGCGAAGGCGCGCTCCAGGTCGCCGATGAACTCCACGTCGGAATCCTGGCGGTCCTCCGCGACGTTCGTATGACGTCTCGCCGAACCGCCGTCCCCGGGGCGTCACGATTCCGTCACCCGCACGGCATGAGCACGTCACCGGCGAAGGGAACGATGGCCGCGGCTCTCGAGAAGGGGAGCCGGATCGACCCCCTGGTCGAAGGAGGACGCCATGCGTCGTTTCGCCTCGCTTCTGGCCGCTCTCGGCCTGCTCGCCACCCTCGCCGCCGCCCCGGTCTCGGCCGGTGGACCCCCGGGCCTCGCCTTTTACGTCGACGGCGTCCAGTTCCGGACGGTCGGCACGCCGACGGACCTGTCCGGAACCGGTGCGCCGGCCAGCTCGTTCGATCGGATCTACGCGCTGGGCGGGACCCTTGCCAACGTCGCCGAGGCGAAGCCCGGCGACTCCGACTACAACGGCGGTCGCTGGATGGTCTTGCCGGTGACCTGGCATACCGATCCGGTCCAGCTGACCAGCGCCGAGCAGGTGCTCGCGTGGGAGGAGGCCGGCCTGCTGACGATCGCGACGTCCCCGGTCAAGATGTTCGTCTGCCCGGTGATCCTGGCCAACGGCTAGCCCCGCCCGTTCCTGGGCCCTGGGCCGCCCCGTCAACGAGTTGTCACGGGGCGGCCCTACCATGTCGCCAACGATGGACCCGTCACCGCCCGGCTCCCACCGGATCCTCGTCGTCGACGACGACGCGAAGATCGTGCGCCTCGTCCGGACCTATCTCGAGCGCGAAGGATTCGCCGTCCTCAGCGCGGCCGACGGTCCGGCTGCCCTCCAGGCGATCGAGCGCCATGCCCCGTCGCTCATCGTGCTGGACCTGATGCTGCCGGATCTCGACGGTCGGGCGGTCATCCGCGCGGTGCGGCGCGACGCAGCGTCGGCCCGGGTCCCGATCATCGTCCTGTCCGCCCGAGGCTCGACCGTCGAGCGGATCGCCGGCCTTGAGGACGGGGCCGACGACTACCTCCCGAAGCCGTTCTCGCCCGGTGAGCTGGTCGTCCGCGTCAAGGCGATCCTCAGGCGGACCGCGATCCCGACCCTGTCCCCGTCGGGCCGGCCCGCGGCTGCCAGCGTGCGGCCCGACGAATCGCCGCCGTTGACGCACGGCGACCTGACCCTCGACCTCACCCGACACGAAGTGACCGTTGCCGGGAGGCCCGTCGCGCTGACGCTCGTCGAGTTCCGGCTCCTCGCAGCGCTCCTCGAGGCAGATGGGCGAGTCCTCTCGCGCGACCAGCTGCTCGATGCGGTCTACGGAGCGGAGGACGCCGGCGTGCTCGACCGGACGGTCGACGTCCACATCGGCCGCCTCCGAGACAAGCTCGACGACGACGCCGAGCGGCCTCGGTACGTCGCGACGGTGCGCGGCGTGGGTTATCGGGCCGCCCCGCCGACCACGCCGAGCCTCCAATGACGGGCCGGGGCATCGCCGTCCGGATCGCCCTCGCTGCGCTGGGGGCGGCCGCGCTCGGCCTGGCGATCCTCGCCCTCGGCGTGACGATCGTCGGCGGACAGACCTTCACGGACCTGATGGTGGGAGCGGGTGACACCGCCCAGCACGCCCGGGAGATGTACGACTCGTCGGTTACCCGGGTCGTACTCGTCGCCGGTGCCGTCGCATTCGCGGCGAGCATCGGCCTGGCCGTCTGGCTGGGACGGCGACTCGCCCGTCCTCTCGCCGAGGTCGCGGCCGCGGCCCGGCGGATTGCGCAGGGCGACTACGCGGCACGCGTGCCGCGGACCGGGCCCGACGAGCTCGTCGGGTTGGCGGACTCGTTCAATCAGATGGCGGCCAGCCTGGCCGAGCAGGAGCAGGTCCGCCGCGACTTTATCGCCAACGCGGCGCACGAGCTGCGCACCCCGTTGACGAACCTCCAGGGCTACCTCGAGGCGCTGCGGGACGGAGTCATCCAGGCCGACCGGGCGACCTATGAATCGCTCTGGGAGGAGGCCGATCGGCTCGTCCGCCTCTCGAAGGCGCTCGAAGCTCTTGCCGAGGGCGATGCCGCCTCGCGACCGCCGGTCCTCGTCGAGGTCGACCTGGCCGGCGCGGTCAGGAGCGCCGTCGACCTCGTCCGGCCGCAGGCCGAGCGCGCACGGCTCGAGATCCGGCTCGAGCTGCCCGAGCGGCTGCCGGCCAGGGCACAGGCGGACCACCTTGCCCAGGTCCTGGGCAACCTCCTGTCGAACGCCGTCGCGTACGCCACACCCGGCGGCCGCATCGTCGTTCGGGCGGAACGTCGCCCCCGGGACGTGCTCGTTTCGGTGGTCAACACGTCCGAGCCGATCCCGCCAGAGGATGTCGTCCGCGTGTTTGAGCGTTTTTATCGGGTCGAGAAGTCACGCGATCGGGCCCGCGGCGGAGCCGGCATCGGGCTGGCGATCGTCCGTCAGCTGGTCGAGGCCGCCGGAGGGCGCGTCGGCGCCGAATCGGCCGGGGGACTGACGAGGATCTGGTTCAGCCTGCCGGCGGCCCAGAACTGACCCGACTCGCGTAAGGACTTTGAGTCGCGGTCGGGGTTCAGCGCCCCATACCGTATGAGCGCCGGATGATCCGGTGCCGTCGGGGGCGACGCATGAACACCGCTGTCGTGATCCAGGCCCAGCGCGGGGACGAGGAGGCCTTCGGTCACCTCGTCGCTGCGGTCGGCGACCGCCTCCACGCGGTCGCTCAGCGGATCCTGCGCGACACGGACCTCGCCGAAGACGCGACGCAGCAGGCGTTGCTCGCCATCTGGCGGGACCTGCCGGCCCTGCGCGACCCTGAACGGTTCGAGGCCTGGTCGTACCGGCTCGTCGTTCGGGCCTGCTACGTCGAGGCCCGCCGAGAGCGGCGGTGGGCGCCGAACCTGACGCTCCTCGCGGATGCCCATCGCGCCGTGCCCGACAGCTCCGGATCGATCGTCGATCGCGATCAGCTCGAGCGGGGATTCCGTCGGCTCTCGGTCGACCATCGCGCGGTCGTCGTGCTCCACCACTACCTGGACATGCCCCTCGAGGAGATCGCCAACGCGCTTGGCATTCCCGCCGGGACCGTTCGATCCCGACTTCATCACGCCATGCGGGCCCTGCGAGCCGCGCTCGATGCCGATGCCCGACAGCCCGCTCAAGAGGTTGCTCGATGACCAGCGATCCCGAGCTCACCCGCATCGTCCGGTCATGGCTGGAGGACGGCGTCACCGCGCTTCCGGACCATGTCGTCGATTCCGTCATGGCCCAGCTCCCCGCGACGCAACAGCGCCGGCGCTGGCTGCCGGCATGGAGGGATCTCTCGATGAGCACCTACGCTCGGCTCGCCGCGGCGGTGGCCGTGGTATCGATCCTCGTCATCGGCGGAATCAGCGTGGCCAGGCCAGGCCTCATCGGCGGACAGGCGACACTCACGCCCACCTCCACGGCCTCACCCGCGACCTCGCCTTCGACCCTCCTCCCGATCGCTCCCGCGGCCTGGTGCCAGTACATCGACCACATCAACGCCCTCACTCCCACGGGCCCCGCCTTCGATGCACTCCAGGCCGCTCGTCTCGGTCAGCTGGACGAGTGGAGGCGACTGGGGCCGGAGATTCTCGCGCTGGGGCGGCAAACGCGCTCGACGCTGGCCGAGCTCGAGGGGCTTGGCCCCGTCGCGACCCAGGTCGCGCGGGAGGCGGCCGCAGTCGATGCCTGGGTTGCGGCCCTCGAGGCGTCCTTTGCCCCTGATGCGGGCGTTAGCGACATCGACCGCATCTTCGCCACCTACGACGTGTGGCTGACGAGTCGCTTTGGGTTCATGAACGCGATGCAGTCCAACTTCGAGACCGCCTGTCCCTAGCGAGCTCTCGCGGTCGCTCCCTCGGCCATCTCGACGCCGGCCTTCCGCGCGTCCTCAGCGAGCGATTCGAGCGCCTCGTCCGACGTTGCCGAGGCGCGGAGAAGCGTCATGACTCGCTTCACCCCGAGATCGCCGTAGGCCGCCAGCTGGTCGACCCGCGCCGAGCCCGGCTTCGCCAGCACCTCTGGCCAGACGTGGACCGAAACCGGCAGGGTCGCCGCGTCTCGGCCGATCTCCTCGCACCGACTCCGGATGACGGGCAGCGCCTCGGCGACGTCGGACGGAGTCATCCCGTCGACGTTCAGCTCGTCGGCGTGCTTCGCCGCCAGGCGCCAGGTCACGTTCGGGCCGTTGCCGCCGACCATGATCGGGACCCGTGGCTTCTGAATCGACTTCGGGACGTTGATCGCGTCCTTGACCCGGGCGTAGCGGCCCTCGAAGGTCGCGTGCTCGTGCTTGTGGCCGGCGAGCATCCGGGTGATGACCTCGAGGTGATCGGCGAGCGCGGCCAGCCGCTCCTTTGTCTCCGGGAAGCCGTAGCCGTAAGCGATCCACTCGTCGCGCTTCCAGCCGGCGCCGATCCCGAGGTCCATCCGGCCGCCGGAGATCGAATCCATCGTCGAGATCATCTTCGCTGTCAGGGCCGGGTTCCGGAACCCGGTGCAGATGACGATGTGCCCGAGGCGAACGCGCTCCGTCCGGGCGGCCAGGGCCGACAGCGAGGTGAACGACTCGAACGTGATCTCGTCGGTCGGGCGGGGGACTGCGTGGAAGTGATCGAACAGCCAGATCGACTCGTAGCCGAGCTCGTCGGCCTGGCGGGCGACCTCGACGGTTCGTCGCCACGCGTCGAGTGGATCCCACCCGTCGTACTCGCCCTGCCAGCCCTGGGGAACGATGGCTCCGATCTTCATCAGGTTGCGGCCTCCTGGTTCGGGGTCTTCGGCGTCTTCGGGGGCTTCAGGTGGGGCAGGATCTGGGCCTCGAGCTGGGGCTTCGGGAGAGCACCCACGACCCGATGGACCACCTGGCCGTCCTTCAGCACCACGAGCGTCGGGATGCTCATGGCGTCGAACCGCCGGGCGAGAGCCGGATTCTCGTCGACGTTGATCTTGACGACCTTCAGGCGCCCACCGCTCTCGCGGGCGAGCTCGTCGAGCATCGGGCTTACGATCCGGCACGGCCCGCACCACGGGGCCCACAGGTCGACCACGACCGTTGGCGATGCCTTCGTCTCGATTTCGAACGTCGCCTCGGTCGCGTCGACGACCCACGGCAGGGGCTTGCCGCAGACCGAGCAATGCGGCGCGCCGCGCTCGCTGGGCGCGATCCGGTTCCGCGCCCCGCAGTTCCGGCAGACGAGAACTGAGATCGGCTTTCCGCGACTGTCGGCGGGCGGTTTCTCCTGGCCGGCGGTGGTCATGGCAAAGAAGGGGCCTCCGAAACGGAGCGCGAATCTACTCCGGTCCGCGCGACAATCGTCCCGCCAGCGACCGATCCCAACCGACGGCGACGTTACGCCGGCGAGATGGCAGCCGACGCCGGGAGCGTAGGCTGTCGGCGTTCGGAGGTCGGTCGGGCAGAGAGAGGGCGCGATGGACAGGCGGCGACGGTTGCAGGTCGGCTGGGGCCTCCTCGGGGCGGCGGCCGCCGCCTGGTTCGCGATCTGGATGCTCTTCTTCCCGCAGCTCGTGCCCGACTACTTCGCGTGGGACGTCCAGCCGCGCTTCGCGCAGGCGTTCATCGGCGCGGGCTACGTGTTCCGGACCGCGTTCTTTCTCAACGCCGCCCGCGAGCGGAGGTGGATCCGGTTGCGCTGGATCGTCTGGGGCAACCTCGTCTTCACCGGCATCCTGCTGTTCGCGACGTACTGGCACGCCCCGGAATTCAACTGGAATCCGTTCCAGACGCCGCTCGCCCACATCTGGATCGTCCTCTACATCTTCGAGCCGATCGTGATGCTCTACCTCATGCCGCCCGGGACGCTTCGCGCGCCGGCCCCCGCCACCGGCGGGCCGATCATCCCGGCATTCAAGACGTTCCTCGTCATCGTCACCGGCCTGCTCCTGATGAACGGCCTGCTGATCCTCATCAACCCCGAGTTCGCGGCGGCGCGCTGGCCGTGGGAGCTCAACCCTCTCGACGCGCGGATGGTCTCGGCCTGGTTCCTGGGCTGGTCCGCCTGGTGCGGGACGATGGCCTTCGCCCGGGACTGGGACGAGATCCGGACCGCCGCCGAGCTGTTCGTGCTGAACGGCGTCGCGCTCCTGCTCGTCACCGTGGGCTTCCGGAACGAGTTCCTGCCGGGGCGAGGGACCGCCGCCGGCTTCGCCATCGGGCTGGCGATCATGACGGTCATCATGGCCGCGTTCCACGTCGCTCAGGACCGCCGCCGGCCGACCGATCGACCGGCGCCCGCCGGGCTCAGTGACGGGAAGGGATGACGACCGGGCTCCCGCGGGCCTCGCTCCTCGAGAGCGCCCGCTTCACGCTGACGTACGCCCTCCCGAGCCTGCTCCGCGGAGCCGTGATCCCGCAGCCGTTCTGGACCGAGCTCGCCACCCGCCTGAACACCGGACAGTGGGCCGTGGCGACGGTCGAGCGGCTCTCCGAACGGCATGGCGGCCGTTCGCTGCTGCTCCGCGGCGTCCTCGGGGAGACGCTCCTGATCCTGACGACTGAGGACGTTCGCCGCGTCCTCGACTCGCCCGTCGAGATGTTCGCGCTCGATGCCCGCGAGAAGCAGCGCGCTCTCGAACCGTTCGCGCCCGACGCGCTCAACGCGTCACCGCCCGCCCTCCATGGCCAGCGCCGCCCGTTCAACGAGGCGGTGCTCGACTACGGCCATGAGCCGCATCGGCTGGCCGAGCGGTTCCTCGCGATCGTCGGCGAGGAGATCACGGCAATGCTCGGGAAGGCCACGGTCCTGGATTACGAGCGATCGCTCGCAGGCTTCCGGCGGATCAGCCGTCGCTGCGTGCTCGGTGACGCGGCGGCCGATGACACCGAGTTGAGCGAGGAGCACAGCCGCCTCCGCGATGACGGCAACTGGCTCGGGCTGAAGGTCTGGAATCGCGGCCGGAATGCGAGGCTCCGGGCCTCGATGGACGAGCGGATCCGGGCCTACGTCGACGCCGCCGAGCCCGGCACGCTTGTCAGTCTCTTCCCCAGCGCGCCGCAGGCGCGGGCGACGCTCCCGAACGGCCAGGTCCCGTTCTGGCTCATGGCGCTCGACGCCGTGCGGACCGTCGTGGCGAATGCGCTTGCGCTGCTTGCCACCCATCCCGGGGCGCGGGCAGAGGCGCTGAAGGAGATCGCCGCCGCCGATGTGACCCATGGCCGCGGCACGGCCGCCGGACTGGCGGATCTCCGCTTCGTCCGGGCATGCATCCAGGAGAGCATCCGGTTGTGGCCGGCGGCGCCCACCCTCGTCCGACGGACAACGACCGAAACCGAGTGGCAGGGCACCATCGTGCCCGCCGGAATTCGCGTGCTGATTCCCGCCGCCGTATTCCATCGCGCGCGAGGACTCCCGTACGCGAACCGGTTGACGCCGGAGATCTGGCTCGACGGGTCCGGGGACGAAGACTGGTCGCTAAACCTCTTCTCACGAGGCGGCGCACAGTGCGCGGGCCGGAACCTCGCCCTGGTGCTGTCCACTGCGAGCCTCGCCGAGCTGCTGCGACAGGCGGAGTTCGCGCTCCTCAGGCCGAAGCTCAGCCCAGGCGGCCCGCTGCCGTACGCGATCAACCCGCTGACCACCCGGTTCGCGGTCCATGGGCGGCCTTCGACGTAGGAGGCTGTTGCCCTCGATCTCGGCCCACCGGTCCTCGAACGGATAGAGGTCGCCCGGCACCCAGTCCGGGCGTGACGGAGCCGCCTCGGTCACCGCTTCGGCCGTCATCGCCGCCGCTCGGTCGCGACGTCGGGATGCCAGCGGGCGAGGTGCTGCCGGTGCTCGTCTGTGTAGGCGCCGTCCTTGTAGAACCGGTCGTAGAACTGCATGTCGATGTGGTGCGCCTGGAACGCCATGAGCGTCCTGAACGGGCCGTAGTTCGCCGGGAACTGGCCGTAATGGTCCATCACGTAGTTGCAGTACGCGATGACCGCCTGGGTGTTGGCCTCGGAGTACTCGGGGATCGCCGCCTGGATCGTCGCCGGGTCGCGCCAGGCGGTCGGAGCGCCGCGGAAGATCCCGAATCCAGCTGCGAACTTGCCCTCGACGAACGCCCGGACGGCCTCGTCCATCGTCGGGTAGTACGGCGGCGCGAACGGCCTGAGGATGGGTTTGCGGTCGTGCTCCAGCCCGACTGCTTGCGGAATCACGACGTTCTTCTTCAGCAGCCGCATGAGCAGGGTCCCGAGCGGTCCCTTGTGAAGCAGCTGCGCGAACGTCCGGTCGCGCGTCTCGAATCCGAGCGCCTTCGGCCACGCGAACCGGTGGGCCGCGTAGTGGGGGAAGCCACCCAGCCCCAGCGCCTCCGTCGCGAGCGCGATGTTCTGGATCATCAGGCCCTGCTCGAAGCCGAGGATCTCGAGGAGGTACGTCTCGAGCTCGTCGATCGTGCCGACCCGACCGTCGTTCACGTCGTCGTGGAGGTGGCCGCCCTTCGACTTCCCGAACCGCCCGATGCCAGCCGGCCGGACGAGCCAGTCCTTGTCGTCGTGGAAGAAGAACGCGAACTCCTCGCCGAGGGCGGCGAACAGGATCGTGAGATAGAGCCCGGTCACGTCCGACACGGGGACGAAGTACGTCGCCCCCGGCACGTTCGCCGACCATTTATTGAACGGCGGCGTGAACGGCAACTCGCGGGGGATCTCGGACCGGCGATCACGGAGCTGAATCCGGCTGCGGCGGTATACCTCGGTGAACCGGCGCTGCCGCCCGAGAGCGGCCAGCGCGTCGAACTCGTCCGGGGCGAAGTCCTGCGGCCGGGGCATGGCGTACGTCGCGTCGTCGCGGGTGATGAACAGGGTCGCGGTGGCGACCGCGTCGGCGCTCGACTGGGTTCGGCCGACGGTGCTCATCATGACCTGGCCGCCACCGGTCTCCGGACCCGCGTCCGGCTGGTACGGCAGCTCGCCGAAGACGTGGCCGGTCACGCCCGTGCCGGCGAACGCGAGGATCGCCTCCTCGTCCTCGTTGAGCGGAACCGGATCGTGCCGGCTGTCCCACGAGAATGCGCCGCCCTGGAGGCGGCTGCCGAGGGCGAACCGGCGGGACCTGCGCCGGATCAGCGCCTCGACGAGGGAGTAGTCCTCGACCCGCTGGCGACCGGCGGCGGTCGCCTCCGCTGACGCTTTCGCTGTCGTCTCGTCGCTCGTCGCGGCGTCGGTCGCCGTGCCGGTGTTCCGTGCGGCCATCATTCGTCCTCCCCGACTGCGCGGGTGTCAACTGTAGGCGCGGACCGTCTCTCGGGCGTGCCTCCGACGCCGCGACGGTCGAATGACGGCCCGGTAGGATGGTCCGCGGAACGGTGTCGAACGGCGGATCCTCCAGGGCCAGCTGGTTCGTGCCGATCGCGGTCGCCGTGATCGGGCTGATCAGCTCGCCGGTCTGGGGCCCGCCGATCTGTCGGGCCGTCGGCATCTGCGACCCCGGACCGACTCCGGGAGCGGCGACGACTCCCGGCCCAGGACCGTTCCCGGGCGGCGAGACGAGCATCTTCCTGTCGCTGACGAGCGGCCCGGTCGGCTCGACGGTCAAGGTCAGCGGCGAGGGGTTCGGGGCCGGCGAGACGGTCGTCATCTCGTTCCACACGACCGAGGTCGGCCGGACGACGGCCAACGGGGCCGGTTCGTTCAGCGGCGTCGAGATCACCGTGCCGGAAGAGTTCGGCGTCTTCGCGCCGAACCAGTTCTTCGTCATCGCCAATGGTCAGTCGACCATCAAGAGCGCCCGCGCCCCGTTCACGGTGAGCGGCTAGTCCCGCGGCGGCTTGCGGCGGCTTCGGGCGTCCTTCGTCAGTCGCTGAGCCGGACGATCGTCTCTCCCCCGAACGCCAGCGCGCCACCCACCTGGTACGTGTCGGCGATCTCGTTCCAGGCCTTGAAGCCGGGGTGGTCGTCGTGGGCGTGATGGCCTTCTCCGGACGTGAACACCGCCACGACGAGGTACTGGACGGCGCCCTTCACCGGGCTCGAAGAGATGTCGAGCCGGTTCAGCGAGGCATCGGCCAGGAGCCCGCGTGCCTGGAGGTCCTTCCAGACCGGCAGCTCGTGCTCCCGAAACCCGGCCTCGAACTCGTCCACCCGGTCTCGAGCGACGCTCAGGACCACCGTGACAGCCTCCATTCGACCTCCTCCCGGCCGCGCCGAACCCCGATTCTGGAGGGTCGAGTCAAGGGTGGCCGACGAGTGATTTCGTGCTCAAATGGCCGTTTTCCCGAACGGGCGTGCTACACTGTCGGCTCGCCGCTGACTCGGTGGCGTGCTTCGTGTGGTCGACCCCCTTCTCGAACTGACCGCTCGTCTGCAGTTTGTCGTTCGAGAAGACGTGGAGGTCAATGTGACCACCGGCACCATCAAGAAGGTTGTTTCGGATCGCGGATTCGGCTTCATCGCCGCCGACGATCAGAAGGAATACTTCTTCCATCGGGACGGCCTCAACTCCTCGCTTGACTTCGATCGCCTCGTCGGCGGTGAGAAGGTCAAGTTCGAGGTCGAGCAGAGCCCGAAGGGTCCCCGCGCGAAGGACGTCCAGAGCGCCTGACCCGCACCGAAGGGCCGCCCGCACCGCGCGGGCGGTCTTTTGCGTTACCGGCCGACGCAACACGGAGGAACCAAATTGGCGAAGCACTCGAAGTTCGAAAGTGAGCGTCGCGCCGCGGAGACCACGCGGATCAAGGAGATCGAGGCAGCCTGGATGGGGAGCCTCCCGGCCGAGACCGCCAAGAGCTTTGCGACCGCGGTCGAGGCGGCCCGGGCACGTCCGCCCCGCGAGCGCGCCCCCGACATGGCCCCCGGCACCGCGCCCCGACCGCCCCGCCCCGGCCACGAGCCGCGCGTTCCGAAGGAGGAGCGCACCCGTCGGCCGCGAAACTGAGCCAATCCCGTGAAGACCCGGCCGACGAGCCCGGACCCGGTCGCGGAGCCGAACGCCTATCAGGCGATGCTCCTGGGCCTCCTCGGCAAGGACGACCCGGTCACGGTCCAGTCGGGGACGCCGGCTGCGATCCGGGCGCTCGTCGCCGACGCGGGTTCTGACCTCCGGACCGCGCCGGGTGCGGGCGAGTGGTCGGTCGTCGAGCTCGTCGGGCACATCGCCGACGCCGAGGTCGTGTCGAGCGGCCGCTACCGCTGGATCCTCGCCCAGGACCAGCCGCCGATCCCCGGCTACGACCAGGACCTCTGGGCGCAGCGGCTCCGTCACCGGGAGGCGGACCCGGACGAGCTGATCGCCCTGTTCGAGGCCCTCCGGGCCGCGAACCTCGCCCTATGGCGCCGGACGCCCGTCGAGGACCGCTCCCGATACGGGATCCACGCCGAGCGCGGGCCGGAGAGCTACGAGCTGACGTTCCGCCTCGTCGCCGGCCACGACCGGTTCCACCTCGACCAGGCCCGCCGGACGCTCGAGCAGGTTCGATCGGCCTAGCCGCGCCTCAGCAGACCGAGCTCGACCAGGCGGGCCCGAAGCTGGGCCGGGTGTTCGTAGCGGAGCGTCCTGAAGCCCAGTGCCGCTGCGGCCTGGACATTCGCCTCGGAGTCGTCGATGAAGACCGTCGACGCGGGCTCGAGCCCGAAGCGCTCGACAAGGTGCCGGAAGATCCGCTCGTCTGGCTTCGCGGCTCGGACCTCGCCCGAGACGACGATTCCCTCGAACCACTCGAGGAACGGGAAGCGCGGCCGCGCGATCGGGAAGGTCTCGGCGGACCAGTTCGTCAGGGCGAAGAGGCGGACTCCGGTGCCGCGGAGCTCCTCAAGGATCTGGACGGTCGGCTCGATCGCCCCGCCGAGCATCTCCCCCCAGCGGAGCCAGTAGGCCGAGATCAGCTCCCGCTTCTCGGGATGCTCGTCGGCCAGCGCCTCGATCGCCTCGTCCCACGGCCGGCCGGCGTCCTGCTGGACGTTCCACTCGGCGGTCGTCACCTCGGCGAGGAACGCCTCCATCCCCGCCTCATCGCCCGGAAACAGCTTCCGGTAGAGGTAGCGCGGGTTCCAGTCGATCAACACGCCGCCCAGATCGAACACGACGGCGGACGGGCTACGGGCGTTGGGCAACACGTCGGCATTCTCGCCCACGCCGGATGATCCAAGCGGCCGACGCAGTGCCGTAGCGGATCAGCCTATGACCGACCTTTTCGCTCGCGCGAACTCTTCCTCCGTCAGGGCACCGTCGGACCGCAGCTGCGCGAGCCTCTCGAGTTCGCCGACCACGGAGGTATCAGTGTGGGTCTGGCGATCTCGCCTCGACTCGAGGACGTAGCCGGTTATCGTCGCCGTTATGGTGGAGAAGAGGCCGATCCCGAGCAGCATCAGGACAGCAGCCGCGATTCGGCCCTCAGGCGTCACCGGCACCACGTCGCCGTAACCGACGGTCGTCAGCGTCGTAATGCCCCACCAGAAGGCTCGAATGGTGAATCCACAGTCTGGTTCACGCCCAGCTCCGCGACGTACATGGCTACAGAGGACAGCACCATCACCCCAAGCCAGGAGACCACGAGCCAGGCAAAACCGCGGTAGCGGACGATCCGCTCGAGGTGTAGCGCGGCGCGATAGACACCGGCAAAGGCCCGAACCATGCGAAGAAGGCGCAGAAGCCGAAGCGGCCGCGCCCCTCGGAGCGGCGGCGCAAGCGCAACGAAGTCGATCCAGTGGCCGCGCAGGTAGGCCCATCGATCACGTGAGGCGCCGAACCTGAGGGCGAACTCAACGAGGAAGACCCCAGTGAGCGCAAGCTCGATCGATTCGAGCGCCGGACGCACATCCAATCCAGCTTGATCGATGGCGAATCCGACCGCCACGAAGACGATGGCCAGGAACGCCATCGTCAGCTCCCAGGCGAT
>DASYTG010000055.1:0-12167 GCA_036002525.1 Candidatus Limnocylindrales bacterium
CCGCGCGACGATGCGTCGCCTCGTTGATCAGCGCGGTGGTCACGATCGAGCCGTTATCGTCTTCGTCGACGACATCGACCTCGTATCCGGACCTGGCGATGTACTGCTGCAGCTGCGCGCGAGCGCCCTCGAGTTGTATGCAGGCGATCTCGCCTTCGCCTTTGTGGTAGCCGCCTCGCCGAGCCTCTTCGCGGAGGTGCGGTCCGCCCACGAGCCCCTGGTGCGCTTCTTCCAGCCGCTGACGCTCGGTCCCCTCGACGCACCGGCCGCCGATCGAGCGATCACTGAGCCGCTTGTCGAGACGCCCGTTCGATTCGACGCCGAGGTCGTTGGCCAGATCGTAGACCTGTCCGGTGGCCGCCCGTACTACCTCCAGAAGCTTGCCTACCACGCATTTGATGCGGCGGAGAGTGGGCGCGTCTCGCCGGCTGAGTTTGCAGTCGCGTTCGAACGCGCCTTCGCCTCGGTTAGCCAGGAGATCTTTGCAGGACGATGGGCGGCCATGTCCTCAACTGTGCGACAGGTCGTCGGTGTGACTGCGCGCTCAAGTGGGCCGCGGCCGTCAGGAGAGATCGAGGCGGAGGCGGCGCTTCACGGTGTCCAACCGCCAACGACCCGTCAGGCCCTTCGACGACTTGCCGCTCATGGCCACGTCGACCGAGTCTCCGACGGGATGCGCGGCCGCTACGAGGTCAGTGATCGGCTGTTCCGGCGCTATCTGGAGCGGCAGACGTGCGAGCCGTAGGCGAGAGGCCGGGACCATCAGCTGAGCGCCAACCGCTGAAGGACCGGAGCTGGGATTCCCGGTGACGCGGGCCTTCCGGCGTTGTGCCGGTCATGCGACCTGCGCCGAGATCGGGCGGTCATCGTCGATGGCGCGCCGCGAGCAAGCGGCCTGGGGTCGCATCGGGGGTCTCACAACAAGCGCGCGCCACGGCGGGGAGGCGATGACGCGCCCGGCTCGGCGTGGTTTCCGAGAGCGCTTCGAGCGGGAGGTCGATCCGGAGGGCCGGCTCGAGCCGGCTGAGCGAGTCTGGCGGGCCGACCGGGCGATGACGGCACACATGCTCCGCCTGGCGCAGGCAAGCGCGGAGGCCCGAGCCGCAAAACGGCCGGGTCCCCGCGTCGCCCAAGAAAACGGCCCAGTTTCCGTCGACGCGTTTGGACGCAGTCTCGAACCGCGATCTCCGGCCGTGCTCGATTCCTAGCGGTCGTTAGCCATCCGATCGACCGGGCTGAGCGCCCGGGCCGAGGCGACGGCTCGCTCCTGGCGGGTCGACGCGGCGTACCTGGCGACCATGTCTCGGCTCCGCCAGCCTGCGATCGCCATGAGGTCGGTCTCCTGCATCCCGGCGGCGAGCATCGAGTGGGCGTACGCGTGGCGGAACAGGTGCGGGTGCAACCGGCCGGCGACGCCAGCCTGGCGGCCGCGGTCGCGGACGAGCTCGGCTAGGCCGGACTCGCGGAGCACCCCTTTCCTGGACAGCCACAGCGCCGGGCTTGCGGCCGCGGGGTGCTTCGAGCGGGCCCGAAGGTAGCGGTCGACCGCCCGGACGGTCTGGGCGCCGATGCCGACCTCTCGGGTCCGACTGCCCTTGCCCATGACGCTCAGGACGCCCCGGTCGAGGTCGATGTCGTCGAGCGTCAAACCGAGGACCTCGCCGCGTCGGACGCCCGTGTCCATGAACACCCGCAGGATCGCCTCATCCCGCCGGCCGGCGAAGGTCTTGTCGCGCTCGCAGACCTCCAGCAGCCGGCGAAGCTCCTCGGCTCGCAGAACTGCCGGCGGTACCTCCGGCAGCCGGGGTGGCTTCATCCGGGCCATCGGGGAATCGCGGACCTCGCCCTCGTCCACCAGCCATCGGAAGAACGAAGCCAGGGCCCGGTAGCGGTTGTGGGCGGTGGCCGGCTTCCATTTCGCGAGGAGGTCGGAAATGAACGCCTCGACGTGCTCCCGGGTCATCGCCCCAGGCGACGTTGGCATGCCCTGGGCTGCCAGGAAGCTGGCCAGCTGGCCGACCGAGGTCGAGTAGGTCGACAGCGTGGCCGGGCTCATCCGCTGGGCGGTCATGTGCCGGCGCCACGAAGCGAGGAGGTCGCCTAGGTCGTCGGTGGCCGTATCATTGCGAATCGCGGTGGGGGTTGGCACCATCGCTCCTCGTCCTGCTGGTTTCGTAACTCGGTCACCAGCATATGCGATAAGAGCGGTGTAGGCAACCTCCCGAAGGCCGAATTGCGGATTACATGCGGTTCCGCCGTTCAAACCGTCGGGGCGTAGCGAAGCCTGGCATCGCACGTGCTTTGGGAGCACGAGATCGTCGGTTCGAATCCGACCGCCCCGACCATGACGCCAACCGCCCGGGAACCGGCCGCCGGGCGGCTCCGTCAGGCGGCCATGTCCAACCTCCGATCCCTCCTCGCGGCGGTCGTCCTCCCCCTCGTCCTCATCGCGGGCTGCACCGGCGCCGCAGCCGCCCCGCTCGCCGGACGGACCTTCCTCTCCACGAAGGTCACCGAGAAGGGCGCCGACCGCCCGCTCGTGCCCGGCACGACGATCCGGATCTCGTTCGGCAAGGACGGCCAGCTCGGCGTGAACGCCGGCTGCAACCACATGGGCGGCACGTACCGGCTCGATGGGGAAACGCTCCGGTTCGACGGCGGGGCGATGACCGAGATGGGCTGCGACCAGGCCCGCCACGACCAGGACGATTGGGTCTTCCAGTTCCTCGCCTCGAGGCCCACCGTGGCGCTGGCCGGGAACGACCTGATGCTGACCGCGGGTGACGTGGTGATCCGGCTGCTGGACCGCGAGATCGCCGATCCAGATCTCCCGCTCGTCGGCCCGACCTGGACCGTGACCTCGATCGTCACGGGCGACGCGGTCTCGAGCATCCCCGACGGAGTCGTCGCGAGCCTGAACTTCTCGGCGGACGGGCGAGTCGAGCTCCAGACCGGCTGCAACCAAGGTGGCGGCGCCTACGCCGTCGAGGGCGACCGGATCCGCTTCGCCGACGTCGTGACGACCAAACGGGCCTGCGATGGCGCCTCGGGCCAGATGGAGGCGGCCGTGCTCGGGGTGCTTCGGGCGGAGAACCTTGCCTACACGATCGAGGCCGGCTCGCTGACGCTCATGGCCCGCGGGCAGGGCCTCGTCCTCGGCGGCAGCTAGCAGAGAATCCGCGCACCGCGCAACGCGGGGAGATCAGTCCGCGACCGCCGCCTTGCCCCAGCGTCGAACCTCGGCCGGGAGATCGAGCGGCCGAACCGCGCCACGGTGCTCGTCCTCGCCCCACGCCTCGCTGGGGACGCGCCACATGATCTCGAATTCGTTGCCGTCCGGGTCGGCGCCGTAAAGCGACTTCGAGACGCCGTGGTCGCTCGCTCCGGTCAGGGCCCCGGCCGCCTCGAGCTCCGCGGCGGCCACGACGAGCGCCTCGATCGTGGGCACCTCCCAGGCGAGGTGGTACAGCCCGACGGATCCACGGGTCGGCCGCTGCGCCGTCTCGCCGACCGAGAACAGGCCGAGATCGTGGTGGTTGTCGCCACCGGCAGCCCGCATGAAGATCGCCTGGCCGCCGAACTCCTTCGACACGACCTCGAAGCCGAAGACGTGGCCGTAGAAGTCGGCGGCTCGTTGGGCGCTCCGGACGTAGAGGACGGCGTGGTTGAGTCGGGCGACCGGAATCATCGGATGGCTCCTCCAGCAGAACGGTCATTCTGCGCCCGCCTCACGAAATCGGCCGGTTTGGCGCGGATACCAGCCGCGGTGGTGGTAACGAGCCTCGACCCGCCCATCTGGCGCGGATACCAGCCGCGGTCGTGGTAACGAACCTGGACCCGGCCATTTGGCGCGGATACGAGCCGGGCTGGTGAAAGCGCCCGTCGAGCGGCGTCGTGGACCCTGTTTCGACTGCTCCCGAGCGTGAGCTGGGCTCTCGGCGCCGCCCGATGTCGCGGTTTTTGTCGCTAACACCACTCCCGCTGGTATTCGAGACAAGCGCGGGCGGTCTCGGCCCGGGCTGCTAGGCTCGCCACCGTGAAAGCCACCACCCGATCGACCGCCCGGCGGCCGCTCCGGGTCGGGGTCCAGCTGCCGGAGGTCGAGCGCGAGGTCCGCTGGACCGAGTACCTCGCGATGGCCCGCCAGGCCGAAGACCTCGGATTCGACTCGATCTGGCTCGGCGACCACCTCCTGTACCGATACGCGGACGGCACGAGCCGGGGGCCGTGGGAAGCCTGGACGATGCTCTCCGGGCTCGCCGCGGCGACGTCCCGGATCCGACTCGGCCCCCTCGTCGCCTGCACCGCGTTCCACAACCCGGCCGTTCTCGCCAAGCAGGCCGACACGCTCGACGAGATCAGCGGCGGCCGCTTCGTTCTAGGCCTCGGCGCCGGCTGGAACGAGACCGAGTTCCGGGCATTCGGGATCCCGTTCGACCACCGGATCTCACGGTTCGAGGAGGCGTTCGCGATCATCCGGACGCTCCTCCGGGAGGGCGCCGTGGACTTCGAGGGCCGGTTCTACCAGGCGCGCGACTGCGAGCTCCGGCCGCGCGGCCCCACCCCGGGCGGACCTCCGCTCCTGATCGGCTCCACCGGTGAGCGGATGCTCCGGATCACGGTCCCCCACGTCGACGCCTGGAACGCCTGGTTCGTCGACACCGCGAACTCGCCGGACGGGGTGGCGGCGCTGCGGGATCGGATCGACGCCGCCTGCGCCGAGGCCGGCCGCGACCCGGCCACGATCGAGAGAACGGTTGCCGTGCTGGTCCAGCTTCCCGGCGGAACGGGCCGCAAGACGGTTGACAGCCTCGAGCCCCCGCCGGCTGCGCCACTCCGGGGCAGTCCGGAGGAGATGGCCGCCGAGCTGCGGCGCTACGCGGCGGTCGGGATCGCCGAGGTCCAGCTCGTCGTCGACCCGATCACCCGCCGCTCGCTCGATCGGCTGGGCCCGGTCCTGGAGCTCCTCGACTCGGGCTAGCGGGCGATCCGGGCCCCTATCAGGGGTACGAACGTACGCTCGACGGCTGCGAACCCCGTGCTAGCATCCGGCCAAGAATGCGAAGATCGAATCGGGGGAGCATCGTCGCGGCCTTCGCCCTGGTCGTCGGACTCGCCTCGGCCTGCGGGCCGGGCGGCTCCGGATCGGTCTCCCCAAGCCCGCAACCCACACCCCTGATCACGCCGGACCCCCATTTGCAGGATCCCGCGTCGGTCGACGACGTCTACCAGGAGCTGGCGAAGGCGGGGCTGCGAATCACGGCGAATACGGCCACGATCGGCACCGACGGCGTCACGGTCAAGCGGATCAACGCCACGTACGCCAACTGGCCACTCGTGCTGACCGAATTCAAGAGCACGAGCGCCCGCCGGGTGGCCGCCCGCTTCGACAGCGGCAAGCCGCCGCGCCAGGGCGAGTCGCCGTACATGATCGCCGGCATGAACATCCTGCTCGAGTTCGGGCCGCACTCGACGAACGACAAGACGCCCGCGCCGCCCGAGTCGGCGAAGGTCGACGCCGCCCTCGATCTCGTCCGGGCGCTTGATCCCCTCCTCGGCCCGCTCGAGCAGCGGTCGACCCAGCCGCTGCCGCTCCCGACACCCGTCCTGACCCCCGCCCCACCGACCGCCGCTCCCGCTCCGTCGTGACCAACAACCGCAGCCGCGGCGGGGCGACTCGCGGGTCGGACGAGGTGTCCGTCCTCGACAAACGGATCATCGAGCACCTCCAGCAGGACGGAAGGCGCCCGTTCACTCAAATCGCCGCCGACCTGGGCGTCTCCGAGGCGGCCGTGCGAGCCCGCACGAACCGGCTCGTCGAGCGGGGGATCCTCCAGGTCGTCGGCGTCACAGACCCCCTCAAGCTCGGCTTCCAGCAGCAGGCGATGATCGGCGTCCGCTGCGAACGGAACCGCCTCCTCGACGTCGCCGATGCCGTGTCGGCCTTCCCCGAGGTCGATTACGTCGTGATCACGGCCGGCACGTTCGACCTCCTGATCGAGGTCGTCTGCGAGAACAACGAGGCGCTCCTCCAGTTCCTCACCGAGAAGCTGCGGGCCGTCGACGGCGTGCGCGACACCGAGACGTTCGTCTATCTCCGGATGGTCAAGCAGACGTACCAGTGGGGAACGCGCTGACTCTGGGCGACCCGGAGGCATCCACTCGGTGCGGCACCGCAACGCAACGGTTGCGGGCCGGCTAACGGCGAGGGGCTGAAGCCCGTCCAGCGGCTAAGATGGGCCCGAAGGGGCATTCCGGGCCCCGGCGACCGTTGGAGGGCGACCCCTGTGCCGGCCGAGCCGGTCCTCGTACTGATCATCGTCGCCGTGCTGGCCAACCTCGGGGTGATGGCGTTCGTCCTCGTCCCGTCGGCGTTCGGGCGGCCCGGCTCGCTGGCGCTCGACTCCCCCGAAGCCATGGACCAGCAGCAAGCGGAGCTGGCCGCGGCCGTCGGCGGGCGGCAGGATGGCGAGTTCGAGGGCGACGTCCCGACCTGGGCATACGACCGCGTCGTCCGCATCGTCAGCTGGGTGTTCATCCTCGCGACGTCGACGATCGTCGCAGTGACCGGGCTGTGGCCGGACACGCAGGCCGCGATCTTCGTCCTTCTCGCGCTCGCCGGGATCTTCGTCCTGGTCGTCCATGACCTCCTGCCCTCGACCGCGCTGGGCCCGGCGAAGTTCGTCGTCGAGGGCTCGGTCGCGATTACGTTCGCGACGCTTCTCATCGTCTTCACGGGGCGAGAGAAGAGCCCGTTCTTCTTCGTCTTCCCGCTGATCGTCGGCGGCGCGGCCCTCGTCGTCAGCCCCCGCGTCACGCTCGCTCTCGCCGCCGTCGCGAGCCTCGGCTATCTCATCGCGCTGACGGCGGGGCCGAGCGACGCGCTTACGTCCAACACGATCGCGACGGTGAGCATCAATCTGACCGCGCTGATCCTCCTGGCCTACGTGGCGATGGTCATCGCCCGGGAGCAGCGACGCGCCCGCGACGCGGCGATCCGCCTCTCGACCGTCGACCCGCTGACCGGCCTGTTCAACCGGACGTTCTTCTTCGCAGCGGTCGATCGGGAGATCGCCCGGAGCGCCCGTTCAGGGCGAGGCTTCTGCCTGTTGATGATGGATCTCGACGAGCTGAAGTCCATCAACGACCGGCACGGTCATTTCATCGGCGACCGGGTCCTGCGTGGCGTCGGGGAGGTCATCGCCGAGGGCGTGCGACGGATCGACATCGCGGCCCGCTACGGTGGTGACGAGTTCGTCGTGCTCCTTCCCGAGACGGAAGTCACCGGGGCGTATGTCCTGGCCGAGAAGATCCGCCTTGGGATCGCCGACCTGACGGTGCCGGGCACAGAGGTCCGGACGTCGATGTCCGTCGGCGTCGTGAGCTTCCCGGACGATGGCCGGACGTCCGACGAGCTGATGATCAGCGCCGACCAGGCGATGTACGCCTCGAAGCACGCGGGCAAGAACCGGGTCATGGGGATCCCGCTCAGCGTTGGAGGACGGCCCGGCGAGTCGGTGTAGCATCGCCGGGTGACCCGAGACGAGGCCCGCGCCAAGGGGTTCGCGACCCGAGCGATCCGGGCCGCCGCCCGCTCCCCGGAGGTCGGCCAGCGGCCAACCGCCGTGCCGATCTACCAGACCGCGACGTTCGCATCGGCCGACGCCGCGGAGCTCGGCGACGTCCTGACCGATCGCCAGCCGGGCTACGCCTACAGCCGGATCGACAACCCGACGACCGCGGCGCTCGCCGCCGCTGTCGCGGAGCTCGAGGGCGCCGAGGCAGGCTACGCGTTCGCCTCCGGGATGGCCGCGATCCACGCTGCACTCGTGTCGCTCCTCGAGGCCGGCGACCGGGTCGTCTGCACCCGGGCCGTCTACGGCTCGACGCGGTCCCAGCTCGCCAGCGTCCTGCGTCGCCTCGGCGTGACGACCGAGTTCGTCGACGTGACCGACCACGCGGCAATGGAGGCATCGCTCGCCGCGGCCCCGACCCGCGTCCTCTACGCCGAGACGATCTCGAACCCGACGATCGTCGTCGCCGACCACCACGCCCTGGCCGGCCTCGCACGGCGGCACGGCGCCGCATACGTCGTCGACAACACGTTCGCCTCACCGTACCTCTGCCGCCCGATCGAGCTGGGCGCGGACCTCGTCGTCGAATCGGCCACGAAGTACCTCGGAGGACACAGCGACGTCCTCGCCGGGATCGTGGTCGGTGGCCGAGAGGCGATCCGCCGGGTCCGCGACGTCCAGGTCGACACGGGCGGAACGCTCGCCCCGCTGTCGGCGTTCCTCGTCCTCCGCGGCATCGCCACCCTCGCCCTGCGGATGGAGCGCCACGCGGCGACGGCAGCGGCACTGGCCGCCTGGCTCGAGCGTCAGGAGGGCGTGCTCCGCGTCTACCACCCCTCGCTCACCAGCCATCCGCAGCACGAGGTCGCCGCCCGGCAGCTCGCGGCCGGGGGCGGGATGCTGGCGTTCGAGGTCGCCGGCGGGCGGGCCGGCGGTCGGGCGCTCATCGACGGCCTGTCGATCACCGAGCTGACCGCGTCGCTCGGGAGCGTCCACACGATGGTCGTTCATCCGCCGTCGACGACCCACCGCCAGCTCGACGAAGCGGCCCTCGCCGAAGCCGGGATCGCGCCCGGCCTGCTCCGCGTGTCGGTCGGGCTCGAGGATCTCGACGACCTCGTCGCCGACTTCGAGCGGGCGCTGGGTGCCGCGCGCGACGCGGTCGCCGCCGACCGGGTCGTCACGTCAGGCGAGCAGCCGACCGCCACCGCCGTCCGGCGCGCCTAGGAGGCGAGTCATCGCGACGATCGCCGCGGGGCGTCCGGCGACCCAGGCCGCCCGCCCCGATCCGTTCACCCGGCTGGGCGCCGGGATCTGGAGCCTGTTCACGTCGGTGAACTTCGCCGTGCTCCAGATCATCCTGCTTGCGCTGGGAGCCACGATCGGGATGACGATCCGGCAGCTGCCGGACTTCGCATTCCGCTCGTTGACCGCGTACCGAGCCGAGATGGCCGAGATCCACGCCCGCTACGACCCGGTGTTCGGGGCCGGCCTCGTCGACCTGCTCGAGCGGCTCCAGGTCTTCCAGGTCTTCAAGTCGACCTGGTTCAGCGCCGGGCTCCTCGTGCTGATCTTCTCGATCGTCATCTGCACCCTCGACCGGACCCCGCGCCTGTGGCGCCAGTCGAAGGACGTCCGGGTCGTCCAGCCGGACCCGTTTTTCGATCCCCGGCTCCCCGACCGGGCGCGGATGTCGGGACCCGACGCCGGGAGGATCGGGGATGTCCTCCGCCGCAATCGTTTCAGTGTCCGGGAGGCGGAGGTCGATGGGATCCGGTACCTCTACGGCGACCGGAACCGCTGGACGAAGCTGGCGACCCTCTTCACCCACACCGGGCTCATCCTGTTCCTCGTCGCGGCCGGCGTCACGTGGAAGCTCGGGGACGAGCAGCCGCTCGTCATCGCCGAGGGCGACGCGCTGACCGTCCAGCCGATCGGGACGCCCGGCCTCCTGCTCGTCCGGAACCTGGGGTTCGAGGCGCCCGGGATCGAGAACGGCGAAGCGACCGACTTCACGAGCGACCTGGTCGTCTATCGCGACGGCCAGGAGATCGCCCGCAAGACGATCCGGGTTAATGACCCGCTCTCGGTCGCCGGATACACGCTCCACCAGAACGGGTTCGGGCCGGCTCCGGACCTCGTCCTCCGCGACCGCGACGGCGCGGTCCTGTGGGCGGGCCCAGTCCCACTGACCGACAGCGCGAACGGCTTCCCCTACGGGACGATGCCCGTCCCCGGCCGTGACCTCGGCCTCGAGATGCTCCTTCTTCGAGATGCCGACGGAATCGGGACGCTCATCGTCATCCCATATCGAATCCGGCCCGGCTCGCCGACGGACGACCCGATCATCGACCGGGCCGGCGACATGGCGATCCAGGCCGGCGAGCGGCACACCCTGGCCAACATCGATTTCAGCGTCGAGCTGCGACGGTTCAGCGATTTCACGCTGCTGATCGCCAAGCACGACCCGGGGCAGGGGATCGTCTGGCTCGCCTTCGGATCGCTGATCACCGGCCTCGCGATCACGTTCTACCTCCCGCGCCGGCGCGTCTGGACGCGCCTGACGCCGGCCGGCGAGCTATCGATCGTCGGCCGGTCGGACCGCTACGTCGATTTCGACCGGGAGTTCGGGCGGCTGCTGGACGACCTCGTCGCGGCCCGCCGCGCGGGCTGACCCCGCTTCCGGCAGATGGCCTCCCTCGACGAGCTGCGGGCCGCGGTGCTGCCCGGGGCGAGGGCGGTCGGCGCCGACGCCGCCACCGGACCGGCGCGCGACATCGGCTGGGTCCGGGTGATGAAGGCCCGGGTACCGGCGTTCGACGCGCTCGACGCCGGCGACCTGGCGATCGTGCCGGGCTCCGCGCTTCGCCTCGTCGCACCCGGCCCGGCCGAGCTCGTCGGGCTCGTCGAGGCGTGCAGCCGGGCGGGCGCCGGCGCCGTCGTCCTGCTCGACTCGGAGGACTCGGAGGGCGGCGACCGGGAGGCGCTCGACGCGCTCGAGGCGGCGCTTCGGGCGGCCGGCCTGCCGGCCCTGCGGACCGGGGGCGCGGAGGCGGGCGCCCTCGAGCGGAGCATCATCGGGTTCCTCGTCAACAGGCGAGCCGAGCTCGAGCACCAGGCGGCGCTGCTCGAGGGCCGGCTCGAGGCGCTCGCCCTGGCCGGGACGGACCTCGATGGCCTCGTCGCCGCAATCGCCGGTTTCCTCGGTCGGGCGGTCGCCCTCGAAGGGCCGCGCGGGGCGGCCCTGGCCGTCCACGCTCCGCCCGGCGCATCCGACGCGGCGGCCGCGGTCGCGGGCTATCACGCCCGGCCACGGGCCGTTGCCCTGCGCGTCTCCCTGCCGGCGTCGTCCGGGCCGGCGTCGTCCGGGCCGGCCGGCAGCCTCGCCCTCCTCGGCGACCGGCCGGCCAGCGAGCTGGAGCGGATCGTCGGGGGGCGGATCGCCGGGCTGATGGCCCTCGAGCTGGCCCGCGACGAAGCGGTGAGCCGGGCGCTCGACACCTCTCGCCGGGCCGAGTCATTGCCGGCGGCGGGGCCGCCGTGGGTCGTGCTCGTCGCCCGGCAACGGACGAGCGACGCCGACACTCTGGACGCCCGCGAGCGGACCCGGCGGGACCTGCGGCTCCTCGCCCCGGCCCGCCGGATGGGGCTCCGCGGCGACGCGGACAGCCTGGAGCTGCGGGCCGTCATCGCCGTCGATCGTTCGGATCCGCTGGCGCTCGACCTCGCCGGTCGGGTGGCGGCGCTCCTCGGCCGGCCGGTCGCCCTGTCGCGCCCGTTCGACGAGGCCGCCATGCGTCCGGCCGCGGAGGCCGACGCGCGCGCCACGCTCGAGGCCGTCGAGACGCTCGAGGAAGCGCCGGCGGTGGCCCGTGCGGACCGGCTGCCCGCCTACCGCCTCCTGGGCAACCTGCACAACCTGCCCGACGGCCCGCGCCTTGCCCGGGCTCTTCTCGAGCCACTTCTCGTCGGCCGCCCGGACGTCCAGCGGGAGCACCTCGCGACGCTCCGGGCATTGCTCGACCAGCCCGGCCTCGCCGAGGCGGCCCAGGCGCTGGGCGTCCATCGGAACACCGTCGCATACCGGGTCCGCCGCATCGAGGCGCTCACGGGCTGGCGCCTGTCCGATCCGGAGCTGCGGCTTCCGCTCGCGCTCGCCCTTAGACTTGTGCAAACGGGTCAAGTCTGAGGCGAATACCTCATGGTTCGCCGTTGCGGGCGGCTGATATGCTCCGCTGCAACCGCGCTGGCCGGGTCGACTTGGTGCGCCACGCACAAGACGCTGGCCGGGCAGACGCAAGCGGCAAGGAGGCAGCATCGGTGGTCATCGCCAACGAGAAGATCGCGGAAAAGGCTGACAAGGTTGCGGACAAAGGCCTGGAGAAGGAGAAGGTCGAGGGGATCGAGAAGATCGAGGCGGCCAAGTCGGCCGGGATCCGGTTCATCCAGCTCCAGTTCACGGACATCATCGGCCACGTCAAGGCGGTGACGATCCCGGTCCACCAGCTCGAGGGCTCGGTCCGCCACGGCACGTGGTTCGACGGCTCGTCGATCGAGGGCTTCACCCGGATCGCCGAGAGCGACCAGTACCTC
>DASYTG010000056.1:0-11407 GCA_036002525.1 Candidatus Limnocylindrales bacterium
TCCGCCCGAGGTTGCCAGGCGTTCGATGCGCTCCAGTGCCCGCTGGACGGCCGAGCGATGGAGCGACAGGCGGTCGGCCAGCTCGCCGAGCGTGGCTTCGGGAGTCTCGCGACGCCCGTGGGCGACGAGCCGGACGGTGTACGGCTGCGATCGGAGGCGGCCGTCCGCTTCGAGCAGATCGATCGCCGCGAGCTGCCGGCCGGCCGCACCGACGGCCCGCTGGAGGTTCGCCGACTCCGCGTTGAGGACCCGGTTCAACTCCCCGCGCAGCGCCCGCGACACCTGCCGCGCCTCGAGCTCGAGGAGCGCACCGCCCGCGCCGATCCGGCGGAGGAACGTGCCCACCGTGTCGGCGCTCTTCCAGGTCACGACGCCTCGCTCCCGGCGGATCCGCCACGATGCCGGCAGGCCGACCTCGGCGACGCGGGCCGCGAGGATCGGGGCCTCATCGGGCTCGACGACGAACTCCAGGTGGGTTCGGCCGGAGGCGATGCTGAGCGAGCCCCGGGCCAGGAACCGGCCGCGCAACCAGGCCGTCCGACAGTGATCCGGGGCCCGGCCCCAGTCGAAGTCGGCAGAGGGCTCCGCTGCTGGCTGGCCGCTCCGCCGAAGTCTCACGAGCAGCCGGTCGACGACCGCCCGCCTCCCGACCAGCGCTCCCTCGAGGCCGGCCGACTCGGCCCGCCGATCGCACGGCCGGCTCGGGTCGATCCCGGCGACCTCGGCCCGGAGCGCCTCGACGAGGTCGCGCTCGGCGCGGCTCACTCAGGCCGTTCGGGCGACGCCGGCCCGTCGCCGCGAGCCCTCGCGGTCGAGCAGCCGGAAGAGCGACGCGGCGAGCCGCTCCGGATCGTGATGGTGCGCGTTCTCCAGATCGACGATGTCGTCGAGGACGAGCCGGGGGCCGGCGACCCCGGCCGGCGGCCAGCGCAGGCGGACCGGTTCCGCCGTCCACCCCTCGGGGACCCGGGCGGTGAACCTGTTGTTGGCGAGGACGGCATCGACGATGCCGGGCGACGTGTGGGCGACGAGCGCCTCGAGGTGATCGGCCAGGTCGAAGCTGCTCGTCTCACCGCGCTGGGTCGCGACGTTGCAGACGAACACTCGCAGCGCGGGGGAGGCGAGGAGCGCGTCCCGGATCTGGGGCAGGAGCAGGCTCGGCAGGAGGCTCGTGTAGAGGCTGCCCGGACCCAGGACGATGAAATCCGCCTCGCCGATCGCGGCCAGCGCGTCGTCAGACGCGGCGACGGCATCAGGCGTGAGCCAGACCCGATCGATCCCCGTGGCGCGGGAGATCCTCGATTGGCCGTCGATCACCTCGCCGCCGTGCAACCGGGCGTGGAGAGTCAGCGGCGTCGGCGATACGGGCAGCACCTGGCCCCGAACCGCGAGGACGCGGTTCATCCGGCGGACCCCCTCCTCGAAGTCCCCACCCTCGACCGCGGTCAGCGCGGCGATCAGGAGATTCCCGACGGCGTGACCGCGCAGACCGCCCTGCTCCGCGAGCCGTGCGCCCGGGTCGCCGGGCTCCGGAGAGGCCGCGCCGTCCACGCCTGGGAAGCGGTACTGGAGCAGCCGGCTCATCAGCGGCTCGGCGTCGGCCAACGCGGCGATGCAGTTGCGGATGTCCCCGACCGGCGGGATCCCGAGCTCCGTCCGGAGCATCCCCGAGGAGCCGCCGTCGTCCGCCACCGTCACGACCGCGGTCAGGTTGCTCGTGTGCTCCTTGAGGCCGCGGAGGAGCGTCGAGAGGCCGGTGCCCCCGCCGATCGCGACGACCCGCGGGCCGCGGGCGAGGAACCGCTTCTGGTAGATGACTTCTACGAGCGGCTGGTCCGCGCCCGAGGACCGGAACGGCGCCATCAGCGTCCGGATCAGGCGGACTGAGCCGAGGACGAACAGGCCACCGCCGACCACGCCCACGAGCAGGCCGCGGACGGGGTACGGAAGGAACTGGAACGTGACGGCGTCGAGGACGACCTGCCAGACGCCGCCAGGTTGGAGGTCGCGGGTCGCCTGACGGATGACGTGGGCGGCCGCGAGCGCGAGGAGCAGCAAACCGACGAAGGCGACGAGGAGCCAGCGCTTGATCCCGATCCCGGGCGTGAGCCAGCGTCGAAGGTTCATCGCGCGTGCGACGGCCACCACCGCGGGCGCGGGGCGGTCACCGGCGCTCCAGCTCGCGATGGAAGACCGCGACCGAGCCGAACCCGCGCTCCCGGAGCCAGGTCGCGAGCTCCTCGGCCAGCACGATCGAGCGGTGGTATCCGCCGGTGCAGCCGATCGCGATCGTCAGCCTCGACTTGCCCTCGCCGATGTACGCGGGGACGGTGTAGTCGAGGAGGTCGTGGAGCGAGTCGAGGAAGCGCTGGGCGATGGGCTGCTCCAGCACCCACGTCCTGACGGGCTCGGTCAGGCCGGACAGCTCGCGGAGCGCGTCGACGTAGTACGGGTTTTGCATGAACCGGACGTCGAACACCAGGTCCGCCTCGAGCGGAACGCCGAACTTGTAGCCGAAGCTGATGAGCTGGATGGCGATCGTTTCCGGGCCGGTCGCGTCTCCGAGCTGGCTGAAGATCTTCTCCCGCAGCTCGCGCAGCGACAGGTCGGACGTGTCGACGACGACGTCGGCCTCGGCCCGCAGCGGGTCGAGGAGCCGGCGCTCCTGGGCGATCGAGCTCGCGATCCCGCGCTGGTCGGCGAGCGGATGGCGGTGGCGCGTCTCCGAGAAGCGGCGGATGAGGACATCGTCGCGCGCTTCCAGAAAGAACACCTGGGGGCGGATGCCGCGGCCCTCGAGAGCGCCGCGCATAGCAGCGAACGACAGCATCGCGTCGCCCGACCGGACGTCGAGGACGATCGCCACGCGGGCGAAGCGCTTCGGGTCGGACGAGACGAGCTCCGCGAGCTCCGCGAGGAGCTCGCCCGGCAGGTTGTCGACGACGCTGTAGCCGAGGTCCTCGAAGAGCTTCGCCGCGGCGGTCTTGCCGCCACCGGAGAGGCCGCTGACGATGACGACGTGCTGCGCCGCGACCGGAGGCGTCGGCCCGCTCTCGGTCGAGCGCTGGACCGTGGTCATGGCCGCAGCATAGCGCCGCCTAGCGGCCGGTTCGCCGGATGAACAGCGTCGTCGCCTCGAACAGGAGGTACATCGTGCCACCCAGGACGAACGGGCTGACGAGGTCGCCGCCCGGCGTGGCGACGGCCGAGAAGATCGCGATGCCGAGGATCACGTAGCGCCGCGACGCCCGGAGCCGCTCGGAGGTGACGATCCCGACCCGGGACAGCCCGAACAGGAGGATCGGGAACTCCATGACGAGCCCGAACGCAAGGAACATCGTCGTGACGAAGTCGAAGTACGCCCCTGCCGTGATGAGCGGCTGGAGGTCGGCGCTCGTGAAGCTCAGCAGGAATGTTGCCGCGAACGGCAGGACGGCGTAGGCGATCCCGACTCCCAGGGCGAAGAACAGGAGGGCGAGGGGCACCCACGGCCGGACGGTCCGTCGCTCGTTCGGGGTGAGGCCAGGAGCGACGAACGCCCAGACCTGGTAGAGGATCCACGGCATCGCCAGGATCACGCCGACGACGAATCCGATCTTCATCCGGATCACGAATGGGTCGCCGAGGCCGGTGAAGAAGAGGGGCTGATTGCCCGGAATCGGGGCTTTCAGGACGCCGATGATCGCGTCGCCGTACCAGAACCCGACGGTCGACCCGAGAAGCACCGCGACGATGACCTTGACGATCCGCGAGCGGAGCTCGGAGAGGTGGTCGACGAGCGACATGACGGTGTCGTCGGCGGCCGCGGGCGTGGAAGGCGGCGGGCGAAGGGGCGCGTCCGAGGGTGGCGGGGCGAGCAGCTCGTCCGCCGTGGCCGGGACGCCGGCCCCGCGTCGTGCGTCGGCGTCGGCCATTGGCTGGCGGGGCGCGGGTTAGTGCTTGGGCTCGGCGGTCGGCTCGGTCGAGGCCGGCGCCTGCGCGGCGGGCGCGCTCGAGGCCGCGCCCGGCGGCAGCGGCGAGGTGTCGACTCGCGTCGCGTCCTGGATGTCCGACGAGGCCTTCCGGAACTCCCGGATGCTCTTCCCGAGCGCCGAGCCGACGTCCGGCAGCTTGCCGGGGCCGAGGATGAGCAGCGCGATCACGAGGATCACGATGAGCTCGAAGGGTCCGGGCATTGGCATGGGTCGTCTGTGCTCCCTGCGGTGCGCCGGGCGTCCCCCGCCTCCACGGTCCTTGGCCCGCTCGACGCGCGGCTAGCCTAGCACAGGGAGCCGCGACGCCCACTCACGGGCGGCCCGCCTGATCTGCTCGCCCGGGTCGGTCGCGCCGGCCGGACCGCGGGCTGCCTCGGCGATCCCGCGGCCGACATTGACGAGAAGTCCGCCGCCCGGCCTGTTCCCGGCCGGGGCGATCCGCGCGGGCCCGTGCCGGACCGCCGCTTCGACGTCGCCGCCCTGCGCGCCGATCCCCGGCACGAGCATCGGCAGGCCCGGGGCGATCCGGCGGATCGCGCGGAGATCCTGAGCTGCCGTTGCCCCGACGACGAGTCCGACCGTGCCGCCGGGCCCCCAGTGCTGCGCCCGCCGCGCGATCCGGGCCCACAGGGGCTCGGCTGGAACGTCCAACCCGGCGTCTGCCGCGACGATCAGGCCCTGGACCTCGTCGGCGCCGTGATTCGAGGTGCGGCACAGGACGTAGGCGAACCGGTCGACCCGCTCGAGGAGGGGGCCGATCGCTTCCTCGCCGAGATACGGGTTCACCGTGACCGCGTCGGCCCCGAGGACGTCGAACAGCGCCACGGCCTGGCGAGCCGCGGTCGAGCCGATGTCGCCGCGCTTCGCATCGATGATCACCGGGACCTCGCGTGGGATCGCCGCGCGGAGGCGCTCGAGGGCAGCCAGTCCCGCCGACCCGTACGCCTCGAAGAACGCGACGTTCGGCTTGACCGCGGCGACGAACGGGAGCGCCGACTCGAGCAGGACAGCGGCGAACGCCTCGACGCCCCCCAGGTCCGAGGAGAAGCCGCTCGGCAGAGCCGACGGGTCCGGATCGAGGCCGAGGCAGAGCACCGTCCCGCTGGCGGCGCTCCGTGCGGCCAGCCGATCGAGGTACGACGCGGCCGCGACCTCGATCACGGCGCGACCGGCGACGGACTCGCGCTCCCGAGCGGGGACGGCGAAGGCGGCGCGGTCGGCAGCGCCGGCAGGTCCTCCGGCGGGATGAACCAGACGGGGCGCGAGCCGCCGTCAAGCCCGGACACCTCGGTCAGGTTGATCGTCTCGCCGATCTTCCAGTTCGGTGCGGTGCCCTCGAGCTTGACCAACCTCAGGTCGACGATCCCACCCTCCATGTGGAGGTACGCGACCGCGTCCCCGAGCGGCGACCAGACCGGCGCCCAGGACCGGTCGTCGTCGCTGAGGCGAAGCAGCTCCGTGCCCTGCCGTGCCTCGAGGATGACGACGTCTGTGCCGAACCCGTCGGTCCGGGTCGCCGCGACGTAGGCGAGGTCGCGCGACCACGCGGGCGACAGGTAGCCGGGTCCGGTCAGGGCGCTGACCCGCTTCGTCATCGGGTTGTAGCGCATGATCGCCGGCGCTCCGCGCGCCCCATCCCGGCCGTTCCGAACGTAGAGCAGCAGTCCCCCGTCGGGGCGCCACGTTGGATCCTGGTGACCGAGGGGCGCGTTCTCCGGCAACTTCGGGTTCGTCATCCGGCCGGTCTCCAGGTCGATGAGCTGGACCACCAGGTTGCTGCGGACCGGGGCGGGCCCGTCGGACACGACCGCGAGGGTCCGGCCGTCTGGCGAGAGGGCCGGCTGGCGCAACCAGTAGAACCAGATCTCGCCCCGCGACTCGTAGCGGCCGGTGGCGATCTGCTCGGGCTGACCGCGCCCGTCGGCGGGAATGCGCAAGAGGTTCGGAACCGTCATCGCGTAGCGCCGGACGCGGTCGTTCGGGGTCGGCCGGTGGAGGCCCATCTCGTCGATTGTTTCGACGTAGTAGATCCAGGCCCCGTCCGGCGACCAGGAAGGCATCGACGCGCGACCGCTGCGGGTCAGCTGGCGGGCAGTCGAACCGCTCTGGATCCAGACATTGCCGCCCTTGACATAGGCGATCGAGCCCGGCAGCTCGAACGGCGGGACGACGACGACATTCGACGGCGCGGGCGTCCGGACGGGCGCGTCAGGACCGCTGTTGCCGCCCGGGACACCCGGCAGGCTCAGGTTGCCGGTCAGAAAACCCACCGTCAGCCAGCCGACGACTGCCAGCCCGACGATCGCCGCGACCGGCGGGCCCAGGGTCGCGACCGACCCGATCCCGTACCCATCGCGCGGGGAGCGCCCGCTGCCGCGGACGGACGCGGGACCGGTCACGAGGCGGCTCCGCTCATGCCGTGCCGCCGGCGACGAGCGGTCCGGTCTCGGCCGCCGCGTCGACCGCGACGGCCACAGGAAGCCCGAGCATCGCCGCGGCGTCCGCGTGGACCCCCGATCGGGCGAGGTCGCGGATCTCGACCTGGAGCGACTCGTATCCGCCGAACCGCCGGCTGACGAGGCGACCGACGACGTCGACGCGGTCACCCTCACGGACGGCCCCGACGAGGTCCGCCCGGTCGAACGCGATCCCGTCGAGGACGTCGAGTGTTCGCCGCAGGGTCAGCTGCGCATGGCCGCCGGTGGCGGCGCGGACCCGGGTGACGGTCAGCCCGAGGATCGCGACGAGCGGGTCGGGATTGCCCGGGCCGCACGGGGCAAGCCGGGCCAGGTCGCGGTGGAGGGAGTAATCGACGTCGATCGCAGCGAGGGCCACGTCGAGCCGGAGGATCGGTCGGGTGTCCGGTCGTGGACCTGACGCGACGAGGTCCGCGAACCGCTCGCGGAATGCCTCCCAGCGATCGACCGGCAGCTCGAATCCGGCGGCCCCGGCGTGGCCGCCGTAGCGGGTGAACAAGTCGGCGCAGGCCTCGAGCGTCGCACCGACATCGAGCGACCCGTCGCTCCGGCAGGACGCGCGGACGACGCCCTCGAGGTTCGCCCCGACGACCGCGGGGAGGCCGAGATCCTCGACCAGGCGGGACGCAACGAGCCCCACGATGCCGACCGGCCAGTCGCCGCGGACGACGACCGCTGAGCGGCCGGGACCCCGTTCCGCCTCCTCGGCAGCGACGGCCGCCCGCGCCTCATCGAGAGCCTGGCGCATGAGGTCTCGCCGCGTCCTGTTCGCCGTCTCCAGGGCATCCGCGAGGACACCCGCCTCGGCCGGATCGTCCGTCAGCAGCAACTGGGCCGCCTCGAGGGCCTCCCCCACCCGACCGGCTGCGTTGAGGCGGGGAGCGAGCGCGAACGAGATCGTCTGGAGGTCGGCGGCACCCGGCTCGACTCCCGCCCGGGCGAGCAAGGCCGCGATGCCCGGCCGCGGTCGGTTCCGGATCCGGTCGAGACCGAGCCGCGCGATCGCCCGGTTCTCGCCGACGATCGGCGCGACGTCCGCGACGGTCCCGATCGTGGCGAGGTCGGCGAGATCGACGGCCGCCGACGGACCGCCCTCCTCGCCGTCCAGCAGGAGCTGGGCGAGCTTGAACGCGACCCCGCTGCCGGCAAGGCGGCGGTCCGGGTAGACCGAGTCGGGCCGGTGGGAGTTGACGATCGCGACGGCCGGCGGCAGCACCGACGGGACCCGATGATGGTCCGTCACGAGGACACCGATCCCGGCGGCCGCGGCAACGGCGATCTCCGCCACGCTCGTCGTGCCGCAGTCGACCGTCACGATGACCGCTGCACCCGCCGATCGGGCGGCTTCGACGGCGACGAGCGAGAGCCCGTGGCCCTCCTCGAGCCGGCGCGGGACGTACGGAATCACGTCGATCCCGAGCCGGCGGAGGGCGCGCGTCATGATGGCCAGCCCGGTGAGCCCGTCGGCATCGAAGTCGCCGAACACGACGACCCGCTCGCGGGCCGCGCGCGCCCGCGCGATCCGCGCCACGAACGCCCCAGCGTCCGGCAAGAGACCCGGATCGTGGAGGCCCGATTCCGGCGGTCCGAAGAATGCGTCGAGCTCCGCCGCGCCGGCCACCCCGCGGGCGGCAAGCAGCTTCGTCATCCGGGCCGACAGCCCCAGGCGCTCGCCGGCTGCAAGGAGCGACGGGTCGAGCATGACGGGCGCCGGGAAGACCCAGCGGTAACGGGCATCGACCACGTCGTCAGAATGCCACGGCCGGATGCATCGGCGCTTTGCCCGCCCTCTACCGCGGCTTGCCCGGCCGTCGGCCGGCGGCCGGCGATTCGGCCCGCGGCGGGGCGGAGATCAGGACGTGGCCCGTCGAGGCGATCGTGACGCGACGAGGCGGCCGCGCTTGCGATCCTCCCACTCCTGCCACTCGACGAGCAGCGGCGCGGCGAAGAACACCGAGGAGTAGGTGCCCGCCGTGATCCCGATGATCAACGCCAGCACGAAGTGCGTCGTGGCCGCGCCGCCGAACAACAGGAGGGCGAGCAGCGTGATGAAGACCGTGAAGCTCGTGGTGATCGACCGACCGATCGTCTGGAGGATGGAGTGGTTGACGATCTCGGCGAACGGCTCGCCGGCGTGACGGGCCTTGTTCTCGCGGACCCGGTCGAACACGACGATCGTGTCGTGAACGCTGAAGCCGATGATCGTCAGCATCGCCGTCACGAACAGCGCGTCGACCTCGACGTTGAAGAACGTGCCGAGGATCGCGAAGACGCCGATGACCAGGATGACGTCGTGGAGGAGCGCGACCAGCGCGGTGGTGCCGAACTTCACGTCGCGGAACCGGTACGTGATCCAGACCAGGATCCCGACCGAACCGACGAGGATCAGGAGCAGGGCCTGGTTCACCAGGTCGTTCGACACGACCGGGCCGATCGTGGTGAGCGACTGTTGCTCGGCGATCGGACCGAACTCGTCCTGGAGCGCCTTCGCGACCTCGCCCAGGCGACCCTCGGTCGGGAGCGTCGTGTTGCCGGCCGGCGGCGCCGGCGATGCGCTCGGGGATGGCGCGGCGGATGGGCTGGGGCTCCCGGAAGGTGCGACCGAGGAGCTCGGGGCCGGGCTGCCCGAGGCCGCGGGTGACCCGGATGGCGACGCAATCGTCGGGACCGGGGTCGCCGGGGGCGGCGTCGACAGCCCGATCGGGATCGTCTTGATCTCGAGGAACCCGGTCGCCGGCTGAGACGCGACCGTCGCTTCGAGCCCGAGCCTCGCGAGCGCCTCCCGGACGGCCGGGGCCGGGACGTCGGGATTCGCGAACCGGATGACCCACCGCGTGCCGCCCGTGTAGTCGATCGTGAACTTCAGCCCGGCCGCACCTCCGGTCAACGGCGTGAGGAGGATGAACACGAGCCCGGGGATCGTCATGAGGAACGACAGCGCGAAGAACCAGCGCCGCTTGTTGATGACGTCAAACACGCCCGCGCGCCTCTCCTCGCAGGGCCGCGCGGCCCGTGGGCCGGGCGACGAACTCCGAGTCGTTCACGCCGTAGAGCGCCGCCCGGCGCGCCCAGTCGCGCTGGACCACGGTCCGCAGGATCGTCCGCGTCACGGTGATCGCGGAGAACATCGAGACGAGGACGCCGATGATCAGGACGAGGGCAAAGCCCCTGATGACCGACGATCCAAACAGGAAGAGGATCGTGGCCGTGATCAGGCTCGACACGTTCGAGTCGAGGATCGAGTTCCAGGCCCGGCTGAAGCCGGCCTCGATGGCCGCGGGCAGTGACTTGCCGAGCCGCAGCTCCTCCTTCGACCGCTCGAAGATCAGGATGTTCGCGTCGACCGCCATCCCGACCGACAGGACGAAACCGGCGATCCCGGCCAACGTCAGGGTCACCGGGACGAGGCGGAAGATGGCCAGCACGACGAGCGTGTAGTACATCAGCGCAAAGCCCGCGATCACGCCGGGCAGCCGGTAGTGCACGGCCATGAACACGAGGACGAGCAGGATCCCGAGCGCGCCGGCGAGCAGGCTCCGGTCGAGGAACTCGCTGCCGAGCGTGGCGCTGATCTGCTCGGCCGAGACCTGGGTGATCGGGAATGGCAGCGAGCCGAACTTAAGGACCGTCGTCAGCTCTGTCGCCTCCTTGAGCGAGAAGCCGCCGGCCCCGCCCGCCTCGATGACGACCTGGCCGTTCGGGATCGCGTCCCTGATCGACGGCGCCGAGATGACGTTTCCGTCGAGGGTGATCGCAAAGAACTCGCCGATGTGGGCGGCGGTGTGCTGGGCGAACAGGGTCGCGCCGACTGGCTTGAGGACGAAGTTCACGGTCCGGCCGCCCGTCGTGGGATGGGTGCCGATCGTCGCGCTCTCGACCTGGTCGCCACTGAAGAGCACCGGATGGGTCGTCAGGTCGAGGTCCGTGCCCTCGACGGGCGGCTGCTCGTCCGGCGGGATCGGGACGAAGTCGAGCCGGCCGGTCTGGCCGACGAGCCGCTCGATGGCCTGACGGTCGGTGGCGCCGGGCATCTCGATGACGATCCGGTCCGAGCCCTGGGTCGTGACGACCGGCTCTGCCACGCCGGTCTGGTTCACCCGCCGTTCGACGATGTCGCGGATGATCCCGAGGGCCGCGGCGTCCGGGCTCCTGCCCTCGACCGGCAGCGCCTGGTACTCGACTCGCAGGCCGCCTTCCAGGTCCAGCCCGAGCTTCGTCTCCACCGTCCGCGCGCCCTGGCCCCCCAGGTCGGGCAGCCGGAGCCCCGGGTAGAAGTCGACGAGGAGGGCGAGGGTCCCGATGACGACGATCAGGATCGGGCCGGTCTTGCGCATCGAGGCGGGATGATACAGGGAAGTCACCCCGAACCTCGGTCGACGCCGTTCGGTCTTCAGGCCTCCAGCATCGCCTTGATCCGTTCCGCGAGGGCCCGCCCGATCCCGGGCACCGCGGCGATCTGCTCGACCGGTGCGTCCCTGACCCGCTTGACCGACCCGAACGTCCGGAGGAGCGCCTGGCGCCGCTTCGGGCCGACGCCCGGCAGCTCGTCGAATGCCGACCGGACCGACGCCCGCGACCGCAGGTCGCGATGGTAGCGAAGCGCGAACCGATGGGCCTCGTCGCGGATCCGCTGGAGGAGGTACAGCGCCGACGACGTCGGCGGAAGGACGATCGGGTCAGGCCGGTTCGGCAGGAACAGCTCCTCCCGCTCCTTGGCGAGGCCGGCCAGCGGCAGGTCGTGGAGTCCCAGCTCGTCGAGAACCGCCACCGCGGCGCTCACCTGGGGCTTGCCGCCGTCGACGATCACGAGGTCCGGCAGCTTCCAGCGTCGCTCCTCCTCGTTCCCCTCCTCGCCCGTCGTCGCCCGCCGGAATCGACGGCGCAGCACCTCCTGGTGGCTGGCGAAGTCGTTCGGGCCGGTGACCGTCCGGATCCGGAAGCGACGGTACTCGCCGC
>DASYTG010000057.1:0-11553 GCA_036002525.1 Candidatus Limnocylindrales bacterium
CGGCGAACCGGCCGATCTCGTCGCTCGTGGTGACCTCCGTGGCGCACACGAGGAGGGCGTCGTCGAGAGCCGGGTCGCCCGGCTCGGCGTCGGCGAGGACGAGCCCGGCGAGGATGCCGCGCTCGATGAGCCGGCGATGGACCCGCCGGGCGTCGGGGACCCGGATCGCGAACTCGTTGAGGTACGGCCCGGGGTGGAGACGAGGCGCCCCGACCTTCCCCAGGGCGGCCTCGAGCTCCGCCGCCCGGGCCGCCCCGAGTGCGGCCACGTCGCGCAGCCCATGGGGCCCGATCGCCGCGAGGTAGATGCTGGCCCCGAGCGCTAACAGGGCCTGGTTCGTGCAGATGTTGCTGGCCGCCCGGTCGCGCCGGATGTCCTGCTCCCGGGCCCGCAGCGTCATGACGAACGCCCGCCGGCCCTCGAGATCGGTCGTCATCCCGACGAGGCGCCCGGGAATCTGCCGGACGAGCGCATCCGTCGACGCGAGAAGGCCCAGGTACGGGCCGCCGTACTGGGGCGGGATGCCGAGGGGCTGGCCCTCCCCCGCGGCGATATCCGCGCCGTACGCCCCGGGCGGGGCGAGCACGGCGAGCGAGACGGGCTCGATGACGGCGACGAACAGGGCGCCAGCCGCATGGGTGAGCTCAGCGACCCGCGGCATCGCCTCGAGCAGCCCGTAGAAGTTCGGCTGGGCAACGACGACGCCGGCGACGGGCCGATCCGGGTCGGTGAGCAGCCGCTCGAGAGCGTCGAGATCCGTGGTGCCGGCAGCCTCGCCGCCGGCGACGGTCGGGATCTCCTCGAGCTGGAGGCCGGCCTCGAAGTACGTCCGCATCGTCGCCCGGTAGTGGGGATGGACGGCACGGGACACGAGGACCCGCGGTCGCCGGGTCTGGCGGCACGCCATGAGCGCCGCCTCGGCGGTCGCCGCCGCGCCGTCGTAGTGGGAGGCCGAGACGACGTCGAGCCCGGTCAGCTCGGCGATCAGCGATTCGTACTCATAGATGCTCTGGAGCGTCCCCTGGCTGATCTCGGGCTGGTACGGGGTGTAGGCCGTGTACCACTCGCCGCGGAGGAGGAGCTGGTCGACCACCGGCGGAGACCAGTGGCGATAGACGCCGCCGCCCAGGAACGAGGCGAGCCCGGTCAGGTTGCGGCCGGCCAGCGCCGCGAGGCGGGTCGACAGCTCGAGCTCCGGCTCGGGATCGGGCAGGTTCAGCGGGCTCGCCCGGAGTGGCTCCGGGATATCCGCGAAGAGCTCGTCCACGGACGAGATGCCGAGGGCCTCGAGCATTCGCTCACGGTCGTCGGCGGTGTGCGGTCCGTACGGCATCGGACGGTCAGCTCTCCGCGACGAGCGTGTCGTAGGCCTTCGGGTCGAGCAGCTCGTCGAGCTGCTTCGGATCGGCGACCCGCAGCTTGATCATCCAGCCCTCCCCGAACGGCTCGCTGTTGACGAGCTCCGGCTGGGACCCCAGCGCGGCGTTCGATTCGACCACCTCGCCGGACAGCGGGGCGAACAGATCGCTCACCGCCTTGACCGACTCGACGACCCCGAACGGCCGGAACTGCTCGACCGACCCACCGGCCGCCGGGAGCTCGACGAAGACGATGTCGCCGAGCTGGCCCGCCGCGTAGTCCGTGATCCCGATCGTCGCCTCGTCGCCGTCCACCCGAACCCACTCGTGGTCCTTCGTGTAGCGCAGATCGGTGGGGACCATCGCGGGGCTTCCTCCTGCGGTGCGGCCGGGCCGTGCGTTCGATCGGGCTCCTGCCCCCGGGCGAATGGCCGTCTCCGGCCCGCCCGGGCCGGCTCCGGCCCGCCCGGGCCGCCTCGGTCAGCGGGCGCGCCGGTAGAACGGCAGGGCGACGACCTCGGCGCTGACCCGCTGCTCGCGGATCTCGACGTCGACTATCGTACCCGGCTCGGCATCGCCCGGCGCGACGTAGGCCATCGCGATCGGCTTGCCGAGTGTCGGCGACTGGGTGCCGCTGGTCACGACCCCGGTCCGCCGGTCGCCCACCCAGACCGGGTAGCCGTGACGGGCGATCCCGCGGCCGCGGACGACGAGGCCGACGAGGCGCCGGGCCGGTCCGTCGCGGGAGACTCGCTCGAGGGCCGCCCGTCCGACGAAGTCGCCGGCCTTCTCGAGCTTGACGACCCGGCCGAGCCCCGCCTCGTACGGATTCGTCGTCGGGTCCAGCTCGTTGCCGTATAGCGGCATGCCGGCCTCGAGACGGAGCGTGTCGCGGGCGCCGAGCCCCGCCGGCACGAGGCCGGCCGTGCGGCCGCCCTCGAGGAGAGTCGCCCAGAGCTCGTCCGCGCGGCTCCACTCGACGAAAAGCTCGAAGCCGTCCTCGCCGGTGTAGCCGGTCCGGGCGACGAGGCCCGGGATGCCGGCGACCCGCCCTTCCGCGATCGCGTAGTAGCGGAGCGACCCAATGTCGACGTCGGTGAGCGGCCCGACGATCCCGGCGGCCGCCGGACCCTGGACCGCAATGAGGGCCGTCGCCAGCGACCGGTCGTCGAGGACGGCCTTGAATCCGGTCAACCGCTCGGTCAGGGTGTCACTGACGAGCTGGGCGTTGCTCGCATTGGCGACGACGAGGTACCTCGCCTCGCCGACGCGGTAGACGATGAGGTCGTCGAGGATCCCGCCGTCCGGGGCGCAGATCATCGTGTAGTGCGCCCGGCCGACGTTCAGGCTGGGGGGGTCCGAGACGAGCGCGGCGGCCAGGGCGCCGCCGGCCTCCGGTCCCTCGACGAAGAGCTCGCCCATGTGGGACAGGTCGAACAGCCCGGCCCGCTCCCTCACCGCCCGGTGCTCCTCGATGATCCCGCTGTACTGGACCGGCATGAGCCAGCCCGCGAAGTCGATGAGCCTGGCCCCGAGGGCCCGGTGGCGCTCGACGAGGGGCGTCTCGTGGAGCTGCGGCTCGAGGACCTCGGTCACCCGGTTCTGCCCGTCTCGGTCACCGCCGGCGGCCGGGCCGATCCACCGGCCACCCGCTTGGCGGCCCGGGCGACCATGGCCCGCTCGGTCTCGAACGTGAGCAGCCCCGGCGCGTCCTCGAAGGCAATCCAGCGGACCTGCTCGAACTCCCGGTCGTGGCGCGAGAGGTCCCCGCCGGTCGGCTCCATGAGGAAGTAGTGGACGGTCTTGTGGATCCGCGTGCCGTGCTGGACGAAGGTGTACTCGATCGACTCGAGGGGCTCGGTGATGCGAACGTCGAGCCCGGTCTCCTCGGCCACCTCCCGGACGGCCGTCTGCTCGCGCGACTCGCCGCGGGTGGGCGTGCCCTTGGGCAGGCTCCAGGTGACGCCGTCGCGATCGCGCCGGCGCATGCCGACGACGAGGTGGGGAGCTCCTCCGTGATACCGAACGACGATTCCGCCGGCGGAAGTGGCGGTCGCGGTCCTCAGCCTTGCCACGGCGCCGCGGGGGCGCCGGCGCGAGCCCGCGATCCGGAGCGGCCCGATCGGGCCCACAGCATCGCGACGGCCGGCCGAGGCCCACCCGAGATCGCCGGGCGGGGCCGGGACGAGCGGAGGGATCGGGACGCCGCCCGAAGACGGATGAGGGGACCCAGGTCGGCGGTCCGCAGGACGGTCGCCTGGCCGGCTGCTGGGCGGAACGAGCCGCTCCCCCGGAGCCCGAGTCGCCGCTGGCGGGCGCGGCTCGACGGGCGTACAAAACGGGCCGCCGGACGCGCCGCGTACTTCGCGGCGATGCTGTGCTCCATGGGCGAATGGTATCGCGTCAGCCTCCCGTTGCAAGTGACGTCCGGAGCAGTTCGGCAGCCTCTGGTGACAATGCGCGACGCTCTTCCGCGAGCTGGATCTCCCGCTCGGCGGCGGCGCGGTACAGGTCGAGGACGCCGGGGGCATGGGCGCGCAGCGCGGCGAGGTGGGCGTCGAGCGTGCCCCGGTCGCCGCGGGTGATCGGGCCGGTCAGGGCGGCCCGGATTCCAAGGGCCCTGGCATTGCCCAGCGTCTGCTCGATGAGCGGTCCGTAGATCGCCAGCGAGCCGGCCTCGTCGAGTCCCGCCACGCGACCCAGCTCGGCGATCGCGTCGAGCAGCGCAACGAATCCACCGGCCGCCAGGACCGCCGCTGCGTGGTAGGCGGACTTCGAGCCCGGCGCCAGCCGGACCGGCTGGGCCCCGAGCGCCTCGGCCATCGTCGCGAGGAGGGCGGCGAGGTCGTCGTCGCCCTCGATGGCGACCGTCGCCCCGTGGAGTGCCGCGACGGCCCGCTCCATGTCGGCGAAGGCGACCAGCGGGTGGAACGCGCCGATCTGCGTGCCGGCGGCCATCGCCGGGGCGAGGACCTCGGCCCCGAGGGCGCCGCTCGTGTGGACCATGGCCTGGCCGCTGTACATCCGCAGGCTCGCTGCCAGGGGCGCGATCGCGTCGTCCGGGACCGCCAGCACGATCAGCTCGACCTCGTCGAGCAGCGCGTGCGCCTCGGCAAAGGCGCGGGCACCCTCGACAAGGCGGCGGAACCGGTCGCGTCGCCCGGCGTCGCGGCTGGCGACCGCGGCGACCGGCCAGCCGGCCCGCCGCAGCGCGACCCCGAGGGCCGTCCCGACCGCCCCAGCGCCGACGATCCCGATGACCGGCGGCTCGCCCGCCTCGCTCCGGACGTGGGGATGGGCGTGGTCGTCGTCTCGGACCAGCTCGCCGTGCCGGTGCCGGCCGGGCGGCGGCGGATCGAGGTCGATCCCGGCCTCGCGGATGGCCGCCTCGGTCTCGTCCGGGTCGCCCGCCGCGCCGGAACCCCGAGCGTCGCCGGGCTCGCCGGCCTGGTTGCCGGGCTGGTCGCCGGGCCAGGCCCTCAACGGGGCCGCCCGGCCCGGCCGGCGCCGGGTCGTCCATCCGGGCCGGCGCGCCGGTGGCGGGGCGCTCCGCGGTACTCTTCCACTCGACGAGTGTACCGATCAGGAAGGACCCGGCGAGTGCCCCACGATCCCCTCGACGCCCGCGCACCGCTCGGTCCCGGCCTGCCCGACTACTACCGTCTCGACGCCGTCCCGAACGTCGACCTGGCCCGCGCCCCGGTGACCCTCAGGATCCTCCTCGAGAACGTCCTCCGCCACGCCGGCGGGGGGATCGTCCGGCCCGAGGACGTCACGACGCTCGCCGCGTGGCAGGCGGGAAGACCGGCCGAGGCAGAGGTCCCGTTCATGCCCGCCCGGGTCATCCTCCAGGACTTCACGGGCGTGCCCGCGATCGTCGACCTCGCGGCGATGCGCGATGCAATGGCCGACCTCGGTGGCGACCCGGCCAAGGTCAACCCGCTCGTCCCGGCCGACCTCGTCATCGACCACTCGGTCCAGGTCGACATGTTCGGCAACGCCCGCGCGTTCGCCTTCAACGTCGAGCGTGAGTACGAGCGGAACGGCGAGCGCTACCAGCTGCTGCGCTGGGCCCAGACGGCGTTCCGGGACCTGCGGGTCGTCCCCCCGGGCACCGGGATCGTCCACCAGGTCAACCTCGAGTTCCTCGCGACGGTCGTCACCGATCGGCCGGACGACCGTGGCCGGGTCGCCTTCCCCGATACCCTCGTCGGCACCGACTCCCACACGACGATGATCAACGCCCTCGGGGTGCTGGGGTACGGGGTGGGCGGAATCGAGGCCGAGGCCGTCCTGCTCGGTCAGCCGCTCTACCAGCCGATGCCCCGGATCGTCGGCGTGCGCCTGGGCGGCGAGCTGCCCCGCGGCTCCACCGCGACGGACCTGGTTCTCGTCGTCACCGAGATGATGCGAGGCTACGGGGTCGTGGGCGCGTTCGTCGAGTTCACCGGCGACGGGCTCGCCGGGCTGAGCCTCGCCGACCGGGCGACGATCAGCAACATGAGCCCCGAGTTCGGGGCCACGGCCACGCTGTTCCCGATCGACGACGAGACGCTGGCCTACCTCCGGCTCACCGGTCGGTCGGGCGAGCGGGTGAGCCTCGTCGAGCGGTACGCCAAGGAACAGGGGCTCTGGCGCCTGCCGGGCGGTGAGCTGGCGTTCGACGACCTGCTCGAGCTGGATCTCGGGTCGGTCGTGCCCTCCGTCGCAGGGCCGCGACGCCCGCAGGACCGCGTCCCGCTCGGCAGCCTCCGGGAGAACTTCCGGACGAGCTTCCCGAACGGCCTCGAGGCCCTCGGCGGCGAGGCGGTCGAGGCCAGGCGGCCCGAGGGCGGGCTCGTCGAGTCGGCGTCGGCCGAATCGTTCCCGGCCAGCGACCCGCCGTCATTCGCGTTCGGCGACGGTCAGCAGCGGCCCGCGCCGCCGGCCGATCCAGTCGCTGACGGCGCGGCGGAACGTGGCAGGTGGTACGAGCCGGTGACGGTCCGCGTCGGCGAGAGCGAGGCGACGATCCGAACCGGATCGGTCGCGATCGCGGCGATCACGTCGTGCACGAACACGTCGAATCCGACGGTGATGGTCGGTGCCGGCCTCCTCGCCCGGAACGCCGTCGTGCGCGGGCTGACGGTCTCGCCGACCGTCAAGACGTCGCTCGCTCCGGGGTCCAAGGCGGTGACCGGCTACCTCGAGGCCGCCGGGCTGATGGCGCCGCTCGAGCAGCTCGGCTTCGCCCTCGCCGGCTACGGCTGCACGACGTGCATCGGTAACTCGGGGCCGCTCGACGAGCCGATCGCAGCCGCGATCGAGCAGAACGATCTCGTCGTCGCCGCCGTGCTGTCCGGCAATCGCAACTTCGAGGGCCGGATCCACCCGCTCGCCCGGGCGAGCTATCTCGCTTCGCCGCCTCTGGTCGTCGCGTTCGCCCTGGCCGGACGGGTCGACATCGACCTGACCCGCGAGCCGGTCGGCATCGACCGCAACGGCCGGCCGGTGATGCTGGACGAGCTGTGGCCGACGCCCGACGAGATCCGCTCGGTCATCGCCCAGTCGATCGATCCCGAGCTCTTCCGGCAGACGTACGCGGTCGTGTTCGAGGGCGACGAGCGCTGGCGCGCCCTCCCGATCCCCGCCGGCGATCGCTACGCCTGGGCGGCCGACTCGACGTACATCGCCCGGCCGCCGTTCCTCGAGGGCCTCACCCCGCAGGCCGCCGACGTCGATGACATCGTCGGCGCCCGGATCCTCGCGGTCCTCGGCGACTCCGTCACGACCGACCACATCTCGCCGGCCGGCTCGATCGCCCACTGGTCGCCCGCCGGGCTATGGCTCCAGGAGCACGGCGTCACGCCCCTCGAGTTCAACTCGTACGGCGCTCGCCGGGGCCATCACGAGGTGATGATGCGCGGGACGTTCGGCAACATCCGGCTTCGGAATGCGCTGGTCCCCGAGCGCGAGGGACCGTACACCCTCCACCTGCCTGACGGTGAGGAGCAGTTCATCTACGACGCGGCGATGCGCTACCGGGCGGAGGGCGTGCCGCTCGTCGTGGTCGCGGGCAAGGAGTACGGCTCAGGCTCGTCCCGAGACTGGGCGGCCAAGGGGACAGCCCTGCTCGGCGTCCGGGCAGTGCTCGCCGAGAGCTTCGAGCGAATCCACCGCTCGAACCTCGTCGGGATGGGGGTCCTGCCGCTCCAGTTCGCGCCCGGCGAGAGCGCCGCATCGACCGGCCTGACCGGCCGGGAGTCCCTGACGATCGAGGGCCTCGCCGCGGGCCTCACCCCGCGCCAGCGCATGACGGTGACCGCCCGCGAGGACGACTCGGGACGCGAGCGACGCATCGAGGCCACCGCTCGCCTCGACGGCCCGATCGAGGTCGACTACTACAGCCAGGGTGGGATCCTGCCCGCCGTCCTCCGCCGGCTCGCCGCCGAGACGGTGGCCGGCCGGCGGGCATGAGTGTCGGGCCGCGGACCCGGTCGGGGAGGATGAGTGGTGGGCGATGCTGGATTCGAACCAGCGACCTCGCGGATGTGAACCGCGCGCTCTAACCGACTGAGCCAATCGCCCCAGTGTCGAGGCGGGGAATCATACCCGAAGGCCGGGCCAGCGAGCCAGCAGCTGGGCGGACGGAATCCCCTCCACGACGACGAGCTTCTGGCGGCCGGCAGCTCCCGCGACCAGCCGGACGGACCGGCGGGCGACGCCGAGCTCGTCGGCCAGCAACCGGAGGAGCGCCTGGTTCGCCGCGCCCTCGATCGCCGGCGCTGCGACGCGCGCCCGGAGGACCCCATCGACCACGCCTTCGACGTGGTCGGACCCGCCCCGGGGAGTGAGGCGGACGGCGAAGCGGACCTCCTGCTCGGCCAGGACTCAGAACGCCCGCATCAGCGCGAAGAGGACGAGCAGGACGATCGTCGCCGAGAAGTCGATCATGCCCGTCTGGGGGAGGAGGCGACGAACGGGTCCGAGGATCGGCTCCGTCGTCTGGATGATGAACATCGTCGCCGGGTTGCGGCCCTGGGGGTCCACCCATGACACGAGGACGCGGGCAAGGACGAGGACGAAGAGCGCAAGCAGGAACAGCTTGACGAACGCCCAGATGAACACCGCCACGAGAGGAGTCTAGCAGCCGAAGCGACCGAATTCGGAACGCCTCGGCCGGCTCCTGCGCCCTCCTCGACAGGAATCCACCCACGGTGAACAACCGCGGACACTCCGCGCCACGAGCAGCGCGTCTGACGCCGAACTCGCTCCCCACATCGCCCCGCGGACCACCCGCGGGCACCTGCCGAGCTGGGCGCAGGCCCGATGCCGCCGATTCTGTTCACCATGAGTGGAAAGCTGCCTCGTCCCCATGGAGCGCGGCAATCCCCCACGAAAATCCAGCCCTGCTGAACAGACCCCGCGATTCCGACGCTGGGGCGACCGTTTCGGGACCAGAATCGCGGTCGCCGGGCGCGGCCGAGAGCGGCTCGGGCTCTCTTCGGGCCGCCGAGCCACTGAAGAGCCCCCTCGGTCACGACTTCGGTTCGAGGTGGTTGGAAAGTGCGCTCCGGGACGCCTCAGCCGGGCGGCCGCTCCCCGAACAGCGCTCGGCCCACCCGGACGATCGTCGCACCCTCCTCGACGGCGACCTCGAAGTCGTCGCTCATTCCCATGGACAGCTCGGGTCCGAGCCGGGGCCAGGTCGCGCGGAGAAGTTCCGACAGGGACCTCAGCGCGACGAACGCCGGGCGCGCCAGCTCAGGGTCGTCGACGAGCCGGCCGACCGTCATGAGACCCCGGAAGTCCAGGTGGTCGAACGCGTCGAGTCGGTCGACCGCCCGGGCGAGGTCTTCCGGCTCGAAGCCCGACTTCGCCGGATCGCGATCGACGTTGACCTGCAGCAAGACGGGGCGGCGGGCGACGCCATCGGGCCGGGTCGCGAGCAGGCCGTCGAGCCGGGCGGCGAGCGCCACCGAATGGACGGTCTCGATCATGTCGAAGATCTCGAGCGCGCGTCGCGCCTTGTTCGACTGGAGCGGGCCAACCAGATGCCACGTCGCGCCGCGGACCTGGGGGACCTTGGCCTCCGCCTCCTGGACGCGGTTCTCGCCGAGTGTCGTGAGCCCGGCCGCGATCGCGGCCACCAGCCTCGCCACGGGGACGGTCTTCGAGACGGCGACGAGCGTCAACCCGGCCGGGTCGCGGCCTGTCCGCTCGGCCGCCCGGGCAATCCGCTCGAGCACTCGCTCGCGCGCCCGGCGCAGCCGCTCGACCTCAGCCTCGTCGGGTGGCACTTGGCCGTCGCAGATTGGGTCGTGCCGAAGGCGTCATCGAGCAGGCGAGCGAGTGGACTGGACGTCCATGAGCGAGCCCGCGCAGATGAAAACGCCCGCCACGACCCGAGATGCGGCGGCGCCTACTTTCGGCGCAGGAAGGAGGGGATCTCGAGGTCGTCGGCGTCGTAGGCAGCCCGCTTCGCCGGGACCGGCTCGCCGACCGAGCGCTCCATCCGGACGGGGGCAAGAGCCGCCGCCTCGTCGGTCCGGCCGGCGTCGCCACCGGAGCCGTCGCCGGTCTCCGTGCGCTGGCGCTCGAGCTCCTCCATGAAGTCGCGCTCGCGGGGCTGCTTCGTCGCCATGTCCTCCGGGTGGCGGGCATAGGCGTCGCGGCGGTGATGCTCGCGCCGCGCCTTGCCGTCGAAGCCCGTGGCGATCACGGTGATCATCACCTCGTCGCCGAGGCGGTCGTTGAAGCTCGTCCCGAAGATGATGTTCGCCTCCGGATCTGCGGCCGACTTGATCTCCTCGGCCGCCTCGGTCACCTCGAACAGGCTGAGGTTCGAGGAGCCGGTGATGTTGAACAGGATTCCCTGGGCGCCCGCGATGTTGACCTCGAGGAGCGGGCTGGCGATCGCCTGGCGCGCCGCGTCGACCGCCCGGTTGTCGCCGCCGGCCCGGCCGATTCCCATGAGCGCCGAGCCCGCGTCGCGCATGATCGCGCGGACGTCGGCGAAGTCGAGGTTGATGAGGCCCGGCATCGTGATGATGTCGCTGATCCCCTGGACGCCCTGGCGGAGGACGTCGTCGACGACCTTGAACGAGTCGAGGATCGAGGTGTTCTTCTCGACGACGTCCTTGAGCCGGTCGTTCGGGATCGTGATCAGCGTGTCGACCTTGCCCTTGAGCTCCTCGGCCGACTTCTCCGCGACGATCTTCCGACGGGCGCCCTCGAACCCGAACGGCTTCGTCACGACGGCGATCGTCAGGGCGCCGGCCTCCTTGGCCAGCTCCGCGACGATGGGCGCTGCGCCCGAGCCGGTGCCACCGCCGAGGCCCGCGGTGATGAACACCATGTCCGAATCGGTGAGCGCCTGGGCGATCTTCTCGGAGTCCTCCTCGGCTGCCCGCTGGCCGATGTTCGCGTCGCCGCCCGCGCCGAGACCGCGGGTGATCTTGTCGCCGATCCGGATCTTGTGCGGCGCGTCCGACTGGAGGAGCGCCTGCGCGTCCGTGTTGCAGGCGATGAACTCCACGCCCATCATCTCCGCCCGGATCATCCGGTTGACGGCGTTGCTGCCGCCGCCGCCGACACCGATGACGCGAATGAGCGCGAAATTCTCGGAATCGGATCGCAGCGGCATCCTCTCTCCTTCGGTGTCTCTGCAGAGACGGACTGTTTTGCGCGTCGCAGCGTCGAACGCCTTGCCCCGGAGAGCGGCTCGGGCACCCGGCAGCGCGGGCCCCTCAGGGCTGCGCCGGAGTCTACCACCGGGGCGATGGTGACGGAGGCGAAAGTCGCGCGTCCGACTCCCCTACCCCGCCACGAACGTCAGCCGGACCGTCCGCCTGTCGTTGTCCGGATTCGGGTCGAGGAACGCGATCGACTGCCACGTCCCGAGCCCCAGCTCGCCGCCGACGACCGGCACGACGAGCGACGGTGACGCGAGCAGCGGGAGGACGTGATCGGCCCCGTGACCGGGCGACCCGTGCCGGTGGCGCCATCGATCGTCGCGCGGCAGGAGCTCGTCGAGGGCGCGCATCACATCCTCCTCAGAGCCGGCCCCGAGCTCCATCACGACGACACCGGCCGTCGCGTGTGGCACGAAGACGTTCAGGACGCCGTCCCCCTCGCCGGCGACGAACGCGGCACACGCCTCGGTGATATCGAAGAGGCCGCGTGTCGATCCGGTTCGGATCGTCAGGTCCGTGGT
>DASYTG010000058.1:0-76124 GCA_036002525.1 Candidatus Limnocylindrales bacterium
CGTCGGGTCGGGGGAGACGCTCGGGATCTACGCCGTCGGGACGCTCGCGCACGCTCGTCGCCGGGGCTACGGCCGAGCGGTCACCTGGGCCGTGCTCGAGGCCGGCGCGACCGCGTGGGGCAGCCGGCAGGCGATCCTCCAGAGCAGCCAGATGGGCGTCCCGGTCTACCGTTCGATGGGATTCGAAACGGTCGGTGCCTTCACGACGTTCGAGCGGCCAACGCCGGAAACCGCGCGTTAGGACTCCCTGCGGCGTCGCCGGCCTGGCATCCCGAGCCGCCACCAGATGAAGAGCGCGATCGCGGCGACGACCGCGACGGCGATCAGCAGGTCGAACGGCTGCAGGGCGTGGCGGATGTCCGTCCACCGCGAGCCCAGCTGAACGCCGGCGAACACGAGCAGCATCGACCACAGGAAGGCGCCGGCCGTGGAGTACGCGACAAATGTTCCGAGCGGCATCCGGGCGACGCCCGCCGGGAAGCTGATGAACGTCCGGACGATCGGCAGGAGCCGGCTGAAGAACGCGGTCGCGGCCCCGTAGCGCTGGAAGAACCGATCCGCGAGCTCGATCTCGTGCGGCCGGATCAGGAGGTACTTCCCGTACCGCTCGAGGAACGGCCTGCCGCCCCATGCCCCGATCGCGTACCCGATGACCGACCCGATCGTGTTCCCGATCGTCGCCACAACCACGACGATCCAGTAGTTCCACGGGCCCTTCGTGAGCGGCTCGATCTGGCTCGGATCGGAGACCAGGAACCCGGCGTACGGAAGGATCAGCTCCGAGGGGAGCGGGATCATCGCCGACTCGATCGCCATCGCGATCATGACGCCGACATACCCGACTGCGCCGTAGAGGTTGTTGAGGAACGGGATGACGATGTCGTCGATGAAGGCGAGCACCGCCTCGCGCACCTCGCGTCAATCGCGCCTGAAGGGGAACAGCCGGGAGCATAGCGGACTATCCTGCCCGTCGTGACCGATCCGACCGATCGCCCGGCGGCGGCGGAGCCCCATTTCAGCCCCGTCCGCGCCGTTACCGGCGAGAAGGTCAACCGGGTCGTGCTGACCGGGGCGGACCTCACCGTCGAGGACGTCGAAGCGGTCGCCCGGCGCGGGGCCGAGGTTGTCCTCGACGTCCACGCCCGGGAGCGAATGCAGGAGGCCCGGAAGGTGATCGAGGACCTCGTCGCGGCCGGCGAGGTCGTGTACGGGGTGACGACCGGCTTCGGCGACCTCGCCTCGACCTTCGTCCCGGCCGAGGACGCCGAGCGGCTCCAGGAGAACCTCCTGATGAGCCACGCCGCGGGGGTCGGGCCGGCGTTTCCGCGCGAGGTCGTCCGGGCGATGCTCCTCCTGCGAGCCAACACGCTCGCCCTCGGGCACAGCGGCTGCCGGCCGCTCGTCGTCGACCGCCTGCTCGCGTTCCTCGAGCGCGGCGTCCACCCGGTCGTGCCGGAGCAGGGAAGCGTCGGCGCATCGGGCGATCTCGCGCCGCTCGCCCATCTCGCCCTGCCGCTCATCGGCCGCGGCCAGGTCGAGCGAAACGGCCAGGTCGTCCCGGCGACGATCGCCCTGAAGGAGGTGGGCCTGGAGCCGCTCCGGCTCGGCCCCAAGGAGGGCCTGGCCCTCCTCAACGGCACCCAGATGATGTCGGCGATCGGAGCGCTGCTCGTGGCGGACGCCGAGCGCCTGTCGCGGACGGCGAGCGTCGCCGCGGCGATGAGCGTCGAGGCGCTGCTCGGCACGGACGTCGCGTTCGCCGCCGAGTACCAGCTCGCCCGGCCGCATCCGGGGCAGATCGCGGTGGCCGCGGAGCTGCGCCGGCTCCTCCGCGACTCGGCAATTCAGGAAAGCCACCACGGCCACGCCCACAAGGTCCAGGACCCGTACTCGCTCCGCTGCGTGCCCCAGGTCCACGGCGCGGTCCGCGGCGCGCTCGATCACCTGCGGGCCGTTCTCGACGTGGAGCTGAACTCGGCGACCGACAACCCGCTCGTGTTCCCGGGCGGAGGAGTGGCCGATGCTGACACCGTCGCGACCGGCGGCGGCCGCGTGATCAGCGGCGGCAACTTCCACGGCGAGCCGGTCGCGCTCGCGCTCGACTACGCGAAGCTCGCCATCGCCGAGCTCGGCTCGATCAGCGAGCGGCGGACGGCCCTGCTCGTCGACCCGCGGCTGAACGGCGGACTGCCCCCGTTCCTCGCGGCGGGATCCGGCCTCGAGTCCGGGATGATGATCTACCAGTACACGGCCGCGGCCCTGGCGTCGGAGAACAAGGTCCTCGCCCACCCGGCCTCGGCCGACACGATCCCGACGAGCGCGAACCAGGAGGATCACGTGTCGATGGGCTCGATCTCGGCCCGCCACGCGCGGCGGGTCCTCGAGCACGTCGAGCAGATCCTCGCCATCGAGCTCGTCGTGGCGGCCCAGGCGCTCGACCTCCGGATGGGCCTCCTCGATGGCGCGACCCCCGGCGCCGGCGTGGCCGAGGCGCTCACCCGCGTCCGCGCGCGGGTGCCCCATCTCGATGAGGACCGCGAGCCCGGACCCGACCTTGCGGCCGCCGCGGAGATCGTCCGAACGGGGGCGTTGGCGGATCTGGTTCGGGCCTAAGGCTAGTCGGAGTTCACGGCTGCTAGCCCGCTACCAGCGACCTGACGGCAACCACCACGGCCACCAGGTTGGGACGCCGTCCGGTTCGCACTCGGTTGCGCCGGCTGGGCTGCCGCCGGCGTAATAGTCGGGTTCGTTCATCGGCACCTCACCGGTAACGGAATAGCAGCACACGACCGAGGCGAGGACGACGCCCACGATGACCCGGCTTGGGTTCGGAGCGTCCCGCAGGAGCAGGACCCCGGCACTGAACGCGATCCACGATCCGATCGCGATTAGCGGCCAGTCGAAGAACAGGAGTCCGAGTCCATAAGGAGGTTCGAAGTCGCCGCATGACATCCAGGCGGCCGCGATCAATCTGACCGTGCCGAAGGACATGGCGGCAGCCAGGGGCGCCCCAAGGAATACGAGGATCAGCGTAGCGACCCTTCGGCGCCGCTTTGTAGGTAGCGGGATGTGGCTTGTCAATGGCCATCCCTGGTGATTTCTTCGGCGGCAGTGATGGGTTGGTGACGCCTCGGTCGTGGCCGCTGTGATCGTCGCTACCGCGCTCCCCTTCTGATCAAGGCGCCGCCCCGCCGTAGACTCCAGCCATGGCCGAAATTCGGATCGTCGACGTCACGGATGAAGCGACGTTCGTGCTACTCCCGCCGTGTGCCGACCCGTCGTTCGATCACCGGACGTGCGACTACTGGGAGGATGCCGAGCGGGGCTCGAAGGCGGCCCGGCCGTCGTGGCTCGAGGCGCCACCCCCACCGCCCCCGGCCAAGCCGCAGACCGGCAACCCGTTCCTCGACGATGCCGCCGAGGCAGCGGCGAATCCCTTCGCCCCGGCCGCTCGCGAGCCGGCAATCAACCCGTTCGCCTCGGACGACGACCTCTTCACCGACAACCCGTTCGCGCCGTCGCGCGCGCCACGACCGCGCGTCGCCGCCGGGGCGCCTCGCAAGCTCGGCCTGCTGGGACGTGGCCTCGGGGTGTTCGGGAGCTACGCGAAGGTCCTCCTCGTGGAGGACATGCCGGTCGCGTACGCCCAGTTCGGTCCGCTGTCCGCCTACCCGCGAGCCTCCCGCCTCCGCGAGCTCTATCCGCAGCTCCCCGAGTCGCCGCTGCCCGCGGTGATCACGTGCATCGCGACGACCCGCGAGGCACGCCGCCAGGGTCGGGCGCTGACGCTGGTCGCGGCGGTGTGCGACGACCTGGCCGGGCGCGGGTTCGCGGCGGTCGAGGCGTACCCGGAACGCCGGACCCGCGAGGACGCGACGAGCGCGGCGACCCCGGAGTTCTGGCTCGCCGCCGAGTTCGCCATGGCCGTCGAGGACGAGCACTTCCCGGTCATGCGGCGGGAGCTCTAGGCGGCAGGCTTTCGGTCGAGGCCCGGTGTACCGTGTCGGCATGGCGATGATCCGGGCCCTCGGCAACGTCACGAAGGTCCGGGGCGCCCTGATCTTCGTCGAGGACATCGAATCCGAGCTGCGGTTCTACCGCGACGTCATCGGCCTCCGGCTGCTCTATCGCACGGAAAGGTTCGTCCGCTTCGACGCGACCCAGGGAACGAGCCTGTCGCTCATCGTCGGCGGCCACGCGAGTGCCGAGCCGAAGGACTTCCGGCAGGGCGGCGTCGTCCCCGAGATCATCGTCGACAACCTCGAGCTGGCCATCCGGCGTCTCGAGGGCGCCGGCGTGCGCCACGAAGACGTCGTCCGAACGGCGTGGGGCCAGTTCGTGTTCTTCTGGGACCCCGAGGGCAACCCCCTCCAGTACTACGAGTCCGCCTTCGTCCGGCCCGACGCGGACCCGGAGCGGATCTCCGGGTAGTGCTGGCCCGGCTCGCCATCGCGGCCGTCGCCTTCGTCCTCGCGGGCTGCGGAACCACCGCGCCGACTCCGACGCCGACGGCCACCGCGACCCCGCGCGGAATCAGCCAAACGGCTTCGCCCGCGTCGACGGGATCGGGCGGACCCGTCGCCATCGACCCGTCCCTGCTCGAGCACCTGCCCGCCCGGGTCGACGGCCTCGACCTGATGCGACGGCCCGAGTCGGACGCCGCCGCCGCGGCCGATCCGGTCGTCGTCGCGTTCGGGGAAGGCGTCGTCACGGTCCTGGCAGTCGATCCCGGCACCGACGACTTCGCCTACGCGGCGCTCGTCAGGCTCCGCGATGGAGCATTCAGCGAGGAGCTGTTCCGAAGCTGGCGGGAGAGCTTCGCCGAGGGCGCCTGCTCGCAGGCGGGCGGCGTCGTTCGGACGGCGGTGACGGAGATCGACGGACGGGACGTCCACATCGACTCGTGCGAGGGCGGCCTCCGGGTCTACCACGCGTGGCTGCCGAACAGCCGCGTCCTCGTCAGTGTTTCCGCGCTTGGGGAGCGGCGCCTCGGGGAGCAAATCGTCCAGGAGCTCGTCGACTGAACCCTGCGGAGACGACGCAACGCGGCTATCCATCGGGGGGTAGATTGCGAAGCCTGCGGGCGCGCCCTCGCCCCGCGGCGTGCCCGGTGTCACCGGGCGGACGAAGGAGGTTCGGATGACCATCCAGCAACGGCCGACCGGGGTGACGATTCTCGCTGTCCTCGCGGCCATCTCCGGCGTGCTCGGCCTGCTCGGCGGAATCGCGGCCGTCGGCCTCGGCGGAGTGGCCGGCGCGGCATCCGGCAGTGCCGCCCTCGGCGGACTGGTGTCGATTCTCGGGCTGTACCTGATCGTCGTGAGCCTGATTTCCCTCGCCTTTGCGTACGGGGCGTGGACGCTCAAGTCGTGGGCGTGGACGCTCGGAATGGTGGCGGCCGGTCTCGGCATCGTCGGCGCGGTCATCGGGTTCGTCAACGACTCGAGCCAGCTCGTCAGCACGATCATCTCGATCGCGATCAACGCGGTGATCATCTACTACCTCAACACGCCGGCGGTGAAGGCCGCCTTCGGGCGGGCCTGATCCGGCATGTCCCCGACCGGGGCGCGCGAGGTCCGCGCGCCCCGCGGCGCCGAGCTGTCCTGTCGTGGCTGGCAGCAGGAAGCGGCGCTCCGGATGCTCATGAACAACCTCGACCCCGAGGTCGCCGAGCGTCCGGACGAACTCGTGGTCTACGGCGGCACCGGCCGGGCGGCCCGGAGCTGGGCGGCGTTCGACGCGATCGTCCGCGAGCTCCGCCGGCTGGGTGACGACGAGACGCTCCTCGTCCAGTCCGGCAAGCCGGTCGGCGTGTTCCGGACCCACGCCTGGGCGCCACGGGTGCTCATCGCGAACTCGAATCTCGTCGGGAAGTGGGCAACCTGGGAGACATTCCGCGAGCTCGAGAAGGCCGGCCTGACGATGTACGGCCAGATGACGGCGGGCTCGTGGATCTACATCGGGACGCAGGGGATCCTCCAGGGGACGTACGAGACGTTCGCCGAGCTCGCCCGACAGCATTTCGGTGGAACGCTCCGCGGCCGCGTCGTCCTCACCGCCGGCCTCGGCGGGATGGGCGGCGCGCAGCCGCTCGCGGTGACGATGAACGAGGGGGTCGCGATCGTCGTCGAGGTCGACGAGGAGCGGGCCCGGCGCCGACACGAGATCGGCTACGTCGACCGGCTGACGCACGCCGTCGACGAGGCGCTCGGCTGGGCCCGGGCGGCCGCGGCGGCCGGGGAGCCGCTCTCGATCGCGCTGGTCGGAAACGCCGCGGAGATTCTCCCCGACCTCGTGAAGCGCGGCGAGCGGTTCGACGTCGTCACCGACCAGACGTCCGCCCACGACGCGCTCGCCGGCTACGTCCCGTCGGAGATCGCGCTCGAGGACGCCGTCGAGCTCCGGCAACGACTGCCTGACGAGTACGTCCGGCGCTCAATGCGCTCGATGGCCGACCACGTCCGGGCGATGCTGGCGTTTCGCGAGGCCGGTGCCGTCGTCTTCGACTACGGCAACAACCTGCGGGCGATGGCGTTCGAGGCCGGGGTGTCGAACGCCTTCGAATATCCGGGGTTCGTCCCGGCGTTCATCCGGCCACTGTTCTGCGAGGGCAAGGGTCCGTTCCGGTGGGCCGCTCTGTCCGGCGATCCGGCGGACATCGCCCGGACGGACGCCGCGGTCCTCGAGCTCTTTCCGGAGAACGCGGCACTCCGCCGCTGGATCGAGATGGCCCAGGCGAAGGTCCCGTTCCAGGGGCTGCCGGCGCGGATCTGCTGGCTCGGCTACGGAGAGCGGGCCAGGGCCGGCCTCGAGTTCAACCGGCTCGTTGCCGCGGGGGAGGTCTCGGCCCCGATCGTCATCGGCCGCGACCATCTCGACGCAGGGTCCGTCGCCTCGCCGAACCGGGAGACAGAGGCGATGCGCGACGGCTCCGACGCGATCGCCGACTGGCCGCTCCTCAACGCGCTCGTCAATACCGCCGCCGGCGCGACGTGGGTCTCGATCCACCACGGCGGGGGCGTCGGGATCGGGTACTCGCAGCACGCGGGGATGGTCGTCGTCGCCGATGGGACGCCGCTCGCCGCGGAGAAGCTCGAACGGGTGCTCACGACGGACCCCGGGATGGGCGTGATCCGCCACGCGGACGCGGGCTACGAGCGGGCGATCGAGGTGGCCCGGGAGCGCGGCGTCCGGGTGCCGATGGAGGACAGCGCTTAGCCGACAAGCGTTGCATGCGCGCACCATCCCGTGTGCGGAGCGTTGCGGTTGTATGGCCTTCGGGGGGACGCAGGTCTAGGATGGCCGCGACCGCGCAGGCACTTGCGCGCGAGGAGGAGGGGGTTCCCGCCATGCGTCCGGTCCGTCGTGCCCGTCGTCGCCTGCTGTCCGTTTTAGGATCTGCCGTCATCGTTGCGGGCCTCCTGCCCGCCACCGCCGTCCCGGCACTGGCCGTCACGACTGTCTGGATCAACGAGTTCCACTACGACAACACCGGCACCGATGCCGGCGAGTTCGTCGAGATCGCCGGCCCGGCCGGCACCGACTTGAGCACATGGTCGATCGTTCTGTACAACGGCGCGACCGGGCAGACGTACGACACCGACGCGCTGGCCGGCACGATCCCGAACCAGCAGAACGGATTCGGCACGGCGAGCGTCGCCTACCCCGCCAACGGCATCCAGAACGGCTCCCCGGATGCGATCGCGCTCGTCGACGGCGCCACCGTCGTCCAGTTCCTGAGCTACGAGGGCATCTTCGCGGCGACGAACGGTCCCGCGAGTGGCATGACGAGCACGGACATCGGCGTCTCGGAGAACGGGTCCGAGGTCCTCGGCCTCTCGCTTCAGCTCCAAGGTACCGGCACGTCCTATGGGAACTTCACGTGGACGGCCACGCCCATCGCCAACACCCAGAACAGCGTCAATACCGGCCAGACGTTCCCCGCGACGCTGACGCTCTCGATCAACGACATCTCCGCCAACGAGGGGAATTCCGGGACGACGTCGTTCGACTTCACGGTGAGCCTGTCGGCGCCGGCCGGCCCGGGCGGCGTCACCTTCGACATCGCGACGGCCGACGGAACGGCAACCGTGGCCGGCAGCGACTATGTCGCGAACGTGCTCACCGGCCAGACCATCGCCGCGGGCGGCTCGAGCTACGTCTTCAGCGTCCTGGTCAACGGTGATGTCGCGACCGAGGCTGACGAGACGTTCTTCGTGAATATCACGAACGTGACCGGCGCGGATGTGGGAGACGGCCAGGGGCAAGGCACGATCGTCAACGACGACCAGTGCGACCTCCCGTTCACGCCGATCTACCAGATCCAGGGCTCGGGCCCGAGCGCGGCGATCACCGGGACAGTCACGACGGAGGGGATCGTCGTCGGCGACTTCGAAGGGAGCACCGGCCTCCAGGGCTTCTACGTGCAGGACGCCGGCGGCGACGGCGATCCGGCGACATCCGACGGGATCTTCGTGTTCACCGGCAGCGCCAACACGGCCGCGGCCGGCGACCTCGTCCGGGTGACCGGATTCGCCCGGGAGCGGTTCAACCAGACGGCGCTGAACGGCTCGAACAGCAACAACTCCGCCGTGCCCCCGACGAACATCCTCGACTGCGGTGACGGCACGGTGCCAGCGACGGATGTGACCATGCCGTTCGCCGCCCTCGACTACCCGGAGCGCTTCGAGGGCATGCTCGTCCGCCTGCCCCAGGCGCTCGTCATCTCCGAATACTTCAACTACGATCGATTCGGCGAGACGGTCCTGGCCTTGCCGCTCGAGGGCGAGACACGGCCGTTCACACCGACCTCGATCGTCGAGCCGGGAGCCCCGGCGCAGGCCCGCGCCCTTGCCAACAGCCTCCGGCGGGTCACCCTGGACGACGGGCTGAGCGTCCAGAACCCGGACGTCGTGCGTCATCCGAACGGCAGTCCGTTCTCGCTCTCGAACCGATTCCGCGGCGGCGATACCGTCCAGGACACGATCGGCGTCCTCGGCTTCGACTTCTCGCTCTATCGAATCCAGCCGACGGCACCGGCCGCCTACACTGCCGTCAATCCCCGGCCGGCCGCGCCCGAGGAGGTCGGTGGGTCGGTCCGGGCCGCGGCCCTGAACACCCTGAACTTCTTCCTGACGCTCGACCAGCCGACCGGCAATCCGCTCGACAACAAGTGCGGTCCCGCCATGAACGTCGAGTGCCGCGGCGCCGACGCGGACCAGCCGACAGAGTTCACTCGCCAGCGTGACAAGCTGCTCGAGGCCCTCGCCGGGCTCGACGCCGACGTCGTCGGCCTCAACGAGCTCGAGAACACGACGGGCGTCGACCCGCTCGGCGATCCGACCCGTGGGATCGTGCCCGGCCTCAATGCCATGCTCGGCGCCGGTACGTACGCGTGGATCGACACCGGAACGATCGGGACCGACGCGATCCGCGTCGGGCTCATCTACCGGCCGGCGGTCGTCCAGCCGGTCGGCGCCTTCCAGGTCCTGGACTCGAGCGACGACCCGCGGTTCATCGACACGAAGAGCCGTCCCGTCCTGACCCAGACCTTCGAGGAGCTCGCCACCGGGGAACGCTTCACGGTGGCGGTCAACCACCTCAAGTCGAAGGGCTCCGACTGCAACGACGTCGGCGACCCGGACATCGGGGACGGTCAGGGCAACTGCAACCAGACACGCACGGCGGCCGCCCAGGCGCTCGTCGACTGGCTCGCGACGGACCCGACCGGGAGCGGCGATCCTGACTTCCTGATCCTCGGCGACCTCAACTCGTATGCCCAGGAGGATCCGATCGACGCGATCAAGGCCGGGCCGGACGACACGGCCGGGACCGCGGACGACTACACGAACCTGATCGCGACGTTCCTGGGCCCGTATGCCTACTCGTTCGTCTTCGACGGGCAGGCCGGCTACCTCGACCACGCCCTGGCCACCCCCAGCCTGCTCGGCCGGGTGACGGGTGCCGCCGAGTGGCACATCAACGCGGACGAGCCGGACCTGCTCGACTACGACACGTCCTTCAAGCCGCCCGCCCAGGAGGCGATCTACGAGCCGAACGCGTTCCGGTCCTCGGACCACGATCCAGTCACCGTCGGCCTCGAGCCGGGCCTCTGCCTGTTCAGCGACGATCCGACGACGATGACCCGGACGCTCCTCGGCGACTGCAGCACGAGCGAGACCATCCACGTCCCGAACGGCTGGACGCTCGACGGCGACGGCCACACGATCTCCGCCTACGACCCCGAAGGCGACCACTTCCGGGGCGCCGTCGTCGCGAACGGCGGCGCGGTCGCCCACGTCACTGACGTCACGATCACGACCTACAACCTCGCCGACGTGTGCGACGCCGGCGCCGACCGGCTTCGCGGCATCCTGTTCGACGGGGCCAGCGGCTCGATCACGAACAACCGTGTCATCGATCTCAACCAGGGCTTCAGCGGCTGCCAGGAAGGCAACGCCATCGAGGTCCGCAACCCGCCGTTCGACACGACTGGCACGGATCTCGCGGTCACGATCTCCGGCAACGTGGCGACCGGCTACCAGAAGACCGGGATCGTCGCCAACGGCTCCGTGCTGGCGACCATCCTCGACAACGAGGTCGCCGGCTGGGGACCGACCGGGGTCATCGCCCAGAACGGCATCCAGGTCGGGTTCGGTGGCAGCGCCACGATCCGGGGCAACTCGGTCAGCGGCAACTTCTACACCGGGCCGGACGTCGCATGCGGCATCCTGCTGTTCCAGGCCGATGGCGTGAAGCAGCAGGCCAACACGCTCTTTGCGAACGAACGCGACCTGTGCAACTTCGGCCGCGGCGGGGGGAACGTCAAGCCGAACCGGTAGCGGCGGCTCGTCCGAGCAACGAAGGAGGGCCGGCCCGTCGGGCCGGCCCTTCAGATTCGGCGTCCGACCAGGCTCAGGCCGGCTTCGGCTCCGGCTCGTCCGGGATCCTGCGGAGCGAGAAGACCGGCGACAGGAGGACCGGGAGAAAGGCGAAGAGCCCGCCGATCGCGCCGATCCAGATCGCGGTGACCGTCGTTAGCAGAGTCGCGATCGCGCCGCCGACGACCTGGCCGATCGGGATGGTGCCCCAGACGATGAACCGCATCGTCGCGTTCATCCGGCCGAGCATCGGCTCCGGGCAGATCGCCTGGCGCAGGCTCACCTGGTTGACGTTGTACACGACGCTTCCCCAGCCGGTAACAAAGCCGCCGCCGCCGATCAGGAGGAGCGCCGTCTCGCGGGTGGCGAGCGGGACGAGCAGGGCCGTCGGCGCGGCCAGGAGCGCGGACCCGACGATCGCCCGGCCGACCCCGATCCGGTCGGCCACCCGGCTCGCCGTCAAGGCGCCGAAGAGCGCGCCGGCGCCGAACCCGCCGCCGATCAGCCCGACGACCTCCGGGGTGAGGCGGAGGTCGCGGTAGGCGAAGACCGGGAAGACGGCGAACGCGATGTTGCTGAACAGGTTCGACGAGCCGGTCGTCGCGGCAATGCTCCGGAGGTAGCGGTTCCCGAGCACGAAGCGAAGGCCCTCGGCGACCTCCTGGCGAACGCTCGGCCGGGCGGGGGTGGTGGGCGTGGCGAGCTCGTCGCGGTCCGCGACCGTTTCGGCGGCGGCCTCGGCGGCCACCGTCGGGCCGGCCGGCGGCACGGCCACCACATCCTCGGTGGCGGCTGCGGCAGCCGGCCGGTCCGCCCGCTCGCGCCTCCGAATGCTGAAGATCAGCAGGGCGGACACGACGAAGCTGATCGCGTCGACGACGATCGCGAACGGAGCGGTGAGCAGGCCGACGAGCCCGCCGCCCAGCGGCTGGCCGATCACCTGGGCGACTGAAAACGACCCCTGGAGCTTGGCGTTCCCGTCGACCAGCTCTTCGCGCTCGAGGACCGTCGGCAGGTACGACTGGTCGGCGATGTCGAAGAAGACCGTGAAGATGCCGTTGACGAAGGCGACGACGAACAGCTGCCAGATCGTCAGCACGTCCAGCAAATAGGCGATCGGGATCGTCGCCAGCATGACGGCCCGACCGAGGTCGCCGGCGATGAGGATCCGCCGCCGGGGCAAGCGGTCCACCCAGACGCCGGCCGGCAGGGTGAACAGGAGGAACGGCAGGAACTCGAGCGTGCCGACGAGGGCCACCTCGAACGGAGTGGCCCCCAGGATCAGCACCGCGATGACCGGGATCGCGATGAACGTGACCTGAGTGCCCAACAAGGAGATCGTCGCGGCCGACCAGAGCTTGACGAAGTCTGGCTGGCGGAAGGCGCTGCGGGACTTTGGCGCGGGCGCGGATGTGTCTGGCGCGACGGTCACGACGAGTCGACCTCCCGGGAGCGCACGGGATCGCAGTCGCGGGGAAGGGTGGGCGGAGGGGCGTTAGTTTATCGTCTAACGACTGTTCGTCAAAGGACTGTTGCGACGATGCTCTCCAGGGACGACGCCGAGCGCTCCGTCTGTCGTCTCGAGACGATCGGGCGGACGAGCGGTCTGCCCCGCGAGATCGAGATCTGGTTCGCCGCGGACGGCGACCGCGTCTACCTCCTGTCGGGTGGCCGCGACGACGCCCACTGGGTCCGCAACCTGCGTGTCGAGCCGCGGGTCCGCGTCCGGATCGGGCGGCGGTGGTTCAGCGGCGTCGCCCGCGAGATCGAAGGCGAAGCGGACGAGACGAAAGCCCGCCAGCTGCTCGGCGCGAAATACCAGGGCTGGCGCGAGGGCCGGCCGCTGAGCGAATGGGCCCGCGATTCGCTTCCGATTCGGATCGACCTGTCGAACGCGGCCAGCTGAGGCCCTCCAGCGGTCCGTCCGCCGCCAACGCCGCGCTCCTTCCTGTCAAAGTAATCCCGTGCCCGGCCTCGTCGAATCCGTCCCGAACTTCTCCGAGGGACGCCGCCTCGACGTCGTCGAGCGCCTCGCCGGGGCGATAACCGGAACCCCGGGCGTCCACCTTCTCGACCGGACGAGCGACGCGAGCCACAACCGGTCCGTCCTCACGCTGGCCGGCGATGCCGAGCCGGTTCTCGAGGCGCTCGAGCGGGCGGTCGGTGTGGCGGTCCACGAGATCGACATGGAGACGCACTGGGGCGAGCACCCCCGGATCGGGGCGGTCGACGTCGTCCCGTTCGTGCCGCTCGCCGGCACGACCCTCGACGAGTGCGTCGAGCTCGCGCGTCGGTTCGGCCGGCAAATCGCCGAGCGGTTCGAGCTGCCGGTCTTCCTCTACGCCAGCGCGGCCACGCGCGCCGATCGGGTCAAGCTCGCCGACGTCCGGCGGGGGCAGTACGAGGGGCTCAAGGCCGAGATCCAGCAGAACGGCCGCGAGCCGGACTTCGGTCCGGCCCGGATGCACCCGTCCGCGGGCGCGGTGGCCGTCGGCGCTCGACCGTTCCTCATCGCCTGGAACATCAATCTCGCGTCCGCCGATCGCGACCTCGCGGTCCGGATTGCGCGCCGGATCCGCGAATCGGGCGGGGGGCTGCCGAAGGTCCAGGCGAACGGGTTCATGATCGAGGAGCTCGGGCTGGCCCAGGTCTCGATGAACCTCCTCGACTTCTCGGTCACGCCGATGTGGGCCGTGTGGGAGACGGTCCGCGAGGTCGCCGCCGAGGACGGAGTGGAGCTCGCCGAGTCGGAGCTGATCGGCCTGGCGCCCGTGGCGGCCCTGCTCGACGTCGCGGACCGGGCCGGCGCTCCGGCCGACGCGCCCGTCGAGCGGCGGCTCGCGGTGGCGGCCGCCTACCTCAGGCTGCGCGACTTCTCGCCGCTGCAGGCGCTCGAGCTTCGGCTGGAGGCGGCGCGCTCGGGTCGCGCCCGGTGACGGCCGCGACGAGGGGCCGGTGACGCTCCGACTCATCCCGGGGGGCAAGGATCGCGCTACCGCCGCCGGCCTGCTCGTCCACGGCGCCGCCGAGATCGTCACGATGGCCGGCGGGCTGCGGACTGGATCCTCCCAGGGCGATCTGGCGATCCTCCCCGGCGGGCGAGCCGAGGACGGCCCGGTCGTCGCCGCGTGGGAGGGCCGGATCGTCGCCGTGGGGCGGCGGGCGGACGTCGTCCGGACGCTGGAGGGCCAGGGCCACAAGCTCGCCCGCTTCGTCCGCCTCGACGCCCGCGGTGGCACGGTCACGCCGGGGCTCGTCGATTCCCACACCCACCTGCTGTTCGCCGGCTCTCGCGAGGGCGAGCTGGAGCTGCGCCGGCGCGGCGCAGGCTACCTCGAGATCCTCGCCGCCGGCGGTGGGATCCTCTCGACGGTCGCGGCCACGAGGGCGGCATCCCGGGAGGATCTCACCGCCCACGGCCGTCGCTGGCTGGACGAGATGCTCAGCCACGGGACGACGACCGTCGAGGCGAAGTCCGGCTACGGGCTCGACGTCGCGACGGAGCTGCGCCTCCTCGAGGTCGCCCACGAACTCGGCGAAGAGGGTCCGATCGACGTCGTCCCGACATTCCTCGGCGCCCACGCCGCGGGCCCCGAGTTCCGCGACCAGCCGGACGGGACGGAGGCGTACGTCCGCCACGTCGTCGAGGAGCAGCTGCCCGCCGTCGCCGAGCAGGGGTACGCGCGGTTCTGCGACGTGTTCTGCGAGGAGGGGGTGTTCTCGGCCGACCAGTCCCGGCGGATCCTCGAGCGTGCGGTCAGCCTCGGGATGGCGACGCGGCTGCACGCGGACGAGCTGACGCCCAGCGGCGGCGCGGAGCTGGCCGCCGACATCGGGGCGCTGTCGGCTGATCACCTCGCCGCGCCGTCACCGGCCGGCGTCAAGGCCCTGGCGGACGCGGCCGGCCGCGGCCGGCCGGTCGTCGCGACGCTCCTCCCGGCGACGACGTGGTTCCTGATGTCGGACCACTTCGCGCCGGCCCGCGAGCTCATCGACTTGGGAGTGCCGGTCGGCCTCGCCACGGACTTCAACCCGGGCACGTCCCCGACCGCCAGCCTGCCCCTCGTGGTGACCGTCGCCTGCCTCGCCCTCAAGCTCAGCCCCGCCGAGGCCCTCGCGGCCGTGACAGTGAACGCCGCGCATGGCCTGGGTCTTGGCGACGAGATCGGATCGCTGGAGCCGGGGAAGGCCGCCGACCTCGTGGTCTGGCGGGTCCCGTCGGCCGGCCAGATCCCGTACTGGCCCGGGGCCGACCTCGTCCGGACGGTCGTCAAGCGGGGCCGCGTCGTCCTCGACCGAGCCTAGCCTCGAGCGGCCGTTAAGTCGGTGGTGATCGGTGGCTGGTATGAGTTGTGCGATGTCGCATGCGCGTGGCTCACGATCGCGTACTCGCCACGCACGTCTGACGGTCGCGGGCTACGTCTCCGGTCTGCGGCGGACCATCGGCTGGAGCCAGGCGGAGCTGGCGCAAAGGGCCGGACTCTCGCAGGCGTGGGTGTCCGAGATCGAGACCGGCAAGGTCGACGGCCTGACCTTCGAATCGGCGGCGCTCGTGCTCGAGGCGCTTGGGGCCCGCCTCGTGATCGGCGTGGACGCCCCATTCCTTGGCGACCGAGAACGGCAGAGGGACACGGGGCATGTGCGATGCGTCGCCCATGTGAGCAGGAGGCTCGAGCGGGCCGGATGGGCTGCCGTCCGGGAGGTCGAGGTGGGCATCGAAAGGTCCCGAGGCTGGATCGACCTGCTCGCCTTCCACGGCGAGACTGGCGTCCTTCTGGTCATCGAGATCAAGACGGAAATCCACGACCTCGGAGCGATCGAACGCAGTCTCGGTTGGTACGAGCGCGAGGCCTGGGCAGCGGCCCGCCGGATGGGGTGGCGGCCCCGCGCCGTCATCGGCTGCCTCCTGCTGCTCGCGACCGCCACGAATGACGAGCGGGTTCGGGCCAATCGCGCGTCCTTACAACAGGCCTTCAAGTTGCGAGCAACTGACCTCACTCGGCTTCTCTCGGTGCCCGTTGTCGCGCACCCCCGAGCCGAGCGCGGAGTTGCGATGATCGACCCGACGTCGCGCCGCAAACGATGGTTGATGGCGCTTGCCGTCGACGGCCGCCGGTCCCGTCCGGCTTTCGTCGATTACGCGGACTTCATTTCGGCCTCGTCCCGACGCGGCAACAATCGCTCGGGCCGATCAAACGAGGGCGGACATCGCGGGATGGCGGGCCGCTCCAGCGATCGATAAGCACGATATTCGCGCAGAGCCTGGGCCCCAAACCTCGACTACGCCGGGACTACGCCGGCTTCGTTGCCGTGACCTCGCATCGCCCGTCATCGCCCCCGCTGATAGATCCGTGCCCCACCGAGCGTGACGACGGTGCGAATCGGACGGATTGGTTAGCCCGTCGTGCACGATCGAGCTCTATTCGATAGCCCGGGGCGATATCCGCTGCTCTGCGAGACTCCGCGCCTCAGACCTTGCCGCGGGACTCCAGCCGGACCGTCGTCGTCTCCGCCGGGAGACCGGAAATCGTGACGGCGAGCTTCGGCTGGGCGACCGGTTCGCCGCCCATCTCGTGGAAGAACCTCGCCAGCGCGTCGTCGCACTCCGATTCGTTGGCGCAAACCGGCATCGGCACGACGATTCGCGGGTCGATCTGGGCGACCAGCTCCGCCGCCCGCGTCGCGGTGAGCGAGCCGCCGATCGGGACGCAGGCGATGTCGACCGGTCCCACGTCGGCGAGCTCTTCCTCGGTTAGCAGATGGCCGATGTCGCCGAGATGGATCGTGTGCATCCCGTCGAGCTCGACGACGAACGACGTCTGCTTGCCGCGCCGCGCCCCGCTCTCCTCGTCCCGGTACGTCCGCACGCCGGTGAGGAGGACTTCCCTCACCTCGTACTCGCCTGGGCCGTCGAGGATGAACGCCTCGTCGAGGCTGGACGGGACGACGGTCCCGCCGTCGCGCGACTGCCGCGCCCTGGCCCGCGCCTTCGTCTTCGGCAGGGGCTGATCGTCGGGATGGCTGTAGGTGACGATGTCGGCGGTGATTCCGCGGCCCGTCGGTCCGACGATCGCGGGATAGGGATCGGCGACGACGACCGCGTCCCTCCCTCTCAGCCGGACGCAGGTCTGCCCGTACCAGGTGACTTCCATGCCTGGGATTCTGTCACAGGGAGAGGTGGGCGCGGAACCCCACGGCAAAAGTAGACCGGAGGCGCCTGCCCAATCGGCGCCCCCGGTCGAGGGAGGGAGGATGAACCTTGGGAGGTTCGGTCCGGCTCTAAGCTAGGTGCCTCACGTTCATCGACAATGCGGCAACCGGTTAAGAAAGCAACATTCGTCCGCGCTCGGCCAGTACTACCGGCGGACGCTCGTCCCATGGTCGGACCCCGGCTCCGTGCGACAATCCGGCCGATGGCCGCTTCCCCGCCCACCCCCCGCCGTCGGCTGTCCACGCTTCTCGCAGCCCTGGTGTCGATCGCGGCAGCCTGTGGCCCCGCGACCCCCACGGCGACTGTCGAACCGTCCGGAACGACGACCGCGAGCTTGTCGCCCACGCCTTCGGTGGGACCTTCCGGGTCCGTCGCCCCTCCGACGCCGACCGCCGATCCAGCGACCGTCTACGCCGCGATCAAGGCCCAGGTCGTCGAGATCCGCGGCCTCGAGCCGAGGAGCGACGTCGAACCGCAGGTGCTCGACGAGCAGGAGCTCAAGGTTCGGGTCGAGAAATCGTTCAACGAGGACAATCCGCCCGAGCTCATCGCGGCCAACGAGCAGCTCCTCAAGGGCATGGGCATGCTCGGCGAGGAGGACTCGCTCAGGAGCCTGTACCTCGAGCTGCGCGGCAGCCAGGTGGCGGGCTTCTACAGCCCCGAGGACGAGAAGCTGTACGTCGTCTCGCGCAGCGGCGGCCTCGGCGTGGCCGAGCGGGTCACGTTCTCGCACGAGTACACCCACGCCCTCCAGGACCAGCACTTCGACCTCGAGTCCTTCGATCTCGCGGCGGTCGGCCAGGGCGACCGGAGCCTCGCCAGCCTGTCCCTGATCGAGGGCGACGCGACGCTCTCGATGAGCCTCTGGCTCGAGCGATACCTGACCGCTGCGGAGAAGCTCGAGCTCGTCCGCGTGTCGCTCGACCCCGACGCGCTCGCGATCCTCGAGAAGATGCCGCCGATCCTCCGCGATTCCCTGGCCTTCCCGTACGACGCCGGCCTCCGGCTCGTCATCCAGATCTACGGCGACGGCGGTTGGCCCGCCGTCGACGAAGCGTTCTCCCGCCCGCCGTCGTCGACCGAGCAGGTCATGCACCCGGAGAAATACGCGGCCAACGAGGTGCCGCGGGTCGTCGACATCCCGGACGACGTCGCGACCCGAATGGGCGCAGGCTGGAAGGTGGGTCTCGAGGACACGCTTGGAGAGTTCCAGCTCGCCGTCTGGCTCCGCGGGGCTCTCGACCGGGTCGTCCCGGCCGACGAGGCGGCTGCCGGTTGGGGCGGCGACAGGGTCCTGCTGCTCCAGGGCCCGAACGACGCCTGGGCGATCGCGCTCCTGACCGAGTGGGACACCACCGCCGACGCCACGGAGTTCGCCGACGCAGCGGGCCAGGCCCTCGCGACGCTGTCGGGCCAGAGCGGCCTGGGCCACCAGGCCGACACGACGGTGGTCAGCCTGCTGTTCGCGTCCGACGCCGCGAGCGCGGTCCAGCTCGACACGATCATGGGCCTGACGGGGAACTGACCCCGACCGGGCACCGAACCCGGCACCGAACACGGACGCCGCGCACGGCCATACGACGCGCGGCAGGCCATACGACGCGCGGCAGGCCCTGCGGGGCAGGCCCTACATCGATTCCGGCGCGGAGATCCCGAGCAGGCCGAGGGCCCTGGCGAGGGTGATCCGCGTGGCCTCCGCGAGGGCCAGCCGGCGGGCCGAACGCTCCGGCTCCGCCGGTTCGACGACGCGGGCGTCCCGGTAGAACGCGTGGAACGTCGTCGCCAGCTCCGTGGCGTAGGCGGTCACCCCGTGTGTCTCCTCGGCCGCGACCGCGTCCTCGACGACCTCCGGCAGCCGCGCGACCGCCCGCGCCAGCGACGCCTCGGGTGGATCGGCCAGCGCCCCCTCGATCGAGGGCGCCGGAGCAAGCCCGGAATCGGCGGCCTTGCGGAGGATCGAGGCGATCCGGGCGTGGGCGTACTGGACGTAGTAGACCGGGTTCTCGCTCGACTGTCGTTTCGCGAGCTCGATGTCGAAATCGATCCCGGTCGTCGCCGCTCGTGAGGCGAAGAACCACCGGGCGGCGTCGACACCGACCTCGGCCAGCAGCTCGTCGAGGGTGATGAACTCGCCGGCCCGCTTCGACATCGAGATCTCCACGCCCTCGCGGACGAACCTGACCCATGAGTAGAGCAGGACCTGGACGGCCTCGCGGTCGTAACCCATTGCCTCGGCGGCGTTGCGGAGGCGGGCAACCGTTCCGTGGTGGTCCGCCCCCCAGACGTAGATCAGGTGATCGAAGCCGCGGCTGAGCTTCTCGGTCACGTAACCGATGTCCGCCGCGAAGTATGTCGGCTGCCCGTTCGACCGGATGATCACCCGGTCCTTGTCGTCGCCGAAGGCGGTCGAGCGGAACCACAGCGCGCCCTCCTCCTCGTAGACGTGGCCGCGCTCGCGCAGCCGCTCGATCGCCCGCTCGACCCAGCCCTCCGAGTGGAGAGACGCCTCGCTCTTCCAGACGTCGAACCGGACTCCGAGCGCGGCCAGGCTGGCCTCGATCCCCTCGCGGACGCGGCCCGCGGCCCAGTGCCCGACGATCGCCGCGGCGTCGGCGCCAGGCGTGGTCGCCGTGGCCAGGACGTCGTCCGGCAGCTCGGCGGCCAGGTCGGCGACGTAGGCGCCGTGGTACCCGTCATCGGGGATCGGCTCGCCCCGGCGCAGGGCGACGATCGATGCGCCGAGGTTCGGGATCTGGCCGCCCACGTCGTTGAAGTAGTACTCCCGCGTCACCCGCTGGCCGCCGGCCTCGAGGACGCGGCTGAGCAGATCGCCGATGAACGCCCCGCGGGCGTTCCCGATTGTCAAGGGGCCGGTGGGATTGGCGGACACGAACTCGACGTTGACCGACCGGGGGCGGATCGGCGCGACGCTGCCCCAGCGGGCCGGATTCGCGACGATGGCCTGCACGGTCTGCTCGAGGGCGCGGTCGGCGAGCCGAACGTTGATGAAGCCCGGAGCGGCCGCCTCGGCGCCGGCGATCGGGCTGGCGGAGCCGGGCGCGTTGGCTTCGGACTGGAGCTCGGCGGTAATCGCCGTCGCGATCGCCATCGGAGGTCGGCGGTACGGCCGGGCCAGCTTCAGGGCGAGGCTCGTCGCGAGGTCGCCGTGCTCCGGATGAGCCGGTCTGACGACCTCGACATCGACGGCCGGCTGGTCGTCCGGGAGTGCCGGAAGCGCGCCCGCGGCGACAGCCCTGGCCCACGCCCGTTCGACGGCATCGCGGACCTGGCTGCGCAGGGGCCGGGGCGTCGCGGCTGCATCCGGGCGGGCGATCGTGGTCAAGCTCGGGCTCTCCTCGCGGGGGACGACATCGTAGCGGGCGGCGGCTCGATCACGTCGGGGCCGGCGCTGACCGATCGGCGCGCGGAGGGCGGGACGTCGACGTTCCGGTTCGTTGCGGTCGCGCACCGGTATCGGACTGATCGTGGTGCGGTTTGGTGTGGTCCGGTGCTGTTCTGAGTAGTACCTATGGGGGAGTCCGCGACCGTACTATTGGCCGGCCGTCGATCCGTGGGGGACTGCGCCGGCGATCGTTTGGGAGGGGCCGCCCGGGGAGCGGCCGCGACAGGGCCCGCGATGGCCCCGCAGCAGACACAGGGGGCTTACTCGAATGAGTGCCAGGCGGACTTCCCGGTCGCGGATCATGCGACTGCGGGCTCTTGGTTGGCTCGTCGTCACTGCGATGCTAGCGGCCGCGATGCTGCCGGGCGCGGTGGCGGCGTTCACTCCGGGCGAAAACGGCCAGCCGACGAGCGGCAACCAGACGGATCTTCAAGGTCGCGCTGGCGACGTCACGTTCCTCTTCCAGAAGAACATGACGATCAACTGCACCGACGACAACACGACCCAGCAGTTCAACATCCAGCTCGACTACACGATCACCGGCGAGCCGCTGCCGGCCGGTTCCGTGCTCGTCGTCTACCTGTCGCCGAACAACGGCGCGATCGAGGGCAACGCCGGCGGCGACGAGGCGGGCTATATCAGCACCGTCGAGTCCAACGAGATCTCGATCGACATGAGCGGGCTCAGCGGCTCCGGCACCCTGACGTTCTCGATCGCCGTCACCAGCCCGTTCCAGCTGGTTAGCGGCGGTGTCCTCGGCGTCATCGCCAACGACGTCGACGGGACGGCGTGGACCACGAAGACGAACTCCATCAACTGCGGCGAGGAGCTGCCGACTCCGACGCCCGAAGTGACCCCGACCCCGACGCCGGAGGTCACCCCGACCCCGACGCCGGAGGTCACCCCGACCCCGACGCCCGAAGTGACCCCGACCCCGACGCCGGAGGTCACCCCGACCCCGACGCCGGAGGTCACCCCGACCCCGACGCCGGAGGTGACACCCACCCCGACGCCGGAAGTCACGCCGACCCCGACGCCGGAGGTCACCGCGACCCCGACCCCCCAGGTGACGCCCACCCCGACCGGCAGTATCGGGGCAGGCGCGACGGCCACGCCCACGGCAGGCCGGACGCTGCCGCCGACCGACGCGCTGAGTGGTGACGCTAAGCCGGCCCCCGACTCGTGGCGCCTCGTCCTCGTCGCGATCGCCGGCATCCTTGCCGCCATCCTCGTTCTCACGCCGGCTCGCCGGCGTCGCTGATCCCCGCGAACCCCGGGAGGGCAAGGGCCGGCGGCCTTCGGGCCGCCGGCCCTTCGCATTCGAGCTGGCGGGTCAGACCTCGGAGGTGAGCCCCGGCGCGACGAAGTCCACCGGCCCGTTGAACCGGGCGCGCACGGCGGCGAGCGCCGCCTCCTGGTCGTATCCCATCTGGATGTGGGTCAGCAGCACTCGCCCGGCTCCCGCCTCGGCGGCGAGGCCGCCGACGGCAGGCCCGTCGAGGTGCTGCGCTCCCTTCGGCACCGGACCCGCGCCGAACGAGATCTCGCTGAGGAGCGTGTCCCCGGGCCGGACCAGCGGAAGGAGGTCCGCGGCTCGGCCGCAGTCACCTGAGTAGACGAGCCCCGGGCGGTCGGCTGAAGTGGCCACCCGGAATGCGTAGCTCTCGTCGGTATGCGTCACGAGGCCTGCCGTCACGCGGAACGATCCGAGCCTCAGGGCCCCCGGCGTGAGCCTCTCGATGTCGAGCGAGGCGGCGCTGAATCCCGGCTCGGCGTGCAGCGCGTCGATCCGGTCCCCCAGGCCGGCCGGCCCCAGGACGCGGACGCGCCGCGGCGGCCGGAACTCGAACCTGAGGTAGTGGCGGAGCGAGACGAGGTCGATGAAATGGTCGGGATGGAGGTGACTGACGAGGACAGCCCGGAGCGTGCTCGGTTCGATCCGTGACGCCAGGGCGGGAAACGAGCCCTGGCCCAGGTCGAGGAGGATCGACTTGCCACCGTGGCGGACGAGGTACGCCGCACCGGAGGCGCCCGGGCGGTTCGTGTAGGCCGGGCCTCCCCCCAGCACGATCAGCTCCATCCGCGTCCCGCCGGCAGCCCGATGCCCACGCGTCTGCCGCCGCGACCGAACGCGAGCTCCTCGAACCCGGCCTCGGCCAGGAGGCGGTAGCCGTCCTCGAGGCCGAAGGCGAACGTGGCCGCTCGATGCGCGTCCGAGCCGGCAGTGACCGCCGTTCCGCCCAGGTCCCGGAACAGGCCCACGATCGCCGCGGTCGGGTAGGTCTCGCCCGGCGCCTGGCGCAGCCCGCTGGTGTTCACCTCGAGCGCCGTCCCGGTCTCGACGAGAGCCGCGAGGACCGGCTCGTAGAGCTCCGGCGCGGCCGCGAGCCGGCCGGCCGGGACGTGCCGGGCAACATAGCGCTTCACGACGTCGAGGTGGCCGATGGCGTCAAACAGCCCGGACCGGGCCGCGCCGAGGATCTCGGCGAGGTACGGCTCCACGACCTCGGCGTCGGACCGCCCGACGACCCAGGCCGCCAGGTCCTCCCGGTCACGGTACGGCGAGCCCGGCCAATCGTGGACCGATCCGATCGTGAAGTCGTACGCGTGGCGGCTGAGGTGAGCCCGGATGTCGTCCTCCCAGCGCCGGTTGTACGTCAGCTCGGCCCCGAACCGGATGGTCACGCCTCGTCCCGCCCACCGCTCGGCCGCGTCGCGGGCGACGCGCTCGCGGTCGGCGAACGACGCAAATCCGAAGGCAGGGTCGCGCGAATCGAAGTCGACGTGGTCCGTGATGGCGATCTCGGCGATTCGCCGTTCGGCGGCCTGGGCGGCGTAGACGTCGATCGGGACGTCGCTGTCGGGCGACAGGTCGGTGTGGAGGTGCGAGTCGAGCGGCAGGTCGCGACTTTGGGTGGCACCCTCCACGTTGGCGGTCACTCGCTCACCGAGGTCCGGGGCCGAGCTCCGCGAGGCCACCGGCCCGAGGTTTGCCGGATCGACGTCACCCGGAGACGAGGCCCAGCTCGCGGCCGACGCGGCCGAAGGCGTCGAGCGCGGTGTCGAGGTGCTCGTCGGTATGGGCCGCGGTGACGATCGTCCGGATCCTCGCCCGGTCGAGCGCCACCGTCGGGAAGACGACCGATGTTGCGAACACCCCCTCCTCGAACAGCCGGTTGCTGAAGCGGATGGTCGTCTCCGAGTCGCCCAGGATGACCGGCGTGATCGGCGTCTCCGACCGCCCGACGTCGAAGCCCAGCCGCGACAGCTCGGATTTGAAGCGGCGGGTGTTCGCCCACAGCCGCTCGAGCAGCTCCGGCTCCTCCTCGAAGACCCGGATCGCCTCGAGGCAGGCGGCGGCCACCGCCGGCGGATGGCTGGTCGAGAACAGGAACGGCCGGGCACGCTGGATGAGGATGTCGCGGAGGTCCCGCGATCCCGCGACGTAGCCGCCCAGGACTCCGACGGCCTTCGACAGCGTCCCGACCTGGATCGCGACCCGGCCATGGAGGCCGAAGTGATCCACCGACCCCCGGCCGTTCCGGCCGAGGACCCCCGAAGCATGCGCGTCGTCGACCATGACCGCCGCCCCGAACTCCTCGGCCGCCTCGACGATCCCCGGCAGCGGGGCGATGTCGCCGTCCATCGAGAACACGCCGTCCGTCACGACGAGGATCAGGCGGTGCTCGCCGCCGCCATCGCGGCCCTTGGCCCGTGCCTCGCGGAGTACTTCCCGGAGCGCGCCGACGTCGGCGTGCGGGAAGACCTTCCGGGGCGCCTTGGAGAGGCGCATGCCGTCGATGATCGAGGCGTGGTTCAGCTCGTCCGACACGATCAGGTCCGTCTCGCCCGTGATCGTCGGGATGACGCCGGTGTTGGCGCTGAACCCGGACTGGAACGTCAGGACCGCCTCGGTCTCCTTGAACTCGGCGAGCTTCGCCTCGAGCTCCTCGTGGAGGGTCATCGTCCCGGCGATCGTCCGGACGGCGCCGGACCCCGCGCCGAACACGCCGACCGCGTCGAGGGCCGCCTTGCGCAGCCGCGGATGGTGGGTCAGGCCGAGGTAATCGTTCGAGGAGAGGCTGATCACACGCCGGTCGTCGACCGATACGACCGGACCCTGGGCGGAGGACATGACCCGCAGCGGCCGGAAGAGGTGGCGCTCACGGAGCGCGTCGAGCTCATCGCCGAGGAACGCCAGGGGATTCCGACGCGTGGCCCTGGCCATCACGCGGCCTGCCAATCCATGATGACCTTGCCGGAGTCGCCGGAGCGCGCGGCCGCGAAGGCCGCCTCGTGCTCGCGGTACGAGAAGCGGTGGGTGATCGCCGGGCGGATGTCGAGCCCCGACTGGAGCATGACGCTCATCTTGTACCAGGTCTCGTACATCTCGCGACCGTAGATCCCCCGCAGCGTGAGCATCTTGAAGACGATCGCGTTGACGTCGAGCGAGATCTCGTCTGTGGGAATGCCGAGGATCGCGACGCCGCCGCCGTGGGCCATGTTGTCGATCGCCGACCGGAGGGCCGCGGCGTTGCCGGACATCTCGAGGGCGACGTCGAACCCCTCGACCATGCCGAGCTCGCGCTGGACGTCGTGCAGGTCGCGCTCCCGGGGATCGACGGCGACGCTGGCGCCCATCTTCGTGGCCAGGTTTCGCCGGAACGCGTTCGGCTCCGACACGACCACGTAGCGCGCGCCGGCATGCTTCGCGACGGCCGTCGCCATCAGGCCGATGGGGCCGGCCCCCGACACGAGCACGTCCTCGCCGAGGACGGGGAAGGCCAGCGCGGTGTGGACGGCGTTGCCGAACGGATCGAAGATCGCGGCGACCTCCTCGTCGATCCCGGGCCAGTGGTGCCAGATGTTCGTCATCGGCAGGACGACGTACTCGGCGAACGCGCCGTCGCGGCCCACGCCCAGGCCGATCGTGTTCGCGCAGAGGTGACGGCGGCCCGCCAGGCAGTGACGGCAGCGCCCGCAGGTGACGTGGCCCTCGCCGCTGACGATCTCGCCCGGATGGAAGTCGGCGACGTTCGAGCCGACCTCGACGATCTCGCCGACGAATTCATGACCGACGACGAGCGGCGGCGTGATCGCCTTCGCAGCCCAGGGGTCCCACGAGTCGATGTGGAGGTCCGTCCCGCAGATTCCCGTCTTGTGGACCCGGACGAGAACGTCGTTGATACCGATCGAGGGGCATGCGACCTCGCGGAGCTCGAGCCCGGGCCCCGCCTTCGTCTTCACGAGGGCCTGCATCGTCGGCGCGTCAGGCGTTGCGCGGGTCCTCCGTCCAGTCGACGATCGGATTGTCCACCGAGCCGATGCCGTCGATCTCGCACCGGACGCGGTCGCCTGGCTCGAGGAACACCGGCGGGTCGCGGAACACCCCGACCCCGGACGGCGTGCCGGTCGCGATGACGTCCCCCGGATCGAGCGTGATCGCATTGCTGATGTACTCGATCAGCTGCGGGACGGACCAGATCATGTCGGCGGTCGTCCCGTCCTGCATGAGGTGCTCCTCCCCGTCGGGCGTGATCCGCCAGCTCCGGAGGCGCATGCCGGCGGCCGGGTCCAGGTCGTCCGCCGTGACGAAGACCGGGCCCATCGGCATGAACGTGTCGCTGCCCTTGGCCCGGATCCACTGTCCGTCACCCTTTTCACCCTCGTGGAGCGCGGCCGGGATGCCCTGCCAGTCGCGGGCGCTTACGTCGTTGACGACGACGTAGCCGGCAACATGGCTCATCGCGTCGGCCGCCTTCACCCGGCGGGCCGTCTTGCCGATGACAACCCCGAGCTCGACCTCGAGGTCTAGGGCGTGGGTGCCCTCGGGCCGGACGATCGGCTTGCCCGAGGCGACGACGGCGTTGGCGAACTTCGAGAAGAGGAGCGGCCGATCGGGGCCGGGGCGGCCGCCCTCGGCGACGTGCTCCCTGTAGTTCAGCCCCACGCAGATGATCTTGCCGGGGCGGGACATGGCGGGCGCCGGCGCGAGGTCGCCGATGGGGCGCGGCGCCTGTCCCGGAACGAGAACCGCATCGTCACCGAATTCCCCGGCACTGACGTCCGGCACCGTGACCGAGGCGATCGCGCTCGATGAGCCCGGGTCGGCAAAAACGTAGAGCCGCACCGCCGCGGCCTCCGCTAGCTCGCGCTCGGCGAGGGCGCCGCCGAACCGCTTGCCTCGACCGAGCCGCTCGGTGCCGGCGACTCGCTCGGAACCGGCGTGGGGCTCGTGCGCGGCTTTTCGGGGCATCGATTCTCCGGGTTCGTCCGCTCGCCCTCGGTCTGCCAGAACCGGTAGATGAGGTCGGCGTCGAGGGTCTCCAGCGGCAACACCCGATCCCAGACGATGGCGGCGTACGGCCACGCCATCTCGTCGAATCGGGCGACGATCACCCCGTTGTCGGGATTGCCGCGCTGGAACCCGCAGATGGGGCTGTTCGGGAAGTTGTCGTAGAGCTCGCGGAGCTTCGCCTGGCCGTCCTCCGTGACGGCCTCGGAACCCTCGCCGCCGCGGTACAGGATCACGATCGCGCCGTGTTCGAGGTTGTGGATCCAGCCCTGGGGCTGAACGAAGTCATCCGGTCCGTAGACGCGGGGTTGGATGGGGCCGATGCCCGCGCCGCTGACGTGCGGTCCGCTAGCGGGGGGGCACAGGCTGTAACGGGTGGGAACGGGGGGATTGTGCGTGGCCGCCATATCGCGCTGAACATAGCCGAGCCGCGGCGTCTGGCCGGCGGACGGCTCCGGCGTGGGATCGGGCTGCCAGATCTGGTTGCAGGAATACGTCTTGGCCGTGGCCCCCATCACGACGAACGCGAACAGCAGGCCGGCGATCGCGAGCACGGCAACAGTGACGATAGCGCCGCGGTAGCGCTCGAGGAACGACTTTCGGGCATAGCCGATCCGGGCTCGCTCGCGTCGCCCGGCGCGGGTCGACGAGGTGCGGCCGGTGACGGACGGGCCGCGGGCGCCGGAGCCGGCGGACGACGCGCTGGTCGGGCCGGCAGGGGGCGAGGGCCGGCCAGGGGCGCGCGACGCGCGGCGCGAGGGCTTGCTCAAGTCAGTCCTTTCGGGTGATGGGTGGTGGCGCGGCGGACGACGGGTGAGGACGGAACGGCCCCGAGCCCGCTCGGCACCGGAGAGGGTACCCTCCCGCGCCGGTGGGCGCACGGATCTCGGCTCGAATCACGGCTCGGTCAGGTAGCCGCGGACGTCGGACCGGAGCAGGCCGTAAAGCAGGATCGCCGCGACGCCCGCGACCGCGACCGCCGGGAGGACGAGGCCGCCGACCAGGAGGAGCGGCACCAGTGGCACGGTCAGGCTGGCCAGCCCGAGAGCAAATCCGCGTCCCGCCTGCTTGCGCTGGAGGACGAGCGTCAGGGTAAAGATCGTGTAGGCCAGCAGGACCATGAGGACGAGGCCGGTGAACGTGATCGGCACAAGGACCGCCATCTCCACGACTGCCGGCAGGACGGCGGCGATCCCGGCCAGGATGAGGAAGCCGTAGACGAGGAAGAGGCGAATGCCGAGCGGCATCGCCCGGAGCTGCGAGATCATCGGGCGCCGATTGTAGCCGGACGCGCGTCGCGGCCCCGCGACCGCCGACCGAAATCCCGATTGGGTATTGACTCCGGCGGACTCCTTCCCTAAAGTCCGCTAAACCGGTTTGCTAAACCGGTTTGCATGCGATCCGCGGCGACCCTCACCCCGACCCGGGCCCGCGCGATCGATCCGAGCGGGGCGGCCCCCAGCCGCCGGAGGACGCGAGGAGCGGAGTGGACCAGGTCGCCCGACGGCCGCGCATCGCCGACGTCGCCCGCGAGGCCGGCGTCTCGAAGACGGCCGTTTCGTTCGCGTTCAACAACCCCGAGCGGCTCAGCCCCGAAACGGCGACGCGGATTCGCGAGGTCGCGGAGACGCTCGGCTATCGGCCCCACCCGGTCGCCCGGATGCTCACCCAACGCCAGACCCTGACGATCGGCGTGCTCACGCCGCAGGCGCTGGCGGTGATCTTCTCGAACCCGTTCTTCGGGGCGTTCAGCGAGGGCGTCGCGCTGGTGGCCGAAGAATCCGGTTACGGCCTCCACTTCATCTCCCCGCTTCACGGCTCGCTCGCCCGGGCGATCGGACGGGCGACCGTCGATGGCGTCGTCGCCGTCGGGCTGTCGGACGGGCATCCGGAGGTCGACCAGATCCGGAGCGCCGGCGTCCCGATCGTGCTGGTCGACTCGACCGCCCTGCCGGACCATCCATCGGTCGAGATCGACGACGAGGGCGGCGCGCGCGCCGCAGCCGAGCATCTCCTCGCCCTGGGCCATCGAGACTTCCTGGTGATCGGCGTGGAGCCGCCGCAGCCCACGACACAGGTCGATCCGGAAGGCGTCATGGGCCGCCGGTTGCGCGGCTATCGAGCGGCCCTCGGCGCAGCGGGGATCGGCCTCCCGGACGATCGGGTCGTGGTCGGCCCGGCCAGCGTCGAGGGCGGGGTCGCGGCGTTCGATCGGGCCTGGGAGGACGGCCTGCGGCCGACCGCCGTCCTGGCGATGAGCGATGCGATGGCGATCGGCGCGATGCGCGCCATCCGCGAGCTGCGCCTCGGCGTGCCGCGCGACGTCAGCGTCGTCGGCTTCGACGATATCGACCTTTCCATGCACACTGACCCGCCGCTGACCACCGTCCACCAGCCGATCCGGCGGAAGGGCGAGGAGGCGGTTCGATTGCTCCTGTCGATCATCGATCGACGCGATGTCTCCAAGCCTGAGCATCGCCGGCTCGAGACGCGGCTGATCGTTCGCGGCTCGACCGGCCATCCGCCCGACGGGCGGAAGGAGGTGGCCGGGGTCGACAACTGAGGTCATGAGCGGCGAGCGGTCCGGAATCGGTACGCCTCGCCCGTGCACGACGTACCGAAACGACACGCGGCCGCCACCCCCGGCGACCGAACAGCCGACCCGCACACACCGACCGGGCCGTCCGGCCGGATCGGACAGAAAACGGGGCGAGGAACGCCCCACAGAGGAGGAAGACCGGATCCGATGAAGAAGCAACTCTTCCGGTTCGCATCGATGTTCGCCGGCCTGGCCATCGTGGTCGCGGCGTGCGGCGGTGCGGGCACGAGCCCATCAGCGAGCCAGCCGGCGGAGAGCGTCACGCCCAGCGAGGCGGCGTTCCCGACAGCCAATGTGGCTCTCACCCTGTGGACAAAGGAAGGCGAGGCCGACGGCAGCCTCCAGTTCGTCCAGAAGCTTGCGACCGACTACAACGCGCTCCACTCCAACGTCACGATCGAGGTCGTGAACAAGGACGTCGAGGCCCTCCGCGAGGACTTCCAGACGGCCAGCCTGGCCGGCGAGGCGCCGGAGCTACTTTGGACGGTGGCCGACCACATCGGCCCGTTCACGGCGGCCGACCTCATCCTCCCGCTCACCGACCTGATCGACCGTTCCAAATTTGTCCCGGCCGCGGCGGACATCGTCACCGTCGACGGGACGCTCTGGGGAGCCCCGGTCTCGTTCGGCAACCAGCTGATGCTCTACTGGAACAAGGACCTCGCCGGCGCCGACGCCCCGGCCGATAGCGACGCGTGGGTTGCCAAGGCCAAGGAGCTGACGACCGGCGACCAGTTCGGGATCGTCTTCAACCAGACCGAGTCGTTCTGGCTCGTCCCGTTCCTCGGCGGCTTCGGCGGTCGGGTCTTCGCGGACGACGGCGTCACCCCGACGCTGAACACGGACGCGATGAAGAGCGCCCTCCAATTCCTGTACGACCTCAAGTACACCGACAAGGTCGCCCCGTCCGAGGCCGACTACAACGTCGCCGACGGGCTCTTCAAGGACGGCAAGGCGCCGTACATCATCAACGGTGACTGGACCCTCGGGGCCTACGCCGACACGTTCGGCGACAAGCTCGGAGTTGGCCCGCTGCCGGCCATGACGGGCGGCGAGGACCCCAAGCCATACATCGCCGGCGCGTTCCTCATGGTCTCGAAGGCCGCGGCCGACGACGCCGACACGAAGGCGGTCGTCACCGACTTCCTGTGGTTCGCGACCAGCACGGACAACCAGGTCGCCATGGTCACGGCCCTGAAGCGACTGCCCGGCGACGCCGATGCGATCGCGGATCCGGTCGTCACAGGCGACGATCTCCTCGCCGGCGCGGCCGAGGCTGCCCAGAAGGGCATCCCCCAGCCGACCAACCTGGAGATGCGCTGCGTCTTTGACTCGATGACCGCCGGCGTGCGCGACCTGTTCACCGGCAACAGTGATGTGGCCGGGATCGCGAACACGATGCAGTCATCCGCCGAGACCTGCATCACCCAGCTCGGATAGTCGTAGGCCGGGCCTCGGTGCGCCACCGGCGCCCCGAGGCCCGGCTCGCTTCCCGGCACCCGTGTCCGTCGTTCCGAGGTCAGGGAGGAGCTCGTGAACCTCAATGCGGTGACCACCGCGATCGGCCAGGTGGCGACGACCCTCGTCGTCATCGCGATCATCGTCGCGGTCCTTGAGGGGGCCCTCTATCTGCTGCTCGTCAGGATCCTGAAGACCCGGCTCGCGGTGCCGATCATGCTCGTGGCGCCGGCAGTCGTGGGCCTGACCGTCCTGATCCTCTACCCGCTCCTGTGGGAGCTGAACGTCTCGCTCACGAACATGAGCCTGCGGAACTTCAAGGACCCGGGGCTCCTGGGTCTTTCGAACGGGATGTTCGTCGGCATCTCCAACTACGTCGAGGTCTTCCGGGACCCGGTCCTGAAGCTGACCGGCTTCTGGCAGCTCCTCGGGCAGACGCTGATTTGGACGGCGAGCAACGTCACCCTCCACGTCCTCGGCGGGATGGCACTCGCCCTCCTGCTCCATCGCCAGATGCGAGGCAAGGGCATCTATCGGGCACTGATCGTCCTGCCGTGGGCAATCCCCCAGGTGATCGCGCTGCTCGTGTGGCGGACCGAATACAACAACCAGTACGGCGCAGTCAACCAGCTCCTGAACATGATCGGGATCCCGAACATCCCGTGGCTGTCCGACCCGCTCTGGAACTTCGTTGCGATGATCATCACGAACGTCTGGCTCGGGATCCCGTTCATGATGGTGATCATCCTCGGCGGGCTGCAGAGCATCTCTGGTGAGTTCTACGAGGCGGCGGAGATGGACGGCGCCACCAGTCGCCAGACGTTCCGCCACATCACCCTGCCTCTGCTCCGGCCGGTCCTCACGCCCGCGATCATCCTCGGCACGGTCTGGACGTTCAACAACATCAACGTGCCGTTCTTCATCAACCAGAACGAGCTCGAGACGAGCGACATCCTCGTGACGGCCCTGTTCCGGCAGGCGTTTCAGTACAACCGCTACGGTGACGCCGCGGCGTTCGCCTTCATCATCTTCGCCCTGCTCCTCGTGTTCACCGTCTACTACATCCGCCGGACGGGCGGCCTGAAGGGAGCGTACGAATGAGCGGCTCCGCCGCGGTCCCGTCCATCCCGGTCGCCAAGACGGCCGGCAAGGCCGCGCGCATTGCCAGTAGCCGGGGCGAGACTCCCGGCAAGCGGTTCGCGATTCACGCGATCCTCATCTTCGCCGCGATCATCGCGATCTTCCCGGTGATCCGGGTGTTCGGTGTCGCGCTCCGGCCGGGCAACCGGCTTCTCGACTCGGAGTTCGCGCTCATCCCGCCAGGAGCCACGTTTGAGTCCTTCAGGCACGTCCTGACCGAGACGGACCTGCCTCTCTGGCTGTTCAACAGCATGGTCCTGACGACCGGGGCCTCCATCGTCGGCCTCCTGATCGCGGCGACGTCGGCGTATGCCTTCAGCCGGTTCAAGTTCCCCGGCCGTGGCGTGGGCCTGACGTTGCTGCTCGCGACCCAGCTCATCCCGGCGGCCATGCTCCTCGTGCCGCTCTACATCCTTGCGGTCCAGCTGAAGCTCGCCAACTCGTACGTCGGGATGGTCATCGCGCTGTCGGTCACCTCGGTGCCATTCAGCATCTGGATCCTCAAGGGCTACTACGACACCGTCCCGATCGAGCTCGAGGAGGCGGCCCGGATCGACGGTTGCTCGCAGCTCGAGGCGTTCTGGCGGATTCTCCTGCCGCTCTCGACGCCGGCCCTGGTCATCGTCTTCCTGTTCAACTTCCTGGCGGCGTGGAACGACTACTTCCTCGCCCGGATCCTGCTCACGAAGCAGGAGCTGCTGACGTGGCCGCTCGGCCTGCAGCGGTTCCAGGCCCAGTTCCAGACACAGTGGAACGATCTCGCGGCGTCGTCGATCCTCATCTCGATCCCGGTCGTCGCGCTGTTCCTCTACTCGTCGAAGTGGCTCGTGTCCGGTGTCACAGCCGGCGGAGTGAAGGGCTAGCCGCCCGATCGTGGCACTCGATACGCCCGCCTGGGTCCGGGACGCGATCTTCTACCAGATCTTCCCGGACCGGTTCGCCGCAAGCGCCCGGGTCGTCAAGCCCGGGCCGCTCGAGCCGTGGGATTCGCCACCGACGGTCCACGGCTTCAAGGGCGGCGACCTGCTCGGGGTGGTCGAGCATCTCGACCACCTCGAGCGGCTGGGCATCAACGCGATCTACTTCAACCCGATCTTCCAGTCCGCCTCGAACCATCGCTACCACACGTACGACTACCTGGCGGTCGACCCGCTGCTCGGGGGCGACGCCGCCCTGCGGGAGCTCCTCGAGGCTGCCCACGCCCGCGGCGTCCGGGTCGTCCTCGACGGCGTGTTCAACCATGCGAGCCGCGGCTTCTGGCCGTTCCACCACGTGATGGAGACGGGGCGATCGTCGCCCTACCGGGACTGGTTCTACCTCAACGACGCGGACCTCGAGGCGGGCCGGCAGCTCCGGGCGTACCCGGAGGAGACGCTCCGCGGGCCGCTCGACGTGTCCGAGCTCAGCGAGGAGCGGCTGGGCTCTCGGTCGCTCGAGACGCTCGGCTACCGGGCGTGGTGGAACCTGCCGGCGCTGCCGAAGCTCAACGTCGACAACCCGCACCTTCGCGAGTACCTGCTCGGAGTCGCCGAGCACTGGCTCGACGTGGGGATCGACGGCTGGCGCCTCGACGTGGCCGAGGAGATCGAGGACTCCTTCTGGCGGGAGTTCCGCGACCGCGTCAAGGCCCGGAACCCCGAGGCGTACATCGTCGCGGAGATCTGGGAGGAGAAGCCGGAGTACCTCCGCGGCGACATGTACGACGCGCTCATGAACTACCCGCTGGGGTCGGCGATCATCTCGTTCGCCGCCGGCCGGCATCTCGACATGCGGGTCGTTGCCCAGCAGTTCGTCCTTAACGTGAGTGTCCGGGCGGAGGACGCCGCGACGTTCGCCCGCCGGCTCGAGCGGAACCTGACCGTTTACGACCCGGACGTCCTGGCCGTCCAGCTCAACCTGCTCGACAGCCACGACACACCGCGACTGCTGAGCCTGTGCGGCGGCGACAAGGCGTCGGTGAGGCTCGCGACGCTCATGCTCATGACCCTGCCCGGCGCGCCGTCGATCTACTACGGCGACGAGATCGGGCTGGCGGGCGAGATGGATCCCGGCTGCCGCGCGGCGTTCCCGTGGGACCAGAGCGCCTGGGATCGCGAATTGCTCGCGTTCTTCCAGGCCGCGACGGGGCTCCGCCACGCCAACCCGGTTCTCCGCCACGGGGCGACCGAGACACTCAGCGCCGAGGGCAGCGTCCATGCCTTCCGCCGGCACGACGGCAACTCGTCGGTGGTCGTCGCGGTCAATGCCGGCGACGAGGCCCGGGGCGTCGAGCTGCGCGTGCCCGCGCTGCGCGACCGGCCGTTCATCCGGGAGGCCCTGGCCGGATCGGCCGCCGGCCCCGCCGCGCCGTCGACGACCTTCGACGCCGACGGCTGCCTGACCCTCGACGTCCCCGCCAGGGACGCCATCGTGCTCCGGGTGGCCTGAGGCCGGCCCATGCCTGCCTCGGCCAGGGTGGTGGCGGTCGCCATCGTAGTAGCCCTCGCGACACTGGGCTGCGGGACCAGCCCCGCACCGACGCCGTCCGGCCCCGTAGCGGTCGCCGACAAGCCGCCCCTCGCCGTCGACGGCACGATCAGCGACGCCGACCTCGCCCACGACAGCCGCGACGACCTGTATCGGACGCCGTTCGGAGCGGTTCCGAGCGGGACGAAAGTCACGCTGCGGCTCCGGGCGGCGGCCGGCGACCTGTCGGAGGCGACCGTCCGCGTCTGGGATGGCCTCGAGGAGCTCCAGGCGATGGTCCCGATGGAGATCGCCGCCACCGATCCGACCGAGGGCGACCACGGCTACGACTACTGGCAGGCGACGATCAACACACCGGGCAAGCCGACCGTCCTCTATTACCGGTTCATCGCCCGCGACGGATCGGCGACGCGGTACGTCGAGGACGACATCGCCGACGACGGCGCGGCCGTGCCCGAGGCCAACGACGGCGGCCCGGGTCGGGTGTACGAGCAGAGCCCGGACATGTCGTGGCAGATCGACGTCTACGAGCCGGACTTCGCGACCCCCGAATGGACGCGCGGCGCGGTCGTCTACCAGGTGTTCCCCGACCGGTTCTTCAACCGCGATCCCTCGAACGATCCGCGGCCGGACGCGGCCCAGGGTTCCGAGGGAGCGGCTGTCTACCGCTACGGCGACGTGTACGGCAATCCGGTGCTGCCGAAGGCGTGGACGGACCGGCCGGAGGGCTATTGCCGGGCCTATCAGGGCGTGCCGTGCGCCGAGGGACCGCAGGGCCGCGACTTCTTCGGCGGCGACCTCGCCGGGATCACGGCCAAGCTGGACGACCTCGCGGACCTCGGCGTCACGGTCCTCTACCTGAACCCGATCTTCGCCGCGCCATCCAACCACCGCTACGACACGAGCAGCTACGCCTTCATCGACCCGGACCTGGGATCGCTCGAAGACTTCGAGGACCTCATCGCCGAGGCCGACGAGCGTGGCATCCGGGTCCTGCTCGACGGCGTGTTCAATCACGTCTCGTCCGATTCGCCGTGGTTCGACCGGTCGCGCCGGTTCAGCACCGTTGGCGCCTGCGAGGCCGCCGACTCGCCGACACGCGGGTGGTTCACCTTCCGGCCGCCGGCGGCGAACGAGCCGTCGCCGTGCGCGCCGTCGACCCCGGGCGGCGACGACACGTACTACGTCGGATGGTTCGGGTTCGACACGATCCCGGAGGTCATCGAGCAGCCGGCCGTGTACGACCTGTTCGTCGGGCCGGATGGGGTAGCCGGCCGCTGGGTCAAGGCCGGCACGGCCGGCTGGCGCCTCGACGTCATGGACAACCTGACCCACGGCTTCATGCGGAAGATCCGCGACGCGGTCAAGGACGCCGATCCGGATGCGCTCGTCCTCGGCGAGCAGTGGGGCGACACGTCGACCTGGCTCCTCGGCGACGAGGCGGACTCGACGATGAACTACCGCTTCCGGCGGGCCGTGATCGGCCTCGTCAACGGTGCGACGGCGGACCTCGACGGGGCGATCTCCGCGATCTCTCCCAGCCAGTTCGCATCCCGGATGGAGGGCGTCCTCGAGGACTACCCGGCGCCGGCGTTCGATGCGCTTCTCAACCTCGTCGACAGCCACGACACGACCCGGATCCTCTGGACGCTCACGCCCGGTCCGGACGACCCGGCGGTCAAAGAATCGGCGGCGGCCCTGGCCGAGGGCAAGGCGAAGCTCCGGCTCGTTGCCGCGATCCAGCTGACGTGGCCGGGGATGGCCTCGATCTACTACGGGACCGAGGTAGGGCTGACCGGCCACGACGATCCGGACGACCGGCGGCCGTACCCGTGGGACGACCGCGACGAGGCGCTTCGCGACTGGTACAGGACGCTCGCCCGGTTGCGCGCCGATCATGTCGCGCTGCGCGAGGGCGACCTCCGGTTCGTCCACGCCGACGACGACACGGGAGCGCTCGCCTGGGTCCGGCGGACGGACGAGGAGGCCGCGGTGACGGTCCTCAACCTGTCGGACGTGCAGCGGACCATCGACCTGGACGTCGCCGGCCACCTGCCGGACGGCGCGAAGCTCAAGGACGGGCTGACCGGGCTCGACGCGGCGGTCGGTGGCGGCCGGATCTCGATTGAGCTGCCGGCCCAGGGCGTGGCGGTGCTCCTCACTGCCCGCGGGACCGACCTCGCCCCGCCGGCGCCACCGTCGGGCCTCACCGCGTCGGCCGCGGCGGGCCGGGTGTCGCTGTCGTGGACGGCGCCGGCCGGCGGCGATGTCGCCTTGTACGAGGTGCTTCGGTCGCTCGTGGCCGGAGGTGGCTATCGATCGGTGGGGAGGGCCACTGCCACCGCCTTCACCGATCCGAGCGTCCGCAACGGGACCCGCTACCACTATGTCGTCGTCGCCCGCGACGCTGCCGGCAACGCGAGCGTCCGCTCGAAGGAGATCGAGGCGCTGCCCGTGCTGACGATCGCCGACGCGCGGCTCGAGGGACCGGCGGAAGTGTCGCAGCAGCTCTCGGCGGTCGATCCCGGGACGCCGATCAAGGCTCGCGTCCGGGTCGACGGCGTCACGTCGGCCGCCGGCCCGACGATCGGGATCCGGGCCCAGCTGGGGTTCGGCCCGTCCGACACGATCGACCCGGCGGCCGACTATCGCTGGACCGACATTGCCTTCGATTCGGACGTCGAGGGCGCGGATCGCCTCGTCGGGACCGTCCGGCCCGACGAGCTCGGCGTCCATAACGTCGTCCTGCGCGTCTCCGCCGACGGTGGGACGACGTGGGCATACGCCGACCGCGGCGGGATCGTCGCCGGCCCGTGGACAACGCGACCCGACCAGGCCGTGGCACTGACCGCGGTCGCCGGCGCCGACACGGAGGCGCCCCCGACCCCGGGCGGCCTCGGGGTGAAGGTCGTCACCGACGCATCTCTGACGCTCGGATGGGACCCGGTGAGCGCCTCGGACCTGCTCCGCTACGAGATCTACCGCGGCACGACACCAGGCGGCCCATACGAGCGGGTCGGCACGGCGACGGAGCCGTCGTTCACGGACGACGCGGTCGGCCACGGCCAGCAGTACGTCTACGTCGTCGCGGCGGTTGACACGAGCTTCAACCGGTCGGACCGGTCCGCGGAGATCGCCGCGGCCGCGGAGACCCGCGAGGTGGCGGTCACCTTCACGGTCCGGCTGCCGGCCAACACGCCGACGGGCGACACGGTCTTCATCGCCGGCGACTTCCAGGGCTGGAATCCGGGCGCCACCCCGATGACGAAGGTCGATGCGACGACCTGGTCGATCACGCTCCCGTTCACCGAGGGCGACCCGCCCCAGTACAAGTACACGCGCGGGACGTGGGAGGCGGTCGAGAAGGACGCCGGCTGCGGGGAGATCGCCAACCGGACGTTCGACGTGGCCTACGGATCCGACGGCACCCAGCAGATCGGTGACACCGTCGAGAAGTGGCGGGACGTCGACCACTGCGGCTGACCCGGTGTCTTCGATCGCCCGACGCAATCACGCCGGGTGCCGGGTCGCGTGCTGTGAGACGAGGCGCATACTCGGGCTCCGGTGGCTGATCTCCCCATCGCCCTCGAAGGCGCGCTCGCCGCACAGCTCGCCCGTGCTGTCGACACGGAGGGCAAGATCCTCCGCGCCCTCGAGGAGCTGGGGCCGATCGCCGGACGCGACGTCGTCCTGGTCGGGGAGGTGGGCGGCCTGCGGCACCGGCAGCTCACCGACAAGGGCGCGCGGGTCGTGGCGGTCCCTGCCCTGGACGGGGAGACGACCTCTCTCGAGGCGGATTCTGCAGACGTCGTCGTGGCGTGGTGGGCCGGCTTCCGCGGCGTCGATGCAGTGGAGCTGGACGAGGCTGATCGCCTGCTCCGTCCCGGCGGTCGGTTGCTCGTCATTCATGACTATGGCCGGGACGACGTCTCTCGCCTGCGCGGCGACCTGCCGGAGTACGGTTCCTGGGGTCGGCGGGATGGCCCGTTCGTCGAGGCCGGGTTCAAGATCCGGGTCCTCCACTGTTGGTGGACGTTCGAATCGGTCGAGGAGCGGGACGCGTTCCTCGACGCGGCGTTCGGGCTCGTCGGCCGCGCGGTGACGAGCCAGCTCCGGCGGCCGCGCCTGTCGTACAACGTCGCTGTCTACCACCGGACGTCGTCGTCCCGACCGGCGCCCGAGGCGGTCGGAGCAACGGGGCGGCCAAAACCGGTCTGAGCCTGCTCCGGCCGGGCCCTCCGGGCTCCGACCCCTACAATCTCCCGCGAGATGGATCGCAACACCCGCCAACCAATCGCCGATCAGTTTCGCCCGGTACAGCGGGGCGCGGTGCCGCCGCGCCGAGCCGCTCCGCCGCCTGCCAGCGGACTCCGGATCGGCCCGCTCGCCATCACGCCGGTTCGGGTCGTCCTCGTCCTCGCGCTGGTGGGGGCGCTGGCCTACGTCGCGTTCGCCCTGACGGTCCGCGACACCGCCCAGCTGCCGCTGCTCAGCTCCGGGGCAGCGGTTCTCGGGATCGCCTTCATGGCGCTCGCGGTCTCGGGCTTCCTCGGGATCCGGCAGGCGGGCTACGAGGGCCGCGACGGCCGGGCGGTCGTCCTGTCGCTGCTCGGAGGTCTCGCGGCGATCATCGCGTTCGGCTGCTTCGCGATGGCGATCGTCCTCGCGATGGAGGCGTAGCGACGCTGGCCTCTGCCGCGTCGGGCTCGGCTTTCTGCCATTCGCACAGGAGAGGAGCACCAGGTGCCGTGTCGGCGCTCCTCCTAACGCTCGCCTCGCGTGCATATGACAGGCTTACAGGGCGGGCGCGCCTCGCCTGGCAGGGACGCCGGGGACCCTCTGCTAAACTCGGCCGCGCCCCGCCCCCATCGTCTAGAGGCCTAGGACGCCACCCTTTCAAGGTGGAGATCAGGGGTTCGAATCCCCTTGGGGGCACTCATCCCACATGGTCGCCTACGGCCTACGATTGCTCAGTGAGGAGCTTCGAGGTCCGTCCCGGAGATGCGATCGGGCCAATCCAGATCGGGATGACGCGGCCCGAGGCGCAGGACGCGGCGCGGACCGCGGGACTTGCGGTGGCCCCGTTCAAGCGCTGGGAGGACAGCCCGGATGTGCTCGTCATTGCCGAGCAGCTCCAGGCGTATTTCGACGACGACGATCGTGTCGAGGAGGTCGAGACTCGGCTGCCGAGCCAGGATGGCGACCTATCCATTCTGTTGGGGACCCTGGATCTATCTGGCCCAGCCGAGGAGGTCGCCGCTGGGCTTGACCGCCTAGGCGATCCAGATCGCTCCGACCGGGAGTACCCGGCAACTCGATGCTATCCCGCTCTCGGGATCTGCGTTTGGAAGGATTCCAAGCCGGACGAGTGGCGCGACGGCCCTTTCGAGTCGGTGCTTGTTCGGCGGCCCTTGCCCGCGCCTATGTCGGCGGATCAGCCCGCGTAGTATTCCAAGCTGAACGTGGTTTTGATCGCCCCCAAGGCCCCTTGGGGGCACCACCGGGGGCGAGGAGACCGGAACGGGGAGCGCCTTCTACTCGGATCGGCGGCGGATTGCGCTCGACGGCGGAAGCACAGCCTGCCTGTGCACGTTCGGTGACGAGCGCGTCGCCGAATCGCGCCGCGGGACCCGCCTCACCGAGGAGGAGCTGCGCACAGCGATCCAGCGCGGCACGATTGCGATGATCGCCGCCTGGCCGGCCGGCAACCTGCCGCCCGGCGGATAGGCAGGGCTGCCGCCTCCGGCCGTTCAGGGGGGCTCCTGCTACCATCGCCCGCGATGGACATCATGGGGATCCGGATCCCGACGATCGTCGAGGACAACGTCGCGATTCGCTGCGACGGGTGCGGCGAGATCATCGACGGGACCCCTTGGCGACTGAACATCCTCGACATCGTCTCGACCGAGGTCCCGGCCGACTGGACCGGTGAGCCGGCGATCAACCCGGGCCCGTTCCAGTTCCACGCCGATCCGCGCCACGCCCGCGCATGGATGGCGCGCCGCGGGTTCCTCTTCTGCCGCAAGGGCGAGGTCCGCGAGATCATGCGGCCGATCCCCATCCCCGGCGACAAGGTCCGCTGGGGCCTGTGCGACGGCATCCATCGCGATGACCACGAGCTCGTCCCCGCCTGAGCGACGCCTGAACGACGATGCCATCCGCCCTGCTCGCCGGCCTCACCTCGATCCTCGCCCTGGTCTTCGCCGTCGCACTCATCGACCAATGGCGTGAGCGCCGACACACCTTCCAGCTCATCTGGGCGATCGGCATGTTGCTCTACGGCCTCGGCGCCGGGTTCGAGGCGCTCGGCGAGACGATGGGCTGGAACGCGGCGCTCGTCCGCGGCTGGTTCGTGACCGGCGTTGCGACGCCCGCCTGGCTGGGCCTGGGAACGGCCTTCCTGCTGAACCGGACGCGGTTCGGCTACTCGTATGGGGCGCTCATCGCGTTCGGCGCGCTGCTCGCCCTCGCCGTCGGGCGGCGGTACGCGGATGCCGGCACGGTGCCGCTGATCGTGCTGCTCGTCGGCCTCGGGTTCGCGCTCGCCATCGCGATCGAAACGTACTTCCAGAACGAGCGCTGGCCGACCATCGGAGCGGCCGCGGTCGTGGCGGCCTCGCTGGCCGAGCTCGTCGTCGCCGGCACGCTGCCGCTGAGGGCCGCGGCGGAGGCGGCCACCACCCACAACCTCGCCGCCACCGCCAGTCTCATGCCGGACCCGGCCCGGGTACTCGCCCTGCCTCTCACGGTCCCGGGGGGCCTCGCCCTCCTGGTGGGGGCGATCTTCTCGATCTACGTCTTCATGCCGAAGAAGCGCGTCCTCGCCTACTCCCTCGACCCCGGCCAGAAGGGCGACGAGTTCCTCTTCAATCTCCTGATCGCCCCGGTCGCCATCCTCGTCAACCTCGTCGCGTCAGTGCCGGGCGCCGCACAGGCGCTCGTGACCGGCCGCATCCACTCGCGCGTGCCGGCCACGATCCTCATCGCGATCGGGGCCTTCATCCCGACGTTCACCGACAGCCTCGACCAGTGGGCGGCCGCCGGCCGCTTCTTCGGCGTGGTGTTCCTGTTCGTCGGGTTCCTCGTCTCGATCGAGGCCTTCCAGGAGCTCCGGATCCCGTTCACGTCGATCCGGCTTGCGCCGTCGCGCCACGAGCGCGTCCCGGTCGAGCACTGAGCTCCGCGCTCGCCCGCGCCCGAGCCGACGCAGGCCGAGTGCCCGCGTCCGGCCATCTCACCGTCATCGCCGCGGCATCGATGTTCGCCTGGCTGGGCCCGCTTTCCCGCTGGGCGTACGCGGGCGGCATGGAGCCCTTCGCGTTCGTCGCTTGGCGGGCCGGGATCGGTACGCTCGTCCTGGCCGCCGTTCTGGCGGTGGTCGCCGCACGCGGCGAACGGGCGATCGTTCGGCCGTGGCGGCTCGGCGATCGGCAATTCTCGTGGCTCCTGCTCGCCACGCTCATGGGTCTCGTCCTCAACATGGCGATTTTCGCGGCCTTCTCGCGGGTCACCGTTGCCCTTGCGCTGCTCGGCTTCTACACGTACCCGGCGATGGTTGCCGTCGTCGCGATCGCCCTCGGCCGCGAACAGCCGTCGAGGGCAACGCTCTTCGCCCTCGTCCTGGCGCTCGGCGGGATGTCGGTCGTCGTCCTGGGCGCCGTCGACGCGGCAGCCGGCCTCGTCGTCGACGGAATCGGCGTGGTCCTCGCGCTCGTTGCGGCCGCCGCGCAGACGGTCTTCGTCACGGTCAGCCGCGACGGCTACCGCGGACTCCCGACGCTCGAGGCCATGACCGTTGTCCTCCTCGGGAGCGCGGTCGGCAGCGCGGCCTTCGCCATCGTCGCGGGCAGCGGCGGGCCGGGAGCCCTCGGGCGACCGCTCCTCGACCCGGCGCTGCTGCCGATCGTCATCGCGGCCGGGACGCTCGGAGCGGGGATCCCCTCGCTTATGTTCCTGACGGGCATACGGGTGATCGGGGGGACGCGGAGCGGGATCCTCATGCTGTTCGAGCCGGTCGTCGCGCTCGGCCTTGCGGCGGTGTTTCTCGGGGAGTTGCTCCGACCCGTCCAGCTCCTCGGTGCGGCGGCGGTTCTCGGCGCGGCGATCGTCCTGCAGCGCTCGGCGCGCCAGGGCACGGGGTCCGCGGATGACGCGGCCGCGAGCCTGGTCCCGGGTGGACCGTGAGGCCAAGCCCCCTCGCGGCGGAGCAGGCGACGGAGTAGATTCCCGGCCCATGCCCGAGCCCGCGCCAGACGTCTCGCCCGCGCCGATCCGGGTCCTCCTCGTCGACGACCACGGCGTCGTCCGACGGGGACTCCGCGGTTACCTCGAGTTGCTCGACGACATCGAGATCGTGCCGGCCGCCTGGCGATCAGCGAGCGGACCGCCCGGACCCACGTCAGCAACATCCTCGGCAAGCTCGGGCTCGCGAGCCGCACCCAAGCCGCGCTCTACGCAGTCGAGGACGGGCTCGTCCCGCCGGCCTGACATGGCGGGCGGGGTGAAATCCGAGCCCAGGAAGCAGGACGTCGCGACGTACGACGTCGCCGGTCCGCCCGACGCACCACCGATCGTCCTCGTCCACGGCACCCGCCTGTCGCGGGCCGCGTGGTCGCCGCAGGTCGAGAGCCTCGCCCGCGACTTCCGGCTCATCGTCCCGGACCTGCCGGGTCACGGCGCCCTCGCCGAGGTCCCGTTCACCCTGGCGGGCGCCGCCGACGCGCTCGCCGCCATAATCGACGAAGCGGCCGGCGGTCGGGCGCTCGTCGTGGGCCACTCGCTGGGTGGCTACGTCGCGATGGAGCTCGCCAGCCGGTCTCCGGAGCGCGTCGCGGGGCTGGTCCTCGCCGGCGCGAGCCGCGAGCCGATCGGGGCGTGGACGCTGCCGTACCGCTGGCTCGCCTTGCTCCTCCGAATCGGGAGCCGGCCGGCACTCGACGGGCTCAACACCCGTTTTTTTCGCTGGCGATTCGGGCCCGTGATCGCCGATCAGCTCGTCGCCGGCGGCTTCTGGCCGCGGGGCGGGGCGATCGCGCTCGGGGCGTTGATGGGGGAGCGGTTCATCCCCCGCCTCGAGCGCTATCCGGGGCCGACCCTCATCCTCAACGGCGCCCTCGATCCGCTCTTCCGACTCGGGGAGCGAGCGTTCCTCGCCGCTGCGCGAAACGGCCGCCGGGAGGTCATCCCGAGGGCCACCCACCTGCTCAACCTCGACCGTCCGGCGGCGTTCAACGAGGCCATTCGGCGGTTCGCCGCGGCCATCCCAGGCGACCCCGGCCGGCTCGGGTAACGGGGAGCCAACGACCCGCGGCGTATACTCTGCCGCGTCCTCCACTTACCATTCGCGAGGTTCGATGCGCGTCCGAAAAGCCGTCTTCCCGGCTGCCGGCTGGGGCACGCGGTTCCTGCCCGCCACCAAGGCGCAGCCGAAGGAGATGCTCCCGCTCGTCGACAAGCCGATCATCCAGTACGCGGTGGAAGAGGCGGTCGCCGCCGGCATCGAGCAGGTCATCATCGTCACCAGCAGCCAGAAGCGCGCGATCGAGGACCACTTCGATCTGTCCTACGAGCTCGAGCACCTGCTCGAGGAGAAGGGCGAGATCGAGAAGCTCCGCCAGGTCCGCCACATCAGCGACCTTGCCCAGGTCGCGTACGTCCGGCAGAAGGAGCAGCTCGGCCTCGGGCACGCCGTGTTGATGGCGAAGGACCTCATCGGCCACGAGCCGTTCGCGGTGATCCTCCCGGACGACGTGGTCGTCGCCGATCGGCCGTGCATCGGCCAGCTCATCCACGCTTACCAGCAGACCCACGGCTCGGTGGTCGCGGTGATGGAGGTCCCGAACGAGGAGACGAAGCGCTACGGCGTCATCGCCGGCGACCCGGTCGACGACACGATCAACCACGGCCGCCTCCGCCGGGTGACCCGCCTCGTCGAGAAGCCCGAGCCGAAGAAGGCGCCGTCGAACCTTGCGATCATCGGCCGCTACGTCCTCACTCCGAAGATCTTCGACAAGCTCGAGCAGACGCCCCGCGGCGCCGGTGGCGAGATCCAGCTGACCGATGCGATCGAGGCGCTCATGGAGGAGCAGGCCGTCTACGGCTACGAGTTCGAGGGGACCCGCTACGACGCTGGCACGACGATGGGCTGGCTCAAGGCGTCGGTCGAGCTGGCACTCCAGCGGCCGGAGCTCGAGAAGGAGTTCCGCCTCTACCTCCGCGGCCTGGAGCTGTAAGCGCCGCCTGACGCTGCGCCACCCCGCGCAAGGCGGATCGGACGTCCTACGGTAGGATGCCCCGGTCGACGCGCCGGCGCGCGAAGAGGGGCGATACGAGAGGAGCGGGTTTGGCGGAGATCGGAAGCATCCTGGGGGGCCGCTACCGGCTGATCGAGCTGCTCGGTCAGGGCGGGATGGCGACGATCTTCCGTGCCCGTGACAGCCAGCTCGAGCGGGACGTCGCCGCCAAGGTTCTCCGTCCCGAGTACGGCCGCGACCCCGATTTCGGCGCCCGATTCCGGCAGGAGGCGCAGGCGGCCGCGTCGCTCAACCATCCGAACGTCGTCGCGGTCTACGACTACGGCCAAGAAGCCGCGGGACCGTTCATCGTCATGGAGCTGATCGACGGCGAGGACCTGTCGACGGTCATCCGGCGCGTCGGCGCGCTGCCGCCCCGCCAAGCCGCCCGCCTCGTCGCGGACATCGCCCGAGCGCTCGCCGCCGCCCATGCCCGCGGGATCGTCCACCGCGACGTCAAGCCGGGCAACGTCATGCTCAGCCGGAACGGGCGCGTCTACGTCACGGACTTCGGGATTGCCCGCGCCGTCGCCGAGGCGCAGATGACGTTGCCGGGGACGACCCTCGGCTCGGTCCACTACTTCAGCCCGGAACAGGCCCGCGGCGAGCCCGCGACCGCGGCCTCGGACATCTACTCGCTCGGCATCGTCCTCTACGAGCTGCTCACGGGCCGCCGGCCCTGGGAGGGCGACAGCGCCGCAGCGATCGCGATGGCCCGGCTTTCCGGTCCCGTCCCGTCTCCGTCGGCGGTTCGGGCCGGGATCCCGCCGGCCCTCGAGATCATCACCCGTCGGGCGCTGGCCCTCCAACCGACCGCGCGGTACTCCTCGGCCGGGGAGATGGCGGAGGCACTCGACGCGTTCGTCGGCGATCGCGCCCCGGCGGCCGCTCCGGTCGGCGCCGGTGCCGCGTCGGCGGCGGCGGTTGGTGCCGGAGCCGGCGTGCTCGGAGGGCCGACGGTCGTCGGGGCCGGGGCCGCGGTCGGGTCCGCGGTCGGGTCCGGAGCGCCGCCGCCCACGCCCGCCGGGCCGGCGACCGTCGCGTCCGGGGTCGCCCGGCCGAACCCGGCTCGCGTCCCCTACTCCCCGTCCGCCTACGCCGGGGCCGATGCCCCGGTCGTCGACCGGGGCTACCGCCGCCGTCCGGCCGACGAGCGATACGAGGACGACGAGGAGCAGACCGGCACGAGCCCGTGGGTCTGGGTGTCGGCCCTGCTGGCCCTGGCCATCCTCGCGGTCGTCGGCTTCCTCGTGTTCCGCCTGCTCTCCGGATCGGCGCCGCCCCCGGCCGCGCAGGTCGAGGTCCCGAGCTTCGTCGGCATGACCTTCGACCAGGCCAAGGTCCTCGCCGAGGAAGAGGGCATCGAGGTCGAGGTCCGGGACTCCGTCGAGGACGCCGACAAGCAGGAGAACGAGGTCATCGCCCAGGAGCCCGCGGCGGGCCAGATGATCGATGAGGGTGGCACCGTCCGGGTCGACATCGCCGTCCCCCCGGGTGCAGTCACGGTGCCAAATCTCGTCAACCTGCCAGAGGGCGAGGCGCTCCAGAGAATCTTCGATGCGGGCCTGAAGATCGGGAATCGGACCGAGGCGTTCGACCCGGTCGTGGTTGCCGGCAATGTCGCCGACCAGAACCCCGACGCCAACTTCCAGGTCGCGCCCGACACGCCGATCGACTTCGTCGTCTCGAAGGGCCCCGAGCCGACGCCGTCCCCGACCCCCACGCCGTCCCCGACCCCGACCCCCACGCCCACGCCGCCGCCGACACCGGAGCTCCTGCGCGTCGGCGAGTACCGCTGCCTGACGCTCGGTGAGGCGAAGGTCCAGATCGTCGAGGACGGCTTCGAGGTGGGCGACATCGAGCCGCCCCTGATCGCGACCGACGACTGGTTCGTGGTAGACCAGGATCCCGCGCCGCGCGAAGAGCACGAGCGCGGGACCCAGATCGATCTCCTGACCGATGTCAACCGGCCGCGCTCCTGTCCCGGGGACGAGTAGCTCGATGCCGGAAGGCTTGGCCTAGGGGTCGTCGCCCCAGAAGCCGACGGGCGGATCCGGCGCTCGCGCCGCCGCCGTCCGCCGGCGATGGAGCGGCCGGCGCTCGCGCTTCCAGGGCGCCGCACCGACCGGGATGAAGTCGATCCGTCCGCTCGACGCCGTCGGTGCTTCGGTGGCGCGCCGGGCTCGGGTCGGCGAAGGAGCGATCCGGATGCGACTCGGCTCCGCGACGTCGGCCGGCGGCGGGGCCTCCCAGCAGCCGCGCATCTCGTCGCCGCGGAGCGGCAGCCGGCGCGGATCGAGCCCACAGTAGCCGAGCTGACCGGCGATCGACCTTCGGAAGTGGCGGCAGGTCCCACAGCTCGTGGAGGACCGCTTGCAGACCCAGCACCGCGACGTCTCGGACTGGGGCGTCCCGCAATGCGGGCAGCGCCACATCGGCATGGCGGGATAGTAGCTGCGAGCGTCAAACCTGTCGAGCCTTCGTCCCCGTGAGCCGGACGCCCCCGACCTACTTGACGATTCGAACGACCGTCCGATCGGTCGTCGTCCCGAGGGTGCCGGCCTTGACGAGCACGCTGGCTCCGGCCTGACCGACCGTCGCCCCCTTGGGAAGCGTCGTCCTGAAGACCGCCCGGCCGTCGCCGCCGGTCTGCCGCTCGGCGGTGACCGGCGGAATGCCGGGCACCGTGAGGATGAACGTCACGCGTGCGCCTTCGAGCGGCCGGCCGTCAGGGTCGGTGACGAGGACCCGCAGCTCGAGCGTGGCGGGCAGCTTCTTCACCGACAGCTGGTACGCCGAAGCGGTCAGCGCCGCCGCGAGCTTGCCGGACCCGCGCCGGACGGCGACCACGACCGATCCGACATTGCCGGCCGGGTCCGTCGCCGTGATCGTGATCCCGTTCGTTCCGCCCTCCAGCGGAAGCGTCAGCTTGAACGTCCCATCGGAGGCGGCGCTGCCGGTGACGGAGGCGTTGTTCGCCTCGTTCCGGGCGACGAGAGTGCTCCGCCCCTGGGTCTTGCCGATGAGCTCGACGGCCGCCCGGTTGACCGTCGCCCCGTCCTTCGGCGAGGTCAGCGTGACCTTCGGCTCGGCGACGTCGAGGACGAACGTGACGAGCGGGGACGGCTCCGATTCGCCCGCCGGCCCGACGAGGGTCGCAGTGAAGTCGTTCGCGCCGTCGGTCAGCTCGACGTCGGGGAGGACGACCCGACGGGTCGTCCCGATCCCCACTTCGAGGATCGGGGCGGGCACCTGGTCCGGCAGCGCCAGGTAGAGGCGCAGCCGCGTCGCCGGGTCTCCGACGACCTCCGGCGGGACGGTGATCACGAGATCGATCGCGGCCTGGTTCGTGTACGGCTCGACCGGGCGCTCGATCAGCGGCGGGTCGGCGACGATCGCGACGGTCGGCCGCGGGCTGGGCGTCGCCGAGAGATCGTCGATGAATCCGTCGACGCTGGATCCGATCGCCGCGACGGCGCGGCTCAGTCCGCCGGAGGCGACGACGAAGACCCCGACGCCCAGCGCCATCACGGCCAGCGCCATGCCTGCCCGCAGGAGCATCGGAAACCGCTGCCTGCGCTGGACTCCGCGGTGGGTCGCGAGACGGCCGGGCGCGGGGGCCCGGGGGCGGACCTTGATCGGGGCCGGCCGGCCCGTCGACGGCGCGCGGGGTCGGACCTGTGACCGGCGGTCACCTCGGCGGTAGCTCATCGGGCCGCATTGTCGCACGCGTCGGAGCGGCCACGAATGGCACGATTGGCTCCCCACGCTCCCGTACGGCGTCGCGCCAGCGCGTTGTACTCTGCGATCGTCGCGCGTGCGGGTCGCCGCGCGCCCAGCTGAGGAATGGATGCAGGCTCGCGATCCGAAGAGCGGCCGACCCGGCGGCGCTACCGGACGACCCGGGTTCGGCGTGCCGCCGATCGCCCGGACGGCGTCCTCGCCGTCGTCGTCGCGGCCCTCTCCGGGAACCGGCCCCGGATCGCCGATGGCGATGGGGGGGCGAGCCGGGTTCGGGCTCCCGAACCTGCGCCGGAACGTCTGTCCCCACTTCTACATGACCGGCACCCGCGGTGCGATCCCGATCCAGGCGCCGCACCTCCTCAAGGCCCTCATCCGCCAGGATGCCAACGTCTCGCGCTGCCAGCTCCGCGGCGGCGTCCACCTCGAGCAGGGCTACGTCAACGACGTGTGCCTGACGCCGCGGTTCAACCAGTGCGTCTTCTACGAGGACGAGCTGACCCGCGAGTGACCGACGGCGGCGCGGAGCTTCGCTACGCGGAGGCCGTCCGCGCCCTGACGGAGCGAGGCCGGTTCGGCATTCGCCTCGGCCTCGCCCGGACAAGGGCCCTCCTCCGCGAACTGGGCGAACCGCAGCGGGCCTTCCGAGGGGCGCTCGTCGCAGGCACGAACGGCAAGGGCAGTGTCCTGGCGCTCGCCGGGAGCGTCCTCCGCGAGGCCGGCTACCGGGCGGGCGAGACCCCCAAGCCCCACCTTGTCACGTACCGGGAGCGTCTCCAGATCGGCGGCCGGCCGATCGACCCGGCGTCGTTCGCCCGACTCGCCGGCGACGTACTCCCGCTCGCGGACAAGGTCGCCCGCCGGCACGGCGAGCCGACCGAGTTCGAGCTCCTGACGGCGATGATCTTCCGCTGGTTCGCCGACGAAGCCGTCGACCTGGCGATCGTCGAAGTCGGCCTCGGCGGACGGCTCGACGCGACCCATGCCTGGGACGGCGGCGTCGCCGCGATCACGAACGTCGACCTCGACCACATGGACCGGCTCGGGAAGACGATTCCCGAGATCGCCCGCGAGAAGGCCGCGATCATCGAGCGCGGCGACCTCGCGGTGACAGGCGCGACCGGGGAGGCCCTGGCGGTCATCCGGCGGCGGGCCAGGCGGCTCCGCGTGCCGCTCGTCGAGGCTGCGGCGGCGCCCCTCCTCGGCTGGGACCGCGACTCGATCGAGGTAGAGCTGCCGCATCTCGGCCGGACTCGGGTGGGACTCCGCGGCCGGCACCAGGCGGCGAACGTCGCGGTCGCGGACGCGGTCCTCGACGCGCTCGAGGCGGCCGGGGTCGCGGCCACGACCGTCGAACAGCGGCGGGCCGGATACGCGGCCGCGCGCTGGCCGGGTCGGCTCGAGCTCGTCGACGTCGGCGGACGGGACGTCCTCCTCGACGGCGCCCACAACCCGGCCGGCGGGGCCGCGCTCGCCCGGGCGCTCGACGACCTGCGACCCTACCTCCGGCCGGGACCGCTCACGCTCGTGACCACGTCGATGGCGGACAAGGACGTCGACGGTGTCGTTCGGGCGATTGCCGGGTCCGCCGCGCTCGCCGGGGCCCGTATCATCTGCACCCGGCTCGATCTCGCCCGGTCGCTCGACGCCGGATCCCTGGCAGCCGCCTGGGAGCGACTGCGACCGGGGAGCCGGCCGATCGTCGAAGCTGATCCCACGGCCGCGCTCGACCGGGCGCTGGCGGGGGGATCGGGGCCGGTCATCGTGGCCGGCTCGCTGTATCTCGTCGGCCATGCCCGCGCCCGGCTGGTCGACGACCCGCTCCTGCGCGACCCGGAGGAACCGAGCTCAAGATGACCCGGCCACCGGACCCGTCCCGCGCCACCTCGCCGCCGACAACGCTCGGCGAAACGCGGATCGGGCCGCGCACGTTCCGCTGGGGGGAGCGGACCTACGTCATGGGCATCCTGAACGTCACTCCCGACTCGTTCTCCGGCGACGGCGTGTTCCGGCCTGGCGGGGAGACCGTTCGCGCGGCGCTCGACCGGGCCCGGGCCATGGCCGAGGAAGGGGCGGACATCATCGACGTCGGCGGTGAGTCGACCCGGCCGGGTCACGAGCCGGTCGACGCGGACGAGGAGCGGCGGCGGATCGTGCCGGTCATCGCCGCCCTGCGCGAGGCGATGCCGGACCTGCCGCTCAGCGTCGACACGACGAAGCCGATCGTCGCGGAGGCCGCGCTCGGGGCCGGAGCGGGGATGATCAACGACGTGTGGGGCGTTGCCGAGGACGACACCCTCGCCCGGCTCGCGGCGCGGCGAGGCGTCCCGATCGTGCTCATGCACAACCGGCGCGAGGCGCGCTACGACGACGTCGTCGCCGAGGTCGTCGACGAGCTGGCCGGGGCGACGGAGCGGGCGATCGCGGTGGGTGTCCCGCGGGAGAACGTCATCGTCGATCCCGGGTTCGGCTTCGGCAAGACGGTCGAGCACAACCTCGCCGTCCTCCGCGATCTCGCGGCGCTCCGGCGCCTCGGCCGGCCGATCCTCCTTGGGACGTCGCGGAAGTCGACCCTCGGCCGGGTGCTCGACCTGCCACCGCTCGAACGAGTGGAGGCGACGATGGCGACGACCGCCCTCGGCGTCGCGGCCGGCGTCGATATCGTCCGGGTCCACGACATCCGTCCGAACGTCCGGACGGCCCGCATGGCGGACGCGATCGTTCGGCGGACGTGGCGCGCAGCCGCGGTCCCGGGTGGTCCGTCGGCCCCGGAGGACCGCCCTCGATGAGCGACCGGATCCTCCTCCACAACATGGTCTTCGAGGGCCGCCACGGCTACTACGAGCACGAGCAGATGAATCCGCAGCCGTTCGAGGTCGACCTCGAGCTGCGGCTCAACCTCCAGCCGGCCGGGGTCGACGACGACCTCGAGAAGACGGTCGATTACGGGCAGGTCTTCGCCGTCGCCCGCCAGATCGTCGAATCGACGACCTTTCGGCTGCTCGAGGCGCTGGCCGAGGCGATCGGCCACGAGGTCCTCGCCGGGTTCCCGGCGGTCGACGAGGTCGGCGTCCGGATCCGCAAGCCGAAGGTGGCTCTCGGCGGACGGCTGGACTACGCCGGGGTCGAGATCTGGCGGCGCCGCTCGAGCTAGGTCACCGGCGCGGCGAGCTCTACGGCTGCAGGTTCGGCGGCCGCGTCCCGAGGGTCACCGAGACTGCCTGGCGGTTCCCATTGCGGATGAGCGCGATGGTGACCGTCTGACCCGGAGCGAACTGGCTCAGGACCGCGTCGAGCGGGTGCTCCGTGTCGATCGTCACCCCCTCGATGGCGACGATGACGTCGCCCTCCTGGATCCCCGCCTTCTCGCCGGGGCCGTCGGCGATCACCGCATCCTCGCCCGTCGGCTGGTTGTCCTGGTTGAGGACCCGGACGAGGGCCCCGGCCGAGACCGGCAGATCGAGGTCCGCCGCGAGCTGGGCGTCGACCGGCATGAACTTGATGCCGATGTACGGCCGGCTTAGCGGGGCGCCGGCGAGCGCCTGCTGCATGATCGGGCGGGCGATGTTGATTGGGATCGCGAAGCCGATCCCGTTGCTGTCCCGCGCGACGGCCGTGTTGATCCCGATGACGTTGCCGAGCGAGTCGATGAGCGGCCCGCCGCTGTTGCCGGGATTGATCGCCGCGTCGGTCTGGATGAGATTCGTAATGAAGCTGCCGTCCTCGACCTGGATCCGGCGGCCGGTCGCCGACACGATCCCGCTGGTGACGGTGTTGGAGTAGGTTCCAAGCGGGCTGCCGATCGCAACCGTGAGCTGGCCGACCCGGAGGGAGCCCGAATCGCCGATCGGGGCTGTCGGCAAGTCCGTCCCGTCGATCTTCACGATGGCCAGATCGGTCAGCGTGTCGATCCCGTAGACCGTGCCGTCGAACTCGCGCCCGTCCTTCAGCTCGACGACCAGCGACCGGCTATCGGCGACGACGTGGCGGTTCGTGAGGATCCAGCCGCGCGAGTCGTAGATGACGCCGGATCCGACGCCCTCGGGGATGACCCCGCCGATCGCCGATGGGTCCGTTCCCGCGACGACGATCCGGACGACCGCCGGGCTGACCTTGGCCGCGGCGTCGATGATCGCGGACGATTCCTCGAGCGTGACCGCCTGCCGGCTCCCGACGGTGCTGCCCGTGCCGACCGACGACGGAGTCCCCGTCCGGTCGAGCGCGCCCGACGCCTGGAGGGCCAGGAACGTGCCGCCGGAGGCGAGGGTCGCCGAAATGAGGGACACCATGAGGACCGTGGCGACGCCCGGTGCGCGTCGGCGGGGCTCGACCGGGGCGACAGCCGGCCGGGCGACCGGATCGGGCGGCGGCGCATCTGTCCGCGCCCAGGCCGGCCGGACCTGCGGGCTGGGCGAGTAGACGCGGGTCTCATCCCACTCGTATGGCTGTCCGGAAGCGGGGGCCGCGGGGGTCGCGGCGTCATCGGCGGTGAGGCCTCGGCGAGGATCGTCGGCGGGGTCGAGATCGGGTCGGTCGGTCATCTGGGGTGCTCGGAGGGTCGTGCGGCCGGCACGTGGCGGTGGGTTGGTGAGTCGATCCCTACGTTGACGTGCCCGCGTTCAGGCGCGAGCCCTCGCCCGATGAAGAATCCGCCATCTTCGCCGGCGATCCCACCGACCCGACCTGGCGCGACCCGCCCTCCCGGCGCGTGGCGGCCGGTCCAGCCGCCTCGACGGTCCGCGGGTCGCGAGGGAGGGTGACGACGAACCGCGACCCCGTGCCCCGGCGGCTCTCCACCGTCACCGACCCCGCGTGCATGTCGACGATCGAGCGGACGATCGCGAGGCCGAGGCCGCTGCCGCTCCCCCGCGCCTCGTTGGCGCCCGAGCCCCGGTAGAAGCGGTCGAAGATCTTCGGCAGCTCGGCTGCGTCGATCCCCACGCCCGTGTCACGGACCTCGATCTCCCCGCCGCCGGGGAGCGGCCGGACCGCGATGTCGACCGTGCCGCCACGGCCGGTGAACTTGATCGCGTTGCCGACGAGATTCAGCACGACCTGGCCGATCCGCTGCGGATCGTGCCGGATCCGGATGGGCCGGTCCGGCACCGACAGCCGAAGGTCGACCCCGCGCCGCGCGGCGGCCGCCTCGGTCTGCTCGACGGCCGACTCGACCGCCGCCCGCAGGTCGTCCGGCCGGAGGTCGAGCAGGACGAGACCGGAGTCGAGCTTCGAGAGCTCGAGGAGGTTCTGGGCCAGCCAGTCGAGCCGGTCGATTTGCTGGCTGCTCGCCTCGAGGAACTCGGCCCGGGCCTCCGGGTCGTCGGCGGCCTGCTCCTTGACGAGCTCGTTGAACGTCCGGAGGGCCGCGATCGGCGTCCGCAGCTCGTGCGACACGTCGGCGAGGAAATCGCGGCTCCGGTCCCGGTCCCGGCGGATGATCCCGATGCTCTCTTCGAGCCGCTCGGCCATCGCGTTGAACTGGAGCGCCAGCTCGGTCAGCTCGGCCGGCGCGGCCGCGACCTGGACGGGAGTGACCCGCCGGCTCAGGTCGCCCTCGGCGATGCCTCTCGTCGCCTCGGTCAGGCGGCGGAGCGGGGTCGTGAACCGTCGGGCGAGCACGGCCGCGATGATCATCGACATGCCGAGCGCGAACAAGGCGATCGCGACGAGCAGCCCGGTCACGTTGGCCAGCGCCGACGCCCGGAACGTGAACGGGCTCGACAGGGTGATCTCGAGGACGTACGAGAAGAGGCTGCTCCGGATCGGGTAGCGGTACGTGTACGTCACCGACTCGCGGGTCTGCCCGGGGCGCGGCTGGCCCTGGTACGTCGCCGAGAACTCGCCACCGACCGCGGGCACGAACTCTTCCGGGCTCCCGAAGCCCAGCCGGAGATGGACGTTCGCCTTGGCGAGCTCGTCGGCAATGATCTGGAGCTGGGCCGGGTTGCCGAGCTCCCGGACGACCCCCGGGTCGACGGTGCCGTCCGACCGGACGACCGGCCGGATCGGCGACCCGCGAATAGCGAGCCCTTCGACGATCGTCCGGACCGTCTGGGAGCGGTCAGCGAGGTCCGCCTCCTGCTGCCGGTAGAAGTAGTCGTCGAGCCGGTTGAGGACGAGGAACGAGACGAGGAGCAGCGTGAGCGCGACGACCGCCAGGAACCCGATCGCGAGGCGTGCCTGGAAGGTCCGCGGGGCCAGCGCCCGGAGTCCCCGCCCCGGCTGACCGGCACGGCCCGATGGCTCAGCGCTCGGCGAAGGCGTAGCCCACCCCCCGGACGGTCAGGACGAAGCTCGGCGACGCGGGGTCGTCCTCGATCTTGTCGCGCAGGTGGCTGACGTGGACGTTGATCGTCTTCTCGTCCTGGTCGAGGGCCTCGTAGTCGCGCAGGAGCTCGAGCAGCTCCGAACGGGTGTAGACCCGGCCGGGCCGGCTGGCGAGGTGGCGGAGGATCTCGAACTCGGTCGGAGTCAGGCCGATCCGGCGCTGGCCGCGCTGGACGCGCCGGCGCTCGAGGTCGATGACGAGGTCGCGGTGGCGGATCACCCGGCCGCCCGCGGCATCGGCAAGGTCGCCGTATGCCCGGCGGAGCAGGGCCTTGATCCGGCTCATCAGCTCGCGGAGGCCGAACGGCTTCGTCAGGTAGTCGTCGGCGCCGAGCTCCAGGCCGATGACCTTGTCGACCTCGTCGTCGCGGGCGGTGAGGACCAGAACCGGCGCCTTCGACCCGGTCGCCCTGAGGCGGCGGAGGACCTCGAACCCGTCCATCCCCGGCAGGCGGACGTCCAGAACGACGAGATCGGGCGCCTGGTTCGTGGCGAAGTCGAGACCCTCCTCGCCGGATCGTGCGACCGCGACCTGGTAGCCCTCCTGCTGGAGCGCATACTGGATGCCGCGGGCAACCGCGAATTCGTCCTCGACGATGAGAATCGTGGCCGACACGGGGCCGATCCTACACCGGACCCCGTTCCCGGCCCGGCGAGCGTGGTCCGGGCACCGGCGGCGGCTGTGGTACGGTATGCGGCCCCGGGCGCCCGGTGGCAATTTGTCCGCCGCCGTGTCGCAGCCCCGGCCATCGACCAATCACCATACGAGGTCCGCCCGAATGTCCATCGCCGCCCGACCGACGCTGGCCGCCAGGGAGCGCCAGACGACCGGCAAGGCCGTCGCCAGGCTCCGCCGTGCCGGTCAGCTTCCGGGTGTCGTCTACGGCCACGGGCTCGAGTCGGAGAACGTCACGGTGGACGCTCAGGAGTTCGCGCAGCTCCGCAGGCGGGTAGGTGCGAACGCCCTGGTCGACCTTTCGGTCGAGGGTGGCAAGACGCAGCCGGTGCTGGTCCAGAAGGTCCAGCTTCATCCGGTCAACCGGCGCCCGCTCCACGTCGACCTGTTCGTCGTCCGGATGACTGAGGAGCTGACCGTCGAAGTGCCGCTCGTCGCGACCGGCCAGTCCGTCGCGGTCACCGAGCAGAGCGGAACCGTCATCCACGCGATCGATAACGTGCGCGTCCGGGCGTTGCCGGACCACCTGCCCCAGTCGATCGAGTACTCGATCGAGAGCCTCGTCGACTTCGAATCGACGATCCACGTCCGGGACCTCGTGATCCCCAGCGACGTCACGCTGCTCAATGACCCCGACGAGCTCGTCGCCCGGGTCATCCCACCGCGAGTCGAGGAGGTCGAGCCGGTCGCTCCGGCGGAGCTCGCCGAGGGCGAGGTCGCCGAAGGCGCCGAGGCCGCCGAGGGTGTCGAGGGCCGCGAAGGTCGCGAGGGCATCGAGGGCCGCGAAGGTCGCGAGGGCCGCGAGGGCCGCGAGCAGGACGACGACGCCAAGGAGTCTCGCAAGGGCTGAGCGGCCGATCCGCTCGCGCTACGGGCGGTCGCCGTGGGCTATCACGACCGGTAGTCGCAGTTCGAACGCGGACGCCGGCAGGGCTCCGAGACGCTCACGCAGCCGGCCTGAGATTCGCTGGCGCTCGCGCCGGCCCATGCTCGAGAACAGGTCCTCCTCGTCGAACTCCTCGATGAAGCCCTGGTAGCTCCGCGCATCGAACGCGTGGACGAGCTCGGAGCCCTCCGCCTCGACCGCGTGGAACCCGGCGCGCCGGAGGCCGGCCGCCGCCGCGGCCACGGATTCGTAGTCGCCACGACGGCCCTCCGGTTCGCGGGCACCGATCCCGGCCTCGTCGAGGACGCCGTCGAGCGTCACGTCCGGCCGGAACACGCGGTTCCCGACGAGCCACGTGACATGGGCAATCCTGCCGCCCGGGCGGACCACGCGGTGGACCTCGCGGAGGGCCGCGTAGCGGTTCGGGACGAGCTGGAGGACGAACGACGAGACGGCCGCGTCGATCTCCGCGGTTCCAAACGGTAGCTTGTCGGCGAACGCGACGTCGACCCGGAAGCGGCGCCGGTCCCTAGGGCCAAGGTGCCGGTCCGCCTCCGCCCGAGCCGCAGCCGCCATCCCGCCCGACGCGTCGATCCCGACGACCTCGACCTGCGGCCAGCGCCTGATCGCGGCCACGGCCAGCGTTGCGGTTCCCGTGCCGAGATCGAGGATCCGGCGCGCGCCGTTGTCGACGAGCGGGGCAATCCGGTCGAGGACGCCGACCGCGGTCGGGGCGAGCACGGGTGCCCACCAGCGGGCGTACCCCCTCGCGATCCGGTCGTAGCGCCGGGACTGATCGCTCACAACTCCCATCGTGCCACGGGGGTGCCGCCGTCCGCCGACACCGATTTCGCGGTCAGCCGGGGAGGGGCGCCTCGGACGAGTCTGGCCGCCTCATCACGCCAAGGCGGCGGAGGACAAAGACGACCGCCGCCGCGACGAGGCCGATCGTGAGGAGGATCGGCACCCAGACGATCGCGAACCAGATGCCGGCGGTGGTCAGGGCCTGGAGGATCTCGATGAGGCTGCCCGTCGCCCGGTCGACCTCGGTCGCCGGATCCCAGCCCTTGGCGGCCTCGGTCACCGCGACGACCTGGATCCCGTACGTCACGGTCAGCGTGCCGTAGCCCGCCCGGTCTTCGAGGTCCGCGCGCTGGGCGTCGAGCTGCTCGATCTGGCCACGGACCTCGGTCAGGCGTCTCTCGACCTCGAGGACGTCCGTGACCTTCGTCGCCCCGGCCGCGATCTTCTGGAGGGCCGTCTCGCTGGCCCGCAGATTCCGGATCCTCGCCTCGAGGTCGACGATCTGGCCGGTCACCTCCACGGCGTCGGTCTCCTCGGAAAGGACCGTCCCGAGCTGGCGGAGCGTATCGAGGGCGTCGTCCCAGCGAGCGGCGGGGATGCGGTAGGCGATCGAGGCGACCGAGTTGTCGCCGTTGTTTGCCTGGCGAGAGGCGCCGACGTAGCCGCCTATCGCCCGAATCGCGTCGCGACCGGCGCGAACCGCCGCGTCCAGGTCCTCGACCCGGAGGCTGAGCGAGCCGTTCCGGATGATTTTCGCGTCGTCGCGGAAGGCGGCTGTGTCCCCGCTGGCCGCTATCGGGGCGGGACGGGAGCTTGCGGCCGGCGCGCCGCCGCTGCCGATCGAGTCGCCGACCGTGGACAGGGTCGTCTGGCTGCTGCCGGCGCACCCGGCGAGAAGCAGGGCGACCGCGACGACGAGACCAGCGGACCAACGGGACAACCCAAATGGACGAAGCATCGCGTTACCCTCCCGGGGGCCAGGGGCGACCGGAGGCCGCCCATCTGCGCGGACGGTCGGCGGGGCCTCTCGGTTCCCGAGTCGAACCCTCGCCGCCCGAGTATCGGCCGTCCTGCGGGCCGGCCGGAGCCGCCGAAAGTCCGGTCCGGATCGTGGATGGTCCGACGGCGTCGGCCTCTGGCTCCGCCGCGCCCTTACACTCGGGGCGTGCGTCTCCCGTTCGCCCCACCGCTCGAGCCCATGCTCGCGAAGCCGGTCGAGGCCCTGCCGTCGGACGATGGCTGGCTCTTCGAGCCGAAGTGGGACGGCTTCCGGGCGATCGTCTTCCGCGACGGCGACGAGATGCTCATCCAGAGCCGCGACCTGAAGCCCCTCGATCGCTACTTCCCCGAGCTCGGCGAGCCGCTCCGGGCGAACTTGCCGGACCGGGTCGTCGTCGACGGGGAGGTCGTGATCGCGACCGGCGGCGAGCTCGATTTCGAGGCTCTCCTCCTGCGGATCCACCCGGCCGAATCGCGGGTCCGGATGCTGGCGGGCGAGACGCCGGCGTCGTTCGTGGCGTGGGATCTCCTTGCCCTGGGCGATGAGGACCTGAGACCCGTGCCGCAAGGGGAGCGACGGGCGCGGCTCGAGGCCGTCCTGGGAGGTGCCGAGCCGCCGATCCACCTCACCCCGGCGACGACGGACCGGGCGATGGGGCGCGACTGGTTCGACCGGTTCGAGGGCGCCGGCCTCGACGGGGTCATCGCCAAGCGACTCGACGCGCCCTACCAGCCCGGCAAGCGGGCGATGCTGAAGATCAAGCACGCCCGGACGGCCGACTGCGTCGTCGCCGGGTTCCGCTGGCACAAGAACGGGCCGGGGACGCACGTCGGGTCACTGCTGCTCGGGCTGTTCGACGATGACGCGAAGCTCCACCACGTCGGAATCACGTCGTCCTTCACGTGGGACCGGCGCGCGGCCCTGGCGAAGGAGCTCGAGCCGTTGCGGAAGGACGCCGCCGACGGTCACCCGTGGGGGGAGTGGGCCGAGTGGGCCTCGATGGGCGCGGCAGATGCATCCGGCCAGCGCCTGCCCGGCGCCACGTCGCGCTGGAACCGCGGCAAGGACCTGTCGTGGGAGCCGCTCCGCGCCGAGCGCGTCGTCGAGGTCGCCTACGACCATCTCCAGGGCGATCGGTTCCGCCACGCGACGACGTTCCGCCGGTGGCGCCCGGACAAGCAGCCGGCGGACTGCCGCTACGACCAGCTCGAGGAGACGGCGCCGTACCTCATCGAGCAGATCTTCGGCGGCTGAGAACCGGTCCAGAGAGCTGTCAGCCGTCCTGGTCCACGGGGACGCTGAAAGCCACCACCGATCCGCCCGGGCAGACCGCCAGACCGGGTCGCCCGCGGTCGGGATCGATCACGTCGCCGTCGATGAGGACGAGCCCACCCGGCGTCGTGATCCGCGGCTCCTCGCCTACCTCGACCAGGAATTCCGGGCCGAAGAAGGCCAGCGACCGGGAGCCGCCGGCCACGTCGAGCCAGACGGGGTCCAGGCGATCGAGATCGATTCGCAGGCGCAGCGGTGGCATGCCGACCCCGCCGCACGCCACCGGCACTCCCGGCGGAGGAAGCGGGCTTCGGTGGAGCTGCGGTCGCGCGGGATCGAGGGGCCGTCCCTCCGGGCCGGCCATGACCTCCCATCCCGACAGGACGAACTGCTGCCGGCACCACCGCGCGCTGTCCTCCCGGCTCTCGAGCGGCAGGCCGGCCCCTGGCGGCGGGCGGGGATTCATTCCGGCCGTGTTCAGAGTTCGATGGCAGCTGTCTGAGGACGGATGCCCGAACTGGCCGATGACTTGCAGGAGGAAGTCCGGCGGTGGCGCCTCCACGCCGGGCGGCACGCGAGCATCGACCCACGCCGTCGTCGGCGGTCTGGCCTCTGCCTCCTGGCTGTAGAGCGCCACCGCCTCGCCGGACCGGTGCTCGTCCCGTACCAGGGCGGGTCGGTGTCGTACCGCGGCCAATCCGAGAGACAGGACTTCGCCGTCACGGTCAACTCACCGCCACCGAAGCATCGGAGGCGATCCGGAGCGAGCAAGACGGCAACGAACTCAATCGTGCCGACAGCCGGACACGCCGGCGCGGGTTCGAGCCGGAGCATCTGTCGGCCCTCTTGTGTCAGCGGGAGCCAGGCGAAGTAGTCGCCCGGAAACTGGGACGGGTCCGGCGCCACCCAGGCTCGAACCCAGGTGCCGCCTGGACCGGCGACTGGACGACTGAGCACCACGGCCGTCCGGCCCTTGTCCAGCAATTGCGGATTCTCGCCCCAATCGTCGAGCAGCTCGCGGTCAGGACCGGGGCCCCAGCGGGGAACCACGGCCTCGAGCAGGACGGCATGGCCCAGCTGGTCCGGCGGCTCGGAGTCCGAGGCCTGCGGGGATGGAGTGGAGCCGCAACCGGCGACCGCGAGCGCGACGGCAACCGCGATCGCCGGCCGCCTCACGCGGTGGGCTTCTTCTTGCGCGGGGCCCGCTCCAGCTGGCCGGCCCGGTCCGGCCACTCGTAGCCGGCCCACGGGTCGTAGTCCGGGTCGAGCGGCTCCTGGGGCGGCCGATCGGCCTCGGGGACGTGGGTCAGGTTGACCCGGACCCGGTACCAGAGCGTCGCCCGGCCACGCATCCCGTCGACGAGGATGTCGGCTTCTTCGAGCGCCGCGGCCGCCTCCGGGTGGCGCGCCTTCCACCGCTCGAGACCCTTGAGCGCCTCCGACTTCTTCGCAGCCCGCGAGATCTCGATGACCGGGATCGACGACTTGCGACGGCCGGTCGGAGTCGGGCGGGTGCCCGTCCAGTCGGTCGGGAGCCCGGCGTTCCGGTCGCCCGCCGCGACCGCCGCCGCCCGTTCGGCCGCGACCTCCGGCGGCGGCCCGCCGGCCACGCCCCTGCCTGCATACTCGCTGTCCGCACGCCGCTTTCGCGACGGCTGAACCCGCGGCGGCTCGCCAGCCTGCTTCGCATAGTTCGGCGGCCAGGGTGCGTCGCCCAGGCCCTCCTGCTCGTCGCGGGCGGACAGCTCCAGCAACCCCTCGAGCGACCCGACCGCCTCGTCGATCCCGGCGCCGGCATCGCCCCTGGTCGCGTACAGCGCCGGTACGGTCGCGAGCGTGAAGTCCTCGGCCACGACGTCGCCGACCTCCTCCCAGCGGAGCGGCATCGAGACGCGCGCGTCCGGGAGCGGCCGGACCGAGTAGACGGAGGCCACCGTTCGGTCCTTCGCGTTCTGGTTGTAGTCGAGGAACACTCCGTGGCGCTCCTCCTTCCACCACTTCGATGTCGCGATCGACGGAGCCCGCCGCTCGACGTCGCGGGCCAGCGCGAGCGCTGCGCGCCGCACCTCGGGATACGTCCACGAGCGCGAGATCCGGACGTTGATGTGAATCCCGCGCGAGCCGGAGGTCTTCGGCCAGCCGACGAGGCCCACCGCCTCCAGCGCTTCGCGCGTCACGAGCGCGACCTCGCGGACCTGGGACCAGGGCACGCCTGGAACCGGATCGAGGTCCACCCGCAGTTCGTCCGGATGATCGAGATCCTCCGCCCGGACCGGGTGCGGGTTCATGTCGATGCAGCCGAGGTTGACGACCCAGGCGAGCCCCGCTGCGTCGTCGACGACGATCTCGTCCGCCGTGCGGCCGGACGGGAACGTCAGCTCGGCCGTCCGGATCCAGTCCGGCCGGTTGTCGGGTGCTCGCTTCTGGAAGAACGCCTCGCCTTCCGCGCCGTCGACGAACCGCTTGAGGGCCATCGGCCGGCCCTCGATGCCGCGCAGCGCGCCGTCGGCCACAGCGAGGTAGTAGTTGACGAGGTCGAGCTTCGTATGGCCGGCCTTCGGGAAGTAGACCTTGTCCGGGTTCGAGACCGTCACTTCCCGGCCGGCGACCTCGAGGACCTCCTTGCGCGGCGGCATGGGTCGATGCTAGCCCGATCGGCAACTGTCCGGCAGACTGGACACGAAGGAGGATCCGATGGGAGAGGGCATCGCGTTCCGCGGCCGCGTCCGCCGCTGGAAGGAGGACCAGCCCGGCGGCCAGGCGGTGGTCGACATCCCGGCCGATCTCGTCGCGACAATCGGCGGGCGCCGTCAATACCGCGTGCAGGGCACGCTCCAGGGCACGGCGTTTCGCGGCAGTACGATGCTCGTGGCCGGCGGCGGATTCAGCGTCGGCGTGAGCAAGGCCGCGCTCGAGGCAGCCGCGGCAGCGGTGGGGCAGGACGTCGAGGTCACGCTCCAGAAGGCGGACTGAGCCGCTGTCGATTCGGGCGGCCGCTGATCGTCGTTCAGATGACGGCCGCGAACGACGGCCAGGAGTCCCAGAGGAGGATATCGATGCGTTACGCACTCCTGATCTACACGGCCGAGCCGGCGGAGGCTCCGCCCGAAGAGGTCATGAAGGAAGAGATGGACGCCTACGCCGCGTTCACCCGCGAGGCGACCGAGCGCGGCGCCTACAAGGGCGGCGAGGCCCTCCAGGGAACCCAGACCGCGACGACCGTCCAGGTCCGCGATGGCCGGACGATCACGACCGATGGCCCGTTTGCCGAGACCAAGGAAGCCCTCGGCGGCTTCTACCTGGTCGAGGCGAAGGATCTCGACGAGGCGATCAAGATCGCGGCGATGATCCCCGGCGCCAAGCGCGGCTCGATCGAGGTGCGCCCCATCTGGGAGCTCCCGACCGAGTACGCGGACGCGGCCCAGGCGGTCGGCGCCACTCGCTGAGGTCCGTCATCCCCGAAGTCGAAGCTCACGAGGTCGTCGACCGCCTGTTCCGCGAGGAGTCCGGACGGGCGGTCGCGACACTCATCCGCGTCCTCGGTGACTTCGACCTCGCCGAGGAGGCCGTCCAGGAAGCGTTCGTCACGGCTCTCGAGACGTGGCCGGTCCGTGGCGTGCCCGCGAACCCGGGAGCGTGGATCACGACCACGGCCCGCAACCGCGCCATCGACCGCCTCCGTCGCCGCCGCCGGCTGGCCGAGAAGGCCGAGCTGCTCCGCCGCGAGGCGGAGGTCGAGGCGGATCTCGCGACGGACGAGGCGGCCGGAGAGGACGACATGAGCCCGATACCGGACGACCGGCTGCGCCTTATCTTCACCTGCTGCCATCCGGCGCTCGCCCTCGATGCGCGGGTGGGGCTCACGCTGCGGACGCTCGGCGGGCTGTCGACGCCCGAGATTGCCCGCGCGTTCCTCGTCCCGGAGCCGACCCTCGCCCAGAGGCTCGTGCGGGCGAAGAAGAAGATCCGCGAGGCGGGCATCCCCTACCAGGTCCCGCCGGACCACCTCCTCCCGGAGCGGCTCGACGGCGTCCTCCGGGTCGTCTACCTCGTCTTCAACGAGGGGTACGGCGCCACGTCCGGCGACTCGCTCATCCGCCGCGAGCTGTCCGCCGAGGCGATCCGGCTGGGCCGGGTCCTCCGCCAGCTCATGCCGGACGAGCCCGAGGCGCTCGGGCTCCTCGCTCTGATGCTCCTCCACGACGCACGGCGCGAGGCGCGGGTGGGGCCGGCCGGCGAGATCGTCCTTCTCGACGACCAGGACCGCTCGCGCTGGGACGCCGCGAAGATCGAGGAGGGGCGAGATCTCCTCGACCGCGCGCTCCGGATGCGACGGCCCGGGCCGTACCAGCTCCAGGCGGCGATCGCGGCACTCCACGACGAGGCTACGTCCCCGGGCGCGACCGATTGGACCCAGATCGCGGCGCTCTACGCAGGCCTGGCGGCGATTGCGCCGTCGCCCGTGGTCGAGCTGAATCGGGCGGTCGCGGTCGCGATGGCGGACGGCGCTGCCGCCGGTTTGTCGATCATCGAGGGGATCGCGGCGGGCGGCCAGCTCGATGCGTATCCGTACCTCCACGCCGCACGGGCGGACCTGCTCAGACGCCTCGGGCGGGGCGAGGAGGCCGCGGCAGCGTACCGGCGGGCGCGGGAATTGACGGCGAACGCGGCCGAGCAGGCGTTCCTCGAGCGGCGGCTCGCGGAGGTTGCCGTCGGGCCGAACTAGCGCCGGGGTCGAAGCAGCGGCCGCCGGGGGACGCCTATCGGAAGGCCGGGGCGAACCAGGCGACGTAGTCGGACCCGCCGGCCTACTCCGCGGCCGGGAACTCCCGATCGGCGCGGTGGGCGGCCCCCGGCACGACCTCGAAGTGGGTGGCTCGGCCGCCGACGAGCCGGGCCGCGTTGCTCGTGGCAATCGGTTGGCGGATGTTGCCGTGGGTCGCCGCCTCGATCGACTCCCAGCCGGTCCACACCGACACCGTCAGGAATCCGTTCGGCGGCTGGGGTCCCAGGTAGAGGCCCAGCGGGCCGTGCGGACCGGCCGCGTCGGCGAGTGTCCCGATCCTCGCCTCCTCGACGTACCGGTCGAGCTCACCTTCACGCACCTCGCCGCGGAAGACCCTGAGCACTCGTGGCGGTTCGGCAAGCTCGAATGACAGGTCGACCGCCAGCGTCACGACCTCGATCCGCGACGGCCCGACCTCCGGCGCCGCCTCGATCGCGAGCCGGTCTCCGCCTTCGGCGTCCAGGGCCGCGGCCAGCGCCTCGGCGGATTCCCAGATCGACACGATCGCGCGCTCCCCGGCGTCGTCCGGCCCGCGCCGCCCGACGTACGCGTCACGCAGCCCGGGCAACTCGACAAAGGCGGGGAGAAGGCTCCGCCGGAGATGCGCGTCGTAGTCCGCGCCGAACCCGACCGGCCGGAATCCGAACAGCCGCAACACGGACCGGTCCGGCAATGGCACTCCCCTCCGAGGTGGCCCCGAAGGCATTGTCACAGTCGGTCTGGCCCAACGCAACCAGAAGCCGAGCCTCGGATCGCCGGAGAATCAGCCGTCACCAGGTTGAGGGGCTGGCGTCAGCCGTGCGGCGCGGGACTCGAGGTAGCGCCGCTCGGGAAGGCTGAGCGTGCGGTGGGCGGCCAGCGAGCTACGCGATTCGGCCCGGCCCTGCGGCGGGCGACGGGCCGAAACCGGAGCGAATGGTTCGCATTGCTCGACGCCTGGGCGCGGCCGGCCGCCAGTACCGTGAGATGGCCGACTGGCTCACCGGCGAGCAGGGCATCAGCGCCTGGTGGGCCCAGAAGCTCATCGTGGAGTACGAGGGCCTATCCAAAGTTCCGATTGGCCCGTCAGGCGTCGAAGCGCCAGCGGGTGGCACCGCCGGGCTCGACCGTCAGCACACCGAAGACCGTGGTCGGCGCGACCGCGTAGAGGTCCCATGGCGGAGGACCGGCGCTCGGCGCGCTGTATTCGTGCGTGAAGGCGCCATCCTTGACGGTGGGCGCCCCGCCCTGGTCGGCGTAGCGTTTCGCGAGTCGCTTGAGGGTCTTGTCGTCGGTCACTCGTTCGGCCATGCCCTCGACGACCAGGTCGATGCCCGTCAGCGACATCGAGATGATGCAGTTGGCGTTCTGGGCGAGGTTCCGGCTCTTGCGGGTCCCGGCGCCGCTCACGAAATAGAGCTTGCCGTCGTCCCAGAGGGCGCCGACCGCGGCGACGTGCGGCCGGCCGTCCGGTCGCGTCGTGGCGAGGAACGGTGTCTGGGTTCGCGGCTCGCCCGACTCGAGCGCCTCGAGGGCCCGCGACCAGGGGATCGGATCGAGGCTGTAGAGATCGGCGAGGTTCTTCTGGTCCATGTCGATGCTCCGGCGCGAGGTCTGTCGTTGTCGAATCAGACCACCCCGCCGCGCGAAAGTCATCGGCCCAAGACCGACATGCTCTGGGCACGAAATAGGGGAGTGGAGCCGACACTCGGATTTGAACCGAGGACCTGCTGTTTACGAACCAGATGGGCCTGAGCGTTGTGGCGTGAGCGTGAAATCGCGAGCGTAGGCCGCTCAGGTGGCAGGGCTTCGATTCAAGCATGCGAGGCCCTGCGTGGAGGAGCCACAGGCCGGGCTCGAGGGCCCGCCAGGCGACCTCATCTCGCTCGTTGGGTCCGACGCTGGTGTGTCCTTCAAGAACCGGGCCGCCTGGGGGCGCGTACGCTTGCCGGGTGAGCACGACGCTGTCGCTCGTCCGGTCCGTCGACTCGATCCGCGCGTCTGACGCAGCTACCGCCGGTGGCAAGGGCGCCAATCTCGGTGAGCTGGTTGCCGCCGGCTTCGCCGTCCCGGACGGTTTCGTTCTGACCACCCAGGCCTTCGCTCTCGCCGTGGGTACGGCCCGGATCGACCCCTCTGAGCCGGAGGACGCGGCCGACCGCCTCCGCAGCCACGACGTGCCGCGGGCGATCGCGACGGCGGCGCTTGAGGCGTACCGAGCCCTCGGCGGGGGCGCCGTCGCGGTCAGATCGTCCGCTACCGCGGAGGACCTGCCCGATGCCTCGTTCGCCGGCCAGCAGGACACGTATCTCGGGGTTACCGGTGACGAGGCCCTGCTCGATGCGATCCGCCGCTGCTGGGCGTCGCTATGGAGCGAGCGGGCGGTGGCCTACCGGCGCGATCAGCACATCGACGACGCCGGCCTCGGACTGGCCGTCGTCGTCCAGCGGATGGTCGAGGCGAGGGCTGCGGGCGTGCTGTTCACCGCCGATCCGATCACAGGGCGGCGTGGCCGGGCCGTGATCGACGCCGCGCCGGGTCTCGGCAACACGGTCGTGGCGGGCTCGATCGATCCCGATCACTACACCGCCGACCCCAAGTCGGGCGAGATCCTCGAACGCCGGGTACGCGGCGATAAGGCCGTCCTCACGGATGTCCAGGTTCGGGAGCTCGCGGCGGCCGGCACTCGCATCGAGCGCCAGTTCGGCAGCCCCCAGGACATCGAGTTCGCGTTCGACGGTGACGGCCGCCTGTGGATCGTCCAGTCGCGGCCGATCACCACGCTCTTCCCTTTGCCCGAGAGGCCCGCCGGCGACGAGTCCGCTCCGCGCGTGTACTTCTGCGCCAGCGTCGCCCAGGGCTACTTCGAGCCGATCACCCCGATGGGCCAGGAACCGTTCCGCCGGATCGGCGAAGCGCTGGCCGCGGCGTTCGCCCGGGGTCGACGCGGTGGCGGACCGATCCGTTCGCCGGTCGTGGAGGCCGGTGGGCGGCTGTTCGTGGACGTCACTCCGGCCCTGCGCGACCCACTCGGCCGCGAAGTGATGATGCGGCTGACCGCGGTCGGCGAGGCCCGCAGCTCGGTGGTCCTTCGGAGGCTCGCCCTGGATCCCCGGTTCGCGCTGCGCACCGGCTCCCGCCTCGGGTCCGTTCGCCGGATCGTGCCGCTGCTTGCGCGGTCGCGGATCCCGCTCTACGCGCTTCGACTGCTGCTCTCCCCGGATAAGGTCCGAGTGCGATACATCCGCGAGATCGAGCGGGCGACGCGCATCGACCCGCCGGCGACCGCGACGTCGTCGGCCCGGCTGGACGCCGTGGAGGAGCTGATGCGCTCGGGACCACCGTTCCTGTTCCCACGGTTGCTCGGCCTGGTCGTCGCCGGGAGCCTCACCTACCTCGTTGCCGGTCGGCTCCTGCGAGGCCGGGCGACCGAGGCGGAGCTGCAGACCCTTACGCGGGGCTTACCCCACAACCCGACCACCGAGATGGACCTCGCGCTCTGGGCTCTGGCGACGGACATCCGCTCCGATCCGGCCTCCCGCAGCGCCCTCCTGGGACGATCGGCGCCCGAGCTTGCCGCAGCCTATCGTGGCAGCACCCTGCCCCCACGGCTCCAGGATGGCCTCGCCGCCTTCCTCACCCGGTACGGGTTCCGGTCGGTCGGCGAGATCGATCTCGGCGTCGCGCGCTGGTCGGAGGACCCGTCGCATCTTCTCGGCGCGATCGCGAACTACCTCCAGCTCGAGGAGGAGACCCATGCGCCGGACCAGCAGTTCGAGCGCGGCGCGCGCGAGGCCGAGCAGATGGTGGCGACGCTGCTCGGTCGGGTCCGCGGTCCCCGGCGCTGGATGCTCCGGTTCCTGCTCGGCCGCGTCCGAGCGCTGATGGGCTCCCGCGAGCTGCCCAAGTACACCCTTATCCGGCGCCTGTTCACGCCGATCCGCGAGATCCTCCAACCGGTCGGCCAGGAGCTCGCTGCCTCCGGACGGCTCGCCAGCCCCGACGATATCTACTTCCTCACTCAGGCCGAGGCCCGACGGGCCATCGACGGAGCGGACCTCCGCGAGACCGTCGCCATGCGGCGCGCCACGCACGCCCGCGAGTTGGCCCGACGCCACCTTCCACGCATTCTGCTGTCGGACGGCACCGATGCGGAGATCGCCCTCATCGATGTTCCCAAAGGCGCCCTGCGTGGGTCGCCCGCGTCGCCGGGCTCGGTGACCGCCACGGCTCGTGTCATCCTCTCCCCCCACGACGCGCGGCTCGAGCCGGGTGAGATCCTCGTCGCGCCGTCGACAGATCCCGGTTGGACCCCCCTCTTTCTGACCGCCGGCGGCCTGGTGATGGAGATGGGCGGGATGATGTCTCACGGCGCGGTGGTGGCCCGCGAGTACGGCATCCCGGCCGTCGTGGGGGTTGCAGGCGCGACCGAGCGGATCGCGACCGGGGACAAGGTCACCGTCGACGGATCGGCGGGCGTGGTGTCAGGCGATCGACTCTGACCGGCGGCCGGCACGGCGAGCGCGGCAATACGATCGCCTGCTGCTGCGCCGTTGTTCCACGCTCACGAGGAGGGGAGTGGAGCCGACACTGGATTTGAACCGAGGACCTGCTGTTTACGAACTGGATCGGCCTGAGCGTTGTGGCCCAGGCGTGGAGGTGCGAGCGTCGTGCGCTCAGTTAGCAGGTCTTCGATTTCTGCTTCCGGCTGTCTCCGAAGGCACGTCAGATCATCGCTTATGGTACCCGCGTGGTGATCGCTGCCAGCAGGGGTAATACGAGAGTCGAGTGCCAAGCTGCAGCGCGAGTCGAAGGGGCCGAGGATCGGGGTGGTCCCAGACTCGGGGACGATGCGCTGGATAGGCTCGTCAAACATCCGAGCACGGGTCACGCGGTGGAGGTCGTAGCCTGGCCCGACGGAGACCGTCGATCAGTCCGGGCCGTCGACGCGAGATTGTCGTGGACGGTCAGCGCGTCGCCGTCGAGATCGCGCAACTCCTGCCCAGAGCGCGTGCGGCCGGGCCGGTCGGCCCGCGCCGGTCGATGCCCGAGCACTGACCACCGTTAGGCATGAAGCCCCGGATCTTCCTCGGCTCCTCTGGAAAGCAGGCGAAGCTGGTGCAGGCCTTGACGCGCGGCCTTGCGGAGGTCGCGGAGGTCGAACCGTGGACCGCGGTCTTCAACCCAGGCGTTTCCACGCTCGACCGGCTGGTTGAGCTCACCCGCGAGGTCGACTTCGCCGCGTTCGTCTTTGCCCAGGACGACTGGACCAGCAGCCCATCGGACGCAACCACCCCGGGTCAGGCCTCCCCGCGCGACAACGTCGTCTTCGAGGCCGGCCTGTTCGGCGGGGCGCTGGGCATGCGCCGGACGTTCATCCTCCATGCGAAGGGCGCCAAGCTACCCACCGATCTCCTGGGCATGACGTCGGTGCGCTACCCCGAGGCCCTGACGGCGGCCGACATGCGGACGGTTAACCAGAAGCTCCGGAAGGCAATCGAGGAAGAGGGTCGACTGACTCGGCTCGAGGGAGACTGGTGGCAGCACTCGCTCACGCTGCGCAGCGAGCGCGAGCCGTCGGCGATCAGCCTCCTCCGGATCTCGCGCGATCGGGAGGGCGGCCTCGAGATCGCGGGCCGAGCCTGGCAGGAGGACGGCACCCTCTCGGCACGGTACCGGAGCGAGGCCTCGAAGGAGCGCCGCGACCCGCGCAGCGTCTTCTATTTCTGGAAGGGCGAGCGGCCGCGGCACCCGAACGCCCCCCAGCTCGAGGGCACGGGCGAGATCCGGCTTGAGTCTGCCGATCGGGCCTCGGGCTACTGGACCACTCGGTCCGACGCCGACCCCCAGCTCCGCGAGCGGACATCTGGTGTCTACCTGCGCGCCGATCCGGACGACATGCGCATCCTCGACGGCGGCGACGGACAAGCGCGTGCCGAGCTGCTCGCTCTGCGCCTTCGGGAGTGGAAGGCGATGTCGAACGCGTAGCTCGACGGCGCCCGGCCCGATCATCATCCAGCTCGTCGGCAACGATGCCGTGACCTCGGCCACGGTCGCGGATACGGACTGGATCGTCAGCCATGTCCGGATCGTCGACGGCAAGACCGTGATCACGGTCCGCGGCAGGGCGCACACGCTCCCGCGCGCCGACCTGAGCTCGTTCAGGAGGTGACCTCACCGTGAGGTCCGAGCCGCCGGCCAGCGCCGGAGCCGGACGTCGGTTCTGGCTGGCCGCAGCCCCTCGCGAAGCAGCGCCCTGATCGCCGGCCGAGGCGGCCGTGTCTTCGAGCGCTGTGGCAACCTCGCTCGAGCCCGACTCGGTCGAGCCGAACAGTTAGCTGTTCTTCCCTAGCACGAAAGGAGGACTGGAGCCGACACTCGGATTCGAACCGAGGACCTGCTGTTTACGAAGTAGTTCGGCCTAAGCGTTGTGGCACAAGCGTGGGACCGCGAGCGTAGGCCGCTCAGTTAGCAGGTCTTCGATTCGAGCTTGTCGCCTCTGCCTCCGAGGATCCGCGGTGGACTCACCGATTCTAACTCGGGAGGCAGAGTCGGCAGCCTTGCGGATGCGCCAGTCAGCCCAGGTCGGCCGGCGGCAAGGACGGTATCCCCATCAGCGCGACGGTCGCGTAGATCACCATCGGCCCTCTCCGACCCGCGACAGCGTGGGGAGCCGGCGGTCCAGCCAGCTGTCGATCAGCGCGATGGACAGGCCGATCAAGCCCACGAGCGCAACGAGCAGCGACACCACTCTCGGGTCGTGATCCAGGATCACGAAGTCAGGGTTCCGGCCGATGATGAGGAACGGCGTCCCGATCGCGATTGCTACGCCGGCCGTCAGCAGCGCCCGGACCCCGGCAGGCCCCGGGATCCAGGGGCTGACGATGACCCATATCGCCCCCGCGAGTGCGCCCGAGATCAGACCGAACAGAATCAGGAAGAGCGTGCCCCCCAGCGTGACGTCGCCGATCCGGTTGCCGTTCTCCGTGAGCGCACCGACGGCATCCGGGTGGAGCGTAGCCGCAAGTCGCATGACAAGCCGGCCACCGAGGCCGCCGACCACGATCCCGACGACCGCGCCGGCGATGCCGCCCCTTGTGATGTCGCGCAGCACCTCGCCGGCCGGTGACAGTCCGGGTTGCTCTCTCGCGTCGGCCGCAGCGCGTGTGCCAGCGGTGACCATCGCGCCGCTCATCGCGTCGCTCATTCCCGCACCTCGACCCTCCGGTCAGCTTCCGAGATCAGTGACTGGCTTCCGGCTGTCGCCGGCAGAGCGGATGCGAGAGGCTGACATCCCAGCCCGCTCGCAACGGTCGCCGCTCATCAAGGGCTTGACAGCCGCCCTCAGGCCGAGTATATATCGGTCCACGATATATCGTCAATCGATAGGAAGGTCTCAAGCATGGCCACGCAGGTCCCCGAGCTCGGCCGGTTCGCCGAGCCCGCACTGCTCATCCTCGTCAGCCTGAGCGATGGCGCCAAGCACGGCTACGCGATCATGGCGGACGTGGAGGCCGGCACCGGCCGGCCGCTGGGTCCGGGGACCCTGTACGCCGCGCTCGCCCGGCTCGAGGAGCGCGGTCTCATCGAGGCCCTCGCGCCCGTCGACCGCCGACGGCCCTACCGCCTGACCGCGGTGGGTGCCACGGTCCTCGCCGAGCAGCTGAGCGAGCTCTCCGAGTTCGCGCAGCTCGGCCTCCGCCGTCTCGGCCGGTCCCCCGGCTGACCGGCGATGCGTCCCACCATCGCCCTGCTGCTTCGCCTCTACCCGGCGCGCTGGCGGGCACGCTACGGCGTCGAGTTCGCCGTGGTGCTCGAGGAGCGACCGCTCGGCCCGTTCGACGTGGCCGACGTGCTGCTCGGCGCGCTCGACGCCCACCTCCACCTCCGCGGCCTCGGGGCCGCCTCGGAACACCGGAAGGGGTTCGCCATGTCACTGAAAATCGGAGGCTATGCCGCGATCGCGGGCGGCATCCTCTGGCTGCTCGCGCTCGCGGGCAACGCGATCAACAACGGGGGCGAGTCCTTCTCCCCCTGGCTCGGCTACGCGATCGTCGGCGCGACGGTGATGACGCTCGTTGCCCTCATCGGCCTGAGCGCGTTCCAGGCGCGCAGCCACCCGGCGCTCACCTGGGCAGCGTTCGCGATCCCCGCGATCGGCGCCGTGGTCGGCCTGTTCGGCTACGCGGCGATCGTGGCAACCGGGGACAGCGATGCCACCCTGATCGCCGGCATCAGCCCATGGATGATCGGCTCGATCGGACTCCTCACGATGGTGGTGGGGTCCAGTCTTTTCGCGGTGGCCACGTGGCAGGCCCGGACCCTGTCGCGAACCGCATCCGGGCTCCTCGCGGTCGGCGCCCTGCTCGTCGTGCTGGCGCTGTTCGGCGCCAGCGGCGCGCTCCCGTCGCCCATCGCGATCGGTCCCATCGTCGCCGCGATCCTCGTGTTCCCGGCCGGCTGGATTGCCATGGGCGTCAGCGCCCTCCGCGTCGACCGCGTCGGAACGGCGCATGTCCTAGGACCCATCTCATGATCCGATATCCCCGCGCCGTCCTCGCGGCGGCCCTTCTCACGGTCGCACTGGTCCCGTCGTCTGCGGCCGATGCCGCCACGGTGACTCGCGGCGACGTGCACGCCTTCGCGGCCGGCGCCGGCATGGAGCTCGCGGGCCGGGCGCAGATGGTCCGCACGGCCGATGGGAAGACGATCGTCGCCATTCACGTGACCGGACTCGCGCCCGACATCACGTACGGCGCCCACGTCCATCAGCAGGCCTGTGGCTCCGGCGACGCCGACGGCCACTATCGGTTCGACCCGGCCGGCCCGGCCGCCCCGCCCAACGAGATCTGGCCGGGCTTCACCACCGACGCCGCCGGAGTCGGCAACGGCAAGGCGACCGCGGACGGGATCGCCGGTCCGACGGCCGTATCCGTGGTCATCCACGCGCCGGGGGGCGCGAAGATCGCCTGCGCCGACCTGCACTGACGCGACCGATGGCCTCGACGGGCCGTTCGACTTCGCGGCGCTGCACCTGGTCATCCACTGCCTGCCGGGGCCGCTCGAGCGCAAGGCGTCTGCCGTGGCCAACGTCGCCGGCACCCTCGCCCCGGATGGAGTGCTCTTCGGGCATCAGTCCTCGGTCCTCGGGGCCTCACACCCGGGCCGCGCGATCGATGCTCGCGTCGTTCAATCGGCAGGGTGGATTCGACAACCTCCACGACACTGAAGCAAGGCTCCGTGAGATCCTGGCGGCGTCATTCGCACAGGGCAGCTCGAGAGCGTGGGCTCGATCGCGCTCTTCGCCGCTGCGAATCCGCGCCGGCACTATTCACTGGAGTTGTAAGCGTGGCGGGATGGTGAGCCGACGAGCCCGATGATCCCGACTGGTCTGGCCTGGATCGGGGCGACCCTAGTCGCGCAGCTGGTCTCGGGATCCTGCTCTGGATGCCCTCCGGGCGAGCTCGCCCGAATGGCATGCGGCTCGTCGGCACGATGGCGATTGGCGTCGGCCTGACTCACGAACCTGGTCCGCCTGACGGCGACTCAATGGAGGAGACGCCGCCGGTTTAGGTACCCGACGGCGTATCGATCGCCTTCCAGCTCAGTCACTGGGAGACGACCGACCAACCTCGAGTAGCCGCGCCGGAGCCGTCCGCCGACTGGCGAGCATTAGGGATGTGGCCGGCCGACCGCACCAAATAGAACAAGCGTTCGTGGCGCCCCGACAGTTGTTGGGCGTGCGGATGCCAGAAGTATTCGGCTCCCGGTCGAGGGGAGCAGAGATCGGCCTCATGGCCGACCTGGTAACAGGCCGTCGCCATCAGGGTCCTGTGCCTTCTGCGGCCTACGTCGTCGTGCGTCTCGGCATGGCGGTGCTCAATGAGTTCGGTGACCGCCCGGCAGTTCGCCGGCGTCACGCACGCCGAGGACCTGGCGCACCTCGGCCAGGGTAAGGCCGGCTGCCTTCGCGGCCCTGATGAAGTCGAGCCGGTCGACGGCGTCGTCCGGCGGGGGTCGGTCTCCAGCCCGAGGAGGCGATCGAGGACGGCCACGATGCGTTCAAGGAGACGACCGACTACGCGACGAGCGCGCCCGGCTACATCGCGGAGGCCCCTGGGCACGTCACGATCGTCGCCGGCCGCCGTGACCGGGTCCTGCTCGGAGCCTTCAATCGCCGCGCCCGGTGCGCCGGACGCGATCGGCGAGGCCGTGCTTGCGATCAAGACCCGGACGCCGCTCGACGCTCCTGGCGGACACGATCCACCCGTTCCCAACGACCGTGCGCGTGCTGGGCGGACTCTTCGCGAAGGCGGCTCGTCGGGGCTGAACCGGCGAGCGCTCGTTGGGCGATCGTTGCGGGCTCGGGTTGACGCTGGTAACAGTCAAGGCTAACCAAGGCTCGCGTTCGTGGCGTGCGCGCCCACGTCGCCGCCGGTGACCGGGCCTCGGCGGCGCGCGCCTTCCGGGCGCGCCGTGCGCGACTGGCCGAGCCTCTCGGGGTTGGAGCCTGCGCCGGAGACGCTCGCAGTGCAAGTCTCGCTCGGTCTGGTGCGAGTTTCCGGACCTCCCGACCGCGCCTAACCGACTGCCGCCGCGGTCCCTGGCAGTCCTGCGCCAAGCGCCACGACACGGCCGTGGACGGGTCCGACGTCCGCGTAATCTTCACGATGCTCGACCCCGGGTTCCGCAAGATTAAGGCCGCTCGCCGCGGCGTCGGTCAGAAACAGGTAGGGCCGATACCCGAATCGCGCCTGGATGCTGTTCTTCAGGAGCCTGTGCGCCACGTTGACGGCCGGCCCGAGGAGCTCCGTCCGCGTGCCGATCGACTGGCGGACGACCTGGCCCCGGTGGAGGACCATCTTGAGGTCGAGGCTGCCGACGACGGGACAGGCGGTACAGACATGATCTCTCGCGGCACGTGCCTTCTCGCGTCGCGCATGAAAAGCCTGGTAGAGCGCCTGGAGTCGACCAAGGAGCTCCTCACCCCGTGCGTCAAGCGCCGCCGTCGGCGCCACGGCAAACACCGCGTCGCCCTCCAGCTTGGCGACGGCGAAAGCGGGCTGAACTCCCTCGATAACCGTATCGAGCAGCTCGCCGAGCACGGCGAAGCCGGCCGGGATGCCGTGACTGAAGTCGACGCCGTGGGCCTGCTCGACACTCGTCATGAACGCCGCATAGCCGGAGATGTCGGCCAGCAACAGGTACCGATCGCCGGCCGTCGATGCTGGATCCGTCAGCTCGATCATGGTGCGCCCATCGTACGCCGACTCAGCAAAGCCTCAGGCCGTGCTCCGTGCTCGATGCCCCGAGCCAAACCAGGAGGTGCCGTTCGGAGGACCTGCTGTGTGAAAGACAGCTGCTCTTCGAACGTGCACGCCGGCAATCCTGAGCGCGTACGTCCGTCCGCTGAAGCGACGCCGCTGCCGGGAAGGCCAGAATCGGCTCAGTCATCAGGTCTTCGTCAGATGGCTCGGCCTCCAGCGGGTCGGGTCACCGCGAGGACCGTGCTATCTCCAGACAGCTGGTCGTACTGAGCGTGAAACGGGGAGTGGAGCCGACACTCGGATTTGAACCGAGGACCTGCTGTTTACGAAGTAGATCGGCCTGAGCGTTGTGGCACAAGCGTGGAATCGCAAGCGTAGGCCGCTCAGTTAGCAGGTCTTCGATTCGGCCCCCGACTCGGTCCTGCAGCTGGTCTCAGAGGTATACGCGGTAGTCAGGGCTGATCGTACCCTTCGCGACCGGACGAGTCGATGACCGCACAGCTATCAGCGTGGCCGGGGACGCGCGCGGCGGGTCCTCGACCGAGGCGCGATCAGACACCCGCGCGGGTGAACATCACATGGGTCACACCGCTGGGCGAGGAGGTGGCCTCGATCTCGTAGTCATTCTCGAGGCTCTCCAGT
>DASYTG010000059.1:0-85725 GCA_036002525.1 Candidatus Limnocylindrales bacterium
GTGAGACTTGGAAGGCTGACGCTCTGCCAACTGAGCTACTCCCGCTCGCCGGCAGAGGATACCGCGCGAGCCAGACCTAGCTCTCCTGTTCCGACCGCTCGCCCTTGGTGTCCCACCGGAAGCGGCTCATCGGTCGGGTTATCGGTACCGATCCGAGGAGCGAGCCCGGGACCCGACTCTGACCGGTCTCGGAGGTCACCCGTTCGGCCACCTCGTCGGGCTCACCGAGCTCGTCGGCCTCGTCGGAGGCTCCACTTGCCCCGGAACCCTGAGCCGACTCCGCCACCGCCCATGACTCGGCGGCTTCCGCCGTCTCCGAATCCATCACCCCGATGACCGGGGCCTCGGTCTCGCCGGTGGGTTGACTGTCGCCGGCGATCTCCGTCTCGGTCGCGGCGCCGGGACCACTCTCGCCGATCGCGTCCAGGACCGGAAAGGCCGGGCGGCGGGTGGCCTGCCTGGCGATGAGGACGAGGTCCGTCTCGCGATCGATCCCGGAGAAGAACTCATCGACGTCGGCTCGGTATGCCGCGATGGCCGCCTCGATGGCCTCGACCTGTCGATCCACCTTCGCGGTGTGCTCGGCCAGGTTCGTCTCCAAATCCTTCTGACGCTCGGTCGTCCGCCGCTCGTGCTCCGCCTGGATTCGATTTCGCTCACCGTCGGCCCAGGCGTCGATCTCCTTCTTGTCGTGATCGGCCAGCTCGCGCATCTGCTCGGCCTCGGCCGCCTGGCGTGCCCGGATGCGGTCGATGTGCTCCTGGCGCCGGCTCTCGGTCTCCTCGGCGATCCTGACGCGCTCGAGGCCCGCGGTCGTCTGCACTGTCCGCACGAGCTCGGCCAGGAACAGGTCGTCGAACTTCGCGCTCGATGGGTCCGGCTGACCGGTGCCGTCCTCCGACCCGGCGTCATCTGCGCTCGACGACGGGGTCGACTCGGACTCGGCGTCGCGTCGCTCGGACAGAAACTTCGGCCAATGGTCCGACATGTCAGGGCCCTCGATCACTGAGCTATTCCACCCGCGGGGCGACATCGTAACCGTCATCGCAAGGTGCCGCGACGGGGAAAGTGCGACGGGCGTCCCGGGGCGGCATCGACGAACGTCGGCGGTGGCCCTGGACGGCGACCGATTGGAGCGGCCCGGTGACCGCGCCGGGCCGGGGCAGTTCTCGCGTTCCCCCGAGGCAGATCCGCGCTCCGCGGGGCGCCGGTCTGGTACGAACGATGGGTTTCAGGCGGCGGTCGACCCCCCGTAGGCTGCCGCCCCACCGTGGAAGGCTCCGCACCCCGACGCACCCATCCGATCCGCCTGCTGCGCGTCGGCGGCTGGCGGCCCGACCTGCGCCTGTCCGTCGTCGCGCCTGCCGTGCTGGTCGTCGTCGGGATGGCGTTCGTGGCCTCGGAGATCGTCGCCGGCCAGCTTCGCCAGACGGCCACCCAATCGACGCTCCAGAACGTCGAGGCCATCGTTCGAGGTTACGTCGACCCGACGATCAGCGAAGCCAGCCTCGACCTGGGCGCCGCCCCCGATCCGGAAATCGACGCCCAGCTCTCCCGGCTGACGGCCTCCGGCGACATCCGCCGGATCAACATCTGGTCCCGCGACGGCCGCGTGGTCTACTCGACCGAGCCCAGCCTGCGGGGCCAGCGGTTCTCGATCGGCGAGGGGCTGGCCAACGCGTTCGCCGGACAGAGCGTCGCCTCCTACGAAAGCGACGAACCGGAGCACGAGCCAGCGCAGGAGCCTCCGACCGGTCTGACGCTCGAGGTCTACGTGCCGATCCGGGGGGCGATCGACGGCAACCCGTTCGGCGTGTACGAGGTCTACGAGGACGCCCGACCGATCGAGGACCGGGTCAACACCGCGCGGCGCGAGGTGTTCCTCGCGGCGCTCGTCGCCGCCACGGTCCTGCTCGCGCTGCTGTGGCTGGCGTTCGCCGGATCGGCCCGACTCCTCGGCCGCCAGAACCGCCTCCTCCGCGTTCGCGCGGCCCGCGAGCAAGCCCTCACCGCGGACCTGCGGAGGAGCGAGCAGCGATTCCGCTCGCTGTCCGCAACGCGTCGGACGGAATCATGATCGTCCGCGCCGATTCCACAGTCGCCTACGAGAGCCCCGGCCTGGAGCGGGTCCTCGGTCACGTGCCGGAGGCGCGGATCGGTCGACCAGCGCTCGAGCTCGTCCACCCGGACGACCTGGCGTGGGTCGAGCGGCTGTTCGGAGACGTTGCCGCAACGACGGCGGCGGAAGCCTCGGCCGAGTTCCGGGCTCGCCATGCCGACGGCTCGTGGCGATTCGTCGAGGGCGTCGCGAAGAATCTCCTCGACGATCCGGCGATCGGCGGCGTCGTCCTGAACTATCGCGACGTGACGGAGCGGCGGTCGCTCGAGGAACAGCTGCGCCACCAGGCCTTCCATGATTCGCTCACCGGGTTGCCCAACCGCGCGTTGTTCCTCGACCGCCTCGTCCATGCTCTGACCCGAACGCGTCGCGGCCGGGCGCCGCTCGCTGTCGTGTTCCTCGACCTCGACGACTTCAAGGCGGTGAACGACAGCCTGGGCCACGCCGCCGGCGACGAGTTGCTCATCGCCGTCGCGGGCCGCATCCGGGCCACCGTGCGCGACGCCGACACGGCGGCACGGATGGGCGGCGACGAGTTTGCGATCCTTCTCGAGGACGCATCGGATGTCCTCGCGGCGCGGGCGACGGCAGCCCGGATCCTCGACGCCATCCGCACGCCGTTCCGCCTGCTCGACCGCGACGTCGCCGTCCATGCCAGCGCCGGCATCGCGATGTATGCCTCGCCGGAGCAGTCCGCCGACGAGCTGCTTCGCAACGCCGACATCTCGATGTACTCGGCGAAGACCCAGGGAAAGGACCGCCTGGTCGTCTACGAGCCGAGCGTCCACGACGCGACGATCGGGCTCCTGCAGCTGAAGACCGACCTGCAGTTCGCCCTCGCCCGCGACGAGTTCGCGCTCGTGTACCAGCCGCTCGTCGACCTGGACACGACGGAGATCCGCGGCGTGGAAGCGCTGCTCCGATGGCGTCATCCGCGTCGCGGCCTCGTCGGACCCACGGAGTTCGTGCCGATTGCGGAGGAGACGGGGCTCATCGTGCCGATCGGTCGGTGGGTCCTCGAGCAGGCCTGCCTCCAGGCGCGGGAGTGGCGCGACGCACGCGGTGGCAGGGGCCTCGAGATGAGCGTCAACCTGTCGGGCCGCCAGATCGAGGATCCGGGCCTCGTCGCCGACGTTCGGCGGGCGCTCGACGATGCCGGGCTCGACCCGCAGATGCTCACCCTCGAGATCACCGAGAGCGTCCTCATGCGCGACGCCGAGCAGACGATCGATGCGCTGCGGCGTCTTCGGGAGGTCGGCGTCCGGCTGGCGATCGACGACTTCGGAACCGGCTACTCGTCGTTGAGCTACCTCCGCCGCCTGCCGGTCGACATCCTCAAGATCGACCGCTCGTTCGTCGCGGTCGTGGACTCCGGTCCGGACGAGGCCGCGCTCGTCCGCTCGATCGTGTCGCTCGGGGCGAGCCTGCGACTCGAGGCGGTCGCCGAAGGCATCGAGCAACCCCAGCAGCTCGCCCAGCTGCGCTCCCTGGGCACCCGGCTCGGCCAGGGCTACTACTTCACCAAGCCGCTCGAACCGGAGGAGGTCACCAGCCTCGTCGACGGCGGCGGCCTCCCTGCGATCGATCCATCCCTCGCCGTCCGCCAGGAGACCCCATGAACAGGATTGCCCGCTCCGTCGTCGCTATCGCTGTCGTCGTCGTTCTCGTCGGGTGCCAGGGCGCCGCCAGAGAGTCGATCGTGGTCCAGCTCGAGCCGCTGAACAACTCCGGCGTGACCGGATCGGTGATGCTCGTCGATGCCGGCGAGGGACGGACGCAGGTCCAGGTCCGGGTGGAACCGGCCGGCAATCTCGACATGCCGGCGCACATCCATCCGGGCTCGTGCGATGACCTCATTCCCCAGCCGAAGCATCCTCTCGAGAATGTCGTCAACGGCGTATCGACGACGATCGTCCGGGCTTCGATCGAGGAGCTGACCAGGGGCGGCCTCGCGGTCAACCTCACAATTCGAACCAGGACCTGAAGACCTACACCGCCTGCGCCGAGCTCTGACCGAAACGCCAGCGATGACGGACCGTCGGGCGGCTCTTCGCGCGATCCTGGCACCGGCGATGTTCGCCGCGACCGTCGCCGCGTCGGCCGTCGTCGTCGCCGGTTGCGCCCCGCCTGCGCAGGCGACCCCCTCGCAGAGCGCCGGTGCCGTGGAAGTGGTCGTCTCGACGGATGCCGCGGCCGACCTGCGCTACGTCCCGGCCGAGGTCAGGGCGCCGGCGCGCACTCCGATCCGGGTGGTGTTCCGCAACCTGTCGACCCTGCCTCACAACCTCACCTTCGAGAGCCCGGTCGGCCGCGGCACGCGGACGATCGTCGAGCCCGGCGGATCCGATGTCGTCGACCTCGTGATGCCGGGACCGGGTCGCTACGCATTCGGCTGCACCATCCACATGGGGATGTCGGGAACGCTCGCAGTCGAATGACGCGCGCGCTCGCCGCGCGTTTTTCGCGCCACGGCGACCATCGTGATTCGCACGCGGCAGTGCGCGCGAGATCGCATCGTTGCAGCATGGACTGCATTGCGCGTGCGATTCGCGGCGCGATTTGCATCCGTGTTTTGTGCGGTGACTAGTACTCGCCAACGCGTGCACTGTGTGCATTGGGAATCACGCGCGGGTCGGGTGCACGCGCGAATTCACGTTCAGATTCACGTCGACGCATGCGCAGCGTCGACATGACGACGTTGCGCGCGATGCACATCGAATGTTCGTCGACGACGTCGGACATGGTACTTAAGTGCTATTGGGGTCAAGAACATTCGCTGCTATATACGCCCCGCCGCGACATTTGCGGTGAACGGATTGATCCGGAGGTAATGGATGGCAACGACAGCGCGAAAGAAGGCGGCGCCGCGTCGTAAGACGACGGCGCGTCCGAAGGCGAAGGCCGCCCCGAAGACGGCTGCCGCGTCGATGACGACCGCCGCGCCGAAGGCGGCTGCACGCCCGAAGGCGAAGGCTCGCCCAAAGACCGCCGCCCGCAAGACGACCGCGCGCAAGCCGGCCGCCCGCAAGGCTGCGGTTCGCAAGCCGGCCGCCCGCAAGGCTGCTGTTCGCAAGCCCGTCGCCCGCAAGACGACCGCGCGCAAGCCGGCCGCTCGCAAGCCGGCCGCTCGCAAGACGGCCGTCCGCAAGACAGTCGCGCGCAAGCCGGCCGCTCGCAAGGCCGCCCCGCGCAAGGCCGCAGCGCGCCCGAAGGCCACAGCTCGTCGCCGGACCACGGCTCGCCGCCGGACCACGGCTCGCAGCAAGTAGATCCGGGGCCCCCAGGGCCCACTGATCGGCCCGGGCCCGCCGGCCGGTGGTCACTCGTCGCATATCCGAGTGAAGACCGACCGACGGGCCCGCGTCATTTGCTCGGGCCGGCTCATCTCACCGGGGCGCCGTGGTCTCCCGCGCGGAGGGTCAGCCCTTTCGCTCGAGGATCGGTCGCGCCTTCTCCGGGTCGTCCACGACGAACGCGAACATTGCCCGGTCCCCCCACCGCCCCAGGAACAGGTGACCGTAGATGTTCACGCCCGCGTCCGCGAGAGCGCGCGCGATCCGGGCCATGCCGCCGGGCTTGTCGTCGACCTCGGCGAGGATCGATTCGCCCTCGATGAACGTGTAGCCGCCCTCTTCGAGGACCTTCTTCGTCGTCTCGTCATCGGCCGTCGTCATGATCACGTGGCCGCTGTCGCCGATCCCTCCCCCACCGATCGCCCGGAGATCGACGCCGCGCGCCGCCAGCGCCTCGGCGAGCGTCGCCATCGCGCCGGGCCGATTCTCGAGCTGGACGACGAACTGGTTGGCCATCGAAGCCTCCGACGGTAAGTGGGACGCGATTCTAGCCGCTCGTCCTCGCCCGGCGTCCCCTCGCTATCGTTGTCGGGTGCCGGATTCACGCGCGACGAGCTTCCCTGCGCCGATCGAGGCGAGCTCGGCCGATCTGCCGCCCGCGGTCGCCGAGGCGCTCGAGCGACCCGCGCCCGGCCGGCCGGCCGTCGTGGAGGCCTCCGGAATTCCGTTCGCGACCGTCGAGTGGGGCGACGCCGGCAGTCCGCCGCTTCTCCTCATCCACGGCGTCACCGCTCACACGGGGACGTTGTGGCGGGTGGGGCCGGCTCTCGCGGCCGCCGGCTTCGGGGTCGTTGCGGTCGACCTGCTCGGACACGGGCGCACGGGTGCCTGGACCGGACGCCATCGCTTCGCCGACACCGCCGCCGACATTGCTGCATTCGCGCGTGCCGCAGGGCTGGACGGCCGGGAGCTCCGCGTCGTCGGCCACAGCTGGGGAGCCCTGGTGGCCGCGCAGCTGCCCGCCGCGGGGCTGCGGCCGCGCGTTCTCGTCCTCGTCGATCCGCCGGTCATGCCGGTCGCAACGATGGCGACGATGGTCATCGACCCGGTTGAGCGCCGCTACGACGACCTGGCCGAGGCGACGCGCATCATCCGGGCCGCGTATCCGTCCTGGTCGGACGGCGACGTCGTTGCGAAGGCCGAGGGCCTGACGATGTTCGACGAAGCCGCCGTCCGCGCGGTCCTCCTCGACAACGGCGACTGGGACGGCGGCATGGGCGCCCTCCGCGACCCGGGCGCGGCCGACGTCGAGACCTGGGTCGTCCGTGGCGAGCCCGCGTCCGGCGGCCTCGTGCCAGACGCGGCGCTGCCAGCGTTCGCCCAGCGGATTGGCGCGGATCACATCCTCACGATCGCCGGCGGCGAGCACTCGCCGCATCGCATGCGCCCCGAGGCGACCGTCGTCGCGCTCCTCCGCGCGCTGCGAGGCCGCTAGCGATCTTCGCGGCGGACCCGGATCGCCCGCTCGTAGGCCTCGACGTACCGCGGCGCGGACCCCGTCGTCCAGTCGAAGTCGACCGCCATGCCGCGCTGGACGAGCCCGGCCCACGCCGGCCCCCCGGATTCGTAGTACGAGATCGCGGCGTCGCACGCGGCGTAGAGCGCCTCAGGTGTCGCGGCGTCGAACGCGAATCCCGTCCCCTGCCCCGGCGACGCGATCTCGTCGACGACGGTGTCGCGCAGCCCGCCCGTCCGCCGGACGATCGGCGGCGCTCCATAGCGCAGCGCGATCATCTGGCCCTGGCCGGACGGCTCGAAGCGCGACGGCATGACGAACAGGTCGTTTCCGGCGTAGATCCGGCGAGCCATCGCGCGGTCGAACGATTCGATCAGCGCGACGCGGTCGGGGCGGGCCGCAGCCAGGCGGCGCAAGCGGGCGAACTGCTCCGGGTGGCCCGTCCCGAGGACCGCGAGGCGCGCCCCGCGCTCGATGAGCCGTTCGGCCGCGCCGGCGAGCAGGTCGAAGCCCTTCTGCGGATCGAGCCGGCCGATCATCCCGAGCACCGGACCCGGAGCGTCCGGATCGAAACCGACTCGGCCGAGGAGGTCGCGCCGGTTGGCCGCCTTTCCGCCGAGGTCCGCGGCCGAGTACGGCGTGGCGAGGTCGCGGTCCGTCGCCGGGTTCCAGACGGTCGTGTCCAGTCCGTTGAGGATTCCGAAGAACCGATCGCCCTTCGCCCGCAGCACGCCCTCCAGGCCCATTCCGTATTGGGGAGTCAGGGCCTCGGCGGCAAAGCCCGGGCTCACGGTGTTCGCGAGCTCCGAGCGCTCGATCGCGACCCGGAGAAGGTCTATGCCGTCGGCGTCCGCGGACACGAGCGGTCCGCCCGGCACGAGCCCGAGCTGGCGGAGCCGATCGCGCGGCGTCCAGCCGTGGTAGGCGAGGTTGTGGAGGGTCGTCAGCACCGCGGTCGGGCCGATGACCGGGTCGTCGACGTACCAGCGGTCGCGGAGGAGCACGGCCGGCGCGGCGTGCCAGTCGTGGAGGTGAAGGACGTCCGGTGGCGGGCCGTCGACCCGCAGGGTCTCGAGCGCCGCCCGCGAGAACAGCCCGAACCGCCACGCGTTGTCGGCGAAGTCCCCCGCCGCATCGCCGTAGAAGCCGTCGCGGTCGAAGGCCGGCGGATGGTCGACCAGCCGAAGGCGGTAGCCGTCAGCCGCGACGTCGATGATGCGCACGTCGGTCGCACCTCCCGCGGCCAGCGGATCGGGGACGCGAACCGCCAGGGCCCCGGTCGTCCCGGCCGGGACCGGCACGGACCGGTAGCGAGGGAGGAACACGTCGACCGGCTCGACCGGCCGGCCAGGCTGCCTGCCGAGCGCCCGGGAAAGGGCGTCGACGACGTCGGCCAGGCCTCCGGTCTTGGCCCACGGCTCGCACTCCGCGGCGATGAAAGCGACTCGCACGACATCGATGGTAGCCGCGCCACGCCCGCGAAATGCCCGCGTCCAGGGGATGCCGATGCGATGCGAAAGGCCGAATGCTGAACGACTAAACCGGTTCACGCGCCCGGTTCGAACAAGTATCATGCGCCGACATGGAGCCGTCGGTCTCAGTTCCAACGATCCCCGGCGCCTCGTTTCGCCTGCCTCCCCAGCTCGAGGGATTACGGCGCCTCGCCTACAACCTCTACTGGAGCTGGCACCCCCGCGCGAAGATCCTGTTCAGCCGGATCGACGCGACCGCGTGGGCCCGGTATCGGAACCCGATCCCGGTACTGACCGGGATGGTGGCCTGGACGCCGCTCCTCGAGGACCCGGCGTTCATGGCCGAGTACGAGGACGTCCTCGCCGAGTTCGACCGGTACATGGCCAACGGCGCCGATCACTGGTTCCACCGCCGGCACGGCCGCAAGCTCGAGGGGCCCATCGCGTACTTCTGCGCCGAGTACGGGCTCTACGAATCGCTCGGGATCTATTCTGGCGGCCTCGGCGTCCTCGCCGGCGACCACACGAAGACCGCCAGCGACATGGCGCTGCCGTTCGTCGCCGTCGGCCTCCTCTATCGAAAGGGCTACTTCCGCCAGTCGATCGATGCCGACGGCCATCAGGAGCACAACTACCCCGACTACGACCTCGCCAGGTTGCCGCTCAGCCGCGTCCAGGGCCCCGACGGCGACCCGCTCCAGGTCAACGTGGAGCTGCCGGGCCGCGACCTGGCCGTCGCGGCGTGGTCTGTCCAGGTTGGCCGGGTCCCGGTGATCCTCCTGGACACCGACGTTTCCGAGAACGCGGACGCTGACCGGCCGATCACCCACATCCTCTACGTTCGCGGTCGCGAGATGCGGCTCCACCAGGAGCTCGTCCTCGGCGTCGGCGGCGTCCGGGCGATCCGCGCGCTCGGCATCCGGCCGGCGGTCTGGCACCTCAACGAGGGCCACTCGGCGTTCCTCCTCGCCGAACGGGCCCGCGAGCTCGTCGCCTCCGGCACGCCGCTCGAGAAGGCCTGGGGGCCGGTTCGCCGGAACAGCGTGTTCACGATCCACACGCCGGTCTCGGCGGGCAACGAGCGCTTCGAGGTGGATCTCGTCCGGCGCGTCGCGGGGCCGCTCCTCGACGGCGACGGCCGCCCGAAGACCGGCGGCGTCCCGGTCGAGAGGGTCCTCGAGCTGGGCCGCGGCGTCGACGGCGACGAGAGCCAGTTCGACATGACGGCGTTCTCGCTCCGCCTGACGAACGGCGCGAACGCGGTCAGCCAGCTCCATGCCGTGACGGCCAACGCGACCTGGGCGCCGGTGGTCGGGGAAGGCCGGATCGTCGGGATCACGAACGGCGTCCACATGCCCAGCTGGGTCGGGACGCCGATGCGGGACCTGTTGAGCCGGCACCTCGACGCCGACCTGGACGACCTCGACAGCCAGACCGCGGCGCGCCGGTTCTGGGAGCGGATCGACCGCATCCCGCCGGCCGAGCTGTGGGAGGCGCACCAGCGCCAGAAGCGCGAGCTGGCGGTGTTCGCCCGCGGCCGCCTGCGCAACCAGTTCGCCCGCCACGGCGAGGCGCCAGCCGTCCTCGAGCAGCTCGCGAAGGCGCTCGATCCGAACGCGCTCACGATCGGCTTCGCGAGGCGGTTCGCCACCTACAAGCGGGCGGCGATGATCTTCAGCGACATCGACCGGCTCGCACGGACCCTGCGCGACGAGAGACGGCCGGTCCAGATCGTCTTCGCCGGCAAGGCCCATCCGGCCGACCGGCCGGGGCAGCAGGTCATCCAGGAGATCTTCGCCCGGTCACGCTCCGAGAAGCTCCTCGGGCGGGTGTTCGTCCTCGAGGACTACGACATGCGGATCGCCCGCTTCCTCGTCCAGGGCGTCGACGTCTGGCTCAACAACCCGCGCCGGCCGCTCGAGGCATCGGGGACGAGCGGGATGAAGGCCGCCGCGAACGGGCTGATCAACCTGAGCGTCCTCGACGGCTGGTGGGACGAGGGCTGGACTGGCGACAACGGCTGGGCGATCGGCGGTCGTGAGACGAATCCGGACGAGGCCGCCCAGGACTGGGCCGACGCGATGGACCTCTACCGGCTCCTCGAGAACGAGGTCGTGCCCTGCTACTACGACCGCACGAAGGCCGGCCTGCCGCGCGCCTGGGTCGACCTCATGCGCCGGTCGATGGGCTCGACGATCTGGCGCTTCTCGACGACGCGGATGCTCCAGGAGTACACGGAGAAGCTCTATCTCCCCGCCGCCGGCGTCGCCGCCGCGAAGCCCGAGGCGCCCGTCCCGATGGTCACCGAGGCCGGCTGACCGGCGAGCCATCGAGCGCCCGGCGGACAACGAAAGGGGCCAGCACAGCCCAGTGGGGTCTCGTATCTCGCTCGCTCTCGCGATCCACAACCACCAGCCGGTGGGGAACTTCGGGTGGGTCTTTGCCGAGGTCTACGACCAGGCGTACCGCCCGATGCTCGAAGCCCTCGAGCGCCACCCGGGTGTGCGGCTGTCGCTCCACTACACCGGTCCCCTGCTCGAATGGCTGCGCGCCGAGCGGCCCGACTTCGTCGAGGGGCTGCGCGCTCTCGTCGAGCGCAACCAGGTGGAGCTGCTCGGCGGCGGGCTGTACGAGCCGGTCCTCGCCTCACTCCCGGAGCGCGACCGGGTGGCCCAGCTCCGTCGGATGGCGGACGAGCTCGAGGCGATGACCGGCCGGCGGCCGCGCGGGGCGTGGCTCGCGGAGCGCGTCTGGGAGCCGGACCTCCCGACGTCACTCGTGAAGGCTGGTTACGGCTGGACGATCCTCGACGACGCCCATTTCCGCGCCGCGGCGATCCCCGAGGAGAACCTCTGGGGCGCGTACACGACCGAGGACCAGGGCCACGTCCTCACGGTGTTCGGAACCGAGCAGGGGCTGCGCTACCGGATCCCGTTCGGCGAGGTCGACGATGTCATCGCCTACCTGCGTGACCACGCGACCGAGGACGGCGGGCGCGTCGGGATGATGGGCGACGACGGCGAGAAGTTCGGTGCCTGGCCCACGACGTGGGAGCACTGCTGGGGGCGCGGGCGATGGGTCGACCGGTTCTTCGACGCGCTCGAGAAGAACGCCTCGTGGCTGACGACGGTCACTCCGTCGGACTGGCTCGAGCATGAGCCGCCGATCGGGCGGGTGTACGTCCCGACGAGCTCGTACGCCGAGATGGGCGAGTGGGCGTTGCCCGCCGACGAGGCGCTCGTGTTCGCCGACCTGCTCCATGCCGCGGTCGCCGGGAAGCGGCCCGAGGCGCGCTGGCTGCGGGGCGGGTTCTGGCGCAACTTCCAGGTGAAGTACCGCGAGATCAACGACCTCCACAAGCAGATGCTCCGCGCGTCGGACAAGGTGGCGCTGATGCCCGACGGACTCGAGCGGCTCGCGGCGCTTGACCATCTCCACCGCGGCCAGTCGAACGATTGCTACTGGCACGGCCTGTTCGGCGGCATCTATATCAGCCACATGCGGCTCGCGACGCTCGAACACCTCATCGCCGCGGAGGACTCAGCCGACCGCGCGGCCGGGGTGACGAGCGCGGCGGAGCTGCGCGACGTCGACCTCGACGGCCGGGACGAGGCGCTGCTGCTCCATCCGGGCCAGGTCGTGACCGTCGACCTCGACGAGGGCGCGGGCATCGGCAGCTGGGACATCCGGGCCCCGCGCCACGCGATGACCGCGGTGATGCGCCGCCGCCCCGAGGCCTACCACGCGACGCTCCGCCGGCACGAGGCTGCCGCCGCCGCGGCGGCCGCAATCGCAGCGTCTCAGCCCTCCGACGGCGCCGGGCCGGCCTCGATCCACGACGTCGTCCGGACGAAGGAGGCCGACCTGTCCGCCCACCTCGACTACGACGATCACGAACGGCGCTCTGGTCTCGTCCGCTTCCTCGCGCCGGGAACGACGCCGGACGACGTCGCGACCGCGCGTGCGCGCGAGCTCGGGGACTTCGTCGAGAAGCCGTTCGAGGTCGTGACCCTCGAGCGGGACCGGCTCGTCGTCGAGCGGGACGGACGGGTCGAGATGCCGGACGGGCCGCGGGCGGTCCGGGTCGAGAAGATCCTGACCCTCGGCGGCGATCGTGCGACGCCGAGCCTTGGGCTAGAGGTCGCCGTCGAGAACCGTTCGGCCGGGCCGATCGAGGCCGTCCTCGGCATCGAGTGGTCGATCACGATGCTCGGTGGCGGCGGAAATCCGGCGGCGTGGTACGAAGTCGGAGGCCGCCGCTCGGCGCACGACGGCGGCGGCATCGCCGCTGCGGCTGCCCGCGTCGACCAGGGCAACGACTACATCGGGCTGAGCGTCGCGACGACGGCGAGCCCGCCCGCCGACGCATGGTGGGCGCCGATCGAGACGGTCTCGAACTCCGAGGCCGGCTTCGAGCGGATCTACCAGGGCACTGGCCTCCTGCTGTCGTGGCCGCTGCGACTCAAGGCCGGAGCCCGCACGGTGGTCCGGGTCGATCACGTGGTTGCCGCGACGCGCGACCGAGCGGCCGAGGAGTCGGCAGCGGCGACAACCGGCGCGTGATCGAGTCGCCTCGCGGCCGGCTCGTCGTCCACGGCCACTTCTACCAGCCGCTCCGGGTCGACCCGTTCAGCGGCCAGATCCCGGCCGATCCGGCGGCCGCCCCGTTCCACGACTGGAACGCGCGAATCGACGCGGAGTCCTACCGCCCGATCGGCGAGCGCGGAACGCTCTCCCGGATGTCGTTCAACGTCGGCGCGACGCTCGCCGTGTGGCTGGCGACCGCGGCCCCCGAGACGCTCCGCAGGTTCGCCGCCGGGGACCGCTGGTCGGACATGGGCGACGTCGGCGCGGATGTCCCACCCGACCGGGGCAATGCGATGGCCCAGGCGTTCCACCACGCGATTCTGCCGCTCGCCTCGGCGTCCGACCGGCGGACCGAGATCCGCTGGGGCCTGCGCGAGTTCGTCCTCCGGTTCGGGCACCGCGCGGAGGGGATGTGGCTGCCGGAGACCGCGGTCGACCTGCCGACGCTCCGGGCGCTGGCCGAGGAAGGCATCCGCTACACGATCCTGGCCCCGTGGCAGGTCGGTGACCCGAACCTCGACAACCGGCGGCCCTATCGGGTCGAGCTCGGTGGCGGTCGGAGCATCGTCGTGGCCCTCTACGACGCGGGCCTGTCGAGCGCCGTGTCCTTCGAGCCCGCTGCCACGGCCGACGCCGATCGGTTCGCCCGCGAGCGGGTCGCGACGCGGCTGACCGGCACGCCGTTTCCGGACGGTGAGCCGGGTCTCGTCCTCATCGCGACGGACGGCGAGCTGTACGGCCACCACCAGCCGTTCCGCGACCTGTTCCTCCACCGGCTCGTGGCGCCGGGGCCGGGCGTGCCGGACCGCGGCTTCGACGTTGCCCAGCTGGCGACGGCGCTCCTGGGGCCGCCCGAACCCGCCTATCGCGTCGCGCGGATCGCGGAGCGGACCTCGTGGAGCTGCCACCACGGGGTCGCGCGCTGGTCCACGGAGTGTCCCGACGCGGTCGACGGTCGCTGGAAAGGGCCGTTGCGGGCCGCGCTCGACCGGCTCGCCGGCGCGATCGACGCGGTCACCGAGGAGGTGTTCGCGCGGCTGCCGGCGTCGCCGGATCGGATCGCCGCCCGCGACGCGTTCGTCGACGTCGTCGTCGGAGTCGAGCCGGAGAGCGCGTTCGCCGCCCGCTGGCTCGGCGACGACGCGTCCGCGACGGACCGCGGGGCGTTCCTCGACCTGCTCGACGCGCAACGCTGGCGGCTCGCGATGTTCGCCAGCGACGGCTGGTTCTGGGACGACCCGGTCCGCCCCGAGACCAGGCAGAACCTGCGCTGCGCGGCCCGGGCCGTGCGGATCGTCGATGTGATCGCCGGGACGCGCCTCGAGCGTGCGCTCGTAGCCGACCTCGGCCTGTTCGTCTCGCCCGGCCAGGGCCTCGACGGCGCGGCGATCTACCGGGCGGCGCTCAGCGAGGTGGGCCAGCCAGGGCCGGCGGCCTGATCGCGGGTCCCGCCGGGCGTCGGCTCTCGGCACCGGGGTCTTTGTCAGTTGTCCTGCCGGGGGGACGAAAACGTGGGACATCCGGCGCGTCCGGCCGATTCCGGCCGACTCTTGGCCTGCAACGGCTACGTCGATGGTCCTGTGCGAAGCGGACCCCCGTTCGAGCCCGCGTCCCGTCCTCTGGGAGGGCAAATGAGAGTGACAGCTCCTGCACGACCCCGGGTACCCGCAGATCACGTTAGCGACGCGATCAACCTCTCTGGGGCCGACATCGGAATCTCGTTCTCGACGCCTCCGGCGGTGGCGGCCGGCTGCCCCGGCGCGTGTGCGCCAGGTGGCCAGAGTCGATCGGGCCGAGAATGCGTCAGCCCGCGGCCTGCGCGCCACGGGCTGACGAGAGCGGCGCCGCCGGGAGAAGGCGGCGCGCGGTGAGGCAAAGTGTTAGAGGGTGATCCCCCGCGCCGGGCTGCGCGGGTCATCCGACTCCAGGCGCGAGTCGACGCCGAACCGGAGCGCCAGGACGTCGAGCAGGCCCAGGGCCACAACCACGACTCCGAAAACGAGAAGCCCTTCCATCGAAACCACCTTGTTGATACAGTTGACTAGGCCAAATCGAACGATAGTTGGACTACTGCACTATGTCAAGTAGCGATATCGAGCCAGTACCGTCGGCCTCCGGCCGCGAGCTGGACGTCGAGCGGGACTCGGACGTCCCGATCTCCACGCAGATCTACTGGCAGCTCGCCTACCAGATCGATTCGGGCCGGCTGCTGCCCGGCTCCCGCCTCTCCCCGGTGAGGGAGCTGGGTGCCGCACTCCGAGTGAACCCCAACACGATCCGGGCCGTCTATCGACGTTTGGCCGATGCTGGCTACGTCATCAGCCGGCATGGCGCGGGGACCCACGTCGCCGACCGGCCGCCCCAGCGGCGCGGCGCGGAGGCGCTCGCCGGGCTCGTGGCGGAGATGCTCCGCCGAGCGGCGCAGGCCGGGTTCACGGCCGACGAGGTCGCGTCCGCGACGTTCGCCGCCGCGACGGAGCGGAAGCGACCGGGGCCGCTGGTTCGGGTTCTCTTCGCCGAATGCACGACCGCCGACGCGGGCTACGACGCGGAGCGACTGAACGACGCGTTCGCGGGCTCGATCGAAGCCGAAGGCACGCTCCTCGACGAGCTGCCCGATCGACTCGATCGTTTCCACTACGACCTCGTCGCGACGACGACGTTCCACGCGGACGAGGCCCAGGCGCTCGTCCACGGGCGTGTTCCGGTAGTCGCGATGCTCGTCGGTCCCGGCTACGTCGAGCTCGTCCACGAGATCGCCGGCCTGCCGGCGGGATCCCGGGTCGGGCTCGTCTGCGCGTCGGAGCGGGGGACGGACAACATCGCCGAAACGCTGGCCCTGTCGGGCGCGGAGGGGATCCAGGTCGTGTCCGCGACGATCGATGCCGACGACGACCTCGCCATCGTGGACCGGACCGCGGACATCATCCTCATGTCGCGCGAGGCACTGGCCGTCGGGCTCGACCGGAAGCTGAGCCGGCCGGAGCGGATCCGGCCATGGACGTACGAGTTCGATCCGTCCGGGCTCGAGCTCCTGCGTCGGGCGATCGAGCATGCCATCGCGACGCGGGCGGCCGAGGCAGACAAACAGGCGACCGTCGCCCCCGCGTGACATCCTTCCCCCGTGAGACAGCTCCACGTCTCGCGGGAGGCACGCCAGCGGTACGGCCTCGGCGAGGCGCTGTTCGGACTTCGCGGCAGCGTGCTCGTCGCGGACCTCGCCCGGGCCCGTCAGCTCGCCGCCCGGATGAACCGGGCGCGGGCCCTCGGTGACGCTCCCGGCACGCCGACGATCGCGGCCGGGGAGCTGGGCGCACTCGGGATCCTCCACGAGATCTTCCACCACGTCGTCCGCCGCTACGACGAGCGGCTGAGTCCGGGTGCGCTCCGCGACGCGGTCACGGAGCTGGAGGAAGAGCTGGGCGGCCGGCGGCTGGCCCGCGTCCTTGCCCGGTTCGCGGCCGAGTTCCCCGACGGAGCCGCGCCCGTCCCGGCCCACGACGAACCGCCGCCGGGCGAGCCGAAGCCGGGCGAGCCGAAGCCCGTCCCCGGCAGCCCCGAGGCGCGCGCCCAGGAGCTCGAGGAGCTGCTCCTCCTGGCCCTGACCAACGGCAACCCGGCCGCGGAGCCGCTCCGCGAGCTGTTCGACGACGCTCCGCTCGCGGCCGCGACGGACTACCCCCTCGTCATCTCCCGCCTCGAAGAGCTCCTCGACAGCGGCCCGCCGCTGCCAGGGGGCGAATCGCTCGTGTCGATGCTCCGTGCGCCGGCGCTCGCCTCGCCGACGTCGCTCGCCGGCCAGCTCCGCTACATCCGGCAGCGGTGGGCAGGCCTCCTTGCCGAGCTGGGGCTGCTCGACAAGCTGCTCCTGAGCCTCGACGTCCTCGCCGAGGAGGAGCGTGCGCTCCACCTCCGGTTCGGGGGCGGGGGTGCCGGGATCGCGGAGGCGCCGTCATTCACCGGCCTGGACGCGGAGCCCGAGCGATTCAGCTCCGACTCGGACTGGATGCCGCGCGTGGTGATGATCGCGAAGAGCACGTACGTCTGGCTCGATCAGCTGTCGCGCCGCCACGGCCGAGACATCCGGACGCTCGACGCGATCCCCGACGAGGAGCTCGATCGGCTCGCCCGGTGGGGCGTCACGGCGCTGTGGCTCATCGGCCTGTGGGAGCGCTCGAAGGCGTCGCAGCGGATCAAGCAGCTGCGGGGCAACCCGGACGCGGTCGCATCGGCGTACTCGCTCGACGACTACCGGATCGCCGACGACCTCGGGGGCGAGGCCGCGTTCTCGCGGCTCCGCGATCGCGCGTGGGCGCGCGGCATCCGGATCGCGAGCGACATGGTCCCGAACCACATGGGCATCGATTCACGCTGGGTCGTCGAGAACCCGGACTGGTTCCTGTCGCTGCCGGAGCCGCCCTATCCGGCGTACAGCTTCAATGGCCCTGACCTGTCCTCCGACGAGCGGGTCGGGATCTTCCTCGAGGACCACTACTACGACTCGTCCGACGCGGCGGTCGTCTTCAGGCGGCTCGACCGGTGGAGCGGCGAGAACCGGTACCTCTATCACGGCAACGACGGGACGAGCTTTCCGTGGAACGACACGGCCCAGCTCGACTATCTCAAGGCGGAGGTCCGCGAGGCCGTCATCAGGACGATTCTCGGCGTTGCCCGGCGCTCGCCGATCATCCGGTTCGACGCGGCGATGGTCCTCGCGAAGAAGCACGTTCGCCGCCTCTGGTATCCCGAGCCGGGCGAGGGCGGCGCGATCCCTTCGCGCGCCGAGCACGCGCTGCCGCGGGCCGCCTTCGACGCCGCGATGGCGAAGGAGTTCTGGCGCGAGGTCGTCGACCGGGTCGCCGTCGAGGTCCCCGACACGCTCCTCCTCGCCGAGGCTTTCTGGCTGATGGAGGGCTACTTCGTCCGGACGCTCGGGATGCATCGGGTCTACAACAGCGCCTTCATGCACATGCTTCGCGACGAGGACAACGCGGGCTACCGGCGGGTCATGAAGGAAACCCTCGAGTTCGATCCGGAGATCCTCAAGCGCTACGTGAACTTCATGAGCAACCCGGACGAGAGGACCGCGATCGACCAGTTCGGCAAGGACGACAAGTACTTCGGCGTGGCGACGCTGCTCGCGACGCTGCCCGGCCTGCCGATGCTCGGCCACGGCCAGGTCGAGGGGTTCGGCGAGAAGTACGGGATGGAGTTCCGGCGGGCGTTCCTCGACGAGCAGCCCGACCCGTGGCTCGTGGAGCGGCACGAGCGGGAGATCTTCCCGCTGTTCCACCGCCGCGGGTGGTTCGCCGGCGCCGAGGATTTCACGCTGTACGACTTCGTCCGCGGCGACGGATCGGTCGACGAGAACGTGTTCGCCTACTCGAACGGCCGGGGACCGACGCGCTCCCTCGTCGTCTACCACAACCGGTTCGCCTCGACCGCGGGCTGGATCCGCGAGTCCGCGGCGTTCGCGGTGAAGGCGGCCGACGGGGGGAAGTCTCTTCACCGCCGGACAGTCGGCGAGGCGCTCGGCCTGGGCGGGGCCGCGGACGACGTGTTCCTCGCGTTCCGCGACGCGCGAAACGGCCTCGAGTATCTCCGGGCCGCGGGCGAGGTGCGGGACCACGGCCTGTGGGTCCAGCTCGACGCTTACCAGGGACACGTGTTCTGGGAGCTTCGCGAGATCCGCGACGTCGCCGGGCTCTGGCGCCGGCTCGCCGAGCACCTCGGTGGTCGCGGGGTGCCGAGCCTCGAGGACGCGCTCCTCGAGCTCGAGCTCGAGCCGGTCCATGCCGCGGTCCGGACCGTGCTCGCCGCTCCGGCGTTCCGCGACCTCGTGCTGCAGGGCACAGAGGCCGATCCCGACACCCTCGACGGTCCGCTCCGCGGGATGATCGAGGCAGTGCGCGTGGCGACCGGGACGGTGGGCGGAACAGACGTCGTCGTCGCCGTCGCGCGGACCCGGCTCGCGGCCATCGAAGTCGCCGCGGGCGCGGCCGCTGCCTCGCGGGACCGCCGCCGCGCCTACGATCCGGTCGGCGGCGCGTTTGTCGACCCGTGGCACCGGGCGGTGCTGGCCGGCTGGTCGATGTTCGAGCCGCTCGGCCGGCTCGCCCCGGAGGCGATGACCGGCCCGACGAGCCGGGCGTGGTTCGATGAGCTGCGCCTCGCGCCGGTCGTGGCCGGCGCGTTGTCGGCGACCGCCCTGGAGAACGCCGAGGCCGGTGCCGCGGCCGCCCGGGTCCGGGCCCTCCTCGCCGTGCCGCGTCCGTCGAACGTGGGTGGCCGAACGGCCCCGGAGCGGGCCCGCCGTCTCGTGGAGGCCTGGCTCGCCCACCCGGACGTCCGCCCGCTGCTCCGTGTGAACGCCTGGGAGGGCGTCGAGTGGTTCGGTCGCGAGGAGTGGCGCGAGCTGCTCGACTGGACGCTGCTCCTCGACCGGATAGACGGCGCCCCCGACGCCTGGCCGGTCGTCAAGCGCCTCCTCGACGCGGCCGATGCCGCGGGCTACCGCGTAGATCGCCTCCGCGACCTCGTCGCGCCGGCGAAACGGGCGCCGGCGAAGCGAGCGCCGGCGAAGCGGGCGCCCGCGCGGCCGAAGGCACGACCCAAGGCGGCCGCGCCCGGCTGCTAGTCGAGCAGGATCCGCCGGAGGAGCGACGTCGGCGGCGAGCCGTGCGAGATGCACGCCTCGAGGTGGGGCCGGTAGTCGAAGCCCGGCGTCTCGCCGAGCCCGCCGACGACGCGCGGCTCGGGAACCGCGGCCGCTCCCCGCGGATCGCCGGACGCCGCGGCTGCCCGGCGGCGCACCTCGCGCTCGATCGTGTGGAACTCCAGCGACCCGACGAAGTACGTCGAGAGCTGGGTCGACGTCAGCCGCGCCCGGTTGTACTTCGTCCGGGCCTCGGCTTCCTCCTGGAACGCGCCGTCGACCATCAGGCGAACGGCTTCGTCCTCGGTCATCCCGGCGGTGTGGATCCGGGCGTCGATGATCGCGTTCGTGGCCGCCCGGAGGTAGTACTTCCAATGGGTGAGCAGCAGGCCGGGGTCGTCGGCGCCGTAACCGAGGTCGAGCATGACCTGCGTCACGTAGACGGCCCAGCCCTCGGCGAACAGGCCGCTCCACAGCACCGACCGGGCGAGCGACGACGACCGGTTCGCGTACACGCCCTGGAGGTAGTGACCGGGAACCGCCTCGTGGATCGTGAGCACGCGTAGCTGTCGCGCGTTCATCTCGCGCAGGTACGACTCGGCCTCGTCGGGCGACCACTCCTCGGGGATCGGGGTGATCGAGAAGAAGCTCTTCTGGCCCTTGTCGAGCGGGCCGGGGGCGTCGAGCATCGCGCCTCCGAACGACCGCATGAAGACCGGCGTCCAGCGGATGTCGAGCGGCTCGTCGGCCAGCCCGATGACGTTCCGCTCGCGACAGAACGCCTCGATCCGGCCGAGCTCCGCGCGGCAGAAGTCGAGGAGCTCGTCGGCCGGTGGGTGCTGGCGGGCGATCTCGTCGAGGACCGCCCGAACGAGTGCTCCCTCGTCGTCCGGCATCGGCCGGTCGCCGCACCACGTCGCCCAGCTCTCCCTCGCGAGGCGGACCATCTCGCCGCGAACGGCATCGAACTCGCGCTCGGCGGCGGCAAGGATCCGCTCCGGGGTGAGCTCCTCGCTCCGCATCGTGTGGCGCATCTTCCGGGCGAACATCTCGGCGCCGAGCCGGCCCTCCCCCTCGCTCGCCGGGAGAACGGTGTCGCGGAGGTGCGCCTCGAACGACGACAGCGACTCCTTCGCGGTCGCGGCTGCGGACCGGACGCGGTCGGCAATCGCGGCGACGTCCGGGTCGGATGCGCTCTCGTCCGAGGCCCTGACCGCGTCGTCGGCCAGCTCGACGATCCCCGGCAGCTGCTTGAGCGCTGTCTCGGTGTGGAGCCGCGACACGGGCCGGGCCGCGTCGCCCGCGAGGGCCTCTCGCGCGCCGTCGAGGACCGCCGGTATGCCCTCGAGCCGGGCGGCGGACGAGGCAAGGCGCGTCGCGAGCGGGGCGAACTCCCGGGCGAGGAGCGGAAAGAGTCCGCCACCGAGCAGGTAGACCCACTCAAGCGGGTCCCACCGATCCTCCCGCAGCTCCATGTCCCCGAATCGCATCGACTCGAGCTCGAGGCGGATGACGTCGAGATCGATCCGCTCGTCGCGTTCGAGCGCCTCCTCGTCGAGCCGGTCGAGCTCCACGAGCCAGCGGTCGACGAACGCGAGGCGCTCCTGTCGGCCGGTCTCGGTGACGTCCGGCCAGCGGCCGTCGTGGTCGTGCATGCCCGCCTCGGTTGCGCGGAGCGGGTCGAGCGCGAACAACTCGGCGAAGAAGGCATCGACGTGTGCGGCGAAGTCGGGCACGGAGAGGCTCCAGCTGCCGGCGGGGAACGGAGCGAGTCTAGCGGCTGCGGGCGGACGGTCGGCGATGGGATCGCCTAGGATCGCCGCCATGTCCGCCGGCGCCATCCCGTTTCCGCTCGAGCCCGTCACGCTCGAGGGCCGGCTCGTCCGCCTCGAGCCGCTCTCGCGCGACCACCTCGACGGCCTCGCCGCGGTTGCCTTCGACCCGGCGTTGTGGCGATGGACCCTCGCCGGCGCCGTCGATCGCGAGCGGCTCGAGGCATGGCTGGACACCGCGGTGGCGAACCAGGCCGCCGGCTCGGAGCTGCCGTTCGCGACCATCGAGCGCGCCTCCGGACGACCGATCGGGAGCAGCCGCTACCTCAGCATCGTGCCGGAGCACCGCCGGCTGGAGATCGGCTGGACGTGGGTCGCCCGCGCCTGGCAGCGGAGTGGTGTGAACCGCGAGGCGAAGCTGCTGATGCTCGAGCACGCCTTCGAGCGGATCGGCTGCCAGCGGGTCGAGTTCAAGACGAACGCCCTCAACGAGCAATCGCGGGCAGCGCTCCTCGGAATCGGGGCGTCGTTCGAGGGGATCTTCCGGAAGCACATGCTGGGGCGAGACGGAGAAGTCCGCGACTCGGCGTACTTCAGCATCACCGACGACGAGTGGCCCGCGGTCAAGGCCCGCCTCGCCGCGTCGGTCGAGGCGGCCGTCGCGGCTCGCACCTGACGATGGATGCCGATCTCCTGATCGTCGGCGGTCGCGTCTTCCGCGGATTCGGTCCGGGCGAGACCGCCTCCAACGGATCGGAACAGGGTGCGCGACCGGCGGACGCACCGACGGCCGTCGCCGTCGTCGACGACCGGATCGCCTGGGTCGGCTCGGACCAGGACGCGCTCGCCGACTGGCGCGGGCCGGAGACACAGGTCGTGGAGGCGCGCGGCGGGCTCGTCATGGCGGGCTTCGAGGACGCCCACATCCACCTGCTGAGCGGTGCCCGCGGCCTCGACGAGGTCGACCTGTTCGGGGCCGGCGACGTCGCGACGATCCAGGACCGCATCCGGGCCCACGGCGCGGCCCACCCCGAGGCGGAGTGGGTCATGGGCCATGGATGGCTGTACGTGCCGTTCCCCGGCGGACTGCCGACACGCGAGCAGCTCGACGCCGCCGTCCCCGACCGGCCCGCGTGGATGACCTGCTACGACGGCCACACGGGCTGGACGAACTCGCGCGGACTTGTCGCGGCCGGCATCGACCGGCACACGCCGGATCCGCCGGGCGGGATCATCGTTCGCGACCCGGCCACCGGCGAGCCGACCGGCGCGCTGAAGGAGGCCGCCGTGGAGCTCGTCGATCGCGTGCTCCCGCGCCCGGCGCTCGACGACGACCTGGCCGCCCTCCGCCGGACGATCCGCGACCTCCACGCCGCCGGGATCACCGCGGTCCAGGAGGCCTGGTCGGAGCAGGACGATCTGCATGTCTGGCGACGCCTGCTGGCGGATCGCGACCTGGGAGTCCGCGTCCGCCTCGCATTTCAGATGACGCCGGACGTTTCGATCGAGCAATGGCGGCAGCGCCTCGACGAGTACGAGGCGGCCGCCCTGCCGCTCCGCGGCGGGCTGTGGCTCTCGGCCGGGATCCTCAAGGCATTCGCGGACGGCGTCATCGAGTCGCGGACGGCCGCGATGCTCAGGCCGTACGAGGGCGACACGTCGACCGGTCACTCGGACTGGACACCGGACGTCCTCGGCGCGTTCGTCGCGGAGGCCGATGCGCGCGACTGGCAGGTCGAGATCCACGCGATCGGCGATCGCGCGGTGCGGATGACGCTCGACGCGTTCGAGCGGGCCGCGTGGGCCAGAGGGCCGCGGGCCCGCCGTCACCGCGTCGAGCACGTCGAGACGGCGGACGCCGCCGACATCCCGCGCTTCGGACAGCTCGGCGTGATCGCGAGCATGCAGCCGTACCACGCCGACCCGTCGCCGAACCAGATCTCGCTGTGGGCCGGCAACATCGGGCCGGAACGAGCGTCACGGGCGTGGCCGTGGGCGTCGATCCTCCGTCACGGCGGGACCGTGGCGTTCGGGAGCGACTGGCCGGTCGTCCCGTTCAATCCGTTCATCGCCCTCAACTCGGCGGTGAACCGGCAGACCGTCGACGGCGAGCCGCCGGACGGCTGGCTGCCGTCGGAGCGATTGACCCTCCCCGAGGCCCTCTCGGCCTACACGCTCGGCTCCGCGCGCGCCGCCCGGGCCGACGGCCGGCGCGGCACCGTCGCGCCGGGTCTCGACGCCGACCTCGTCGTGCTCGATCGCGACCTCCTCGAGGCCGGCGCATCTGCCATCATCGGCACGCGCATCGGGCTGACCGTCGCCGGCGGTCGGATCGTCCACCGAATGGAGGACGCCTCGTGATCGAACTCGTCGTCAAGATCCTCGTCAATGCGGCCGCGCTGTGGGTCGCGGTCCAGGTGCTGCCGCGGAACCTCCTGTCGTTCGACTACGGCAACGACTGGTGGAAGCTGCTCGCGGTCGCCCTGATCTTCGCGCTCGTCAACAGCTACATCAGGCCGATCGTCAAGGCCCTCGCCTTCCCGATCACCATCATGACCCTGGGGCTCGTGTCATTCATCATCAACGCCGCGCTGCTGCTGCTGGTCGCTGCCGTGTCCAGCCAGTTCGACCTCGGCTTCAAGGTCGGCCAGTTCCCGCCCGAGCTTCTCGCCTCGGACACGATCGTCGGCGCGATCATCGGCGCCGTGGTGATCAGCATCGTGTCGACGCTCGTGAACATCGCCCTCGCTCCGCGGCGGCTCCTCTAGCAGGTGACCGTCGGGCCGGACGCCGACCGACTGGCGGCTGACGCCGACCGACTGCCGGCCGACGCCGACCGATTGCCGGCGATCGCCGCCTCGCTGCGGCGAGCCGCCGGCCGGTTCGGGACGCCGACGTACGGCACCGACATCGCGACGCTCGATGCGTCGGCCACGGCGGTCAGCGCCGCGTTCCCGGATCCGTGGCTGCGCCATTACTCGGTCAAGGCGAACGACGTCGCCGCGATCGTCGGGCTCGTCGCGGAGCGCGGGTTCGGGGCGAACGTCGTGTCGCGCGGCGAGTGGCAGGTCGCCCGCCGGGCCGGCCTGCCCAACGAGCGGATCACGCTCGAGGGGATCGGCAAGACCGATGCGGATCTGCGGGCGGCGGTGGCCTCCGCGCGAGACGGCCGGCCACCGCGGTGGGTCGCGATCGAATCGGTCGACGAGGCGACGGCGCTGGCGGCCATCGCCGGTCGATCACCACGCGCCCGGCTCGACGTCCTGTTCCGGCTCAACCCGGACGTCGCTCCGGAGACGCACAGCGGCCTGGCGGTCGGGGCCGGCGGATCGAAGTTCGGGATGACCGAGACGGAGCTCACGGCGGCCGTCGAAGCGTTGACCGAGGGAGGCGACGCCGCCGGGCTCCGACCCCGCGGGATCCATCTGCATGTCGGGTCGCAGCTCGGCGCGGTCGACGCTTGGCGTGACGCGGCTCGTCGCGGGCTGGCGCTCCTCGCGCTGGTCCGCGGCAACCTGGCGGACTTCGACACGCTCGACTTCGGGGGTGGCTTCCCGGTCGGGTCGGTCGACGGGGCGGTGCCGGATCCGGCCCGCTTCGCCCGCGAGCTTCCGCCGCTCCTCGAGGCGATCCCCGAGGACCGCCGGCCCCGCCGGCTCGCCATCGAGCCCGGCCGCTATCTCGTCGCTCGAGCCGGCTGGCTCCTGGCCCGGGTGCTCCACGTCCGCGAGCGAGGCGGACGCCAGATCGTCATCGATGCCGGGATGACGGAGCTCATCCGGCCGGCGCTGTACGGCGCCTACCACGGGATCGTGGCGCTGACCTCGCTCGGGCGGCCGTTCGAGCCGTGGGCCGGCGGCGCGCATCCGTCCCTGGAGCCGGCCTGGGTCGAGGGCCCGATCTGCGAATCGACCGACGCGCTCGGCGAGCATCCCCTCCCCGCCGTCCGCCGCGGCGATCTCGTCGCGATCCGGGAGGCCGGCGCATACGCGGCCTCGCTCGGGTCGACCTACAACGGCCGCCCGCGCCCGCCCCAGGTCCTGCTGGCGGCCGACGGGAGGCTGATCCTCGCCCGGCGCCGGGGAAGCCTCGGCTCGCTCGGGTAGGCGTTCGGCTCGGGCAGGGGTTTCGGCTCGGGCAGGGGGTTCGGCTCGGGCAGGCGTTCGGCTCGGGCAGGCGTTCGGCTCGGGTAGGCTTTCGGCGTGAACGAGCGCGAGCGATTCCGCGAACGGCTGGCAGCCTCGCCGATCCTCGCCGACGGCGCGATGGGGACGCTCCTCTTCAGCCGCGGCGTCCCCCAGCGCGCCTGCCTGGACGAGCTGCCGACGACCCGGCCGGACCTCATCAACGCGGTCCACCGGGAATACCTCGAGGCCGGCGCGGACCTCATCGAGACCGCGACGTTCGGGGCCAACCGGATCCGGCTCGCCTCGTTCGGCCTCGCCGCCGAGGCCCACCGGTTCAACCGGCGCGCCGCCCAGGTCGCCCGCGAGGCGCGCGACGTGGCCGGTCGGGACGCGCTCGTCGGCGGGTCCATCGGTCCTCTCGGCGCGCCGACCAGGGAGCTGCTCCACCTCAGCGAGTCGAGGATCCGGGCGGCGTACCGCGAGCAAATCGACGGGCTGCTCGAGGGAGGCGTCGACGTCCTCGTCATCGAGACCCACATCGATCTCGGGCACCTCCTGCTGGCGATCGACGAGGCGCGCCGCGCGGCGGACCTGCCGATCGTCGCGGAGCTGACCTTCGGCGAGGACCTCGCGCTGCCCGACGGGACGACTCCCGACGCCGCGGTCCGGGCGCTCCTCGGGACGGGCGTCGAGGCCTTCGGGGTCAACTGCGGCGTGGGACCGCAGGCCTGCCTCGATGCGCTCGAGGCGATGGGCCGGGCGGCGACCGGGGCGGACCATTCGGCCGCCCGCTCGATCATGCCGAACGCCGGCCTGCCGCAGCGAATCGAGGGGCAGTTCGTGTACGCCGCGCCGCCCGACTATTTCGCCGGCATGGTTCCGCGGTTCGTCGGCGCCGGGGCACGGATCGTCGGCGGATGCTGCGGGACGACGCCGGACCACATCGCGGCGATGCGGGCTGCGATCGATGCGATCGCGACCGCCGACGAGCACCGGGCGCGGGCACGGGCGGCCGGCACGATCGGCCGGACGACGCGAGCGGACGGTGTCGCCCCGGCCCCGCGTGCCCCGATCGCGGAGCGCCAGGGCGACGCGGCTCGCCCGGTCGGCGAGGCGCCGCCCCCGACCCCCCTCCTCGAGAAGCTGCGCACCGGCGCATTCATCGTCTCGGTCGAGATCGATCCCCCGCGCTCGATCCGGATCGACCGGACGATCGAGGCGGCCCGACTGCTCCGGGGGGCCGGCGTCGACGCGGTGAACATCAGCGACTCGGCGATGGCCCGGGTGCGGATGGGTGCGATGGCCGTCGCATTCGGGATCCAGCACGACCTCGACCTCGAGTGCCTCGTCCACTTCACGACGCGCGACCGGAACCTTATGGCGATCGAGTCCGAGCTACTCGGCGCGCACGCGCTGGGGGTCCGCAACATCATCGCGCTCACCGGCGATCCGCCGCGGGTCGGCGACTACCCGACCGGCACCGGGGTGTGGGACGTCGATTCGATCGGCCTGATCGAGATCCTCACCCGCCTGAACCGCGGCGAGGACCAGGCCGGATCGCCGATCGGGCAGCGGGCCGGGTTCACGATCGCCTGCGCCCTCGACCCGACCGCGGCCGACGCGGCGACCGAGTGGGACCGCCTGGAGCGGAAGATCGAGGCCGGGGCGCACCTGATCATGACCCAGCCGCTCTACAGCACCCAGCAGGTCGAGGCGATGGACGCCGAGTCGCGCCGGCGGTTCGGGCCGGGCGGGTTCCCGCTGCCGGTTCTCCTCGGCGTTCTGCCGCTCCAGAGCACGCGGCACGCCGAGTTCCTCCACAACGAGGTTCCCGGGATCACGATCCCGGACGCAGCGCGCGACGCGATGCGGGCGGCCGGCGAGCACGGCGCGGAGGTCGGGCTCGAGATGAGCCTGACGATGCTCGAGGAGGTCGAGACGCTCGTCGCCGGGACGTACATCATGCCGAGCTTCGGGCGGTACGAGCAGTGCGCCGAGCTCGTCCGCCGAATCCGGGCACGGCACGCAGCGCGGGCCGCATCGGCCTCGGCGGCCCCGTCGGCCTCCTCGGCTTCGTCGGCCTCGTCGGCCGGGTGACGGCCTCGTCGGCCGGGTGACGGCCTCATCGGCCGGGTGACGGCCGGCTGACGGCTCCGAAACGCGCGTCGGCTACACTCGGGCCATGGGTGCCGTCGAGACGATGGAGACGTTCTTCGAGCTGCTGAACGCGGGCGACCGCGAAGGCGCCGTCGCGATGATGTCCGAGATGACCGAGATGCGGGTCCACGTCGGCGACAGCGTCCAGACGTTGCGTGGGGTGGAGCGCGTCGGGGGCTGGTTCCTCCGCGGCGAGAAGGGCCTGAAGATGATCCCGGGCGGCGTCCGCGACACCGGCAACACCTACGAGGCGGACCTCCTGGTCGTGCGGCCGGGCGCGCCGTCGCAGCACCTCGACGCGACGTTCCGGGTCGAGGCCGGGAAGATCACCTCGATCAACTTCGCCCCGCGCTAGGGCGCGCCCCCAGAGGTCTCGCTCCGGCGATCCGGCCAGTCAGTCATGGCTGGACTACGAGGCTCGATCGGGGGGCGTTCCAAGGCCTGGACCCCAGCCCTGGGGCCATTGGCCAGGCTCAGGGCGCGACATCAAGGGGCTCGGAAGCGCGCCTCGTAGTCCCTGGATGGATGGATGGCCACGTGTCGCGTCGCTGTCGGCCGTGGGATGGGCACTCTAAGGCGCGGGTGACGGCTCCGGCGAGCCGCCGAGCTCGTCCGGCGGGGTGGTCGGGATGATGACCTCGTCGCCGATCTGGAGCGCATCAGGGTTCGGGTGCAGCTCGCGGTTCGCCTCGATGAGCTCGTCGAGCCCGACGCCGAACAGGGTCGCGATCCTCGACATCGTGTCGCCCGCCTTGACGATGTAGATCTGCGGCGTCGGGGGCGGGACGGGCGTCGGCTCGACCGACACGGACGGACCGACGGATCCCGGCGGCGCCGATGTTCGGTCGCCGGTCTGCGGGGTCGTGCCGCCGAGCCCGAGCAGCTGCGGGAGGAAGAAGAGCCCGATCGCGGCGAGGACGAGCGCGATCGCCATCGCCCCGACCCGCGACACCGATGGCATGCCCACCCTGGACTTCAGCGGTGGGTACGGCTCGTGGTGGCGCGGCCGCTCCCACGACGGTCCGACCTCGTCCCAGCCGCGACCCCGCCGGGTGTCGCCGACGCGCGGTCGCCGATCGCGCCCGAAGCTGATCCCGCCGGACGCTCGCTCGGACCGGGCTCGGCCCCGCGGCTGCGAGTCGAAGTCGTCGCCGAGCTCGTCCTCGAAAACCTCTCCTCCGCGGTCGTCGTAGTCGTCGTCTTCGGGTTCGGGGAGGATGTCCCGACGGTCGGATCGCTCGGGCTCGACCGGGCGGGCACCAGCTGTTTCCTCGCCTGCCCAGCGGTCCGCGGCGCTTCCCGCGAGCCCCGCTCCGGCCGCCGCCGATCGCGACGCGAGGAACCCGGGCGCCTCGTTCGATTCGTCCTCGTCGCCGAACAGGCCAGGGCCCACGGCGGACCCTGCCCCAGCCGCGGCAGCTTCCGCTCCACCGGCGTCACCGGCCCACGGCGGCGGCGCCGACCAGTCGCGCGGCGGGTTCCGCGGGGGCTGGTCCTGGCTGCGGAGCGGCTCGACGCCGGCGCTGCCGGTCCGTGCGTGGGCAGCCTCCCGCCGGGCCCAGTCCTGGAACGTGGGGCACACCGGGAACGTGCTGGCGAGGCAGTACGCCTCCTGGTGGGCGAGAGCCCGGGGCGCGGGTCGCGGCTCGGCGTAGCAGCGGTGCCGGTGATCGGGGCTCATAGCGCGCTCGTCACGATCGTCCTCGAACGCGACGAACGGGCAGACCTGGGCGCCGTCGACGATGGGCAGACCGCGATCGCTCATGTCGGCGCAATGGTACCCGCCCAGACAGGGAGGAACCGCCCGCCGAAGCGGACGGTTCCTCGGCCACGAGCGGCCGGATGAGCGCCCGGCGCGGGCTGACTCCCCCGGCAAGTCAATCTGCGCGCCGGCCAGCGAGGCCGCGGCCGCTGGATGCCGCCCCAGGCTCCTGACCACGCTCAGTCAGAAAAGGACTGACTCACCCGTGGGTAGGGGCTCCGCGAATGCTCAGTAGGCTCCGAGCCTCGCCCGGATCGTGTCGCGCGTTCCCACGACGCCACCCAGCGCGGCCGAGGCGGCGGTGAGGGCGAGAGCGAGGAACGTGTTGAGCGCGCCCGACTGGACCTGGGTCAGATCGGGTGCTTCGGTCGTCGGGAACATCCCGCCGACGTCGCCGAACAGCGCACCGAGCCCGAGGGCTCCGCCGACGAGCACCACGAGGAGCCAGAGGGCCCACACGAGGAACCCATCGAGCGCGCCGCGCCGGTTGTCCAGGGCGTTGTCCGACCACGAGGCCACGAACCCGCCGAGGAAGAAGCTGACGAGGGCGATGATCGATCCGACGATCGTCGCGACCATCGTCTCGTCCTGGCCTGCGGCCGTTCCCAGCCCCAGCCCGACGGCGAGGAGACTGAGAAGAATGAACACGCCGAGGGCGGTGAGGAGGCCGGCGACGATCGGCCCCCAGCGGAGCGCGCGGGCTCCTGCGTCGGCGGCGGGGGCGGCGACGGCCACATCTCGCTCGACGACGACGTCCGGGCCGCGCGCCGGATCGTTGCGCAGCGTCATGAGTGCAAACCTCCCTTTGGCCGGCGTCGCCGGCCGGTGCGATCGGCTGTCTAGAAGAGCAGCCGGAGCACGATGATGATCAGGATGATCGTGATCAAAAGCCCGATCATTGGGCGCCTCCCTTTGCCAGTTGTCTGGGCGCCTCAATCGGACCCCAGACCGCGTTACAGATTCACCGTCGCGTGGCGCCGGGGCGCGTCAACGGTGGTGGCATTGAGGGCCCAGGGGACGGGCCGAGGGAGGAACCGCGGACCGGGCCGACGGCGCCTTCGTGTTCACGCTGCGGGTCGTGATGCCGGATGAGCACGCGATCGTGACGCTCGACGCAGCGACCGGCGCCATCCGCGACTCGCGGGTCGTGCCAGGACCGCGATGACCACGCCCTGCTGCTCCCACGAGCGTTTGACAGCCTTGGTCGGGGCTCTGACACTTCGGGGAGTTCAGTTGCGACCGCCACGATCCCGGCGGAACGCACGGCCCTGAAAGTGCCCGAAGGAGAACCATGTCCCGACTGACCGATTGGCTGGCCCCGCGGACGGTCGTCAAGGCGCATTGCGACCTGCCGTGCGGCATCTACGACCCGGAGCAGGCCCGGATCGAGGCCGAGTCCTGCTACAAGATCATCGAGAAGATGGGCGCGAACTCGGATCCGGCGTTCACGACCCGCGCGATCCTCATCAAGGAGGAGCGGGCGGAGCTCACGAAGCACCACCTCGATGTCCTGTGGCACGACTACTTCAAGCCGGAGCACCTCGATAAGGTCCCGAACCTCCACGAGATGTTCTGGAACGCGACGAAGCAGGCATCGAAGGTGAAGGCGTCGACCGACATCGCCGACGCGAAGAAGCTGCTCGACATGATCGACGAGATCGACGAGGCCTGGATCGCCACAGGCGGAGCGGAGAAGACCCGGGTCGCGAAGCAGCCGGCCTGATCGATCGAGCCGCCGGCGCGATGGCCCGCACGCGCGGCGGGCCGTGGCGGGTGAAGGTCGCCGAGGCGAGCATGCTTCCGGCGATCGCGCCCGGCGACTGGCTGCTCGTCGACCCGACGGTGGCCCGCTGGCCGCGCCGCGGATCGGTCGTCGTCTTTCGCGAGCCAGACACCGACGAGCTCGCCATCAAGCGCATCGCGGCCGGACCGGGCGAGGAGGTCCGCTTCCGCGAGGGTCTCCTCCGGCTCGCGGACGACGAGGCCTGGCTGACTGCAGATGCGGACGTCGAGACGGCCGCCGCGGCGGGTTTCGGGGCGCCGCGCGATTCGACCCGCTACGGGCCGGTTCCCCTCGAGCTGCTCGTCGGACGGGCGTGGTTCCGCTATGGGCCATTGCGGCGGTTCGGGAGGCTCATGTCGGGCTGACACGGCCCGTCACGGCCCCGAATTCCCGCCCGGTGGGACTGGGGGGACGAGAACGAGCGGCCGCCAGGCGCGCCTGTGCCTCGCTCCGCCGGCCGGGTTCCCACGGGAGTGATCACAACGGCGGCAGCTAGTTTGTCCGAGTCCCACCCGCGGGAATTCGGTGACCGGGGGTGCTCGCGCGAACCTCAGACCGCGGCGCGGCCGGCGAGCAACAGCCCCGCCGCCACGCAATCCTCGGCGAACTGTTCCTGGACGTCGGGCTCCGTACCCCACCGAGTCGGGAAGCAGACGACCCGGTCGAGCCCGAGGTCGCACAGCCGGCCGAGGAAGTCGACCCGCTCCTGGCCCGGGACCTGGACGTCCAGATCACGTGCGTACAGCGACAGCCGGAGCGTCGCCGGATCGCGGCCCTCCTCCTCGCACCGCTGGCGGACGATCGGCTGGACCTCGGCGACCTCGTCCGGGGTCAGGAACACGAGGTTGAGCTCCTCGGCAAACCGGGCCGCGTAGCGGAACGTCACCCGCCGGCCGTTGCCGCCGACGACGATCGGGATCCGCGGCTGCTGCAGACCCTTCGGCTCGTTGATCGCCCCGCGGACATGGGCATGCTCGCCCACGAACGTCGCCCGCCCGGGTTCGAGCATCCGGCGGATGATCTCGAGGTGGTCGCCGAACGTCCGCATCCGCTCGGCCAGCGGCGGGAACCCGTAGCCGTAGGCGAGCCACTCGTCCTCCTTCCAGCCGGCCCCGATCCCGAGCTCGAATCGCCCGCCGCTGATGACGTCGATCGTCGACGCGAGCTTCGCGGTGAGCGCCGGGTTCCGGAACCCGGTGCACACGACCATGTGGCCGAGACGCACGCGCCCGGTGACCATCGCGAGCGCGGTGATCGTCGAGAACGACTCGAAAGTGATCTCGTCGGTCGGCTGGGGGACTGTGTGGAAGTGGTCGAACACCCAGACCGATCCGAAGCCGAGCTCCTCGGCCTGGCGGGTGAGCTCGATCGTCCGCGCCCACGCGACGGCCGGGTCCCAGCCGTCGTACTCGCCCTTCCAGCCCTGCGGCACCATCAGGCCGACCTGCATCCTCGTCCTCCGCTGCGTCGCCGGATCGTACGGGACGCGCGGGTCACGGCGCGCACAGGCGAGGACATGCGACTGACGTCCGCGCTACAGTCCGGCGATGGAAGGCTCGCGGGACCGCTCGCCCGCCCCCTTCGATCCGCACGCTCCGCTCCCGGCGCCGCCGGATCCGTGGGCCGGCTCGGACACGCCGTCCCAGCGAGCGGGCCCGCCGTACCACATGACCGACATGATCGCGGCCGAGCCCCATCTCGCCCGGCGCGTCCTCGGTCGGTTGCTCCAGCCGGGGTCACCGGCCGCGGAGCTCGCCTTTGTCGTCCGCGACACGGCCGGCCGGGGCCAGCCGATCGTCGTGACGGGCTGCGGAACGAGCGAGCATGGTGCCCAAGCGGCGGTCGAGATCCTGCGGGAGGCGCTCCGGAGCGTGGGTCTCGCCGGCGAGCCCGGCGCGATCGTCGCCGCGCAGGCGTTCGAGGCCTCGCTCGACCCGCAGTCACGCGGCCTCGTCGTCGGGGTCTCGCACGAGGGCGGGACCGGTGCGACGAACGCCGCGCTCGAAGCCGCCCGGGCGGCCGGCGCGCAGACTGCGCTGCTCACCGCCGGCGCGGGCTCACCCGGCGCGAAGCTGGCGGACGTCCTGGTCCCGACCGGCGAGATGGACCAGGGCTGGTGCCACACGGTCGGGTACGTGTCGCCGATCCTCGCCGCCGCGGCGGTCGGGGCGATCGTCTCGGGCCGCGACCTGGACCCGGGAGCGGTGTCCGACCTCATGGCCGCGGGCGCCCGCGACGAGGCGGGGGCGGAGTCCATCGCCGCCCGACTGGCGGACGGACGGCAGCTCCTCGCCATCGCTTCCGGGGCCGACCGGCCCGCCGCCCGTGAGCTCGTGCTCAAGGTCGAGGAGGCGTCGTGGCTGCCGTCGGCCTATCGCGACCTCGAGACGTTGCTCCACGGCCACCTTCCGGCAACGGACGATTCGACGGCCCTCGTCCTCGTCCTGACGGACCGCGATCGCCGCTCGGAGCGCATCGCCCGCGCGCGGCAGGCCCTGGCGGCCGCCAGGGTCCTCGGGTTGCGAACAGCCGCGATCCTCGCCAACCACGCTACAACGGAGATCGATGCGGACCTCACGCCGGCAGGCCGCCTCGTCGCCCCGGATGCGCCGTTCCTGCCGGCCCCGGTCGCCGCTCTGCTCGGCAGCGCGACGCCACTCCAGCTGCTCACCGAGCGCCTCGCCCGCGCCCGCGGGACGAACCCCGATCCGATCCGGCGCGACGATCCGCGTTACCGGGAGGCAGCCGAAGCCGCAGAGCGGTAGCCAGCCCGGGCCGCTACGCCCGCCCGACGAGCTCCCGCCCCATCAGCTCGATCATCTTCAGGTCCCGCGGCACGAAGTCCTGGAGCATGATCCGCTCGACGCCGGCCTCCGCGAAGCGGGCCAGCATCGCCCGGGCCTCGTCCGGCGTGCCCACGACCCAGCGCGTCCGCCGCTCGTCGAGCCAGCCCTCGCCGGCCTTCACCTCGAGCGCCTCGAGGAGCGCCCGCTCACGCTGCTGGACCTCGCGCTTGTTCGCCCCGATGAGCACGCCGGCCATCGCCGAGCGCCCGATCGTCGCCGGATCGCGGCCGGCCGCGCGACACGCGTCTGCGAGGGCTGCGTACTTGGCCCCGGCCGTCTCCGGCCGGGCCGAGCTGAGGTTGAACTCGTCGGCGTACTTCGCCGCGATCCGCATCGAGCGTGGCTTGCCGTCTCCACCGACGATGATCCGCGGCCGGACCGCGCCGGAGGCGGTCCTCGGACGCCCCGGGGCGTCGACCGGCTTCGGGCGAAAGAGCGCGTCCTCGATCTTGTAGTGCTTGCCCCGGAAGCTCCACCCGTCCGGCTCGGTCCACAGGCCGTGGAGGATCGCCAGCTGCTCCTCGAGCATGTCGGCCCGCTCGCCGATGTCGGGGAACGGGAAGCCGTGGCGGCGATGCTCGTCCTCGTGCCAGCCCGCCCCGAGGCCCACCTCGATCCGTCCCCCGCTCATCTCGTCGACCGTGGTCACGACCTTCGCGAAGTTGCCGGGCAAGCGGAACGTCACCGGCGACACGAGCGATCCGAGCGCGATCCGCGTCGTATCCCGGGCGAGGCCCGCGAGGACCGCCCAGGCGTCGGTGGTCGGGTTGTCGGGCGGGCCGGGAAAGCTCTCGTAGTGGTCCGACCGGAAGAGCGCCTCGAAGCCGGAGTCCTCGGCGGTCCGGGCGATGTCGAGCTGCTCGGCATAGCTCAGGCCCTGCTGGGGCTCGATCATCAGCGCGAAACGCATCGGCCTGGCCTCCCGTTCGAGCTCGTCGCTTGACAGATACTTCGCTGCAGGCGAATACTTCGCGTCATGCGTACCATCTACCCGACGCGAAGGATCGCCTGAGGTGGCCGGCCTGGCTACGCCGCCCGGTCAGCGCGAGCTGATCGGGGACATCATCGCCCAATTCCGGTCCGCGTTCGGCGAGCTGCGGTGCATCGGCAGCCAGCGGCTCCTCCACCGCGGCGTCAGTGCCGGGCATCTCCACGTCGCATCGATGCTCGAGCGGCACGGCGGGATGCCGATGAGCGGGATCGCCGACGTCCTCGACGTCTCGCTGTCCGCTGCGACGGGCATCGTCGATCGGATGGAGGAACGAGGGCTCATCGAGCGGACGCGAGTCGCCGACGACCGACGGGTGGTCTTCGTCCAGGTCACCGAACATGGGCGACGAATGCTCGAAGACCTCGAGGTGCTCCGCAGCGAGATGCTTCGAGCGGTCCTCGGACGGCTCAGCCCGGAGCGGCTCCAGGCGCTGGCCGCGACCCTGGACGACGTTCGCAGCGCGGTCGACGAGGCAATCCGGGCCGAGCCGGAGCTGTTCGACCACCGCCACCACGCCCACGACCGGGAGCCGGGCTCCCGGGCCAACCACCAGACGACCGAAGGAACTGCCTGATGGAATCGTTCCCCGCCGACGCCGAGCGCACCGGACAAGCGCCCTCCCTCGAGGAAGACCCCGCCCTTGGGCTGCCGCACCGGGCGAAGATGGAGATCCTCTTCGCGGTGATGCTCGGGCTGTTCCTCGGCGCGCTCGACCAGACCATCGTCGGACCCGCGCTGCCGACCGTCGTGACCCACCTGTCCGGCAACGACATCTACGTCTGGGCGGTGACGATCTACCTGCTCACGAGCACCGTCAGCGTCCCGTTCTGGGGCAAGCTCTCGGACATCTACGGCCGCAAGCCGGTCTTCATGATCGGCATCGTCATCTTCCTCGTCGGCTCCGCGCTGTCGGGGCTGTCGCAGAACATGACCCAGCTCATCCTGTTCCGGGGCATCCAGGGCATCGGAGCGGGCTCGCTCTTCCCCGTCGCCCTGGCCGTCATCGGCGACCTCTTCACGCCGGCCGAGCGCGGCCGGTACCAGGGCCTGTTCGGCGCCGTCTTCGGGATCGCGTTCATCGTCGGGCCGCTTGTCGGCGGATACCTGACCGAGAACATCAGCTGGCACTGGATCTTCTACGTCAACGTCCCGATCGGCCTGCTCTCGCTGTACTTCATCTGGCGGCTGCTGCCGACCGTGAAGAATGCCCGGGCCACCCGCAACTTCGACGTCATCGGCGGCACGATCTTCACGGCCGCCGTCAGCGTCCTGCTGATCGGGCTGACCAACAAGCAGTTCGGCGACTGGACGGATCCCGACGTCGGCGGGCTCATCCTCGTGTCGCTCGTGGGGATCGTCCTGTTCATCCTGGCCGAGGCCCGGGCAAAGGAGCCGATCGTCCCGCTCCACCTTTTCCGGAGCCGGACATATTCGAGCTCGATGGTCGCGACGTTCTTCGCCAGCTTCGCGTTCTTCGGCGCGATCATCTTCCTGCCCCGCTGGTTCCAGTTCGTCCACGGCTTCACCCCGACGTGGTCCGGGCTCGCGGCGCTGCCGCTCATGGTCGGGCTGATCGGCTCCTCGATCGCGTCGGGCATCTACGTCGCCCGGACCGGCCGCTACAAGTGGGTGACGGTCGGGGCGATCGTCGTCATGGGGATCGCGACGGCTCTCATGACGCAACTCCGGGCCGAGACGCCGCTGCCGATCGTGTGGCTGTGGATGCTCATCGCCGGGCTCGGCATCGGCCCCACGTTCGCGGTCTTCACGATCGTCGTCCAGAACGCCGTGCCGTTCCGGTACCTTGGCGTCGCCACCTCCAACCTGACGTTCTTCCGCCAGATCGGCGGGTCCGTCGCGCTGGCGATCGTCGGCACGATCTTCGGGACCTCGTTCCAGGAGCAGCTCGTACCGCAGATGACCGCCGCCGGCGTGCCGGCCCAGGTGATCGCGGGGTTCAACCAGGCCGCCGCCAGCGGCGCGATCGACTTCAACAGGCTGACCGCCGTCGGCGACCTGGGCCGGTCGATCCTGTCCTCGATCCCGGAGGCGTTCCGCCCGGCGATCGAGCCGTCCATCCCGAACATTGTCGCGGGCATCCACCAGGCGTTCAGCCTCGGCGTCGCCGCGACGTTCTGGATCGGCGTCGTCGCGGCAGCGATCGCGGCGCTCGCCGCGGCCGCGATGCGTGAGCTGCCCCTCCGGTCCGGCTCGGGGCGCGAGGCGCGCGCGCCCAGCGCGGAAAGCCGTGAGGCGAGGCCCCTGACCAGGGCGCCGGCGGCCGACTGAGGCTTCGGCGCCCGGTAACCGGGAGACCGGCTAGGATCGGCGTCATGGACGTTGGCCCGGCGCCGGTCCGGCCCGATCTCGTCGCTCCCGGCACGACCCCCGAGCGGTTCGAGCCGGTGCTCGGCGTCGCGGATCTCCCGGAGGGAGCGATGCGTCGCGTGACGCGCGGGGACCTCGACATCCTGCTCGCCCACACGCCGGACGGGATCGTCGCGGTCGACGATCGCTGCCCGCACATGTCCGCTCCGTTGTCGCTCGGCACGCTCGACGGCTGCGTCGTCGCGTGTCCCCTCCACGAGGGCCAGTTCGACCTGCGCTCGGGCGAGCCGGTCCGGATGCCGACGACCGGCGGCCTCGACCCGGACGGCCGTTATCACCCGACGTGGTCGCCGGCCGGCAAGGAGCCGAAGGTCGACCCGCCGGGCCTGAAGGCCGAGGCGCGCCGGCTGACCCGCGTCCGCCGCTTCCGCTACTACCCGGTCCGCGTCGTCGACGGGCAGATCGAGGTCGCGCTGCCCGAGCGTTAGCTCTCGGCCTGCTCCGGCCGGGTCGGGGCTGCCGTCGCGGCCTCTGCCTCGGGAATGGCCGCGGTCCTGGGCGCCGTCGCGGCCGCCTGCCGCCGTCGTTCGGTCACGTAGGCGTTGATGACCTGGCAGGCCTCGGCCGGGTCGTCGGTTATCCGCAGCAGGTCGACGTCCTCCGGGTTGATCGTCGCCTCCCGCACGAGCGTCGCGCGGATCCAGTCGAGGAGCGGTCTCCAGTAGCTCCCGCCCATCAGGATGACCGGGAAGTTGAGGATCTTCTTCGTCTGGATCAGGGTGAGCGCCTCGAACAGCTCGTCGAGCGTGCCATAGCCGCCGGGAAAGATGACGAACGCGTCGGCGTACTTCACGAACATCACCTTCCGGACGAAGAAGTAGCGGAACTCCACCCCGAGGTCGACGTACGGGTTGAGCCCCTGCTCCATCGGCAGCTCGATGTTGCAGCCCACCGACAGGCCGCCGCCCTCCTGGCAGCCCCGATTGGCCGCTTCCATGATTCCCGGCCCGCCGCCGGTGACCACCGCGTAGCCCTGCAGCGCGAGCAGCCGGCCGAGCTCGCGGGCCAGCTTGTAGTTGTGATGGTCGGGCTTCGTCCTCGCGGAGCCGAACACGCTGACCGCCGGGCCGACGGCCGCGAGCGCATCGAAGCCTTCCACGAACTCGGACTGGATCCGGAGAACCCGCCATGGATCCGAGTCGAGGAAGTCGGGCCGAGTCGGGCGCTCGAGGAGTCGCTGGTCCTCGGTCCGGCGGGCACGGCGCGTCGCCTGGTGTTCCTTGTCGGCCCGAACCGTGACGCGACCGCTGCGCTTCCGTCGCGCGACCCGGCCGTCCTTGTCGCTCATGTGGCTAGGATGCCATCGGGAGGTCGCCGTTGTACCGCATGCATCCGGTGGTGGGTTTCGTCCTCATTGCTGTCGGGGCGGTCTGGATCGGCCAGGGCCTGGGCTTGCTCCGCGGCAGCAGCTTCATGGTCGACGACGTTCGGTGGGCGGTCGCCGGGGCGGTCTGTGTCGTGGTCGGCGCCGCGGGACTCTGGGCGTCGCGGCGGCGACCGTCATGACCGGTCGAGCGCCCGCATCTTCCGGAGCTCTGCCTCGGCGTAGGCCCGACGCAGCCCCGGCAGGACCGTCGCAGCGACGCCGGCCGTGATCCCGCCGAGGAGCAGGCAGGTGTAGGCGACCGGCGATGGCTGGCCGGTCAGGAACGCGGTCACGCCGGCGACGATCAGGCCCGCGCCGATAGCGACGCCCGCCTTGACCGCCCCCAGGACCGCGCGCGGCGCGCGACGGCGTGCGGCGAGCCAGCCGATCGTCCCGCCGGCGATTCCGAGAGCTCCGCCGGCGAGCCCGCCGACCAGGCCGACGAGCTGGTCGATCGATGGACCCGATCCGACGGCGGCCGGCCGATCGCCGGCAGCGAGGCGGACGAGACGGACCGGGCCGACGGCCACCGTGCCGGCGCCCGGGAGAACGAGGTTGAGCTCGAGTCGTCGTGGGCCGCCCTCGCCGGCCAGCACGAACGGCAGCTCGAACGGTCGCCAGCCCGACGTGCCGGTGACGGCCGCGAGTGGGCCGTCGGCCGCGAGCGTCCGCGAGAAGTAGCGCCCGCCGTCGGGGAACTCGCTCCACAGCTCGAGGTAGCCCTGCCCGGCGACGTCCGTGTACCGGACGTCGCCGCGAAGCGCGTAACCCACGGTTCCGAGATCCGGCGGTTCGATCACGGCCAGCGGGAACAGCCCACCGTTCGACGTCGCGACCTCGACGGCGCCGTCTACCACCGTCCCCGACAGCGGGGTCGCGGTGCGCCAGTCGAGCTCGAGGACCGTGGACTCGGCGAGGCCCGGCCCCGCGGCGCTCAGCGTGACCGCGATTGCGGCCAGGGACGCGACGATCGGAGGGCGCAATCCGGCGGTCCGTCGCCTGTCCATCACCCGCCGGCCGACTCCGCGTAGGCCTCGAGCAGGAGCCGAAACGTCTCGTCGTCCAGCTGTCCATCCGCGTACGCCATCCGGAGTCGCAGCTCGAAGGGCGACACGGCGGTGTGCTCGTCGATCAGTCGGATCTTCTCGATCAGGCGGTCGAGGCGCAGTCGGATCGTGGGGTACGAGATGCCGTACTCCTGGGCCAGCAGCTTGAGCGTGCCCGAGGCGAGAACGAAGCGCTTGAGGAAGGCGAGGTCCTCGGGCGAGAGATCGTCGATCCATCGTCGGTCCACCGTTGGGCTCATCGGATCCGGGCAAGAAAGTTCAACGTGAGTTTCACTTTATCAAGAACGAAGTGCATGTCAAGCTGCCGATTCTGGAAGGCGGTTCCAGGGTGCACCGTCGAGTCGGTCAGCCCTGGGCTTCGAGGAGCGCCTTCCAGGCCGCCTCGTCGCGTCCGGCCGCGAACCGGTTCCCGGCTCGAACGAGCGGCAGCCGAAGGAGTCGCTGGTCGGCGAGGAGCCGCTCGGCCAGCTCGGCGTCGTCCATCCGGAGATAGCCCAGGCCGGCGTCCCGCCAGGCCTTTCCGTCCGTGTCGGCCACCGCCCGCGCTCCGAGCCGCTGTACGAACCGGCGGAGCTCGCCCGCGGCCATCGGGCGCTTCTTGAGGTCGGCGAACTGGACGGCGATCCGCCGCTCCTTGAAGAAGCGCAGCGCCGCCCGGGTCGACTGGTCACCCTCGAGGCCGAAGACCTGGACCGGGGTGCCGGACGGGAGGGTGCCGGACGGGACGGAAGACACGGCCGCAGCGTACCCGTCACCCGGCACCCGCGGCGGGTACCATCGAGCCGACAGGAGGAGGTGACCCGATGACCGTGTGGTTCACGGTCCAGCTCGACGACCGGCCCGGCGCCCTCGCGCGCCTCGCGACCGCGCTCGGCGAGCGCATGGTGAACATCACGGGCATCGTCGGCGTGGCCGAGGACACAGACGGCGCGCTGATGCTCACGACGAGCGACGCGGCCGCCACCCGGGAGACGTTCGCCACTCTCGGGCTGCCGTTCGAGGAGCACGACCCGGCCGGCGATCTTCGACCGAACGAGATGTCCGTCGCCGACGTCCGGCGCGGTCGCGCGGGCCGCGGCTGACCACCGGGCGCCGGGACGCCAGGCCTTCGAACCGCCGAGCCCGTCGATGCCGCGTAGCCCCTCCGCCGCCACGCCGCCCGTAGCGATCCGCCTCGTCCTCGACGACGTCCCCGCGGCCGTGCCCTCGCTCGCCGACCGAATCGCCAGGGCCGGCGGGACCCTCCGGACGATGAGCACGGTTCGGCGCGAGCCGGCGGACGGGTCGACGCCGGCCGGCGCCGAGCTGGAGATCGAGGTCGAAGGGATCGACGAGGACCACCTCGTCGAGGCGATCGACGGGCTGCCCGGCCTCCGCTCCACCCACCTGACCCGCGCGCTCGACCGTGTGTTCGGCAAGCGGATCATCGTCGTCGGCGGCGGAGCCCAGGTCGCCCAGGTCGCCCTCGGCGCGGTGAGCGAAGCGGACCGGCACAACCTGCGCGGCGAACGGATCAGCGTCGACACGATCCCGCTCGTCGGGGAGGAGAGCATCGCCGCCGCGGTCCGCGCAGTAGCCGATCTGCCGCGAGCCAGACTGCTCGTCCTCGCCGGCTCGATCATGGGCGGCGACATTACCCGTGCCGCCCGCGAACTGCGCGCCCAGGGGATCCCGATCATCGCCCTGAACATGGTCGGTTCGATCACCGACGCGGTCGATCTCGTCGTCTCCGATCCCGTCCAGGCGGGGACGATGGCCGTCATGGCCGTCGCCGACACGGCGACGTTCGACCTCGCCCGCCAGCGCGGGCGGCGGTACTGAGGAGCACTGACCCGCGTGCGCATCGCGACCTGGAACGTCAACTCGCTCAAGGCTCGCCAGGAGGCGGTGGACCGCTGGCTCGAGCGGGCCCAGCCGGACGTGCTGCTGATGCAGGAGACGAAGCTCTCCGACGAGGACGCGCCGGTCATGCCGTTCAGGATGGCCGGCTACGAGCTCCTCCACCACGGCGAGGGACGGTGGAACGGGGTCGCGATCGCCAGCCGGGTCGGGCTCGAGGATCCGATCACGAACTTCGGCGACGGGCCGGTCCGGGACAGCCGCTCGGGCGCCGCCGTCGGGCTCGAGGAGGAGGACTTCGACCCGTCGGACGAGGCGCGGATGGTCTCGGCCGTCGGCGGTGGGATCCGGTTCGTCAGCCTCTATGCGCCGAATGGCCGGATCGTCGGATCGCCCTGGTACCAGGGCAAGCTGCGCTGGTTCGACCGGCTGGCCCGCTGGCTCGAGGAGAGCCGGTCGCGGGACGAGCCGCTCGTGCTGGCCGGCGACTTCAACGCGACGCCGACCGACGACGACGTCTGGGACCCGATCGCCGCCCACGGCGGAACCCACGTCTCGCCTCCCGAGCGTGCTGCGCTCGCCAGGCTCCGGGACTGGGGCCTGATCGACACATTCCGTCTTCGCCGCCCCGAGCCCGACCGCTTCTCATGGTGGGACTACCGGGCCGGGATGTTCCACCGGAACGAAGGGATGCGGATCGACCTGGCCTACGCCACGCCTCCGGTCGCGGAGCGGGTCGTCTGGGCGGAGATCGACCGCGAAGCCCGCAAGGGCCCGCCGACGCCGTCCGATCATGCGCCCGTGGTTGTCGACCTCGACGAGCCCGGGAAGCCGTTCGAGGCTGGCTGGGAGGGCGCGCTCGAACGGATCGCCGCGCGGACGAAGCCGCGAGCGCAGCGCGGCTAGTCGAGAATCGAGACGATCGCCGCCTGCTGGACCCAGCCCTCGAGGCCGTCGGCGCCGCGGACCCTGACGAACGGGCCCTTCGTCTCGAGGATCTCGACCTGGTCGCCCCGGTCGAACCGGCCGATCTCCTCGGAACCGAAGTCATCCGGGCCGTCCGCGACGCGGACGAGCCGGTAGCCGATCTCCCGTCGATCCACACCGCGAGCTGCGGAGGCCCGGAAGCGGACCGGCTCTCGCGGCGGAGGAACCCCCCAGCCGGCCTGGCGGGCGGCCTGGAGGGACGGCCGCAGCCAGCGCGGCAGTGCCCCCTCCTCTCCTGCCCCGGGGGCGCCTGCCAGCCGCATCCCCCCAGCCCGAGCCATCGCCCCGGAGCCCCGTCGCGACTCGGGCGGACGGCGGAGGAAGACCCAGAAGATCGCGACCCCGATGCCGGTCAGGACCATCCATGGACCAACCACGGCCCCCATCGGTCCACCGAAAATCGCCGGGATCTGGAACGCGAAGCCGGATGGCTCGTCGCCCGAGGGCGGTTTCCGTCCGTCGCCCGATCCGAATCCGCCGGGAGCCGGGGAACCGCCCGGCGCCGGGGTCGCCGAGCCCGGCGGCTTCGATGAGCCCGGGGGTGGAGACGCCGTGGGATTTCCGGGCGGCGGCGTGACCGGGCCCGAAACCACCAACGGGTTCGCGGCCGTCAGCCCCACTGTCTGCTCGCCGGCCCCGGTCCCGGAAACGGCGACGAAGGTGTATTCCCAGGTGCCCGGAGACAGGTTCAGGACTCGGGCGAAATTCACGCCCTGCCGCCATGTCTTCCCGGCGCCCTGCTTCATGTCGAACGTCCCGATGCCGGGAATCTGAACGGCCAGCTTTCGCGGGGGGCAGTTCGCCGTGTCCCGATATCTGACCGCGAACGTGAAGCTCGTTTCGCTCGACCCGGTTGTCGGGGTGACGCTCGGTCGGTCCAGGACGATCTGGTGTGTTCCGGTGCAGCTCGCGCCGAGGACCACGGGCGGCTGGGCGAGTGCGGGGGCAAGGGCCAGGAAGAGCGCGGTTGCCAGGAACCACGCCCGAGAGAGTCCCCCGAGCCTCCTGACCGTGATCGTCACCTGTCTCGACTTGACTCCACACGCCGCCGGTTGACCCCGACCGTAGGCACGGCCGAAGCCACCGTCTCTGGCCCCATCCGCTAGGTGCGGCGGTACTTTCGGTCCCCCGGGCCGGACAGCCGTGTGGGCTACACATGAGGGGACCGCGCCGTACGGAAGAACATGCTGGAACCGAGCGAAGATCGCCGGGGCGACCGCGACGAGCGGGCCGGGGTGATTCGGGGACGCCTGATCCTCGCCCTGCTCGTCGAGTTCGCCATGCTCATGGCGGTCGCGTCCATCGGCAGTCTGTGGCCCGGAGACGGCCTCGGTCGGGACGGGGCGATGTACGTCCTCTTCCTGGCCGCGGTCGGCTGCCCGTTCCTCGTCGGGCTCCTCGCCCGGCGCATGCTCGTGGCGGTCGACGAGATAGAGAACGATCGGGAGCGGCTCCTCGAGCTCTACGGCCGAGCCCGGAGCGACGCGCTCCTCGATGCCCTCACGGGGCTCGGCAACCACCGGGCGTTCCAGGAGGAGCTGGCCCGCCAGCTCGAATCGGCCCGCCGTCACGCGACCGCCCTGGGCCTTCTGCTGATCGACGTCGACGACCTGAAGAAGGTCAACGACGAGCGGGGCCACGCGGGCGGGGACGAGCTGCTCGCGGCGGTCGGTCGGGTGGCCAGCGGCGCGCTCCGCCGGAGCGACCGGGCGTTCCGCGTCGGCGGCGACGAGTTCGCGGTCCTCCTTCCCCACTCCGAGATCGACAGCGCTCTCGCGGTCGCCCGGCGGATCCTCGCCCGCGCCCTGACCGGCGATGCGAACCGGTCCGTCGAGCCGTTCTCGCTGTCGATCGGCGTGTCCGCCTACCCGGCTCCCGCGGCGGAGGCCCAGCTCCTGTACCGCCAGGCCGACGCGGCACTGTACTGGTGCAAGCGCCACGGGCGGACCGCGGCCGTTGCCTACGACCCGGGCCGGCACGGCAAGGCGGCCGACAGCCGGTCCGTCGGTGAGCTCTCCGCGGCGGTGGGCCAGGTGCTGACGACCAATGCCCTGCGGCCGGTCTACCAGCCGATCTTCTCGCTCGACAGCGGCCGGCCGATCGGGTTCGAAGGCCTCGTCCGGCCAGGCACGGGCGCGGCGTTCCTCGATGCCTCGAGCCTCTTCGCCGCGGCCGAGGCGGCCGACCGGACGGTCGAGCTCGACCTCGCCTGCCTCGAAGCGGTCGCGAAGGGCGCGGGCACCCTCGAGCCGGACACCTACCTTAGCGTCAATGTCTCGCCGCGGACCCTCGAATCCGACCTCTTCCACCCGGCCGAGATCGTGGCCATTCTCCGGCGCCGGAGGATCGAGCCCAGCCAGGTGGTTCTCGAGCTGACCGAGCGCGAAGCGGTCGAGGACCTTGGCCAGCTACGCAAGAACGTCGCGGCATGCCAGCAGGCGGGTTTCCGGCTCGCGGCCGACGACGTCGGGGCGGGCAACGCCGGGCTCCGCCTGTTGAGCGAGATCCATTTCGACATCGTCAAGATCGACCTGTCGCTCGTCCAGGGCGGCGTCCTCCACGACCCGTCGCACGCGATCCTCCGGGCCCTCCAGGATCTCGCGGCCCGGTGGCGCGCGACGATCGTCGCCGAGGGGGTCGAGACGTCACAGCAGCTGGTGGTCATCCGCGAGCTCGGGATTGCGGCCGCCCAGGGTTACCTGCTGGGCCGTCCGGGGCAGGAACGCTGGGCGGACACGATCGACGTGAGCGCCCTCGCCGTGTCGACGCCTGACCGCGACCTGGATCCCTTCGCGGCCGCCTTTCCGGCCGCCTGACGTTCCTCGCCTCCGATCGCCGGGGGCGCGCACCGCTGGCGTACCCTGAACGCGACGGCGCAAGTGCCGGCCGCGGAGGCGGCCGTGGAGGAGGAACGGCTGATGGCGACGGTAGTCCGCCGGGTGGACCGGCTGCGGGCGAGCATGGCACGGGTCCTGAGCTTCTTCGAGGGGCCCGTCTGGGGCCGCCGCGATGACCCGGACATGGCCAACTTCGCCGTCGGGAACCCGCAGGAGATGCCGCTCACCGGCTATGTCGAGGCGCTCGCCACCGCGTTGCCGCCGCGCGACAAGGACTGGTTCGCCTACAAGATGAGCGAGCCGAACGCACGCCGGGCCGTGAGCCGATCGCTCAGCGCGCGGACCGGCCTCGACTGGAATCCGGCGGACGTGTTCATGACGAACGGCGGGTTCGCGGCGCTGGCGGTGACATTCCGGGCGATCCTCGAAGCCGGCGACGAGGTCGTCTTCCTCTCGCCGCCGTGGTTCTTCTACGAGCTGCTGATCCTCTCCGCGGATGGCGTGCCCGTGCGGGTGTCGCTGTCCCCGCCGGCGTTCGACATCGACCTCCCGGCCATCGAGGCGGCGATCACCCCGCGAACACGGGCCGTGATCCTGAACACGCCCCACAACCCGACGGGCCGGGTCTATCCCGAGTCCAACCTGCGCGATCTCGCCTCCACGCTCCAGGCGGCCTCAGCGCGGATCGGCCGCCGGATCTTCCTCGTCGCCGACGAGCCGTACAACCGGATCGTGTTCGACGGCCGCCAGTTCCACAGCCCGGCCGAGGTCTATCCGGACACGATCACCGCGTACTCGTACGGGAAGACGCTGCTGGCCCCGGGCATGCGGATCGGTTACGTGGCGCTGCCGCCGACGATGGCGGATCGTGACGAGCTTCGCGAGGCGATGTTCATCTCGCAGCTCGCGACCGGCTACGCCTTCCCCAACGCGCTCCTCCAGCACGCGATCGACGACCTCGAGCGCCTCTCGATCGACGTCGGCGCGCTCGAGCGGCGCCGGGACCGGGTCGTCGGCGGGCTCCGGGCCATCGGCTACGAGACCACTAACCCGGAGGGCACGTTCTACGTCATGGTCCGCGCCCCGATCGAGGACGACGAGGCGTTCGCCGCCCGCCTGGCCGAGCGAGGCGTGCTGGTCCTGCCGGGCAGCATCGTCGAAGTGCCGGGCTGGTTCCGGGTCTCCCTGACGGCCTCGGACGAGATGGTCGAGCGCGGGTTGCCGCGCTTTGCCGCGGCCCTGGGCTGATTCGCCGCTTCCATCGCGCCGGGTGATAGAAACAGCCTCGGGCGAGCACGGCCATCCCCAACATCAGTCGAATCCGGCGCCCGGCCGAGCGCGCAGCGGTCGGATCTCATCATCGAGCGTGATAGCTGTCGCGCCGGGGCCAGCGAGGCGCGCCGCGAAGTCGCCGCGCTCAGGACACCGGGATCCGCTTCTCGGGATCGACGAACGGCATCGGGACGACCCTCGCGTTGCGCTTGCCCCACTCGGTCTCGACCTCGAGCGTGGTCCCGTCCATCGCGAGCTCGGCCGGCAGCCAGCTGTAGCCGATGTTCTTGCCGAGGCGCGGTGACCAGATCGCCGAGGTCACCTTGCCGACCTGCTTCCCACCGTGGTTCGTCGGCCACTTGATGTTGTTCAAGGCCGGGAAGGGCGGGCCGTCCAGCTCGACCCCGACGATCCGCCGGCTCACGCCCTCCTCCTTGATTCGCCGCAACGCGGCGATGGAGATTGATGACTCATCTCGCAGGCCGAAGTCGACCAGCCGGTCGAGCCCCAGCTCGAACGGGTTGTTGTCGTACGTCATGTCGGCGCCCCAGTTGAAGATCGCGCCCTCGATTCGGCGGATGTCGCTGGGACCGGTCGGCCGGACGTTGTACGGGGCGCCGGCCTCCATGAGCGCATCCCAGAGCTGGGTGCCCCTCGAGGTGTCGAGGAGGTAGATCTCGTAGCCGACCTCGGACGTCCAGCCGGTCCGGGTCACGACGACCGGGATCCCGCGGATCTCGGCCCGCCGCCACCAGTAATACTTGAGGTCGAGAATCCGCTCGCCCACGAGGTCGCGGATGAGGTCCTTGGACTTCGGGCCCTGGACCTGGATCGGGGCGACGTCCGCCTCCTGGATCGTCACGTCGAGATTCGGATAGGCGTTCTTCAGTCCGCGGGCGAACAGCAAGGCATCCGAGCTGGCGAGAGCGAACCAGAACGTGTTCTCGTCCATCCGGGTGAGCACCGGGTCGTTGACGATGCCGCCGTCCGAATCGCAGATCAGCACGTACTTCGCCTGGCCGACGGCGCACTTCGACAGGTCGCGGGGCGTGAGGAGCTGGGCGAACTTCAGGCCATCGGGGCCGCCGATCTCGAGGCAGCGCTCGACCGACACGTCCCAGATCGTCACGTCGTTGAGGAGGGCGTCGAACTCGGCCTCGAACGTGTCGAACCGGATCGGGAAGTACATGTGGTTGTAGACCGTGAAGCCCTTCGGGCCGTACCGCTGGGTGGCCTCGTAGTAGGGCGTCCGGCGATTCCGTGCGCCCCGCTGGACGAGGCCCATGTCGAACGGCTCGGTCGCCACCACCCTCTCGGCGGTTGTCATTTGTTGGTGTTCCTTCCTCGGCACTCGCCGGCAGTCGCCGAGCGTGGCCTGATTGTCGCCGGATTGTCTGGCGGCCCCGTTCCAATGCCTTCGGCGTTGCGCGTGATGATCCGGCCGGTTCCACGGGCCGGGACGCGGGCCAGGCTCACTCCCAGCGCTTGCATCTGGCCAATTAGCCATGCACGGACTGCGAGGCGCGCTCGGAGCGGTCGATCGCGCCGGAACCGGCGTGAGCCACGCTCGATCTCCTGGCGCTGGAGCCCGAATGGCCGCGCGAACCAAACCCCTGAGTCCCTGGGTGCGTATCTGGCCAGACCGGCGGCGCCGACTCCCGCCGCAGCGCGCCCGGCAACGGGATCAGTCCAGCGTGACCCGCTCGTGCCAGTGGGGGATGTGGGCCTCGAAGCCGAGGGCTCGAACCTTTGGCTCGAGGAGGATCTGGGCCTCCGGATCGCCGTGGACGAGGAAGACCCGCCGCGGGTAGCCGGGCGAACCGGGCGAACCGGCAGCCCGGAAGTGGGACAGCCACTCGAGGATCTCGCTCTCGTCGGCGTGGGCGGAGAAGCCGCTGATCGAGCGGACCTGGCAGCGAACCGGCCGGTCCTGGCCGTCGAGCCTGACGGTGGTCGCACCGGCCTGCAGGTGGGCGCCGAGCGTGCCCTCGCCCTGGTACCCGACGAACAGCAGGACCGCGGCGGGATCGTCGATCAGGCGTCGCAGGTGATTGACGACCCGGCCCCCCGTGAGCATCCCGTTAGAGGCGACGATCATGTACGGCCGCGGGGCCCGCTGGATCGCCTCGGACTGCTTCGCGCTGTTCGTGATCCGCTGGTCGGGGTAGTCGAGCGGCGTCGCGTTCGACTCGAGCAGCCGCCGCGCTTGTTCGTCGTAGTCCTCCGGGTGGCGACGATAGATGTCGCTCGCCTTCGAGGCCATCGGCGAGTCGAGGTAGAGCGGCAGGAGCGGGATCTCGCCCCGCTCGATGAGCCGGTCGAGCTCCCAGACGATCTCCTGGGTCCGGCCGATCGCGAACGACGGGACCAGCAGGACGCCCTTCGCTTCGTCGACGAGGCGGATCGTGTCGATGAGCACCTGGATCGCCAGATCGTGGGGCTCGTGCTCGCGGCCGCCGTAGGTCGACTCGACCACGACGTAGTCCGCCCGGTCCAGCACGGTCGGGTCGCGGATGATCGGCGTGCCCGGACGGCCGAGGTCGCCCGAGAAGACGACGATCCTCTCCTGCCCGCCGTCGCCGTCTCGAACCCGGAGGCGGATGATCGCCGAGCCGAGGATGTGGCCGGCGTCGTGGTAGGTCGCGTGGATGCCCGGCGCGACCTCGACCTCGCGCTCGTACTCGACCGGGCTGAACAGCGTCAGGGCGGCCTTCGCGTCGTCCTCGGTGTAGAGCGGCTCGTCGAAGTCGACGATCAGCTCCGGCGGCTGGGCGCGCAGTTCGGCCTCGGGATCGGCGGCCGGCGCAGCGGGCGCGACTCCCGCCGCGCCCGAGGCTGGCACGGCGCCAGGTGCCTCGTGCGCTGTCTCGACCGCCGTCGCCTCGGCCACCCCGGCGTCTCCCCGCGCCGCCAGTTCGACGGCGGCCCGGTAATTAGCGGCCGCGATCTCGTCCTCCGCGGCGGCACGATCGGGATTTCGCCGCTGCCAGCGCGCGCCGCGCTTGGCGAACTCCTCGTTCAGCCGCCCCGAGTCGAGGAGCACGAGGGTCGCCAGCTCGATCGTGCCGGAGGTCGCGTGGATCGGGCCGGCGAACCCCTCGCGGACGGCGACGGGCAGCAGGCCGCAGTGATCGAGATGAGCATGGGTCAGGAGGATCGCGTCGAGGTCCCGCCCCTCGAACCCGAGCGGGATCCGGTTCCGCACTACCTCGTTCGGGCTGCCCTGGAACATGCCGCAGTCGATGAGCACCCGGGCACGCGAGGTCGTCAGGAGGAAGCGCGACCCGGTGACGGTCGTGGCGCCACCGAGGAACTGGAGGTTCATGGGCCGCAATGGTGACAGCGCGGCGTGCTGTCCGGGGGATCGACGGCCGGAACGGGCCTCACAATCGCGCGACGGCCAGGCTCAGGTGCTCCTGCGGATCATGAGGGCCGCCCCGAACACGATGAGCCCGCCACCGGCGATGAGCGCCACGGGCAGCAGCAGCGACGCCGGGTCGAACGGATCGGCGGCGCCGGACTCGGGGGAGGGCGAGAGAGGCGGTCGGGCGTTGGCCGGCCGAAGGGCGGCGAGCTCGTCGCTCCACTCCGTCGTCGAGCTGCAGGCGTTGTCGCTGAGGGTGCCGTCGGAGATCCCGACGATGAAGAGATAGGTCGTCCGCGCCGCGAACATCCGATCGACCGAGGACATTGCGCCGGGGCCCGGGCCGCCGCGAACCTCGACGACGGGCGGCAGATCCGGCCCGACCCAGACCTCCGCCACGGCCACCGTGGCCCAGCGATCGAGGTTGGCGACGCTCGTGACCGTTCCCACGAAGGCGAGATCGGCGTCGCGGACCGCCTCCTCGATCGGGGGCGGCATCACGCACGAGGCGAGCGCCGGCGCGGCGGAGCCGAGCAGGAGCGAGGCAACGAGCGCCGCCGATGCGCCGGCCCGGACGAGCATGCTGTTCACCTGCCCGAGACGCCGCGAACCGGTCCCGGGTTTCAGGCGGCCGGGACCGTCACGAGGGCGTCGACGGCGACCGCGAGGAAGAGAAGCGCCAGGTACGAGATCGAGTAGCGGTAGAGGCGGATCGCCTGGGCGGTCGACGCTTCTGGCGCGCTCCCCTGCCGCCACAGGAGCCATGCCTGGCGGAGGAAGAGCCCGCCGAGGACGGCAGCTGCGGCAAGGTACAACGGACCCAGCCGCGCCACCGGCCACAGGATCAGCGAGATCGCGACCATCAGCAGCGAGTAGAGCCCGATCTGGCGGCTCGTCTCGGCGATCCCCTTGACGACGGGCAGCATCGGCACGCCGGCGGCCGCGTAGTCCTTCCGGATCCGGAGCGACAGCGCCCAGAAGTGAGGCGGGGTCCAGTAGAACACCAGCGCGAACAGGAGCAGCGCCGGAACGCCGATGTTCCCCGTGACCGCGGTCCAGCCGATGACCGGCGGGAGCGCGCCGGCCGCCCCGCCGATCACGATGTTCTGGGGCGTCGAGCGCTTCATGAGCATCGTGTAGACGACGACGTAGAACGCGATCGCCAGGAGGGCGAGGAACGCCGACAGGAGGTTCACGAAGAAGGCCAGGACCGCGAACGACATCACGCCGAGGACGATCCCGAACACGACGGCGTTCGCGGGCTCGACCTCGTGGGCCGGCAACGGTCGGCGGCGCGTTCGGGCCATCACGAGGTCGATGTCCCGGTCGAGGTAGCAGTTGATCGCGTTCGCGCTGCCCGCCGCGAGCCCGCCGCCCAGCAAGGTCCAGAAGATGAGCGCCGGCGACGGGATGCTGCGCTGGGCGAGGACCATTGCCGGGACGGTCGTCACGAGCAGGAGCTCGACGATCCGTGGCTTCGTCAGCGCGACGTATGCCCGAACGGAGTCCTTCAACGTCCGCGGCCGGTCCGTCGTCGACGGCTCGGTGTCCGCTCCCGCGCTCCCCGTCCCGACCGGCGCGCCGACCCGCGCCTCGTAATGCGCCGCGACCGCGAGCGCGGCGAGCAGCCCCCAGATGCCGGTGCCGAGGGCCAGGTGGAGCGTCTGGCTCCACTCCGACAGCCCCGTGACGATCTGGAGGCCGCCGACGATCGCCTGGACCGGGTACAGGACGGCGGCGGCAAGCGCGAGGCCAACCAGCGCCCGGTGACGGCGCTGGGTCCGCCAGGCGGCAAGCGCGATCGCGGCGACGATCAACCCGACGACGACCGCGACCCAGCGATGGAGGACGTGGGCGACGACCTGCTCGCCGACGAGCGGTGGGAACGGGGTGCCGCCCATGAGTGGCCAGTCGGGGAAGACGTTCCACGCGTTCGCCGCGGTCACGTTGGAGCCGAAGAGGAGCAGCGCGAATGTCGCGACGGCACCGAACGCCGCGAGCAACGTGAACCGCTGGCTCGCACCGCGCCCTCCGATCCGGGCCGGGTAGAGCGATCGAACGAGGACGAACACGAGGAGCCCCACGAGCGCCATCGCCGCCGCGAGATGGACCGTCACGGACTCCCCGGTGTTGCCAAGGCGGACGGTTTCGCGGCCGAGCCACGCCTGGTAGCCGACGAGCGCGACCGCGGCGAGGGACGGCCAGACGATCGAGGCGCGGTCCCGATGGTCGCGAAGCGCGACCGCCGCCATGGCGACGATGAGCAGGCCGATGACGACCGCGACGGTCCGGTGGAGCCACTCGATCCAGACCTGGAAGCCCTGGTCGAGGGTCGGCAGGAACTGGCCCTCGAAGCAGCCGGGCCAGTGCGGACACGCCGTCCCCGAATCGGTCGCCCGCACGACGACGCCGATCGTGACGAGCAGGAACGTCGTCGCGACCGTCGCGGCCGCGAGCTTCTGGAATCGGGTCACCGAACCTCCAAGCGCCGCCGGGGCGCGGCCCGGGAATTGTAACGCCGGCACTGCCTGATCCCCGCGGAGTCGGCGAAGGCGCAGGAGAGCGACCGCGGGTACGCTTGGGCCCAATGCGTTTCCTCCGGGTCACCGTCACGCTCCTGCTCGCCACTGTCCTCGCCGGGTGCGGGGTCGCGCTCGAGGAACCGTCGAGCCCGCCACCGACGGCGACCCCGGTCCCGACGGTCGCGCCACCGCCGTCGGATTGCCCGGCCGAGCCCGACCCCGGCGAGATCGAGGGCTGGGACGTCGGGAGCCAGACGCCCAGCGTCATCCCGGTGATCACGAACATCCGCCTGACCTGCGGCACGAACCGGGTCGTCATCGGCCTGCTGAGCCCGGCCAATGTCCCGGTCGCCGCGCCGGACCGCTCCCTTCGGGCCCGGTTCTTCGATCTCTCGAACGATCCGGCCAACCCGAGCGGCGAGGCGACCGGCCTGTTCACGTGGGCGATCGAAGGCACGACCGGGCTCTACATCGTCTCGGCCGATTTCGACCATGCGGGGGTCTGGGGCGTCGAGATCGTCACCCAGGCGCGGGGCGGGCCCGAGGAGACGATCCGATTGCGGTTCGACGTCGCCGAGTCGACCCCGACGATCCGGGTCGGCCAGAAGGCGCCCGCGTCGGACACCCCCACGGCGGCCGACGTCGGTGGCGACCTCGCACTCGTGTCGACCGACGACGACCCGGAGCCGACGTTCTACGACACGTCGATCGCGGACGCGCTCGCGGCCAGGCGGCCGTTCGTGGTCGCGTTCGCCACACCGAAGTTCTGCACCTCGGCGACGTGCGGCCCGACCCTCGACCGGCTGAAGCCGTTCGCCAAGGCGTGGCCGTCGGTCGACTTCATCAACGTCGAGCCCTACCGTCTCGAGCCGGTCGACGGGCAGCTCCAGCCGGTTCTCGGGCCGAATGGCGAGCTGCAGCCGGTCGCGGCGTCCGAGGAGTGGGGCCTCCTCACCGAGCCGGCGGTGTTCGTCGTCGACGCCGAGGGAACGGTCCGGGGCGCATTCGAGGGCGCGTTCGCGGACGATGAGCTTCGAGCGGCGCTCGCCGCGGTCGACGTGCCGACCGGCCAGGGCTAGCGAGGCGCGTCCTCGAGGCGGATCGCGACGCGCTCGTCGCCCTCCATCTCGAACGTCACCCGGACCGGCACTCCGTCGGCCAGATGGACGCCGAGATGCGCGGGCGGGAACTGGACGGGGTTCTGCACCCGCCCGATTCGGAAGTCGAGCGTCCGGCCGTCTGCCGTCCTAAGCGTGAACCCGCGGACGTCGGTGAGGCCGGCCGAGTCGACCGCGACGACGACCCCGGTCTCGACCCGCTCGTCGCCGACCCGCGGCGCCAGCGCGATCGCCACGACCGCGAGGGCCACGACCGCGCCCAGAAGGGGCAGAACCCTCCGCCGGCTCACCTGGATGCGGCCGCGCCGGTGCTCCCCGGGGCGACCAGCGGGAGACCGTCCGCGCACCCGGGGCATGTCGCCCGGCCGGGCTCGTACGTCGACAGGTCGAGGCGCCAGAGCGCCTGGAGCGGATAGACGCGGCCCGTCAGCGGCGAGGTCAGGGTCTGGCGGTCCACGCCGGAACGGTCGACCAGCACGTGGCAGGCGACGATCTCGCCGCCCGTCGCCTCGACTGCGGGAACCGTCGCGAGCAGCGAGCCGCCGGTCGTGAGGATGTCGTCGACAAGGAGGACGCGCTCGCCCGGCTCGATCCGGAAGCCGCGCCGGAACTCACGGCGGGTCGTCCCGTCGTCGGCCCGGACCTCCTCGGCGAAGATCGCCCGGGTCCCGAGCTGGCGCCCGGTCTCGAAGGCGAGGATCACGCCGCCCGTCGTCGGCCCGGCGACGAGATCGACCACCGGCCGCCCGTCGTCGTCGCGACTCGCGGCGGCCCAGAAGCCGCAGAGCTCGCTCGTGGCGGCCGGATCCGACAGGACTGCGAACTTCTCGACGTACGCGTCGCCGTGGCGGCCGCTCTTCAGGAGGAAGTGGCCGTCGCGCAAGGCCCCGGATCGGCGGAAGAGCTCCTCGGTCCGGCGGGCGATCGCGGCGCGCGCGGCGCTCGCCAGTGCCGGCTTGATCGTCGTCACGCGACGAGTCTAGCGGCGACCGCGGTCAGGGCCGGTATTCGACGCCCTTCGCGGACGGTTGGCCCGGACGGGCAGGCAGGGCGGTTCCGATCAGCGGCCGGTACGAGCCGAGACCCCGCTCCAGGCACGTGGCGGCCAGCTCGTCGATCAGGCGGACCGGGAGGCTCGGGTCGGCGAAGATCGCCGTGCCGACCTGGACCGCGACCGCGCCGACCGCCAGGTAGTCGAGCATGTCCGCGAGCTCGGTCACGCCACCGATCGCCACGATCGGCAGGTCGACGACCTGGGCCACCTCGTAGACGACGCGCAATGCGACCGGCTTGATCGCCGGCCCGGACAGCCCGCCGTAGACGTTGCCGAGCAGCGGCCGCTTTCGGGACGGAGCGACCGCGATCCCGGACAGCGTGTTGATGGCCGTCAGGGCGTCCGCGCCCGCGTCGGCGATCGCCCGGGCGATCGGGCGGACGTCAGCGACGTTCGGCGAGAGCTTCACGAGCAGCGGCAGGTCCGTCACGCGCCGCACAGCCGCGGTCACCGAGGCCGCCGCATCCGCGTCGATCGCGAACTGGATCCCGCCCTTTCCGACGTTCGGGCAGGAGATGTTCAGCTCGATCCCGGCGACACCCGGGACGCCCTCGAGCCGTCGCACGACCTCGACGTAGTCGCCGACCGACTCGCCCGCCACGTTGACGATCACCGGCACGCGCCAGCCCTGCCAGATCGGCGTGTACTTGTCGACGACGGCGTCGACTCCCGGGTTCTGGAGGCCGATCGAGTTGAGCATTCCCGCCGGCGTCTCGGTGACGCGCGGCGTGACGTTGCCGATCCGCGGCCGAAGGGTCGTCCCCTTGCAGCAGATCGCCCCGAGGCGCTGGACGTCTACGACCTCGCCGTACTCGACGCCGTAGCCGAATGTGCCCGACGCGACGAGGATCGGGTTGTCGAGCACGAGCCCACGCCCGAGGTCGACCGACAGGTCGACCTGATCGATCGCGACCGGGGCCGCGGCAAGCGAGACCATGTGCGGGCGGACCGCTGCCGGCCTCGCGGGCACGATCGCCGACTTCACCCGACGAACCGTCGGTGTCCGTCGCGGGCGCGGAGGGTAGGGCGACGTCACGACCCGCTTCTTCGCCTTCACCAGCCGGCCTCCCAGGCGATCTCCTCGGCCGCGAACACGGGTCCCTCGCGGCACACCCGCTGGGGCGATCCGGCGGCGCTCATCACCACGCAGCCCAGGCAAGCCCCCACCGCGCAGCCCATGTTCTGCTCCATCGACACCTGGAGGAATGCCTTTCGCCGCGCGGCCGGCGAGCCGACCGGGTCCGCCTTTCCGCCGCCCCGCTTCCGGCCGAGGCGGGCGACGCCGAGGCGGCCGCGGCGCGTCGCCGCGAGCCCGGCGAGCGCCGCGAGCATCGGTTGCGGACCGCACGCGAACGCCTGGTCGGCCCACGCTTCGTATGCCGGCACGAGCTCCGTCACGAAGCCCGTGTGTCCCACCGACCCGTCGTCGGTCGCGATGACGTACTCGACCTCGTCCGGGAGGAGGCTCGACGGGTAGACCTCGCGCGCGTTCGCGGCGCCGAACAGCAGCGTCACCTGGCGGCCGTCGCGGACGGCCTCGTCGGCCAGCATCCGGATTCCGGCCATCCCCAGCCCGCCGGCGACAAGGAGCAGGTGCCGGCTCCGCGGGTCGACCTCGAACGGCCGGCCCAGCGGCCCGAGCATGTCGATCGCGTCGCCCGGACGGAGGCGGGTGAACCATTCGGTGCCGCGGCCGATCGTTCGGAAGTGGATCGTGACGATCCCCGACGCGACGTCGGCGGTATTGATCGAGAAGGGCCGCCGCAGGACGAGCCCGGACCAGTCCCCGGGCCGGACGTGGACGAACTGGCCGGCCCGCGACCCGTTCGCGAGGTGGGGAGCGTGGAATGCCTGGATCCACTGGCCGGGCAGGATCTCCCGGCTGTCGACGAGCTCCGCCGCCACGAGGCGCATCCTCAGGTGCGGGGCAGGCTGCCGTTCCCGTTGCGCGAGGTGCCGTCATCCTCGTCGCCCTCGTCGGCCTCGGCCGCGTCCTCCCCGGCGCCGTCCGACTCGTCGGCCGCCGCGGCCTCCTCGACCTCCGATTCCGGGGCGACCGACGGCCACGCCTCGGCGAGCGCATCCGCGAGGTCGCCGAACACATCCGTCGGGTCGTAGAACTCGACGAGCTCCTCCGGCGTCTCGAGCGTCCGCCACTCGCCGCCCGCATCCTCCGGCACGACCTCGGCCCGGAAGCCGTCGTTCGCGGTCAGGGTCAGGCGCTCATCGTCGTCGTCGACGACGATGAGGTCGCCGAGCCGGGCGGTCAGGTTCGCCGACGCGACCTCGAACTGGTCGAGGAGGTGCGACTCGCTCCGCTGGCTCCGCTCCTGGTACTCGAGGGCGAGGTCATAGAGCCGTCGGGCCGCCGATTCGTCGTCGTCCGCCTCGAGCACCTCGGGCTGGGTGGCGGCCCACTCGTCGGCGGCCGCGGCATACGCATCGTTGCCGATCGTGAAGCTCTCATCGGGGCCGACCATCGCCGCCTCCATGAGGTCGTCGGTCGCGGTCGGCTCGGCGGACAGGCCCGCGGCCTCGCGCGCCGCCTCGGCGAAGGCCGCATAGAGGTCCGCCGGGTTGTAGAGCTCGATCAGCTCGGACGCGTGCTCGATGACCTCGGTCTCGCTGACCCACTGGCCGGTCGCGTCGTCGAACTCCCGGGTCCGGCTGCGGAATGTCAGATCCGGCGCGATCGACAGGTAGTCGGGGTCGTCGTCGATGAGGGTCAGCCCGCCGAGCTCGGTGATCCGCTCACCGTTGGCGTTGAGGAAGCGGCGGAACTGCTCGGTCGACTGGACGAGGAAGTCGCCCCGCTCGAGGGCGGCGTCTGCCGCCAGCTCCCCGAGCAGGTCCTTGCGGCTCGTGTCCATCGGAGGCGGCTCCTTCGGCGTGATCGTGGCGAGGCGCGGCGCGGGCTTGAGATTCTCGCGTGAGAACCGTTCGGTCGTCGGGCTCCTCCACCTGGAACGACCGAGGCGGCGCCTATTGTCGCACGCTGCCCTCGGGCGGCGGGTCGCCGCGCTTCGCGTCGTTTGACGCCTCGCTGTCCTCCAGGTCTCCCACCGTCCGCGAGCGCGAAGCCATCGGACGGCGGCGGCCGGCCCGGCGGTCGGCGGCCACGAGCCGAAGCAGAAAGATGATCGTCTGGCCGGCGACGAGGAGCAGCACGATGACCGCGACGAGGAGCGCTGCGGTGATCCATTCCGGCCAGCCCCAGGCGGCACTGAGCGGCGTGAGGACGACGAGCACGGCGAGGACGGCGAGCTGGAAGCGGAAGCAGCCGAGGCTGGGGCCACGATCGGCGTCGAGCGGCTCGCCTTTGTAGCGGACAGGCCGAACCGAGGAGGGCTTTTGGGGGGTGGGATCGGTCACGCGGCAACTCTACGCGGAGAGGCGCATCAGTCGCCTACGCACGAGAAGCGTCGTAGCGCCCTGCTGCGAGGCTGGCCGCCCGGTGGTCCCCTCCGTCCACGCACGGCTGCGAGTCAAAGGCGCGCGAGATGCCGCTCGTCGAGCCGTCTCGTGCCCGCCTACCATGGCGCCGTGTCCGTGACCGACCTGCCCCAGCCGAAGACGCCCGTTCGAGCGTGACCCGGAGATTCCCCTTCGCCGTGTTCGTCGCTACGGCGGTCATCTTTCTGGCGTGCCTACCGGCGAGACCCGAGTTCGAACTGCCGCGGCACGATCTATCGGCCGCTGACGCGAGCGGAGTTGCGACCGGGGGCGTCATTCGCTTTGACGGTCGGTGCGTATGGCTCGATGCCGGAGGCGGTCAGGAGGCGAACCTTGTCTGGCCTCCCCAGTTTCGCGCCCTGGCAGGGCCGCTCGAGATTTTCGGGCTCTCCGGCCTTCCAATCATCCGGGAAGGTGACCGGGTGTCACTCGGAGTGAGCGTTAGCCGGCGGTTGGTCGCTGGGTGTCCGACTCGACAGGCGTGGCTGGTTGGGGAGGTCGGTGAGGTAGACGGAGTCCGGTGGCCTGACGGCACGCCGAGGACGCACCCGCGGGACCCGTACCCCCCGGTTGGCGTGCCACGCTAGACGGGTGTCCTCGAAGGCTGCGGGAGTTCGCCGCCGAGGATCCGGCCCGCCGCTGATTCAGGTGCGGCCGCGCACCACGAACGGCGCCGCGGGCCGGAATCCGCGTTGACGGCGGCCCCGCCGTTCGACAATTGTCGAACGGTGGAGGGCCCCGTGACGACACTTCGACTCGACAACCGGAGCGCATACGAGCTCCTGCTGACGCTGCTCGTCTACTCGACGCCCCAGTGGGTCGACACGTACGACGTCGGCCCGGGCTGGTTCGCCAGGATGGACAGGAAGGCCGGTCCGGACCTCAAGGACCGGATCTCGCGCCTCACGGCCGGCTGCGAGAACCTGCTGCTCCCGCTGCTGAACGTCGCGGCGGATCTTCCCCTGCCCGGACGGGCGGACGCGCTCATCGACACGCTCGCGGCCCTCGAGCCGAAGGAGGTCCGCCTGACGCTGCTCGGCTACTACGCCACGCGAACCCGTCGGCGCGTGGCGGCCTCGCTCATCCGCGACGCGGCCGACGGCAGTCGAGCGGCCGGACAGGAGCTCGTCGAGGCGGCCGCCGACGGGCCTGAGTGCGAGCGGGCCCTGGCCGCGCTCCTCCGCTATTCGGACGAGGAGGCATCGGCGCTCCTCGTCGGCATCCTCCGGGACTGGTACGAGTCGGTGTTCCGCGACCTGTACGCCGAGATCCGGCCGGTTCTCGATCGCGAGGCCGAGCGCCTCCGCGGCCGGTCCCGCGAGCTGCCGCTCGAGGTGTTCCTCCGCGAGGTCTCGAACGGCGCGGAGGTGGTCCAGGGGCCCGGCGTCCACGAGGTCGCGCTCTTCCCGACCTGGGTGCTCCGTCCCTCGAACATCATCTGGGAGCACGGAGGAAGCCTGCTCGTCGGCGTGGCGATCCCGCCGGAGCACCTATCGATCGACCCGGAGGCGCCCCCCGATCGGCTCGTCAGCCTCGCGAGCGCTCTCGGCGACGACCGCCGGCTCCGGATTCTCCGCCGCCTGACGACCGGCAGTTACTCGCTCCAGGAGCTGTCGAGACACTTCGAGATCCCGAAGACGACCCTCCTCCATCACCTTGCGATCCTCCGGTCGGCGGGGATCGTGCGGGCCGGGCCAGGGACGAACGGCAAGTACGGACTCAGGACGGGGACCTCGGTCGAGATCCACCGGCTCCTCGACATTTACCTTCCCGCGATCCGGGCCGAGCCGGGACGGGCCACTCGCGACCTCCGGTACTGAGGGGCGCGGAGGCGCGACCGAGTCGTCAGGCCTTCGGGCGCGACCGGGCCGCGAGGCGGTCCTGGAGGCGGAACCACTCGCCGGCGAACGGCAGGAACCACGGTCGGCCCTCATACGGCGCCGGCACGAGCGGGAAGCGGAGGCGAGCCAGCGCCGGCGGCTCGCCGCCGCCCATCCATTCGGCCGCCCGCGTCCCCAGCCAGGTCGACATCGCGACGCCGGTCCCGCAGTAGCCCATCGCGTATGTGACGCCGCTCAGCTGCCCCACGTGCGGCATCCGGTCGAGGGTGAACCCGACGTTCCCGCCCCACGCGTAGTCGATCCGGTACCCGGCCAGCTGGGGGTGAACCTCGAGGAGGCCGCGGTGGAGGATCGCGGCCGTCCGGTCGACCGACGTCGGGATGAAGCTCGCCCGCCCGCCGAAGATCATCCGCCGGTCGGCCGAGACGTGCCAGTAGTAGAGGAAGTTCTTCGTGTCGAAGAACGCCCGGCTCTTCGGCGAGAGCTCGGCGACCAGGTCGGCCGGCAGCGGCTCCGAGGCGATGATGTAGCTCCCGATCGGGATGAGCCTGCGCCGCAGCGCGGGGATGAAGCCGTCGGTGTAGCCGTTCGTCGCGACGAACACCTGGTCGGCCGCGATCCGGCCGCGGTCCGTCTCGACGACGAGCCCGCTGCCGTCGTTGCGCAGCCGGCGCGCCCGAACCCCCTCGTGTAGGTCGGCCCCCGCGCGCTCGGCGGACGCGGCGAGGCCGGCGAACCACTTCCCGGGATGGAGCGTGCCGCTGCCGCCGACGGCCAGACCGCCGTAGTAGGCGTCGGTGCCGATCTCCTCGCGCAGCGGCTCGCGGGGCACGATCGTCGACTCGACTCCCACTAACGCGAGGCTCTCCTGGGCATCGTGGAGCTGCGGGACGTGGGACGGCGCGTAGGCGAGCTCGACGAATCCGCACTCGCGGAACTCGCACTCGATGCCCTCGTCGCGGGCGACCCCGGTCGTGAACGCATAGGCCTCGAGCGTTTCCCGGTAGAGCGCCCGGCCGGTCTCCTCGCCGTACCGCTTGATGAGCGTCCTGGCGCCCCACTTGTAGCCCGGGTGAATGATCCCGCCGTTCCGGGTCGAGGCTCCCCAGCCGAGGTTGTGCGCCTCGAGCAGCGTCACCTTCGCGCCCTGCTGAGCGAGCCGGCGGGCAGCGGCAACGCCCGTGTAGCCACCACCGACGACGACGACGTCCGCCCGATCCGGGAGCTCGCGCCCTCCGCGGTCGGGCAGCACCGGCATCGTCGCGTGCCAGTACGGCCGCCGCTCGAAGTCCGGGTTGAGGCGCGCGGTCGGGGTCGTCACCATGCGGAGGTTAGCCCACGGCCGGCGCCCGGTCCGATGCGAATGACCGCCGACACCGGCCGCGGTAGGCTGGCGCAGGATGTACGTCGAACCCGTCCGTACGATCTCGCCCGGCCGCAGCTCGAAGGCACGGGTCATTGCCGGGGTCGCGCTGCCGATCGTCGGCCTCATTCTGGTCGTGGCCGCCGGGGCCCTCGCACATCCGGCGGCACCGCCCCCACAGGATCGGGAAGCGGTGGTGCCCGAGATGCGCCCGCGGATCGCGTCCCCTGTGGCGGCATCGGACGAGAGGGACTTTCCCCAGCGCGCCGCCCGGCTCGGAGTCCGGACGGTCGAAGAGGTCCTCGAGCTGCGCCGCGCCGACCAGCTCGGCGGCGAGTTGGTCGCCGTTTCCGCGTGGCTGACGCGTGGGTCACGCCAGCCCGACTGTCTTGCCGCGGGTGAGATCACCACCTCGCCCGACCTCTGCCGACGGGTGGTAGTCCTGACTGATTCCCCGAGCCGATTGTCCACCCCTGGGCGGAGCGCCAGCCCCCGATGGCGCGGCCCTCACCTCCACGCGCAGGTCCTTCCGGGGACGTCGCTGGGCGCGTTCGGGCAGCCCCGTCGCGGCGCCATTGATGCCGAACCCGTGCCGGTCGTTGCACTCGGTCGCTTCGACGACCCGCGAGCGGAGGACTGCCTGTGGGGACGCCACTGCGGCGAGTCGTTCGTCCTCGAGCGGCTCGTTTGGGTCGACGGCGCGTGGCCTCTGGTGCCGGTCGTGACCTCCGAGATCCGCCCCGGAGGCGTCGAGAGCAGCGCCGTCCGCTTCGGGCGGCTGATCGTTCGCGAGAGCGCACGCTCGCCGATCGTCCTGACCCAGGCGCTCGTCGGCCGGGAGTGGCTGCCCCGGATCGATCCGCTGGCCGCCGAGGCGGTCGAGGGCCGGGATGCCGACACGGTCTGGTATTTCCGGATGATCGGGCGACAGCCCTCGACCCTCCGATGGGCCGTCGCCGACGAGCGTGGCCGGATCCTGGCGAGCGGTGATCTCGAGGTCGGCCACGGCGCTGGCCTGCCGGGCTAGTCCGCGGCGTAGGCGACCCGACCGCCCGAGAGGGTCAGCAGCACGCGGCCGGGCAGATCCCGACCGACGAGCGGCGAGTTCTTTCCGCGGGACCGGAGCTCGTCTGGGGTGACGGTCCAGCGCTCGGAGCGGTCGAAGAGGACGAGATCGGCCGGCTGACCTTCGACGAGGCCAATCGGCCGTCCGAAACCCGAACCGAGAACCCGAGCCGGTCCCGCAGTGAGCGCCTCGATTGCCCGCGCCAGCGGGAGCCGGCCGGCGTCGACGACTTCGAGCAGAAGGCCCAGCGCCGTCTCGATACCGCTGATCCCGTTCGCCGCCGAGCCGTACTCGACCTGCTTGTCGACGATCGTGTGGGGCGCGTGATCCGTTGCGACCGCGTCCGCGGTCCCGTCGAGCAACGCCTCGAGGCACGCGGCCGCGTCCGCGGCGGACCGCAGCGGCGGGTTCACGCGCAGCGTCGAGTCGTAGGGCGCGACGACGATCGCCTTGTCGCGCCACGGATCGTCGCCCGCTTCCCACGCCCAGCGCCGGGCCCCGGCGAGCCACTCGTCCGTCAGCGCGAGGTGGTGCGGCGTCACGTCGCAGGTCACCGGCAGGCCGGCTGCCTTGGCCCGCCGGACGAGGTCGAGCGATGCGGCCGTCGAGAGATGGGTGAGGTGGAGCCGCGCGCCCGGCACGTCCCGGACGACGTCGGCGAGCAGCGCGAGGTCGCGGGCCACCGCGCTCTCCTCGGCCGCCGCGGGCCAGCCGCGCAGTCCGAGCACCGTCGCGACCAGGCCGTCGTTCGCCTCGGCACCGGCCGTCAGCGCGAGGTCCTCGGCATGATCGACGACCGGCAGCCCCAGCGCCCCGGCGTACGCGAGCGCGGCGCGCAGCAGCGCGGGCGACCGAACCGGCGATCCATCGTCCGAGAACCCGACGACGCCCGCATCGGCCAGCTCGCCGAGCGCCGCGAGCTGCTCCCCTGCCCGGCCGGCCGAGACCGCGCCGTACGCGAGCAGCCGGACCGGCGACCCCGACGCCCCCGCCGCCGCCTGGACCCGGGAGAGGACGCTCGGCTCGTCGAGCGGGGGCGTCGTGTTCGGCATGAGGCAGACCGTCGTGAAGCCACCATGCGCCGCCGCCGCCGACCCCGAGGCGATCGTCTCCGCGTCCTCGTTGCCCGGCTCGCGGAAGTGGGCATGGAGGTCGACGAACCCTGGCGCGACCACGACACCTTGGGCGTCGACTTTGCCCGCCTCCTCGGCCTCGAGCCACGTCACGGTCTCGAGGATCCCGTCGCGGACGACGAGATCCGCCGGGCCCTCCCGCCCGGAGACGGGCTCGACGACCCACGCCGCGGAGATCGACAGCTCGGCGACGAGCACTCCGACCCCCTCGGAGGCCCGGACCGCGAGCGTCACGCCGGCCGGCGAGGACCGGCCGCGCCGGCGAGCAGGTAGAGGAGCGCCATCCGGATCGCGACGCCGTTCGTGACCTGGTCGGTGATGACCGACTGTGCGCCCGCGGCGACGTCAGCGGCGATCTCGACACCCTCGTTCATCGGCCCCGGGTGCATGACGAGCGCGCCGGGCCTGGCCAGCGTGAGCCGCGCAGACGTGAGCCCGTAGCGGGCCGCATATTCGCGGAGCGACGGGAGCAAACCGGACGCCATCCGCTCGCGCTGGATCCGGAGGGCCATCACCACGTCAGCGTCGCGGAGGGCTTCGTCCACGGACGACGTCACGTGGAATTGTCGCCCGGAAGCTCCCCCTGAACGAGCCCACGTCTCGAACCCGCGGAGGAGCGTCGAGGGGCCGCACAGCCAGAGATCGGCGCCGGCCGCCGTGAGCGCCCAGATGTTCGAGCGAGCGACCCGGGAGTGGAGCACGTCGCCGAGGATCGCGATCTTCCGCCCGGCCACTGAGCCGCCTGGCAGCCGCTCCCGCATCGTGTAGAGGTCGAGCAGCGCCTGGGTGGGGTGGGCGTGGCGGCCGTCTCCGCCGTTCAGCACGGAGCCGCCGAACACGTCGGCCGCGAGATACGGCGCGCCCGAGACCTCGTGGCGCATCACGAGCATGTCGGCGCCGAGCGCCTCGACGGTTCGGACGGTGTCGATGAGCGATTCCCCCTTCGAAACCGACGACGTGGCCGCGGCGATGTTCACGACGTCCGCGGACAGGTTTTTCGCGGCCACCTCGAACGACACCCGCGTCCGGGTCGACGCCTCGTAGAAGAGGATCGTCACGTTCCGGCCGCGGAGTGCCGGCACCTTCGCGATCGGGCGGCCGAGGACCTCCCGCATCGCGTCGGCGGTCCGCATGACGAGCTCGATCTCCGACCACGACACGACGTCGAGGTCGAGCAGGTGGCGATGGCGCCACGGGACCGACTGGGTCTCCGGGGCCTCCTCGACGGACGGGACGTGCGTCGCCACGCCCGCTGCTCCGACTGGGACGCGCGGCGGGACCGCGACGCTCACGAGGTCGAACCGACCGGCGCGGGCACGGACCGCTCGATGTCCACGCCGTCCTCGCGGTCGATCTCCTCGAGATGGACCCGGACGACCTCCTCGCGCGAGGTCGGGACGTTCTTTCCGACGTGGTCGGCCCGGATCGGCAGTTCGCGGTGGCCGCGATCGACGAGGACCGCGAGCCGGATCGCCTGGGGCCGCCCGAAGTCGACGAGCGCGTCCATCGCGGCCCGGATCGTCCGGCCGGTGTAGAGGACGTCGTCGACGAGGATCACCGTCCGGCCGTTGAGGTCGAACGGCAGGTCCGTGCCCTTGACGACGGGCTGCTGGGCGATGAGCGAGAGGTCATCGCGGTAGAACGTGATGTCGAGTGCCCCGACCGGCACCTCGGCGCCTGCGTTCTCGGCGATCGACCGGGCGATCCTGCGGGCGAGGGGGACGCCACGGCGCTGGATGCCGATGAGCGCGAGGCCCTCGGTCCCGGCCTGCTTCTCGACGATCTCGTGCGCGATGCGAACTGTCGCCCGGCGGATCTCGTCCGCGGTCATGATCTGGCGGCCGCCGCTCACCGGCGGCACTCCGGGTCGCGGCGCTCCGGCCGGCCGGCGGTCGCTCCCGCGCGACGTGGCACCTGCGCTCCTCCTTCCCGGCCTCGCGGGGCCGGTCCTTAAAGGGACGCCCAGAGTCTAGCGCAGCGCCCGGGCCGACAGGCGCGTGGCGGCCGACGGCTCGCCGGAGGCCTCGGCGGACGCCCGGTCAGTAGACCTTGACGGTGACCCAGGTCGTGCCCGACCAGGACGGGCAGCCGCAGATCGCGAAGAAGTCGGGGCGGTAGAGGTCGGCCACCCGCTCCGGGTGGACAGTCTCGTTCGGCCCGTAGTCGGTGACCGTTCGCTCGATGCAGCCGCCCTTGCCGCAGATGACGACGAGCGTGCCGCGGGGCAGCCGCATCGCGGTCGAACCACGGTCGTAGTAGGAGGCGTACCCGCTCAGCGTCATGCGGGGCGGCCGGTCGACCGCTCGGGGAGCCACGGCCGGCGGCTCGACGGCGGGCCGGATGGGCGCCGATCGATCCGCTACCGGCTCGACGAACGGGGCGTCGCCCTCGACGAATCCGTCCGATCGGCGATCGGGATCGAGCTCAGCGGTGGCCTCGAAAGGACCGCCGGTGGCCGCTCGGAGGGAGTCGAGGAACGCGGCGGCGTCCAGCGGGAGGTCGATCGCCGGCCGCCACCAACCGATCGCCGGCAGGGCGACCAGCGCGAGGGCCGTGATCAGCGCCGCGGCTGCGATGGCGTTCCGTCGTTGCACCCGGCCACCTTACGCGACGGCCGAACGCGCCGGTTCAGCGGATGACGACGACCGGCTCGTCTCCCGGGGCCGACTCGACCTTGCCGCTGGCGTCTCTCGTCCACGCGATGACCTCGACGTGGCTCCCCTTGCCGTTCTGCTGCGGCGGGGTGGCCCATGCGAGGCGGTCGCTCCCGATCGAGAACCCCGGCAGCGCCCGGTGCGACTCGAGGAGCGGCTCGTCGAGATCGAGCCGGCCGGTCTTCGGGTTGACCACGTAGAGGCTCAGGCGTCCGATCGTCGGGTCGGCCGGGTCCGCGATCCAGATCGCGAGATGGCTGCCGTCCTCGTCCCAGCGGGCGTCCCAGTCGCCGATCGCGGTGTCCTCGAGGAGCTGGCCGGGCGGGGTCGGCTCGGGTGACCCGGTCTCGGCTGGCGGGGCGCTCGCGACGGGCGGGACGGGGCTGCCGGTTGATCCACGGGCCGGCACGGCCGACGCGCTGGGGCTCGCGGGGGCCTCCTCCGAGCCCGGGGCTCCCGGCGTCGAGGGAACCGCCGGCCACGAGCCGAGGACGAGGCGCCCGGCCCCGGGCTGCCAGTCGAAGCCGTTGTCGGCCAGGGTGAGGGTGCCGTCCCAATAGACGGCCAGGGATCCGGTCGGGTCGACGGAGGGGCGCCAGAATGGCGCCGCGTCGAGGACGGTCTCCACGCCCGTGGCGGGGTCGAGGAGGAACGCCTCCGGTCGGACGATCGTCCCGGCCGCCGGCGTGCCACCGGCCGCTGCCAGGTCCGGGATAGCCCGGCTGCCGAGCAGGCGGCCGTCGAGCCAGCCGGAGAACACCGAGCGGTGATCGTCCGTGATCGGGATCGCCTCGGGCTCGCCGACTCGCCAGAGGTAGATATCCGGGCCGTGCGAGTCGTCGGCGGGGCGGGCGGAGAACCCGAACCACTGGCCGTCTGCCGAATAGCCCGCGGACTGGCCGACGACGATGACGTCCGATGCGATCTCGAGCGCGCCGCTCGACGGAGTCGGTGTCGGGCTGTCGGGCGGGACGATGGACGGCGTCGCCGCGGGGGTCTCGTCCGGGGCGGGCGTGTCGGCCGGTGGCGGAGTGGCTGTCTCGACCGGCGGCGGTGAGGCCGTCTCGGCCGGCGGTGGGGTCGTGTCCGGCGGCGGCGGGGTGGCTGCAGCGCTCGGGGTCGGCTCAGGGGAGCTGCCAGGAGCGGTCGGAACCGGAACGACGACGACCTTGCCGGACCCGCCATCCGTGTCGCCCTGGAGCAGGACGAGCTGATCGTCGTCCGGCGAGATGAGGACCGTCTGGGGAGGCGTATCGATCGGCTCGCCCGTACGCGGGCTGGCCTCCTCGATCGGCGCGCAGTCCGGGCCCTCGGACTCTGCGCAAACCTCGTCGATCGGGGAGAAGAACACGTCGATCTCGCCATCCGGACCGACGGTCATCCAGCCGACGTCGCCCGCGGCAACCACGATCGGGGTCCCGGAGGGGGCGATCGACCGGGTCGACGGGGTCGCCTGGGCGACCCGTGGCGAATTTGGCGCGGTCGACGGCAGGAGCACCGGCGTTCGACCGCCGCCGAGGAGCGACACGCCGACGACCACGGCGACGACGAGGAGGCCGGAGATCGCCCCGAGCGGCACGGGCGACGGCCGCCTCCGCCGGAGGATCGGGGTCCGCCCAACCGGGTCGGGCCGGAGTGACGGGCGCCGACGTGCGGCCTCTCGCTCGATCGCGGCGGCGGTCCGCGCCCACAGGTCGCGGGGCGGCACCGGCTGCCGGTCGCGCAGGGCGCGGAGCTCGAGGCGCTGGGCCTCGTAGCTGGTCGCGACGGTCCGGCAGTCACGACACTCGTCCAGGTGCCGGTCGAGCCACTCGGCCTCGCCGGCATCGAGTACTTCCCACAGCCGCTCGGCCGCACGCGCGCGGGCGCGCTCGTGGGAAGAAGCCCAGGTCTCGCGGCGCCGGAAGCGGTCGGTCATCGGTCGCGCTCCAGCGATCCGGCGGGCCGGGCGTCGGCGACGGCCTCGGCATCTCGCTCGAAGGCGAGCGCCTGGCGGAGGCTTTCCCGGGCGCGGGTGAGGAGCGCCCTGGCGGCGACGTGGCTGACGCCGAGGGCAGCGGCGAGCTCGAGGCCGGTCAGGTCGTGGAGCTCGGCAAGGAGAAGCGCGGCCCGCTGCCGTTCGGGGATCCGGTCGAGCGCCCGCTGGAGGTCGGCGGACAGGTGGAGGTCCATCACGAGGTGCTCGGCCGATGGCACGGCGCCGCGGGACTCGCCGGTCCACGGCAGGAACCTGATGATCTTCCGGCGCCGCAGCTCGTCGAGCGCGACCCGGTGGGCGATCTGGTAGAGCCAGGCGCGGGCGTTTTCCGGCTTCTCGAGCGTGTCGTAGTTCCGGTAGGCCTTGACGAACGCGTCCTGGGTAAGGTCCGCTGCGAGCTCCCCGTCGCGGAGCATCCGGAGGAGGTAGGCATAGATCTCGCCGTGGTGCTTCGCGAACAGCTCCTCGACGAAGGCACCGGCGGTCGAGCGATCCCAGGTGCCGCTCATGGCGACACGGCCCGGCATCGACCGGATGCGGAGCTCGCCGCTGAGTTGGCTGACCATTCGCCCTCCGGGCGGACGCTGGGGAGTGGAGCGCTGGACGGTAGGCGCTCGCTCGTTGGGCGGTAGACGGGGCGGCCGATCGGCGTGTGACGGAATCCGGCCCGCCCGGCGATCATCAAGGGGCTCCGCTGCCGTTCTCCGGGGAGCGGCCGAGGAGCTCCTCGACTGCATCCTCGGGCGAGACCGGGTTGACCGGCAGCCCGGTCCCGACCTCGAGCCCCGCGATCTCGCGCAGACGTGGGTGTATCTCCCAGTGCCAGTGGTAGGTCGCCTCGACCTGTTCGCGGAGCGGCGCCGTGTGGAGGACGAGGTTGTACGGCGGTCCGTCCAGGCTGGCCGCGAGCCGGGCGAGGACCTGGCGGAGCGCCTCGGAGGTGGCCTCGACGTCCCGCTCGGACGCGGCCCCGAAGTCGGCGTTGTGCTGACGGGGGACGATCCAGACCTCGAACGGCGAGCGGGACGCGTACGGGGCGAAGGCCACGCTCGAGGCGTCCTCCCAGACGAGCCGGCTCGAGCGGCTCGTCTCGTCACGGACGCTGCGACACCACGGGCACTCCCCCTCCCGGATCACGAAGCGGGCCGAGCCGCCCAGCTCCTCGGCGATCCGGTGCGGGATCTGGGGCAGGTCGTAGACGTCGAGGCAGAGGTGGTTCGTCCGGGCGCCGGCCTGGGCGCCCCAGTTCTGGACGACCTGGACGTGCTCGGTCTGGCCGGCGCTGGTTGCCTCGGCCAGCGCCGCCCGGGCGCCCGAGACGAGCGCCTCGATCGTCGTCCGCCCGACCGCGTGGAGAGGGCGGTGCTCGCCGGGCGGGGCAACGACGGTCCTCCAGCTGCCGGTCGCCCGGGCCTGGGCGATCGCGACCTGGGCGACGCTCCGATCGAGCTCTCGCGCCTCATCCTCGGTCCCGACCGTGTGGAACGCGTAATCCTTGAGCACCCGAAGCCTGACGCCGTCGCCCTCGGGCAGGCGGCAGTTCTGGCAGTCGCCGCCATCGTCGACGAGCTCGGCCGGTCGGGCGAACCGGTCGCGGTGGAAAGCACGGTCGACGACGGTGGCGACCCACCACGAGGTGATCGGGTCCTTGCGGAGCTCGAACAGGCCGGCGGTCACGGGAGGTCGCCTTCGAGCGTGGTGCCGAGGCGTGCGGTGAGGGCGTTGGCGAAGATCGTCGCGGCCCGGGCGACGGCCTCGGTCGAGGGCGCCTCGGCGGTCCGGCCGAGCTCGTTCGCGATCGAAGTCGTTCGGGCGCCGGGCTCCCCGCACGGGTCGATCAGGTCGAAGTCGGCCAGGTCGACGTTCACGTTCAGGGCGATGCCGTGGTACGTCACGCCCCGCTCGACCCGGATCCCGAGCGCGCCGATCTTCCGCGGCTCGGGGCCCTGAGGGTCGCACCAGGCGCCGGGATGGCCCTCGCGCCGGCCGGCTTCGACGCCCAGGGCCGCGCACGTCTCCGCCATCGCGCCCTCGAGGGCGCGGACGAGCGGCTTGAGGAGCAGGCCGCGGCGCGACAGCTGGAGGATCGGGTAGGCGACGAGCTGGCCGGGGCCGTGGTAGGTCACCTCGCCGCCGCGCTCGACGCGGATGACCTCGATGCCGCGCTGCTTCAGCTCCTTGGGGGTGGCCCGGACGTGCGACTCGTCGGCGTGGCGGCCGAGCGTCAGGACAGGCGGGTGCTCGAGGAGCAGCAGCCGGTCGCCTATCTTGTCGTCGGCGCGCTCTCCCGCGAGCCGGCGCTGGAGATCCCACGCGGCCCGATAGTCGATCCGTCCCAGCCAGCTCGCCTCGAGCGGGCCTGCGTCGACGCGGGGTTCGTCGGCGTCCCCGCGACGATCGAGGACGCTGGCGGTTGGGTGCACTCACGAACGATAGCAGGGTGGCCGCTGCGCGCCGTCTGGGCCGGCGCCCTTCCGCGCGGGCGTTGACCCGTTCGGGCAGCCCTCTGTAGAATCGGCAGCCTGCCGAGCGGGAGTAACTCAGCTGGCAGAGTGCTTGCTTCCCAAGCAAGATGTCGCGGGTTCGAATCCCGTCTCCCGCTCCACAATCAATTCTTGGAGCCCGAGCTCACTGCAGCCTTCTTTGACGGCTCCCGCGTGAGAGGCCAGGCCTTGGCCTTCTCACGGTCCCATTGCTCGACGATGGGCTTCATCTTGTCGATGTCTTCGGACTTGATAAACGTGGCGAGAATGTCGATGGGCTTCAGGTAGGTCGCTTCCTCGCCTGCATCGCGCCTCAGAGCCAGGATCACGTCGGCAATCGCCGCAATCACGACATTCTCGCCTACGCGGGACACGTTGAGAAATCGATTGTGGGCTAGCACGACGTCGTCGGAGGCAGTGAGCAGTGATCCGAAGACCCATCGCCTCAGTCGGGGGACATACGCGTCCGACTTGACGTTCCCGCCTCTTTCAACCACCTCGCGCACGATATCGATGTATGCCTTGTACAGGACACGCTTGCTGGAGCCGAATTTCTCCTCAAGGTCGCGTGCCTGTTTCGCGTTCTCCTGAGCGCGCCAGACCGCAAACCCGACTCCCGCTGAGAGAAGAATGATGATCGCCTGCGGGACCTGACCGCCCGCCTGTAGACCCAGCAGGCCAACGACCACAAGGACAACGAAGACCATGAGGCCAACGAGAGTCTGCATATAGACAAAACCTCGGCGAGCCTAGCGGCGCCTCCAAGTATCGGCAGCCCGGCCGCTCCAAGCCAAGCACCGGTTACGGACGGCAGACTCCTCGAGTGCGGTCCGCGTTTCTCGTTGGAATCCGCTGAGCGCGGGGCCGACGTCGTTAGAACGGTAGCGCACCACCCGACACCGCCGGGATGACGTGGACCGTGGCGTTGGGGGCGACCGGGGTCGTGAGGTCGGCCGGCTCGGAGTCGACGTAGACGTTGATGTGAGTCCGGAGCGTCGGGCCGGCGTCGACGAGGCGGTTGCGGAGCCCCGGGACCTGGGCGTCCAGCGCGGCGATGACCTCGGCGACCGTGGCACCGCCCACCTCGACGCGACGGGGCGTGCCGGGGAACAGCGCGACCAACGAGCGCGGTAGATGGACGGTAGCCATCGAGCGCACCGTCAGTCGACGACCGCGGCCTCGACCGACCAGATCGCGGGCAGGTTGTCGGCGACGAGTCGCCACGACTTCCCCTCGTCGGTGCTGCCGTAGAGCTGGCCGGTGCTCGTTCCGAAATAGACGCCGACCGGATCGTGATCGTCGGCGGCCATCGCCTCGCGGAGCACGCCGAGATACGCGTCCTTCTGCGGCAGCCCCTCACCGCCCCGGATCCACGTCTCGCCTGCATCGTTCGTTCGCCACACGGCGGCGCTGCCATCGGGCACATACCGGCCTTGCTCGGCACCGTTCAGCGGGATCGTCCAGACCGTGTTCGGGTCACGCGGGTGAGCCGCCATCGGGAAACCGAACTGCGAGGGGAGGCCGGGAGTGATCTCCTTCCACTGGAGCCCGCCGTCGGATGACTTGTAGACGCCGCAGTGGTTCTGCTGGTAGAGGTGCTCCCCGCCGTCGGCCGCCATCACGAGCTTGTGGACGCACTGCCCGAACTCGGGGTACTGGTTCTCCGGGTTGAAGTCGGCGCGGACGCCCCTGTTGCGCGTCTCCCACGTCGCGCCGCCGTCGCGCGTCTCGAACGCTCCCACAGCCGAGATCCCGACCCACATCCGATCAGGGTCCGTAGGATGAGGGACGATCGAATGGAGGCACAGTCCGCCGGCGCCGGGCTGCCATTCCGGTCGGGTCGGATGGTTCGTCAGCCCTTCGACGTGGCTCCAGGTCGCGCCGCGGTCGTCGCTGCGGAACAGCCCGGCCGGCTCGACGCCGGCGTAGAGCGAGCCATGGGCCGGCGTGAGGTTCCAGATCGTCGGGATCTTCGGGCCGTCGTCGCCGTAGGTCAGGCCCTCGCTGGAGTGGGTCCACGTCGCGCCGACGTCCTCGCTTCGCCAGGCCGCCGGGCCATACCACTCGCTGCCGCCCGCGGCGAGGATCGCCCCGGTCTCGGGCTCGATCGTCATGTCGTGGATCGGCCAGCCCTCACACAGCGGGCCGCGAACCTTCCACTTGCTCCGCTTCCCGTCACCCTCGAGGACGAACGCCCCCTTGCGGGTTCCGACGAGCAGCACGTTGCGGGTTGCCATCGGTCGACTCCTGTCGTTTGTTCAGGCCGGCGATTCTAGTAGACCGGGTGCGTCGCCGAAACTAATCGGCCGGCGCGCGGCGCGGTCGAGGTTCAGTCTTCGGACGGGCGGGTTCCGCGTCGGCCAGCGGATCAAACGACTCGGTTCGCTCGACCACCGCGTCGCCTCCGATCCGCAGCCGCTCGCCACCGCCCGGCGCGTCGCCGAGGACGGAGCGCCAGCCGCGATCGCCGAGTTCCTCGAGCGTCCGGACCGCGGCCGCGACCACGGCCTTCGCGTGATCGAGGGCGAGGCCGGCGAGCCGGCGTTCCCCCATCGCCGCGCCGATCTCCCCGGCGACCGACGCCGCCGCGCGACCGGCGAGCACGGCCTGGCGCATCGGGCCGCCCGACGGCCGGCGCAGGATGAGGGCGGCCGAGCTGCCCGACGGAATGACGCCGGCCAGGACGAACGGCCAGGCGGCCGCGGTCGCGGGCACGGCCACCGGCTCCTCGAACGCCAGCGGGTGGCCCGGCAAGAGGGCGCGCCGCAGCGCCACCTCGGCGACCGCCCGTGCTGCCGGCCACGACTCGTCGAGGAGCCACGGCGGGACCGCGCCGACGATGATCTGCTCCGGCTCGATCCCGTCGCCGCGGGCGAGGGCCGCGCCGAGGAGGAGCAGTGCGAGGGCCCGTCCCGCCCGGGTCGCCGGATCCGAGGGGACCCCCGACGCGAGGTCCGGCGCGACAACCAGCGGGCCCGCACCGACGAGGATCGACGCGCCGGCCCGCCGGAGCAGGCGGTGGGCGAACGCATGGTCGGACAGCGCCCGGTCCGGGTCGACGCTGCCGGCGACGATCTCCGAGACCGGGTCCGCCTCGACGACGTCGACCCGTTCGAACGACGCGACGACCGACTGTTCCGGCGCCGCGAGCGCCGGAGCCGCCGATGCCAGCCGGACGTAGCCGCGCCGCCCCGCCCCGACCTCGTCGAGCATGTGGCGCATCTCGGCGAGGCCGCGCTGGCTGCCGGTCGGCGGCTTCTCGCTGCCGCGCCCGAGGTCGCCGGCCATCTCCTCGCCCGCCCAGCGATCGGCGTCGAGCCACGGCCAGACCGGCATGTCGACGCCGGCGTCGGTCAGGTGCGACGCGAGCTCCCGGCCGACCGGCACCTCGACCCGGAGCAGGTCGATGCCGTCGCCGACCCGGGCGACGGCCTCCTCGAGCGCCGCCTGGACGAGCGGCTCGAGGATCGTCGTCCCGATCCACGGCCGCGGCGCATCGCCGAGGACGGCCATCAGCTCGCGCCGCGCGGTCCGGTTCGCGTCGATCCGTGCGAGCGCCGCCTGGGCAAGGCGGCGGGCCTCCTGCTCGGCGACGGCGCGGCGGTCGGGCTGGCGGAGGAGCTCGGCTTCGAGGGTGAGGTCGATGGCGCCGGATGCGATGTCCAGGGCGGCCTGCTGGGCCGGGACGTCGTACTCGAGCAGGGCCATCGCGAAGGGGAGGGCGAGGCCGCCGGCGAGGCGCACCGGGTCGCGACCGACGAAGCGCTCGACGACCTCACCGGCCAGCGGCCGGCCGTTCGTGTCGATTCCGTGGACGCCGAAGAGGCGGAGGAGGGCCCGCTCCTGGCCGATCGTCGTCGAGGCGCGGGCGCGGGCGCCCCACGATCCGGCGATCGTCTCGGCGAGCTGAGCGAGCCGGTCGACCGGGCCCCAGTCGGCGGTCATCGATGGCTCCCCATCGTCGTGAGTATGCCCCGCGGCGCGGCCGTCGCGCGGTCCCGGGGCGTCAGCGTCAGCCGGGCGGCAGGTCGAGCAGGGCGACGAGGCGGATGCCGGCGAGGAACCCGCGATACGCCGTGGGAGCGTCCGGCGCGAGCTCGACGGCCGCCGGGTAGCCTCGGTCGTTGCGTTCGGTCGGCGCGGCGTGGCCGATGCCACCGATCCCCTCCATGTCGACACTCAGGTAGACCTTCACTTCGGCTGCTCGCGAGGGCCCGAACGAGCCGGCTCGCCGATCCAGACATGCCCGTCGGCAAACCGCTCCGCCTTCCAGATCGGGGCGCGGGCCTTCGTCTCGTCGATCGCGTAGCGGGCGGCGTCGAAGGCCGCTCCGCGGTGCGGGGCGCAGGCCACGATCGCGACGCTGGCTTCGCCGAGCGGCACCTCGCCGGTTCGGTGGACGATCGCCAGGCGCGTGACCGCGAAGCGTTCGGCGATCTCGTCGGCGATCTGGGCGAGGACCGAGAGGACCATCGATTCGTGGGCCTCGTAATCGAGCGCCTCGACGTCTCGCCCGGCGTGCCGCGCGGCCTCCGCTTCCTGGCCCGGGGCCGGCGTTCCAGGCGTCTCCCGGGTCCTGCCGATGAACCCCACGACGGCGCCGTCGGCCGGGGTCTCGAGGCGGTCCGCGAGGTCGGCCAGGACCGTCCGCGCCAGCGGCTCGTGGCGCAGCTCGAGAATGCGTGCCGACCCGCCGATCGATGCGCCGCCGCTCACCGGTGGGATGCAGGCGACCTCGTCTCCCTCGGCGAGCGGCTCCGTCGCATCGACGTACTCGCCGTTCCGCGCGAACCGCACCGAAGGCCGGCCGGGCGCGAGGACCGGGTACCGCGCGACGAGCGCGTCCCACGCCGACTCGACCGTCGCGCCGGCGCCGAGCTCGAGCGGCACCTCGCGCGCGCCGCCCGCCAGCTCCCGCTGGAGCGCGAACAGGCGCACACGGACGCGAATGCGCGTTCCGCGCGCGGCCGCGGTCACGGGCGTGGGCTCGAACGGACGCCCGCCGTCACGAGCGCAGGCCCGCGACGAGCAGGCCGTCCCCGACCGGCAGGATCGAAGCCACGAACCGCGGATCGCGGAGGACCGCCTCGTTGAAGCCACGGAGCGCGGCCGTGCGCTCGTCGTCCGGGTCGGCCGGCCGCTCCCCGGAGACGCGGCCGCTCCACAGGACGTTGTCGGCGACGATGAGAGCCCCCGGGGCGAGCCGCGGGACGATCGCCTCGAGGTAGGCGGGGTACTCCGGCTTCAGCGCGTCGATGAACGCGAGGTCGAACGGGCCCCGGAGCGCGGGCTCGTCGCCGGCGAATGCCTCGAGGGCGCGAGCGTTCACCACCGCGATCCGCTCGTCCGCGACTCCCGCCTGTCGCCACCAGCCGCGGGCCCGGCCCGTCCGCCCGCGATCCGGGTCGATCGTCACGATCGTCCCGTCGGCCGGCTGGGCGAGGGCCATCCACAGCGTCGAATACCCGATCGCCGTGCCGACCTCGACGATCCGACGCCGGCCGGCGGCGAGCGCCGCGAGGACGCGGCCGCTCGCCCGGTCGACGATCGGGATGTTCTCCGGCTCGGCGGCCGCCTCGATCGCCAGCAGCGCCGGGTGAGGAGACCCTGACGTCGTGTCGATCCAGTCGAGGTCGGTCGCCGTCGGGATCCAGGACGTCTCGGTCTTCATGGCAACCTCGGAAACGTCAGACGAGCAGGCCGGCGCCGAAGTACAGGCCGGCCGCGAGGATCGTGCCGGCGGCCACGGTGCCAACGTTGATGTAGAGGAGCCCGGTGGCGGACTCCATCGATCGGCTGCGGGCCGTCTGGATCGCAGCCCACGAGACGACGAGCGGGAACAGCAGCCCGACGATCAGGCGGAGCCAGACGAACAGCGCCCACGGCCCGGCGAGGACGGCGAACGGCGCGGCTCCGGCCGGGCCGGCTCCCGTGGCGACCCAGACGACGAACAGCACGACCTGCAGGCCGATGATGAGCGTGAGGAGCCGGGCGAACAGGATGAGTGGCCGCTCGCTGAGCTTCGGGGTCACGAGGTACCAGTGCCCGAGGATCATCGAGGCGAAGACGCCGCCGGTCGCCGCGGTCAACACCGCGAGCTGAATGAGCAATGGGATCGCGCCACCCATGCCGCCGCCCCAGCCGAGCGCCCCGAACACGAGCACCGCGCCCCCCGCCGCCAGCCCGGCCGCGCCGAGGACCGTCGCGCGCCGGCCGCGGGCGATCGCCACGACGTACGCGGCCGCGAGCCCGCAGAACAGCGCGAGGGCCGCGCGCCGCGGTTCGGTCCACGCCGCGTCCGCGGCGACCGGCGAGTCGCCGAGGGCTGCGGGCAGCGCTCCGTCGGAGACGAACGCGAGGAGCCCGAGCAGCACAGCGCACGCACCGGTGAACGCGAGGAACCCTCGGGTCGCATCCGTTCGGAGCCGGCCGACGAAGATTGCAGCGTACGCCCCCACGGCCAGGCCGGTCAGAACCGTCCAGTTGATGAACGCCAGGCTGAGGGCGATCCGTTCGGCGGGCACGGCGGGAGTGTAGCCGCGGCGCCCTGGGCGGGCCATCGAGCCGTACGATGCGCGGACGACGGCGTGGACAGGAGGAGGCACTGATGGCCCTCGATCCGAAGTCGGCGATCACCTGGTACGGGCACTCGTGCGTCGAGATCGCGACCCCCGGCGGCGTGACCGTTCTCATCGATCCGTGGTTCGCCAACCCGAACAGCCCCAGGGCCCCGGACGCGGTCGACCGTTGCGACGTCATGGTCGTCACCCATAGCCACTTCGACCACTTCGGAGACGCGCTCGCGATCGCCAGCCGGACCCGCCCGACCTGGCCCGCGATCCACGAGCTGTCGCTGTGGCTGGGGCGGAACTACGCCCACAAGGATTCCGTGATCGGGATGAACAAGGGCGGGACCGTGGATGCGCGCGGGGTCAAGGTCACGATGACCCACGCCGACCATTCGGCCGGCGACATCTACGGCACGTCCGAGTCGCCGATCTATCTCGGGGAGCCTGTCGGTGTGGTTCTCGAGCTCGAGAGCGGCTACCGGCTCTTCCATGCCGGCGACACGGCGCTCTTCAGCGACCTCCGATTGATCGCTGAGCTTTATCGCCCGGAGCTGGCGATGCTGCCGATCGGCGGCCATTTCACGATGGGCCCGCGCGAGGCCGCGATGGCCGTCGAATGGCTGGGCGTCAAGGACGTCCTGCCGCTCCACTACGGCACATTTCCGGTCCTCGCCGGAACCCCGGATCAGCTGCGACAGGAGCTCGCGGCCCGCGGCCTCGGCGACGTGACGGTCCACGCGCCCGAGCCCGGCGGGCGGCTCGGCTGACGAGGCGCACCACCGGCACCACGCCCCGGGAGGCCGCGGGATTTCGCCATCTGCTCCCTGGAGAGCATTAACCGGCTGGTGGGGTTCTGAAAGCCTCGAAATTGGGCTCTGATAGCCGCGCAGAGCGTGGATCGAGCCGAATCCGCCCCGAGCGCCGAGTCAATCCCGCTAATGCTCCCGTTGAGGGCAAATGAGAGGAGTCGCCCTGGCGGCGGGCGGCTCGGCCAGGCTCGGCCGTCAGGCCGGACGCTGGCGGCGGCTCGGGGCTTCGTCGGCGTCCGGCCGGCGGGTGTTCAGGTAGACCTGCATGACCTTCCGGACGTCGTCGTCGTCGAGGAGCCCGTCACCGCGGAGTGCCCGCTCGACGTCGCGGACAGGGTCAAGGCTGTCGGCGGTCAGCGAGCCGAAGTACCGCGTCGCGCTCGACTCGTCGGCGCTCTCCCGGACGACCCGGACGAGCCGGACCGCGGTTCGGAGGGTCGGACGCCGCTCGCCGCGGACGATCCGCGAGACCGTGGAGACGTTGACCCCGGATCGATGGGCGAGCTGCCGGAGTGACATCCGACGCGCGCGGAGCTGGAGGGTGAGCCAGTCCCGGAACTGGACCTCGTTGCCTTCGTTCATCGCCACGATGATGCCTCCCCCTGAGGAGCGCGTCGGACCGGCGAGATGGACCCGCACGTCCCCGGGCCCGGCCTGGCGGCCGGCGCACCGCCAGACTCCCCCTGCGACCGTTGCAGGCTGTCCACACCTCTTTCGCCCGAGGTTGCGGGCGCGTGACGGGCACATGCCGTCACAGGACCGTCGGTAGCCCGTCAGCCGTCGGTTGAGGTCAACTCCCCGAGCCGCTCGGTCAGGCGGAGATTCTCGCGGTAGTCGATCGGAATGTCCACGACCGATGGGCCGTCGTGGTCGAGGGCGCGGCGAAGAACCCCACCGAGGTCCCGCGCGCTCTCGGCCCGGAACCCGGCCAGGCCGAACGAGCGGGCGTAGTCGACGAGGTCCGGGTTGCCGAACTCGACCGCGAAGGGCCGCCCGAACTCGTTGCGCTGTTTCCAGTCGATGAGGCCGTATCCGTCGTCGCGCCAGACGAGAACCGTCACGTTCGCCTTGATCCGGCGGGCGGTCTCGAGCTCCTGGCTGTTCATCAGGAAGCCGCCGTCGCCGCACAACGCGACGACCTTGCGATCGGGATGGACAAGCTTTGCGGCGATCGCGCCGGGCAGCGCGATGCCCATTGCCGCAAACCCGTTCGAGATGATGACGGTGTTCGGCTCGTTGGCCTGGAAGAGGCGGGCGACCCAGATCTTGTGGGCGCCGACGTCCGAGACGACGATGTCCGACGGCTCCAGCGCCCGGCGGAGCTCGGCGATCGCGCGCTGGGGCGCGATCGGCGCGCCCTCGTCGGCGTCGTGGGCGGCGAGCTCGTCGAGGAGCGAGGTCCGCAGATCCGCGTGGACGAGGATCTCCTTGGAGCGGTGACGGGCATCCGCGTCGCGGCCGGCGATTCCGAGCGGGAGGAGCGCCGCGAGCAGCCGCTCCAGGGTCCCCTCGATGTCGCCGATCAGCTCGACCTCCGGCCGGTAGGCGGCATCGACCTCGGCCGGCTGCGTGTCGACGTGGACGATTCGCTTGCGCCGGTCCGGGTTCCACTGGGCCGGCGCGTACTCGACGAGGTCGTAGCCGACCGAGACGACGAGGTCGGCCCGATCGAAGCCCGACAGCACGTGGTCGCGGGCCTGGAGGCCGACGGCCATGAGCGACAGGTGACTCCGGTCGTCCATCGCCCCCTTACCCATGAACGTCACCGCGACCGGGACGTGAAGGCCGCGGGCAAGCGCCCGGAGCTCGTCGGCCGCGTGGCGGCGAAGGACGCCGTTGCCGGCGAGGATGATTGGTCGCTCCGAGCCGGCGATGAGCCGGGCGGCGTGGTCGATGGCCTCCTGCGTCGGCTCGGGGAAATACGCCTTCGTCGGGGGGAGTGGTTCGAGTCCGTCCTTCGGATCGAGGGGCAGGGCGGCGACGTTCTCGGGAAGCTCGACATGGGTGGGCCCGGGCTTCTCGAGCTGGGCGACGCGGAAGGCCTTGCTGACGATCTCCGGGATCGCGTCGGCCCGCGTGGCCCGAGTGTTCCACTTCGTGACGGGCGCCAGCATCCGGACGATGTCGACGACCTGGTGGGCCTCTTTGTGGAGCTTCTCGGAGCTCGCCTGTCCGGTTAGCGCGACCATCGGGGCCCGGTCGAGGAACGCGTCGGCGACGCCGGTCACGAGGTTCGTCGCGCCGGGTCCGAGCGTTGCCATCGCCACGGCGGCGCGTCCTGTGAGCCGCCCGTAGACGTCGGCCATGAACGCCGCGCCCTGCTCGTGGCGGGTCGTCACGTGCCGGATCTTCTGGCTCCGGCTGAGCGCGTCGAGGATGTCCATCGTCTCCTCGCCGGGGACCGAGAAGACATACTCGCAGCCCTCCGCCTCGAGGCACGCGACGAGGAGGTCGGCGGCGGTCCTTGCTGGCCGGGCACGTAAGGTCACGGCCCGGAGTGTAGCCGCGCTCAGGTCTCCTTCGGCCGGCGGGGCGTCCGGCGGGCGGCCTCGGCGAGCCGCTCCTCGTACCGGGCGTCGCGCCACGCCAGGGCTGCCTTCAGGCCCTCGCGACGGACGATCGCGTCGAACTCCCGGGAGGTCGCGCTGGTGTTCACGAACGACTGCAGGTCGAGGCCCGATTCGATGGCCACGAGGAAGCCGGCGGCTTCCATCGCCCGGTTGAGCATGAGCTTGGTCGGCGCCATGACGTCCGGCGGCACGCGGGCGAGGCGATCGGCCAGGGCGTCGACCTCGGCCTCGAGCCGGTCGCCCGGGACCGCCCGATTGACGAGCCCGAGCCGGGCTGCCTCGACGCCGTCGACGAGGTCGCCGGTGAACAGCAGCTCCCGGGTCTTCTTCTGGCCGACCAGGTAGGGCATGAGGAGGGTGACCGGGGCCGACCCGAACCGGATCTCCGGCTCGCCGACTTGGGAGTCCTCCGCCGCGACGACGAGGTCGCAGGCCATCGCCAGCTCGAGGCCGCCGGCAAGGGCGTAGCCGTGGACCTGGGCGATGACGGGCTTCGGGCAGCGCCAGATCGCGAGGGTCGCCGCGACGTCCTCGGCGAGGATCTCCCGCCAGCCCCAGGCGTCGTCCGGTTGGGCCTCGGACAGGTCGTACCCGGCACAGAATGCTCGTCCGGCGCCCGCGATCACGATCACCCTGACCTCCGGGTCCGCGGCCGCGGCGTCGATCGCGGCCGTGAGCGCCTCCCGCAATTCGCGGCTGATCGCGTTGAGCTTCGCCGGCCGGTTGAGGGTCAGCCGGACTCCCCAGCTGGTCGGTTCGCGGAGGACCAGGGGCTCCTCAGGCATGCGGGTCCTCCCGGACGATCAGTGCGTCCACGATGATCGGGCCCTCGGCCCCGACTATCACCGGGTTGAGGTCGACCTCCAACCAGTCCGGTCGGCCAACGGCGGCAACGGCCAGATGAACGACGAGATCCGCGACGACGTCGAGGTCGACCGGCGGCGAGCCCCGGAACCCGGCCAGCAAGTGGGCCGCCCTGAGGGAGCCCAGCATCTCGCGAACGTCGGCCAGCCGAACCGGGGCGAGCCGGACGGCGACGTCGTCGAGCGCCTCGGTGAGGATTCCCCCCAAGCCGACGAGGACGACCGGCCCGAACTGCGGGTCGCGCCTCACGCCGACGATCAGCTCGAGGCCGGGCGGAGCCTGCCGCTGGACCGTGATGCCGCGGCGGGCCGCGGCGTCGGGGAGCGGGAGCGCCAGCAGCTCCCGGGCGGCGGCCCGGACCGCGGCCGCGTCCGCGAGCCCGGGGCGGACACCACCGGCGTCCGACTTGTGGGCCAGCCCGGGCGCATCGACCTTGAGGACCACGGGGTAGCCGAGCGCGTCCGCCGCCGCGACGGAGGCCTCCGGATCGGCTGCCGCCTCCCGCGCAGCCACCGGGAGACCCAGCCCGGCGAGCACCGACAGGCTGTCGATGTCGCCGAGCACGGTCCGCGCCACCGGAGCCATCGCGCTCGGGGGGTCGTAAGCCCACGGCGTTCGGTCGCGCGCGAGCTCGGGCCACGCCGACCGCCACGGCCCATCGGCGAGGCGGCGCTCGCGCCGCTGCTCCCACAGCGCGAGGGAGGCGATCGCCGTGAACGCCTCGACCGTGCCGCGGAGCATCGGCGCGCCGCTCCCCTCCTCGTCGAGGACCTGCTTCGTCTCGGCCGGCGGCTCCCCGGACGTGAGTGACACGTAGACCGGCAGGATCTCGGGCCGGGACGCGGTCGCGGCCAGGAGCCGGCGGGTGACCGTGTTCGCGGTGGCGAGCTCGGACGGCAACGAGCGGTAGGGGAAGTCGTGGACGAGCGCCAGTACGTCGTATGCGCCGGACGCGGCCATGGCCTCGAATGCCACGTCGTAAGCGGTCGACGCGTCCGCCGCGCCCCACGGGTCGAGCGGGTTCCCGACGTAGCCCATCGTCGGCAGCCCGTCGAGGATCGCCTCGCGCGCGCCGTCGGGGATCGGCGGCAGGTCGACCCCCGTCCGCGGCACGAGGTCGGCGATGAGCGACGCCTCGCCGGTCGACACCGTCACGATTCCGGTCCTTCCCCGCCCCACCCGCCGTCCGGTGCGGCGGCAGCCATCGGCCAGCTCGGCAGCCTCGAGGAGCTCGTCGAGGTCGGCGCACCGGATGACCCCGGCCGCATCGAGGGCGGCTTCGGTCGCCCGCGTCTCCCCGGCAAGGGATCCCGTGTGGGCGATCGCCGCCGTCTGCGCCTGGGACGAGCGCCCGACCTTCACCGCGAGGATCGGCTTGCCGAGCTCGAGCGCGCGGTCGGCCAGGGCGAGGAACCGCTCGGGCCTCTTGAACCCCTCGACGAACAGGATGACCGCGGTCGTCTCCGGGTCGTCGATGCAGTAGGCGAGGTAGTCGCACAGGTCGAGCGTCACCTCCGACCCGCTGCCGATCACGCGGCTGAACCCGATCCGCGACCCCGAATGGATGAACGCGTCCGTGACCGATCCGGACTGGGCGATCCCCGCGACGCCGCCGCGCGGGAGGTACGGAGACACGTCGCCGATGTAGGCCGACGTGTTCGTCGTGAGGTCCCAGACGCCCATGCAATTCGGGCCGACGAGCGCGATCCCATGGTCGCGGGCAATCCCCGCGACGTCGTCCTGCATCGCCGCCGCGGCCGCGCCGCCCTCGACGACGCCGCCGCCCGGGACGACGACCGCACGAACGCCCGTCCGCGCCGCGTCGGCCACGACTCCACCGGCGCGCAGCGGGTTGACCGCGACGACGACGATGTCGGGGACCTCCGGCAGGGCGTCGAGCGTCGGAAAGCATGGCTGACCGTGCAGCTCGTCGTAGCGAGGGTTGACAAAGTGGCAGCGGGTCGCGCTGCCGGTGGTCCGGAGGTTGTCGCGAACGGCCTGCGCGATCCAGCTCCGCGGCGAGGCCCCCACGACCGCCACGGACGCGGGCGCGAACAGGGGCCGGAGATCGATCGTCGGTGGCGCGCTCGGTTCGGCCGTCATCGGGGCTACCCGACGACCCGGCCGACGCCGCGCTTCTCGAGCGCCCGGGCGACGATCAGCCGCTGGATTTCCGATGTTCCCTCCCAGATCCGGTCGACCCGCAGCTCCCGGAAGAACCGCTCTGCCGCCGTGTCGCGCATGTAGCCGCGCCCGCCGAGCACCTGGACGGCCCGGTCGGCGCAGCGAAATGCGGCCTCGGACGCGAAGAGCTTCGCGATCGACGCCTTCGCGTGAACGACCTTCGGATCGGCCTTCTCGTCGGCCAGCCAGGCGGCCTCGCGGGTGAGCAGACGGGCGGCCGATGCGTCCGCCGCCGAATCGGCGAGCGGGAACGAGACGCCCTGGAAGTCGTAGATCCGCTCTCCGAACTGGACCCGGCCGGTCGCCCACGCGACGGCCTCGCGGAGAAGGCGTTCCATCGCCCCGGCGCAGCGAGCGCCGATGTGGATTCGCTCCTCGACGAACCACTCGTTCGTCATTCCGTCCGCCTCGCCGATCTCGCCGAGGACGGCGTCGTCGTTCACGCGAACGTCCTCGAGCACGAACTCGGGGTGGCGGTCGGCGAACGTGTGGGTGTACTCGGGATCGCTCGTCATGCGGACGCCGGGCATGTCGTAGTCGACGAGGAAGAGGGTCGGTTGCCGCCGGTCGCCCTGGATCGCGATCGCGTGGAAGATCATGAAGTCGGTGTCGTCGGGTCCGGTGACGAACCACTTCTCGCCGTTGAGGATCCAGTCGCCGGTCGCCGCGTCACGAGTCGCAGTCGCCTCGAGTGTCCGGGCGTCGCTGCCGGCATTCGGCTCGGTGATCGCGTAACCACCCGATCGCTCGCCGCGGAGGCACGGGTCGAGGTAGCGCTTCCGCTGGTCCCGCGTCGCGTGCCGGAGGGCGTTGTACGCGCCCGGGATGAACGACCAGAGCCCGCCGGTCGCCTGGCCGAGCTGCTCGTGGACGATCACCTGCTCGAGCGCGGTCCAGCCCTGCCCACCGAGTTGCTTCGGGAAGGAGCCGCCGTTAAGGTTCGCCGCGACCGCCGCGCGGCGGATCTCGTTGCCCCACTCGCGGGGCATCCGCCCGTTCGCCCGCTCGAACTCGACCTCGCGCGGCTGGAGCTCCTCGCGAACGAAGCGCCGGACGCGTTCCTGCAGCTCGCGGAACTGCGGGGACAACGCCAGGTCCATGGGCGCAGTCTGCGGTGGCCCGCGGGACAGGCGCCCGGTCCGTCGCGTTGAGTGGGACGCGCCCCGTCGGGTCAGCGATCGGGGGCGACCCTCAGCAGCCAATCCCCCTTGCCCGTGCCGGGATCACGTCCGACCCACTGGGTCTCGAAGCGCGCCCGCTCGCGCGCCAGGACGAGCGGAACGTCGTGGAACTCAAATCCAACGGACGGTCGGTCTTCGTCGACGTTGAAAACCAGCCAACCGGTGACGTCGGATCCACCCCGCACGAATACAGCGAGCCAACGCTCGTCGTAGGCGAGCACAAGGTCGCCGAAAATCATTTCATTGAGACGTGAGTAGGGCTGCCAGTCGAAGCCCAGCTCGCTGCTGATGACGTCGTCGGGCGTATACGCGCTAATGAGGTGAAGGCGATCCCAGGGGAAGTCCGCAATCGACGCGAGGTCGAGGATGGCTCGGTCGCCTGCAACGTCGGCCGCGGAGGCGATCTGTCCCTGCAACTCGGGGCGCTCACCGTCCGGCCGGTCCACCAGCCAGTAGACGCCCCACCCAAGCGCCGCGAGAACGATCCCCGCCAGGAGGGTTCGGCGGGTCGAAGCCCGCACCATGAGCTCTACCCGGGCCAAGCGAGGACCATGATCCGGATCTCGGTCATGTCCTCGATCGCCCAGCGCAACCCCTCGCGGCCCTGGCCGCTGTCCTTGACGCCGCCGTACGGCATGTGGTCGATCCGGTACATCGGGACGTCGTTGACGATGACGCCGCCG
>DASYTG010000060.1:0-16461 GCA_036002525.1 Candidatus Limnocylindrales bacterium
GTCACGACGGCGGTGGCGGTGGCAGCGGCGGAGCGGTCGTGCCGTGCTCCCGGCGATACGCCTCGCGCCAGGCCTCCGCCTCGCGGAGGTAGCGCTCGCGGGCGTCGGCGTGCCGCTTCGTGACGAGGTCCTCGACGGTGAGCGGCACGAGCAGGTCGTAGTCGCGGACGCCGTCCGGGTTGACCTGGCCGTCGCCGCGCAGCATGAGCACCGGAATTCCGCCGGCCTCGATCTCGTCCATGAACTTGCGGGCGAGATGCTTCGGAAGCCCGGTGAACGTCGTCCAGCGGTCGCGCGGGACCGGCGGCTTGCCGTCGTTCAGCTGGTACTGGTAGCCCTCGTCGGCGAGGGCGCGGACGAGGCGGATCTCGCGGCCCATGTCGTGACCCTTGATCCACAGCGCCGACCCGACGACGAGGACGTCCACCCCGAGACCGCCGACGAGCTCCGCGCTCTCGCGGTTGATCCCGCCGTCGATGTGGACCTCCGCGCCAAATGCCTTGTGGCTCAGCAGGTCCCGCGCGGGGAGCAGCTTCTCCCGGGCGACGTCCTTCATGAACGACTGGCCGCCAAACCCGGGCTCGACGGTCATCACGAGGACGATGTCGAGCAGCTCCCGGTACGGCTCGAGCGCGGACAGCGGCGTCGCCGGCTTGACCGCCAGGCCGGCCGCCCGTCCCGCCGTGCGAATCGCCTTGAGCGTGGGGGCGATCGGCTCGTCGATCTCGACGTGGAACGTCACCGAATCGCAGCCAGCGTCGAGGTATTCCTGGATGTACCGGCCAGGCTCGGAGATCATGAGGTGGGCGTCGAACGGCAGCTCGGTCCGGGGCCGGAGCGACTTGATCGTCCGCGGACCGAACGTCAGGTTCGGGACGAAATGGCCGTCCATGACGTCGAGATGGATCCGGTCGGCGCCGGCCCGCTCGGCGCGCTTGACCGCGTAGCCGAGGTTCGCGAAGTCCGCATCGAGGATGCTCGCGGCGACGCGGGCCCGACCGCCGGCCACGCTACTCCCCGCCCGCCGTTGCAGGCGCGGGCTCGCGACTTCGCTCGCCGCGCAACGCGGCCGCGCTCTCGCGGACGATCCGCTCGCGCCGGCGGGCGACGGAACGAGCCGGCGGCTCGCCCGCTCGTTCGGCGGCCAGCTGTCCGCAGGCCGCGCCGATCTCCTGGCCGCGGTTGCGGCGGATCGTGGTCGAGATGCCGGCGTCCCGGAGACGCCGGGCGAACCGCTCGACGACCGGCATCGGACTCGCCTGCCACGGGGTGTGGGCGACCTGGTTCATCGGGATGAGGTTCACGTGGGCGTGGTCGCCCCGCAGGAGGTCGACCAGGGCGTCGGCGTCGGCGTCCGTGTCGTTGATGTCGCCGATCATCGTGACCTCGTAGCTGATCCGCCGGCCAGTGGCGGCGGCGTGCTCGCGGCCGGCGGCGACGACCTCCGCGATCGGCCAGCGCCGGTTGAGGGGCACGAGGACGTCGCGCAGCGCGTCGCGCGCCGCGTGGAGGCTGATCGCGAGGGTGAACTGCGGACCGAGGGCCGTCAGCCGCCGGATCCCGGGCACGACCCCGCTCGTCGAGACCGTCACGTGACGGGCGCCGAGACCGAACCGGCGCGGATCGGCGAGCGCCTCGACGGCCCCGAGGACGGCGTCCAGGTTGAGCAGGGGCTCGCCCATCCCCATGAACACGACGTTCGTCAGGTGGCGGCCGTCGAGCGCCAGCCGGCGCGCGGCGTGGCGGACCTGGTCGACGATCTCCGCGGCCTCGAGGTCGCGGGTGAAGCCCAACTCACCGGTTGCACAGAACGGGCAGCCGACCGCGCAGCCGGCCTGGCTCGAGATGCACAGCGTGTGCCTCTCGCGGCGGCCGGGGCTGGCGGGGTAGTGCATGAGCACGGACTCGACGAGATCGCCGTCGGACAGCCGGTGGAGGGCCTTGTCCGTCAGCCCGGCGTCGGCGTGGGTGACCTCGGTCGCGGCGAGGGTGTCGAACCGGAACGCGGCGTCGAGGGCAGCCCGGAGCTCGGCCGGCAGCGTCCGGATGTCCGAGGCGGAGGACGCGGTGCCGCGCCACAACGCATCGCCGACCTGGCGGGCCCGATACGAGGGCTCGCCGCGTGCGGCGAACCAGGCTTCGAGCGCAGACGGTTCGATGCCGGACAGGCCGGGCCGCGGATCCCGCGCGGGACGGGGGTCGGGAAGGGCGCGGACGGCGCCCGAGTCGAGGGTCATCACACCGGTTCGTGGAGGCTGGACCGTGGGCCGGAGGTGGCTGGATCGTGGTCGCCGATTATCGCACGGGGCGTCCGGCCGTCCGGAGCGACGGGACTGTGACCCGCCTGTTACCGGACGGTGACGGACGGCTGGTCCAATGCCAAGCGAGTCCCCGGCATGTTGGTCCGGACGACCGAACCGAGCCTGGCGGTGATCACGATGACGCAGCGAACCTCCCGGATCCGACTCCCGGCCCTCCTCCTGGCCGCGCTCCTCGTCGGCGGCCTCGTGCCCGCCCTCGTCGCCCCGGCCGCGGCCGCCCTGTCGGTCCGGCTCGAGGCGGGCCCGCAGGCCGGCTACAAGTTCGATGCCGCCGGGACGATCCTCCAGACGAAGAAGGTCACCCTCCCCTCCCCCGTCGACGTGTCCGCGGACAGCCGGTCGTGGATCACCGGACGCGGCCGGTACCTGCGGATCGCGAGCGGGACGTTCAGCGGTTACTGGATCAGGGAGTCGATGACGGTCTACATCCCGGGGCTCGTCCTCAATGCCAGCTACAGCCCGAGCGTCCGTGTCGCCTTCCCGGCGGGCAGCTACCTCGGCTATCGGTTCGATGCCGCGTGGAAGATCGTCTCGACGAAGCGCGCGGTCCTCTCGAGCGACTCCGGCGCATTGATCTCGCGCCGGGGAGTGATCCACGGCCGCCCGTTCGGTGAGATCGTCAGCGGGATCTGGGCGGGCTACTGGATCCCGCTCGCGTCGCCGAGCATCCTCCGCGCCCAGTCGCTCACGTGCTCATCGCCCGGCCACGTCGCGGCCGGGACGCGCCAGATCTTCCGGGTCCTTCCCGGCGCCCAGAACCAGGTCGCCTTGACGTTCGACATGGGCGGCCGGCTCACGCCGGCCCGCGACATCGTCAACCGGCTCATCCTCGACCGGGTGTGCACGACATTCTTCCCGACCGGGGCGATGACCCGGACGGCCGATGGCCAGGCGGTCCTCAAGCTGATCGGCGCCCACCCCGAGCTGTTCGAGCTCGGCAACCACACCGACCATCACTGCAACCTGCGCGACGGTGGCGGCGGCTCGCCGACGACCGCCCCGTGCCCGAAAACGCCGCCGACCGATGCGTTCATCGTGGCCGAGATGCGCGACGCCGCGGCGACGCTCAAGGCGGCCAGCGGGATGGAGCCCGCGCCCTACTGGCGGCCGCCGTACGGCGCGTACGACTCGCGCGTCCTCGCCGCGGTCGCGTCGGCCGGCTACACGAAGACGTTCATGTGGGACGTCGACACGATCGACTGGCGGCCGGTGGTCGATGGCGGGCCGACGGCGGCCCAGATCGCCGACAAGGTCGCGGTCAACGCCGTGAACGGGAGCGACGTCCTCATGCACCTCGGCGGGTTCAACACCTACGACGCGCTGCCGTCGATGGTCCAGCGGCTCAGGGCCCGCGGCCTGACCCCGACGACGATCTCCCAGATCCTCCGCTAGCCGCGGCGGGGAGGACCTTCGCCCCGGCGACGGACGGCCGGCCCCGGCGAAACGAGGCGCCTGTCATCCGATTCCTGCCGGCCGGTTGGACCTCGAGGAGGCGAAGCCGGCCCTCGGCCGTGACCAGCGCGAACCCGTCGGCGTCGGCGACGAGGGTTCCGGGCGTCTCGCTCGAGGCGCTGTCCTGGTCCGTGGCCTCAGCCCGCCAGACGGCGATCCGGCCGACCGGGGTCTCGAGCCAGCTCCCGGGCCACGGCTGGTAGGCCCGGACCTGGCGCTCGAGCTCGACCGCGGGACGCTGCGGGTCGAGGCGTCCGTCGTCGCGGCGCAGGGGACGCGTCGTCGTCACGCCGGTCGGGGGCTGCGGGCGGGCAGTCAGCTCGCCGCGGAGCCACGGACCGAGCGAGCGCGCCAGCAGCTCGGCGGCGACGGCGGCGAGCCGCTCCTCGAGCTCCGGCGTCGACTCGTCGCCGGTCAAGGCTATGGGTTCGACCGCGAGGATCGGCCCGCTGTCGAGCCCGGCGTCCATGCGGATGAGCGTGACGCCCGTGTCGCGGTCGCCGGCGAGGATCGTCGCGGGGATCGGGCTCGCTCCACGGTGCCTCGGCAGGAGCGACGGGTGGAGGTTGAGCGCGCCGAGTGGCAGGTCGAGGAGCGGCGCCGGAACGAGCTGCCCGTAGTCGGCGAGGATCGCGAGGTCCGGCGCGAGCGACAGGACGGCCCTGAGCGATGCCGGGGCCCGTAGCCGCTCCGGCGTATGGACGGGCCGGAGCCGGAGCGGCTCCGCTGCCTCGTGGACCGGCGAGCGCGCGATCTTGCGGCCGCGCCCGGCAGGCCGCGGCGGGGCCGTGACGATGCCGACGATCCGAACCTGCGGATCGGCCGCGAGACGGCGGAGCGACGGGACGGCGAACGGCCCCGTGCCGATGAAGACGACCCGGGCGCGACGCGGCGCCGCCGTCCGGCCGATCACGCGAGCGCCGACGTCGCCTCCCTGACCTCCGCTTCCTCGTCTTCGTCGGCCTGGGTGACGTCGATCAGCTCGTCCATCGAGTCGAGATAGTCGATGTACAGCTTCCCGTCGAGGTGGTCGAGCTCGTGCTGGAGCGCCCGGCCGAGGAGCCCCGAGCCGGCGAGCTTGATCTTCCGCCCGAGCCGGTTCTGGGCGACGACCCAGACGCGCTCCTTGCGGGTGACGTAGGCGACATAGCCCGGGATCGAGAGGCAGCCCTCGAGGTCGCGGTCCTCGCCGGAAGCCCGGACGATCCGCGGGTTGACGAGCTCGTGGAGCTGGCCTTCGACCTCGATGACGCACGCCTGGAGCGGCTCGCCGAGCTGGGGGGCGGCGAGACCGACGCCGGGCGCGTCGCGCATCGTGTGGGCGAGGTCGTCGAGCAGCTCGTGGAGGGCCTTGCCGAAGCTCGATACCGGCTGGCCCTTCAGCCGGAGGCGCGGATCGCCGAGGAGGACGATGGGTCTGACACTCATCGGCGGGAGTATACCGAGCGCCCCGGGCCGGCCTGCCGGCCCGATGCGCGGTCCGTCACTCGCGCGGCGTGTCCTTGGTCGTGGGCGTGCTGAACGGTGTCTCGTCGGGTGCCGCGATGGCCGTCCCGGTCCGCGCTGCGTTCGTGCCCTGGCCGTCCGTGGACGCGTCCCGGCGGAGGTCGGCCGCGACCTCGCGACCCCGCTCGGCGACCTTCTCGCCGGCCGCCGCGGTCACCTCGGCCGCCTTGCGGGCGACCGGGCCGGCCTTCTCGCCGGCGAGCGCCGCGAGCTCGGCTGCCTTCGCGCCGATCTCGCGCGCGACCGGAGCCGCGTGCGTCGCGAGGTTGTCGATCATCGCCTGGAGCTGGGCCAGCCATTCCTTCGCCCGGTCGCGCCCGACGTCCGAACCGGCGGCGCCTTCGGGGCCGGCGGCGGTCCCGCCGTAGATGTCGTCCGCCGACGACCCGGCGTCCCGGTCGCTCGGCTTCGGTGTCTCGTTCACGTGCGTCCTCCTTGATCGGATGGCGGCCCATTGTCCACCGGTTCGCGAATCGGTGTCGAGACCCGCCGGGGCCCCGCCCGTTGCGAAATCAGAGCAGAGATTCGGGGTCGACGTCGACCGACCAGGGCGGCTCGAGGCCACCGTCGAGCAGGGCCGCGGGCTCGGCCCCCCGGAGAACGACGTTCCAGCGCCACCGCTCGGCGCGCCGGGCGATGTAGGCGGGTGCCGGGCCGGCGACGGCGACGTCGACGCCGCGCTCTCTCGCCCGGGCCCGGAGACGGTCGGCCATCGCCGCGGCCTCCGCCTCGGCCGCATCCGGATCGGTCATTGCGACCGTGAGCTTCACGAGGCGCCCGAAGGGCGGCGACCCGAACCGCCGCCGGAGCTCGAGCTCGGCGTCGTAGAACGCGGCGGGATCGGCGTCGACGACCGCCTGGATCGCGGGATGTCCCGGCTGATACGTCTGGAGGATCGCCCGGCCCGGTCGCCGTCCGCGTCCGGCCCGGCCGACAGCCTGGGCGAGGAGCTGGTACGTCCGCTCCGCGGCCCGCTCGTCCGGGAGGTTCAGCGCGACGTCCGCCGAGACGACGCCGACGAGGGTCACCGCGGGAATGTCCAGCCCCTTCGTCACGAGGCCGGTCCCGACGAGGACGTCGAGGCGGCCGTCGCTGAACGCGTCGACGACCCGTGCCGCTGCCCCCTTGTGCTCGACGACGTCGCGATCGAGCCGGCCAATGCGGAGTCCCGGGAACCGCTCGCGGGCCTCCCGCTCCACTCGCTCCGTGCCGCCACCGATGTAGCGAATTCGCGGCGATCGGCAGGCCGGGCAGCGGTTGGCGAGTGGCGCGGCACGGCCGCAGTGGTGGCAGCGGAGCGTCATCCCTGCCTGGTGGTAGACGAGGGGCCGGGTGCACTCCGGGCAGGCCTGGACGTGGCCGCAGTCCCGGCACAGCACGATGGACGCGCTGCCACGGCGGTTGATCACGAGGATCGCCTGGTCGCCGGCGTTCGAGTCCAGCTCCTCGAGGGCCTCGCCGAGCCGGCGCGACAGCAGGCCGCGGTTGCCCTCCGCGAGCTCCTGGCGGAGATCGACCAGCTCGATCTCGGGGGACTCTCCGGCGGGCCGTGCCGGGAGCTCGATCCGGCGCCACTCTCCGGTCCGGCTTCGGGAGACGCTCTCCACCGCCGGCGTCGCGCTCCCGAGGACGAGCGCGGAGCCCGCAAGCTCGGCCAGACGGACGGCGGCGTCGCGGGCCTGGAGACGGGGCGTGCGGTCGCTCTTGTAGCCCGGGTCGTGCTCCTCGTCTACGACGATCAGCCCGATATCGGCGAGCGGCGAGACGATCGCCAGGCGCGTGCCGACGACGATGTCGACGTCGCCCGCCCGGATGCGACGCCACTCGTCCGCCCGCTCGCCGTCCCCGAGCCCCGAGTGCACCAGCGCAACCCGGGCGGCGAGATCCGCCCGGAGGCGATCGACGAGCGGGAGGGCGAGGGCGATCTCCGGGACGAGCACGAGCGCCGGGCGGCCGGCGGCGAGCGAGGCGGCGATCGCCTCGACGTAGATCGCGGTCTTGCCGCCACCGGTCACCCCGTCGAGGAGGAGCGGCGTCGGGTCGTGCTGCTGGATTGCTCGTGTGGCGATTGCGACGGCGGCCGCCTGGGCGAGCGTGAGCTCGGCGCTCGGCGGCCGCGCCCCTCGCAGGCCGGGTGGCCGCGTGGCGAGCGGCCTTCGGGGACGCTCGCGGACGTCGACGGCAGCGAGGCCGCGACGGACGAGCCCGGCGACGGCCGCGGAGCCGTGGCGGGCCGAGAGGTCCGGTGAGGAGAGGCCCTCCGGGGGCGCGGCCGCGAGGTCGGCGAGCGCGGCCGCCTGGCGCGGACCGAGCGGGCGGCCCGGCGGGCGCTCCCCGGCGGCGAGCGTGGCCGCGGCGGCTCGGCCGTCCGGGGTCGCGGCCACCCAGCGCTCGAACCGGGGACCGGCGCCGGCCGCGGAGAGGGTCCAGTCGAGGACCAGGTGTCCGCCGGTCTCGAGCGCGCGAAGCCGCCGCACGAGGCCTGCTCGTCCCTCCGGTGCGGCGAGCGTGCGGACGGGTCGCGCTCCGGCCGCGAGCTGGTCGAGGAGGTCCCGATCGATCGGATCCGGCGGTGGCTCCGGCGGAGCGTCGGGCCGGCGCTCGGCGACGAGTTCGAGGCGCTCGAGCATCCCCGGCGGGAGCATCGCCCGCACGACGAGCGCGGCCGGGGCGAGGTAATGCCCGGCGATCCACCGGGCGAGGCCGAGGGACAGCGGCGGCAGGAGTGGGCCGTCGGCGCGGATGCGGTCGGCGATCGGCTTCGGGTCGACGGCCGCGGGCGCTTCCTCGGACGCCTCACCGAGCACCACGGCGAGCGTCTGCCGCCGCCCGAACTCGACGAGGACCGCCTCGCCCGCAGCGAGATCGGCGAGCCGCTCCGGGACGGCGTACGTCCACGTCCGGCCACCCGCGCCGCCGACCGCGTCGACCGCGACCTCGACCAGACGTGTGCCGGCGACCGCGGCCGGGGACGAGTCAATCTCGAGGGTCGGGGGATCGATCACCGAGCCATTGTGGCAGCGGCACTAGAGCCGGACGATTCGCTCCGGGTGCCGCTGGTGCTCCTCGGCGATGATCTCGTCGATCCGTTCGGCCGTCCGCTCGACCTGGCCGGTCTCGTTTCGGACGACGTAGTCGTAGTCGTCCTGGCGAGCGAGCTCGATCGCCGCGTTCCGCTGGCGCAGCTCCAGCTCGTCGACGCTCTCCGTCGCCCGCGACCGGAGGCGGTGGAACAGGTCCTCGAGCGAGGGCGGGACGAGGAAGATGAGGAGCGCCTCGGGCACGGTCTCCTTGACGACCTGGGCGCCCTGGACATCGATCTTCAGGATCACGTCACGGCCCTCGGCGAGGGCGTCGCTGACCTGGGCCCGCGGCGTGCCGTACCAGCGGCCGTGGACCTCGTTCGCCTCGAGGAACTCGCCGGCGTCGCGCATCGCCCGGAAACGCTTCGGGTCGAGGAACTGGTAGCTCTTGCCGTCGACCTCTCCGGGCCGTCGGGGGCGGGTCGTGCACGTCACGACGTAGTGGTAGTCGCGCTCGCGTGGCCGCCGCTTGAGGGCCTCGATGATCGTGTCCTTCCCGACACCCGACGGCCCCGAGATGATCACGAGCAGCGTCCCGGGCACGGCCGGCGCCTCGGTCCCAGCGACAGGATCGCGCGAAGACGATCCGGCGGCAGCACGCCGCCCGATGTCACTCACCCCAGCGCCACCGCGGGCCGCCCGCGGCCGCCGCCGGCCCGACCCGCGTCGGTCCGCCGGAGGCCGTCGAGGACGTCCTCGAGCTCCGCGGGGAGCTCGGCGGTCGCGCGGATCAGGTGCCCGTCCGACGGTGACCCGAGCTCGAGCCTCCAGGCGTGGAGGAACAGCCGCTCGAGACCGTCCGGGCCGCGGCGGGACGTTCCGGTGCCGTACACGCGATCCCCGGCAACCGGGTGGCCGATCGCAGCGAGATGGACCCGGATCTGGTGTGTCCGCCCGGTGACGAGATCGACCTCGAGGAGCGTCCAGCCGGCGAACCGCTCCCGGACCCGGTAACCCGTGACCGATGGCCGGCCGGCCGGCACGACGCCCATCCGGGTCCGGTGCCGCGGATCGCGCCCGATCGGCGCCTCGATCCGCCCGACGGCCGCCGCCACGCTGCCCTGGACGAGCGCGAGGTACGTCTTCTTGATCCGGCGGGCCTTGAGCTGGGCCATCAGCGCCGCCTGCGAGGAATCGTGCTTCGCGACCATCAGCAGCCCGCTCGTGTCGCGGTCGAGCCGGTGGACGATCCCCGGTCGCTGGACGCCGGCGATTCCGCCGTACTCCCGGCCACCGTCGCGGCCGAGGAGGGCATTTACCAAAGTGCCGGAGGGATGGCCGGGCGCCGGGTGGACGACGAGGCCGGCTGGCTTGTCGACGATCAGCAGGTCGTCGTCCTCGTAGACCACCCGGAGGACGATCCCGGGCTCCGGCTCGATCTCGGCGCGCTCCGTCGGCGGGACCTCGAGCCGGAGCTCGGTGCCGGGACCGACGATCGCGTTCGCCCGGAGGGCCCCACCTGCCGCCGTGAGATGGCCGGCGGAGATGAGCTTCTGGACGTAGCTCCGGGAGAGGCCGGTCACGTCGGCGACGAACCGGTCGACGCGTTGGGCGCCCGCCCCGTCCGGCACGGTCAGCGTCCGGACGTCGGTCGCGGGCGGCGATGCCTCAGGCATCGGCTCCGGTTTCCCCCTCGGGCCGGGCGCCCCCGCCTCCCGCAAGGGACGGCCGAACGGCGACGAGCACCAGCATGAGGAGCGCGGTGCTGATCGCGGCGTCGGCGACGTTGAACGTGTACCAGCGGAGGTCACCAATCCCCGCGTCGACGAAGTCGAGCACGTAGCCAAGCCGGAGCCGATCCGTCAGGTTGCCGAGCGCGCCGCCGAGCAGCAGTCCGAGCGCCGTCGTGAGCACGAGGCTCCGGCCGGAGCGGCCGTGATACCAGACGATCAGCCCGATGACAGCCACCGACGCCAGCGCGAGGATCGGCGCGAGGTCCCGGAACATCCCGAACAGGCCGCCGGTGTTGTGCGAGATCACGAGCCGGACGTAGTCGTCGACCACCCGGACCGGCCGGTCGGACGGGACGTTCGCCGCCACCCAGGCCTTCGTGACCTGGTCGACGACGAGGATCCCGGCCGCGAGCGTCGCGAACAGGGCCCAGCGCGGACGCCCCCGGGTCGCGTCTGCCGGCCGTGTCCGGCCGCCATCGATCCGGGTCGTCGATCCCGCTGCCGCCTGGTCCAGCTCTTCCCCTCCGCCGTGCGTCCTGCGCGCCGAGCCCAAGCCTAGCCGCCCGTCGCGCGGCGGCGCAAGGCGATCCGGGCAGGGCCCCCGTCGAGGGCGACCTCCGATGCGGACGTGACCTCCCCGTCGGGCGGCGTGCCGGCGACGACCGAATCGGCCAGGACCTCGGCCGCGACCAACTCGAGGTGGGCCGCCACCGGCGACGCGAGGCCCTCGACCCACAGGTCGATCCGGTCGTCGACCGCCAGGCCGGCCTCCTTGCGGAGGTCCTGAATGGCCCGCTGGAGCTCCCTCGCGTCCCCCTCGGCGCGGAGCTCCGGGGTGAGCTCGGTGTCGAGGACGACGACGAGGCCGACATCGTGGGCAACGACGGTTCCCGGCCGCGGCGACGCGAGGATCTCGACCTCGTCCGGGGCAAGCGTCTGGCCGCCGAGGGTGACCGAACCGTCCGGCCGGATCTCGTACTGGCCCTCGCGGGCGGCGGCCATCACGGCGGGGATCGCCGGTCCCAGCCGCTTGCCGATCCTCGGCAGGAGCGGCCGGACCCGCCGCTCGACCAGCTCCGACTCGTCGCCGATGAGGTCGACGGACCGGACGTTGACCTCCTCCGCGATGAGCTCGAGCAGCGCATCCCGCTCGACGAGGTCGCCACCCGGCAGCGCGAGCCACATCCGGGCGAGCGGCTGGCGGACTTTCAACCCGGCGATGCCCCGCAGCGTCCGTGCCAGCTCGACGGCCCGGCGGGCCGTGGTCATCGCGTCCTCGAGCCGCTCGTCGCGCAGGCCGTCGAGCTCGGGCGCGGGCCAGCGCGTAAGATGGACCGACTCCGGCGCCTTCGGGTCGACCGACCCGACGAGGTTCCGGTAGATCGCTTCGGACAGGAACGGCAAGATCGGGGCGGACACCCGAACGACGGCGACGAGCGCTGCATGGAGCGTCGCGAATGCCGCCGACCGGTCCGCCGCGTCGTCGTTGCGCGAGAACCGCCGCCGCGATCGACGCAGGTACCAGGTCGACAGGTCGTCGATGTACGCGCCGATCTGGCGCGCGGCACCCAGCGCGTCGTAGTCCGTCAGCCGGTCGCCGGCGCCCTCGGCCAGGCCGGCGGCGCGGGAGAGAATCCAGCGATCGAGGGGCGTGCGCTTGCCCGCGTCGATGGCGCCGTCGGCCGGCGTCCATCTCGCGACGACGCCGTAGGTCACGAAGAATGCGTAGACGTGCCACAACACGAGCAGCTCGCGGCGTGCCTCGTCCGCGGTGTGCCAGCCGAAGAGGATGTTCTCCTCCGGCCGCGAGTTGGCGAAGAGCCAGCGCATGACGTCGACGCCCATTCGGTCGGCGGCTTCGTCGAAGTCGATCGCGTTGCCGTGGCTCTTGTGCATCGGCCGGCCGTCCTCGCCGAGGACGAGCGCATAGCCAAGGATCGTCTTGAACGGCTCTTCGCGGCGGAGGACGGTCGACATCGCGAGCATCGAATAAAACCAGTTGCGGAACTGGCCGGGGAAGCTCTCGGTAATGAAGTCGGCCGGGAACCACTTCGCCCAGTACTCGGGATCCTCGCGGTAGTGGAGTGTCGAGAACGGCACGATCCCCGCGTCGAGCCACGGATTGCCGACGTCCGGGATCCGTGAAACGAGCTCGCCGCACGACGGGCAGGCGATCCGAACGGCGTCGACGTAGGGCCGGTGGGGCGTGTGGCCCTCGAACTGGTCCCAGCCCTCGACGGCACGCTCACGGAGCTCCTCGCGGCCGCCGATGACATCGAACGTGCCGCACGCCCGGCAGTCGTAGATCGGCAGCGCCAGCCCCCAATAGCGCTTCTTGCTGATCATCCAGTCGTGCATGTTCAGGAGCCAGTCGAGCTCGCGCTCATAGCCGAACGACGGGAGCCACCTGATCCGGTCGACGACCTCCATGATCTGGTAGCGCAGGCTCGCGTCGACCTGGGCCGGGGTGAGCGTCTCGCGCGGCTGGTCGTAGACCGGGCCCATGCTGATGTACCACTCGTCGACGAGCCGGAAGACGAGCGGCGTGCCGCACCGCCAGCAATGGGGGTACCGGTGGTGGTACGGCTCGATCCCGTAGAACCGGCCGGTCTCCTTCAGCCGCTCGATGATCGGCTCGGTGACGTCGCGGACGTCGAGGCCGGTCAGGTCGCCGAACCCGTCGACGAAGATCCCGCTCTCGTCGATCGGGGCGACGACCGGCAGGCCGAGCTCCTTGCCGAGCTGGAAGTCCTCCGCGCCGCAGCCCGGGGCGACGTGGACGATGCCTGTCCCCTCCTGCTCGCCGACCTCGTCCCACGCGACGACCCGGTGCTCGTAGGGGCGCGATGGCTCGTCCCTGGTCCCCTTCGCGAACGCCTCGCGGACGGCCGGCAGGTCGTCAAACGGGCCCTCGTACCGCCACCCGACGAGGTCCCTGCCCGGCCGCTCCTCCACGACCTCGAACGGACCGGCGAGGGCCGCTTTCAGCGTCCCCCTGGCGAGCCAGTAGCGCTCCTCGCCCTGCCGGACGAGGACATACGCGAGCTCGGACCCGACGGCCGCCGCGACGTTCGACGTCAGCGTCCATGGCGTGGTCGTCCAGATGAGCAGCGACTCGCCCGGCCGGTCGACCAGCGGGAGCTTCACCGTCAGGCCGGGATCCTCGCGGTCCTGGTAGCCCTCGTTGAGCTCCATCTGGGAGATGCCGGTGCCGCAGCGGGCGCACCACGGCATCGTGTCGTGGCCCTTGTAGATCAAGCCGCGCCGGTGGCACTCGGCGAGGAAGCCCCAGATGAGGTCGTTGTTCTCGTTGCTGAAGGTGTAGTAGCTACCGCCGAGCTCCGGGTGGCCCAGGCGCCCCACGAGCATCTCGGCGGTGTCGGTCAGCGGCCCGCCGGGCCCTCGGATCGTAAGGACCTGCGCCGGATCGGCCGCCAGGGCGTCACGAAGTCGGCGCAGCTCGTCGGGATCGTCCCAGTCCATCCACATGCCGAGCCGGATCGACTGCTCCGTCTGGCGCGCCGCGTACGTCAGGACGCGCTGCTTGCAGAGCGAGACGAACTCCGCGATCCCGAACGACTCGATGTCGCGCTTGCTCTTGAACCCGAGGTCGCGCTCGACGTTGACCTCGACCCACAGGCCCTGGCAGTCGAACCCGTTCTGCCAGCGCTGGTCCTCCCCGAGCATCGCGTGATAGCGCTGGAAGAGATCCTTGTACGCGCGGCCCCAGGCGTGGTGGACGCCCATCGGACCATTGGCCGTGATCGGCCCATCGAGGAAGCTCCAGCGCGGGCCGCCCGCGTTCTGGGCACGGAGCCGGGCGAACGTGCCGCGCTCGCGCCACCAGTCGAGGACCTCGTGCTCGAGAGCGACGAGGTCCGGGCGGCTGTCGACGGGGGCGAAGGCTGGACGGTCCGGCATCGCCCGAAAGTCTAGCCGCGGCGCCCCCAGCCGGGCGGCGCTCTATCATCGGACCCGATGCAGTCCACCGCGGAGGGCCGGGTCCGGGGGCGGTCGCCCTTCGTCGCAGCCTTCCTCTCCCTCCTGTTCCCCGGACTGGGGCACGCGTACGCGGGCGCATATCAGCGGGCCATAGCTTTCGCGGCCGCGCCGGTGCTCCTCCTCGCCCTTCTCGCCGGGATCGTTCTGCGCGTCGATCTCGCCCAGCTGGGCGGCTACCTCGTCCTGCCGGGGGTGCTGCCGGGGATCTTCGTGTTGAACCTCCTGGCGCTCGTCTACCGGCTCATCGCGATCGTCGACGCGTGGCGCGTAACGGCCTACCTCAACTCCTGGGCGGCCGGCGGCGGGCGGCTCGGTCGTCCGCGGATCGTGCCCGGACCACTGTCCCTCGCGGGGCTCCTCGCCGTGATCCTCGTCATGGCGGGGGCCCACGTGGCGGTCGCGAAATACGACCTCGTCGCGATGGACCTCGTCGATTGCGTCTTCGATCCGGACGCCTCGAACGCCTCCTGCCCGGCCGACGCGGCCTCGCCATCGCCGTCGGGCAGCCAGCAGCCAGAGGAATCCGACGAGCCCGAGCCGACCGTCAGCCTCCCGCCCGAGGGCTCGGCGGTTCCGAACGTGACGATCCCGCCGTGGAACGGCACCGAGCGGCTGAACATCCTCCTCATCGGCGCCGACGAGCAGGGCGGCGGCCACAACACCGACACGCTGATCGTGTTGTCCGTCGATCCGGTCAGCAGGCAGGTCGCGATGTTCAGCCTGCCGCGCGACACCGTCGACGTGCCGATCCCGGCGGGACCCGCCCGGCGGGTGTTCGGATCGCTCTACCGGGGCAAGATCAACAGCTGGTTCGTCAATATCCGCCACCGCGCGGATTTCTATCCGGGCACCGACCGGACCCGCGGCTACAACGGCCTCAAGGCGATCCTCGGCGAGCTGTACGGCCTCGACATCAAGTACTTCGTCGAGGTCAATTTCGACGGCTTCACGAAGGTCGTCGACGCCCTCGGCGGGGTGACGGTCAACGTCCAGGTGCCGGTGGCCGACAATCGCTACCCCGGCGAGCGCGGCACGCTGCGACGGATCTACATCCCCGTCGGCGTCCAGCGGATGTCGGGTGCCGAGGCGCTGGTCTACGCGCGCTCGCGCTATTCCTCGAACGACTACGAGCGCGGCCAGCGGCAGCAACGGGTGCTGCTGTCGCTCCGCCAGTCGGTCGACATCGGGACGATCCTGCCGCGCGTCAACACCCTCGCCGCGGCGTTGTCGCAGGCCGTCCGGACCGACATCCCACGCGAGCTCGTGCCTCAGCTCCTGAGCCTCGCCCAGTCGGTCGACACGAAGTCACTGCGGTCGTACGTCTTCGCGCCGCCGCGCTACGGCCGCGAGACCAGCCGGGCGGGGCTCGGGTTCATCATCGAGCCCGACATCGCCCGCATCCGGGCGGCCGTTCGCGAGGCGTTCGTCGTCGATCCGGCCCTCGAGTCCCGCCGCGAGCTGCTCGCCCAGGAAGGCGCCCTGGTGTGGGTCCTCAACGGCTCGGGCGAGCAGGGCGAGGCGGCCCGGGTGGCAGGCTATCTCGATTGGCTCGGGTTCTCGGTCTCCGCGCCGAACCAGCCTCCGGTCCCGCCTCGACTCCCGGCGACCCGGATCGTCGTCTACAACGGCGCGGAGGAGCGGTTGCCGGAGACGATTGCCGTCCTCGAGGAGGTGTTCGGCGTCACGGCCCAGCTCGCCTCCGATCCCACGGTCCGGGCGGACATTGTCGTCTCGACCGGCCGCACGACGCCGGACCTCACCCCGCCGCCGGCGCCCTGAAAACCGAAGAATCGGGCCGAATCGTTCTCACATGTTCTCCCCGGGGACATTGAGAGTGGCGCGCCGCGTCCCAGCCGCCGATTCGTACGTGACTGCTGCTGGCGGACGGGCGGTGTCGATGACGAAGCCCGCGTCACGTCCTCCCGGGGAGCATTTGAGAAGACGGGGGGCAGCAGGATTTCTCGGTGACCCCGTACTCGAGGTAGCGAATCCTCCGGCCGATGGCTCGCGGCGGCGTCGCCTCGGCCGTCGGAGAGCACGTGCCGCTATGACTTTTCGGTCACCCGGTATTCAAGGTATCGACCGGTCATCAATCGTGTCTGGGCATCCAGGGCGGGCAGGTTCGAGAAGATCAGCCCGACGACCGGCAGGAGCAGCCACTGGAGCCACGACACCGCCCGCCGGATCGGACCCCACGAGGCCGGCCGCGGCGGCGCGATCCGTTCCTCGACGTAGATCAGCAGCAGCAGCAGGCAACACAGGGCCCCGGTGAGCAGCCATGCCGCGTACAGCGGCAGGTTCTGGCCGAGCGTCGTCTGGGCGAACGTCGGGTTGAGCAGGAGCGGGATGTTCGACCCGAAGATGATGACGAACGGCGCGATCGCCCAGTTGATGTGGTCGAGCCAGAGGTCGACCAGGCGCCGG
>DASYTG010000061.1:0-2699 GCA_036002525.1 Candidatus Limnocylindrales bacterium
GCAGCGCGACCTCAACCGGGCGCTCCTCGCGCGCCAGCTGCTCCTCGAGCGCGTGGACGAGCCGATCCCGACGGTGCTCGAGCAGATCTGCGGGATCCAGAACCAGTACGCCCCGAACGCGTACATCCGCCTCTGGAGCACGATCCGTAACTTCCGGCGCGACGACCTCACGCGCTCCTACGAGGACCGATCGGTCGTGCAGGCGACGATGATGCGCGGGACGATCCACACCGCGTCGGCTCGTGACTACCGACTTTTCGTGGCGGCCATCCGTCCTTCCCAGCGCGACTGGGCCCGCCGGATCACCCGGACGGACGATTCGGACCTGGAGGCCGTCATCGCCCGGGTTCGCGCGAAGCTCCGGGGTCGGGCGGTAGCGCGCGCCGAGCTGCTCGAGCTGAAAGCGGGGTCCAGCGCGGCCTCGTGGCTCACGCTCGACGCCCACACCGAGCTCCTGCGGCTGCCGCCCTCCGGGACGTGGGATAGCCGCCGGGCCCACACGTTCGGCCTGGCCGACGACTGGCTCGGTCCGGGTGACTCGCCCCCGGAGGCCGAGGCGATCGCGCACCTCGTTCGGCGCTATCTCGGCGGGTTCGGCCCGGCGAGCGTCGGTGACGTCGCCGCCTTCACGTATATCCCGATGTCGACGTTGAAGCCGATCCTCGCGCGAATGCCTCTCCGCCGCTTCGTCGACGAGCGCGGCAAGGAGCTGCTCGACGTCGAGGACGCGCCACTGCCGCCGGCGGACACCCCGGCGCCGGTCCGATTCCTGCCAACCTGGGACGCCGTGCTGCTCGTCCACGCCCGCCGGACCGGGATACTCGACGAGGCCTACCGCAAGATCATCTTTGCTGCGAAGGTTCCGCCGTCGTTCCCCACGTTCCTCGTCTATGGCCGGGTGGTCGGGACGTGGAAGTACGTGGACGGCCGGGTCGTGCTCGACGCCTTCGAGCCACTCGACAGGGCCACACGTCGCGAGCTCGACGACGAGGCGGAGCGGCTGGCCGCCTTCCACGCCTGACCCGAGTTCGCTCCGGCCCGCTTTCCGGCAGATACCACTCCCCGTAGTGGTAGCCGCCGGGTTCCGGTCGTCCACTACTGACACTGGTAGGTGACGCTTTTGGGTGGCCGTCGGCCGCACGACCTGGCCGCCGGTAGCTCGCGCCCGTGGAATACGACTACAGCCGCTGGTAACTGACCGAAACTCCGCCGCCACGGCCCCGCGTCGACATTTTTCGAATCAGTTCGAAGGATCCGGTGAGGCCGCCGGCAGGATCGATTCGACGTATCCGACCGCCGTCTCCCGGTCGAGCGGCAACGACACGACGTACCGGATCCGGCCGTCGGGCCCGATGAAGAAATGGGTCGGCAGCGCGTACCCGCGCCAGGCCCGGAAAACGTGCCCTGACACGTCCGCCCCGATTCGATACCCCAGCCCGTAGCTCTCGGCGTACCGCCGCCCGACGTCGACCGTCTCCTGAATTTCCACCGCGATGAGCTCGAGGCCGCGGTCCCGATAGTCGTTGTAGACGTCGCGCAGGACGGGCGTCTCGACCTGGCAGGGCGGACACCAGCTCGCCCAGAACGTGACCCAGACGGCCCTGCCCCGGTAATCGTCGAGGTCGATCGGGCGGCCGTCGAGATCGGTCAGCTGGAACGACTGGCCGTCGCCCGCGTCGACCTCGAAGCCAGGCGGGACCGAGCCGGGCGCCAGGCCCGTCGTCGGCGATCCGACGAGGAACGCCGTCGCCCGGGGATCGCCCGGACCAATCGGCCGGTTCGAGCCGAGCGGCGTCGTCAGCCCGACGAGGACCACGGCCGCCGCGACGACCAGCGCGATCCCCAGGACGATCTGCCGGCCACCGAACGGCCCGATGAGCCCGTGCTTTCTCGGGCGGTGGGTGAACTCCGGGCGGCCGGCCACTCAGATGCCGGGGAACTGGAAGAAGCGCGGCAGGAGCGCGAGCCAGTCCATGATCATCGCCACGCCGATCGCGACGACGAGGAGCCCCCCGACGAACTCCACGGCCCGTCCGTGGCGGACCAGCGGCCGGAGCAGCCCGGGGGCACGGTCGTAGACGGCGGCGATCAGAAGGAACGGCACGCCGAGGCCGATCGTGTACGCGACGAGGAGCGCGCCGCCCTGGAGGACCTGGGTCGATTCAGCCGCCATCATGAGGATTCCGCCGAGGATCACGCCGATGCACGGCGTCCAGCCGACGGCGAAGATCGCCCCGAGCCCGAGCGACGCCAGCCAGCCACCGCGCGACGTGACGAGCCGGCCTCCCAGTCGGTCGCCGAAGCTGGGGCCGCCGCCCGATCCGGGGCTGGCGAGGGCGATCGTGCCGGTCGCGCCGGCGACGGAGGTGGCCGCTCCGGCATCGAGCGGCCGCCACGTCCGCTCGAGGATCGGGATGCGAAGGATGCCGGCGAGATTGAGGCCGAGGATCACGAGGATCACGCCTCCGACCTGGCGCAGGGCCGGCAGGTACTCGGCGAAGCCGCTGGCGACGAACGTCGCCGTGACCCCGAGGAGCGTGAAGACCGCGCCGAAGCCAGCGACAAACGCAAGCGCGTGGCGCATGGCCAGCCAGCGGGACGGTGGCGTGTCGGCGCTCCGGCCCGCGACGGCGACCGCGGTGAGCTGTCCGAGGTAGGCCGGCACGAGCGGCAGCACGCACGGTGACAGGAAGCTGAGC
>DASYTG010000062.1:0-16913 GCA_036002525.1 Candidatus Limnocylindrales bacterium
GCCCGCGACCGCGTCCTCGCCCGCTCGCGCCGGATCGTGGCCGACAACCTGGACCTCCTGGACGACTTCTTCCGACGGCAGACCGGGCGGTTCTCGTGGGTCCGGCCGCGGGCAGGATCGATCGGCTTCCCGAGACTCCTCGCCGACGTGCCGATCGACGACTTCTCGGCCGGGCTCGTCGAGAAAGAGGGCGTGTTGCTGCTGCCCGCCTCGCAGTTCGGTCATCCGGGCAACCACTTCCGGATCGGTTTCGGTCGCGAGAACCTGCCCGAGGCGCTCGCCTGCCTCGAGGCCTACGCGGACCGCACGCTCGGATGACGCCACCGAAGGATGCCCGGCTGATCACGACCCTCGGTCCGAAGAGCGCGGACGACCTGGGCGCGATGCTGCCCCACGAGCACGTCTTCGTCGACCTCAGGACGTGGGACCAGCCCGGCTACGCCGAAGCCGACCCGGCCGAGGTCGTCGCGCTCATGGCCCCCGAGATCGAGCGGGCCAGGGTTGCCGGCATCACGGCGATCGTCGAGTGCAGCACGGTCGGCGTCGGGCGGCGGGCCGACATCGACAGGGCCGTATCGGAAGCAACCGCGTTCCCGATCGTCGTCCCGACCGGCATCTATCGCGAGCCGTGGGTTCCGCGATGGGCTCACGAAGCGAGCGAGGACGAGCTCCACGACTGGATGCTCCGCGAGCTCGAGGATGAGATCGAATCGAGCGGCGTTCAAGCCGGCTGGATCAAGCTGAGTGCCGGTGACGACGGGCTGACCGCGACCGAGACGAAGATCCTCCGCGCGGCCGCGCGCGCCGCGAACGCGACGAATGCGGTCATCGGCAGCCACACGGTCAAGGGCCGCGTCGTGCGTGACCAGCTTGACATTCTCGAGTCGGTCGGCCTGGCAGCCGACCGGTTCATCTGGATCCACAGCCAGGCGGAGCCGGACTTCGATATCCACCTCGATGTCGCGCGGCGCGGCGCGTGGATCGAGTACGACGCGATCGGCGCCGACGACTTCGACGACCCCTTCTTCGTCGATCGCGTCCGGCGCGTCCTCGATGCAGGCCTCGGCGGACATTTGCTGCTGAGCCAGGACCGCGGCATGTACGACGCGGCCCAGCCGGGCGGCGGAACACCGAGGCCGTATAGCTACCTGACCGAGCGCTTCGTCCCCGCACTGCAGACGGCCGGTGTCGACGACGCGACGATCCGCCAGCTGACCGAGGCGAATCCGTTCGCCGCATTCGCGCGCTGAGCGGATGACACGGGCAGAGGGCTTGGCCGGGGCGGCATACTGTCACGGAGCCCGCCCCAGCGGGACGCGCGTAGCCATGGGAGACATGGATGGGACTCGTCGCTTGGCTCGTTCTTGGTGCAATCGCCGGGTATCTCGCCGGGATGTTCGTCAAGGGTGACGAGCGGCTCGGCGTGCTCGGGCACATCTTCCTCGGCATCGTCGGGGCGCTCGTCGGTGGCTTCATCGCCAATCAGCTCACCGCCGGCGACTACCTCAACAAGCTCGACATCCCCTCGATCGTCGTCGCGGTCATCGGCGCGATCATCGTCGTGATCGGCTACAAGACCCTCATGGGGAGGGGCGCCGTCCGCTGATCCCGGCCGCCGCTACCGCCGCCCCCGGGACACATCCGGGGCCGCGTCGTCCAGGCGGACGATCCGGGCGAGCCACGCCTTCGCCGGGCGGATCGGCGGGTTGACGTCGAACGTCGCCGGCTCGATCGATTCGATCGCCCAGCCTTGGCGGAACGCGGACCGAAGGTCGTCCCGGCTGACCCGGCGGGGCCCGAGCTGGCCTGGCTGGAGGTCCGAGAAGCACAGCAGGTGGAGCACGCCGGCGGGGGCCAGGACGGCACGCAGACCGGCCACGTAACGGGCGATGTCGCTCTCGACGTTGAAGACGTGGAACGTCCCCGAGTCGACGACGGTCCGGAACTCCTGCCGCAGCGACGCCAGGTCGAGCACGTCGTGGACCATGAACTCGGCCTTGAGTCTCCGTTCGCGCGACTTCGCCCGGGCTCTCTCGATCGCCACCGGGCTGAAGTCGACCCCGACCACCTCGATGCCCCGCGACGCGAGGTAGAGCGCGAGCTCGCCGGTCCCGCAGCCTGAATCGAGCACCGGCGCCGAGATCGCCCCCTCGTCGACGAGCCGGACGAACACCGACTGGGCATGACCGACGTCCCACGGCGCCGTCCCCGAGCGATACGTGTCGTCCCACGGGCCGGGCTCGGGGCTGGATCGTCGGGCTTCGCGTTCGGTCACGGGTTCGCCCGGGTTTCTCAGGCGCGCTTGCGCTCGAGATCGAGGAACGGCAGCTCGACGACGCGGCCGGGGACGCGGCCACGGCGCCCCTCGACGGTCCACTCGACCTCGACGCGGGTGCCGGGCCGCTCGTGCGACCGCGGCACGGACGCGAGGGCGATCGCCTGCTTGAGGATCGGGCTCCAGCCGCGGCTCGTGACCTTGCCGATCTGCCCGCCGCGCTCGGCGAACAGCGGCGTTGCGGAGCGGTCGACCGTCGGGGAGATCGCCGGCGGGAGGCCCTGCTCCGTGTACAGGCCCTCGATTCCGTACCAGTCGAGCTCGAGCCCGACGAGGCGGCGGGGCGGCCCGCCCGTCCGCTGCTCGCGCTCGAGCGCCAGCCGGCCGACGAAATCGCTCTTGTCGAAGTTCACGAGCCGCCCGAGTCCGATCTCGAACGGCGAGTAGTTCTGCTCCGGGTTGAGCGCGTGGCGAGCGGACGTGTAGTCGACCTCGAGGAGGATCAGGCCGGCCTCGAGGCGGACGACGTCGAGGGCGAGCATCCCCGCCGGTCGGATCCCGAACGCCTTGCCGGCCGCCATCAGCGCGTCCCAGGCTCTCACCGCGCGACTCGGCGGGATCCACAGCTCGTACCCGAGGTCGCCGGTGTAGCCGGTCCGCGACACGTCGATCCCGACGCCGGCGAGCTTCGACGGCCGGCGCCGGAAGTAGCTGAGGTGGGCGAACGTCTCGTTCGTCGCGGCCTCGAGGACGTCGCGCGACAGGGGGCCCTGGAGCGCGAGTGCGGCGACCTTCTCGGACAGGTTCTCGACCTCGACATCCAGACCACGTGCGTTCATCCGGAGCCACCGGATCTGCGGGCCGGCCGCCGTCCAGCGGAAGCTCCCGTCGTCGAGGGCGTGGATCGTCCCGTCGTCGATGACCTTGCCGTGCTCGTCGCACCACGGCGTGTAGATCACCCGGCCGGGCGTCAGCTTCGTCGCGTCGCGGGTGATGACCCGGTCGACGAGGCGCTGCGCATCGGGGCCGTGGACACGGTACTTGTAGAGCGGACTGACGTCGATGAGCGCGGCCGCTTCCCGGATCGCGTTGTACTCGATGTCGTGGGCGTCCGCGTAGGCGCTTGAGGCGAAATAACCGGACCACTCGCGCCATTGCATCTTCCGGTTCAGGGCGGCGGTGCGGGGGTGGAACGCGGTGCCGACGCTCACGTGGTTGGCTGCCTCCTCCGGGCGGTAAGGCTGGGAGTATGGCGGAATCGTCGTGGGGGACGGATTACGATCTCCACATGACGGAACAGCGCTCGATTATCCGGTTCGTCCCGACCGAGGACCAGTACGCCTGGACGTTCGGCGGCTACGAGCCGGTCATGCGGATCCGGCCGGGCGACGTCCTCGACCTGTTCACCGAGGACGCGTTCGGCGGGAAGATCCGCTCGAGCGACGACCTCCCGAGCACGTCGATCGTCTATCCGTTCATCAATCCCCAAACGGGACCGTTCCACGTCGAGGGCGCCGAGCCGGGCGATACCCTGGCGATCCACCTGATCGACGTCCAGCCGGCCCACGACTGGGCCGTCAGCACGACCGTCCCGCTCTTCGGAGCGCTCACGAGCACGCGGTTCACCCCGACCCTTCAGTCCGCCCTCCCCGAACGGACGTGGCTCTACAGCGTCGACCTGGCAGCGCGCGAGGTCGTCTACCGGGCCCTGGACTCCGAGTTCTCGACCCGCCTGCCGCTCCATCCGTTCCTCGGGACCGTGGGGGTCGCCCCGGCCGCCTTCGAGCGCCGGAACGTCCTCGTCCCCGAGGCATTCGGCGGGAACATGGACACGCCCGAGGCCCGCGCCGGCACGACCATCTACCTCGGCGTCAACGTCGACGGGGCGCTGTTCTCGATCGGCGACGGCCACTACACGATGGGCGAGGGCGAGGTCTGCGGCGTGGCCGTCGAGGGGGCGATGAACACCCGCCTGACCGTCGACGTGATCAAGGGGGTCTACTGCGACTGGCCGCGGCTCGAGGACGACGAGACGATCATGGTCGCCGGCTCGTACCGGCCGCTCGAGGACGCGTTCCGGATCGCGCACACCCAGCTGATCCTGTGGATCGCCGCCGAGACCGGGCTGTCGGTCATGGATACGTACCAGCTCGTGACCCAGGGATCGCGGTCGCCGATCGCGAACGTGTGCGACGCGAACTACACGATCGTCGCCCAGATGCCGAAGCGGTACCTCCCGGCCGACGTCGAGTGGATGGGCGGGACGCACGAACGCCTGCGCGCGGTGGGCAAGGCGGTGGGGCCATTGAGCTGACCGACAGGCTGATCGGGACCGCCAGCGCAGTTTGGGCCACCGGGCGGCCCAAGCGACCGGCGATGGCTCGATTCGGAGGCATCTGCCGGCGTTCGTTCGTCCGTTGGGCCACCTGGCGGCCCAGCCGACCGAAGAACGGCGATTCCAGTGCCCTGTCGGGGGCATCGTTCGTCCGTTGGGCCGCCGGGCGGCCCATGCGCAATACGCGCAACGGTAGGCACAGGCCACACGACCTCGGCTACCCTGCCTGAGCGCGCGGAAGAAGCTGACGAGTCGCGGGAGGGACGACACAGCCGTGGCGAAGCGCTACGACGCGGTGATCATCGGCGGCGGCCACAATGGGCTCGTCTCCGCCGCGTACCTCGCTCGCGCCGGGATGAAGACGCTCGTCCTCGAGCGGCGCCACGTCCTCGGCGGTGCGGCGGTGACCGAGGAGCTCTTCCCGGGCTTTCGGTTTTCCGTGTTCTCGTACGTCGTCAGCCTGCTGCGCCCCGAGATCATCCGCGAGCTCGCGCTGCCGAAGCACGGGCTCGACATCCTTCCCCTCGACGGGACGTTCACGCCACTCCGCCGCGGCGAGGGGCCGAGGTCAGGCGGCGGCGACTACCTGTGGTGGGTCAACGACCACGGTCGGACGGTAAGGGAGCTCCGCCGCTGGTCGGCCGCGGACGCCGAGGCGTACGAGGAATACGGCCAGCTGATGGTCCATATGGCCCGGTTCATCAAGCCGATCCTGTCGATCGTCCCGCCGGACCTCACGAGTCTCGACCCCCGCCCTCTCCGGCCCGTCGCCTCGCTCGCCCGGGCGTTCCAGCGATTGGCGCAGCGCCAGCAGGCGGTGTTCGTCCAGCTCATGACGATGAGCGCGGCCGATTTCCTCGGCCAGTGGTTCGAGACAGACCCGCTCAAGGCGACGATGGGTGCGTCGGGCATCATCGGCACGTTCCAGGGCGTCAGGAGCCCGGGCACCGCGTACGTGCTGCTCCACCACTACATGGGCGAGATCGACGGCGCGTTCCGGGCGTGGGGGATTCCGAAGGGTGGCACGGGCGGCGTGTCGAACGCGATCGCCGACGCGGCTCGCGCGCACGGCGCGGAGATCCGGACCGAGGCGCCGGTGGCGAGGATCATCGTGAAGCGCGGCCGCGCGGTCGGCGTCGCGCTCGAGGGCGGCGAGGAGATCCGGGCGAGGGCGATCCTCTCGTCGGTCGACGCCCGTCGGACGTTCATCGACCTGCTCGAGCCCGGCACGCTCCGCCCCGAGTTCGAGGAGGAGGTCCGCCGGTTCAAGCTCCGAGGAAGCTCCGGCAAGGTCAATCTCGCCGTCGACCGCCTCCCCGACTTCACGTGCCTGCCCGGCGAAGGCGAGCACCTCCGCGGGGCGATCTCGTTCAGCCCGAGCCTCGACGAGATGGAGCAGGCCTACGACGACGCGAAGTACGGCCGCTGGAGCAGCAAGCCCTACATCGACATGATCATCCCGACGCTCGTCGATCCGTCGATGGCACCGCCCGGCAAGCACATCATCAGCTGCTTCGTCCAGTACGCCCCGTACAAGCTGGCGCCGGGCCTGGGGACCTGGGACGCGAACCGCGAGAAGTTCGGCGACGCGGTCGTTGACAGGATCGCCGAGTTCGCCCCGAACATCCGCGACGTGATCCTGTTCCGCGACGTCCAGACGCCGCTCGACATCGAGCGGACGACCGGCCTGTCGGAGGGGAACATCTTCCAGGGCGAGCTCAGCCTCGAGCAGCTCTTCTTCAACCGCCCCGTGCCGGGCCACGCCCGGTTCCGGACGCCCGTCCGCAACCTCTGGCTGTCCGGGTCGTCGACCCATCCGGGCGGCGGGATCATGGGCGCGAACGGCCGGCTCGCGGCGATCCAGGTCCTCCGGAGCCGCGGGCGGGACGCCGCATGACGGCGCCGTCGACCGCACCGTCGACCGCGGCCTCGCCGTCGACCACGGCCTCGCCGTCGACCACCGCCTCGCCGTCGACCGCGCCCTCGACCGCGCCCTCGACCGCGCCCGAGGAAGGCTGGGACGCAGTCGTCGTCGGCGGCGGGCACAACGCCCTCGTCGCGGCCGCGTACCTCGGACGGGCCGGGCTCCGGACGCTGATCCTCGAGCGGCGGGATCGCGTCGGCGGCGCGGCGGTGACGTCGGACCTCGGCGGGGTCCGCGTGCCGACGCTCGCCCATACGGTCGGGCGGATGCGTGCGTCGGTCGTCCGCGACCTGGATCTCGCGAGCCATGGCCTCTCCCTCGTCGCGCCCGACGTCCGGGTGTTCGCGCCGCAGGGCAGGAAGCGCTCGATCACGCTCTGGGCAGACGTCGACCGAACGGCTGCCGGGCTGCGGGCCTGGTCGGAGCGCGACGCTTCCCGCTACGCCGACTTCGACCGGCTGGTCCGCTCGATCGGCCGGTTCCTCGCCGAGATCGCCGTCACGACCCCGCCCGACATCGAATCGCCGGGTCTCGCCGACGCGCTCACCGGGCTGCGGCTGGGACGGACGTTTCGCGGCCTCGGCAAGCACGACGCGCGGACCGCCCTGCGGGTCCTGCCGATGGCGGTCGCCGACTTCGTCGGCGAGGCGTTCGAGACCGATGCGCTCCGGGCGGCGATCGCGTGGCGCGGGGTCCAGTACTGCGCGCTGGGGCCGTGGTCGGGCGGCTCGACCGCCGTCCTCCTCGCCGATTCGGCCGGCAACGACGGCGGCGCCGCCGGCCAGACGGTGTTCGCCCGGGGCGGACCCGGCGAGCTGGCATGGGCGCTCGCAGCGGCGACGCACGCCGCCGGCGTCGAAATCCGCACCGACGCGGAGGTCGCGGCGATCACCTCGAGCGACGGCCGGGCGACCGGGGTCGCGCTCGCCTCGGGGGAGGAGATCCCGGCCCGAATCGTCGTCTCCGGCCTCGACCCGAAGCGGACCCTGGTCGGCCTCGTCGATCCGGTCGCCCTCGGCCCGAGCCTGGGCTGGCGGGCGGACAACATCCGACAGCCCGGCGTCGTCGCGAAGATCAACCTCGTGCTCAGCAAGCTGCCGAAGTTCCCGGCCGCGGCCGAGGACCCCGGCGAGCTCCTGCGGGGCCGAATCCTCGTCGCGCCCGGGATCGACGCGATGGAGCGTGCATTCGACGCGTCGAAATACGGCCGGCTGAGCGACGCCCCGATCCTCGAGGCGACGATTCCCTCGCTCGTCGACCGCACGCTCGTCGAGGGCGCGAAGCCGAGCACCCAGGTGATGAGCGTCATCCTCCAGTACGCGCCGTACACGCTCCGCGACGGCAAGTGGGCGGATCGGCGGGAGGCCGTCGCCGAGCTCGCAATCCGCACCCTTGAGACGGTCACGCCGGGACTCGGCAAGCTCGTGATGGAGCGCGAGGTGATCACGCCACCCGATCTCGAGCGCGACTACGGGCTGACCGGCGGCCACCCGCTCCACGCCGAGCCGGGTCTCGACCAGTTCTTCCTCTGGCGGCCCCTCCTCGGGCACGCCCGGTACCGGATGCCGCTCGAGGGCCTGTACCTCGCCGGATCCGGCGCCCATCCGGGCGGCGGCCTAACCGGAGGTCCCGGCCAGAATGCCGCCCGCGAGATCCTTATCGACTGGAAGAAGCGCAAGAAGCCGTAGCGCGGTGCCCGCGGGCGACCGACTGGGCTACGCTTCGGCGGTGAGCCGTCCTCGGGCCGGACTCGGGCCCGAGTGGTGGCGCGAGGGGGTCTTCTACCAGGTCTACCCGCGCAGCTTCGGCGACTCGAACGGCGACGGGGTCGGCGACCTGCGCGGCATCACCGCCCACCTCGATCACCTCAACGGCCGGCCCGATTCGCTCGGCATCGATGCGATCTGGATCTCGCCGTTCTACCCGTCGCCGATGGCGGACTTCGGGTACGACGTCGCCGACTACTGCGACGTCGATCCGCAGTTCGGGACGCTCGCCGACTTCGGCGAGCTTCTCGAGGGCGCCCACGCGCGAGGAATCCGGGTGATCGTCGACCTCGTCCCGAACCATTCGTCGGACCGGCACCCGTGGTTCGTCGAATCTCGCTCGAGCCGGACGAACCCCAAGCGGGACTGGTACGTCTGGGCCGACCCGGGCCCCGGCCGCGGGCCGCCGAATGCCTGGCGCTCGGTGTTCCAGCGCGTCCAGGGGTCCGCCTGGACGCTCGACCCGACGACCGGCCAGTACTACCTCCACTCGTTCCTGCCGCAGCAGCCGGACCTCAACTGGCGCAACCCGGAGGTTCGGGCGGCCTTCGAGCGCATCATGCGGTTCTGGCTCGATCGCGGCGTCGACGGCTTCCGGATCGACGTCGCCCACAAGACCGTGAAGCCGGCCGAGCTCGTGGGGGTGCCGATCCCGGAGAACCCGCGCGGCCGGCCCGATCTCACCCCGCCGGCCGACGAGCCGGAGCTCCACGCGCTCCTCCGGACGTGGCGGAAGCTGCTCGACGAGTACGGCGACCGGATGGCGGTGGGGGAGTGCGTCGTCCTCGACCCGGACCGGTTCGTCAAGTTCTACGGCGAGCAGGCGGATGAGCTCCACCTCGCGTTCAACTTCATGTTCCTGCGGGCACCCTGGTCGGCCGAGGCGTTTCGCGAGCGGGTCGAGACCTTCGAGGAGCTGCTGCCGGCGGAGGCGTGGCCGGACTACACGTTGTCGAACCACGACAACTCGCGGGCGGTGTCGCGCTACGCGCCGCGCGGGGACCTGGAGGCCGGCCGTCAGCGGGCGCGCCTGGCGGCGATGATGCTGCTGACCCTGCGCGGGACGCCGTTCGTCTACTACGGCGAGGAGATCGGGATGGCCGACGGGCCGGTCCCGCGAGATCGGATCGTCGACGTCGCGGGCCGCGATCCGGCTCGGACGCCAATGCAGTGGAACGGGACTCCGGGCGGCGGGTTCTCGGCCGGCGAGGGCGAGCCGTGGTTGCCGGTGAACCCCGAGACGGCCGTCGTCAATGTCGAGGCGCAACGCCGCGACCCAGAATCGATGTTCGAGCTCTACCGCCGCCTCATCGCAGAGCGGCGATCCAGCCCCGCGTTGCGCCGCGGGTCATACCGCACGGTCGCCTCGCCGAAGTCGGTCTTCGCGTACCTCCGCGAGGTCGATGGCGAGGGCGATGGCGAGCGGCGGCTGGTCGCGCTCAACTTCGCGGCGCGGCCGGCGCGCGTGTCGGTGCCGGGGCGCGCGGGCCTGTTGCGCCTCTCAACGGATCCGGGGCGAGCCGCGGGCCCGGTTCGGGATGTCGTCGAGCTGGGCCCGGACGAGGGCATCCTGGTCGAGCTCTGAGTCGCCCGGTCGCCCCACTCGGTGGCGATCGATTGACGGAATCCCTGTCAAATGCCCCGTGGAGGACGCTAACCGGCGCTGGAGTCTCATTTGTCCTCCGGGAGGACATCTGGCGGTCGGATCGCGCCGGTTCGTGCGTGGGAGCCGGCTCCCGATGGGCCCAAGCGGTGACAACAGGCCCGCAATGTCCCGGGGAAGGGCATTTGAGAACACCCCGGTCCGCGCCGCCCGCACCAGCCGCTCGATCAGCGGCGCTCCCGCTTCGGCTCCTCGGCGAGGGCCGTGTCGCGGTTGGCCTCCAGCGGGCGATCCGGGCCGGGCGGCTTGGCCGCCTCCGGCCGGGCGGCGGCGCCGTCCTCGGCCGCCTCGAGCGTCCAGCCCCAGGTCTTGAGGCGGCGGAGCAGCCGGCGGCCGGTGAGGTCGAGGTGAATCGGTGTGACGGCCACGCGGCGGTTGACGACGGCGTGGAAGTCCGTGCCGGGGACGGCCAGCCCGGACGGCGGCGGGCCGCCGATCCAGAAGTAGGGGATGCCGCGGGGGTCGACCCGCTGGATGAGCTGGTCCTGGTAGACCCGCTTGCCGAGGCGGGTGACCTCGACGCCCGCGAACTCCTCGGGCGTCACGGCGGGGACGTTCACGTTGATGAGCTCGCCGGGCGAGAGGCCGTGCTCGAGGATGTTGCGGGCGACGGTGACGGCGGCCTGGGCGGCAAGCGTGAAGTCGGGGTGCTCGTAGTACTCCTGCGAGATCGCGAACGCCGGACAGCCGTTGATCACCGCCTCCATCGCCGCGCTCACGGTCCCCGAGTACGTGATGTCGTCGCCGAGGTTCGCGCCGTAGTTGATCCCCGACGCGACGAGGTCGAAGCCGTGACCGAAGTAGCCGAGGAACGCCAGGCTGACCGCGTCGGTCGGCGAGCCGTCGACCGACAGCCCGAGCGAGCCGTCGCCGAGGACGCGTTCGCGAACGCGGAGCGGGCGCATCAGCGTCTTCGTGTGGCCGACGGCACTCTGGTTCGTATCCGGTGCGACCACCGTCGTGTCACCGAGCTGGTCGAGCGCCTGCTTCAGCGCGAGAAGGCCGCGCGACTCGATCCCGTCGTCGTTCGTGACGAGGATCTGCGGTCGGGTCGTCCAGTCGCCGAGCGGCCGTGCCATCCGGCGGAGCGCTCGCGGCCCGCCCCGGGTCGCGCCGCCGGCGAGCGGCTCACCACGTTCCTTGTCGAGGTCGCGGCGCTCGGTTCGGGCCCGCTCGCGGGTCATGTCGGGCGCCTCGCGCTTCACCCGTCCCGCGCCGGCCGCCTCGGCCCGTTCGGCGCGCTCGGAGCGAGCGCGAGCAGCGTCCGACTGCTTCGTCTTGCCGCGGGCCCGCCGGTCGGCGCCGCGCTTGTCGTCGCTCACCTGGCCGGCCGAGTTCGGTGGCTGCCTCGGCCGCGGGCGGGCGGCGGCGCCTCGACGTCCGGGTCGACCTCCGGGATCGGCTCGCGTGGCACCCTGACGGGCCGCCCCTCGCGGGCCTCGAGTCGCCGTGCGGCGCGCTCGGTGACAGGTCCGCCCTCGTTGAACCGGGCGAGGTACTCGAGGAAGAATGCCGAAATCACGGCGGCGATCGGGATCCCGAAGATCGCCCCGACGATGCCGGCCACCTTCGCTCCCACGAGGACCGATCCGAGGACGACGATCGGGTGGATCCCGACGGCCTGCTCCATGACCCGCGGCTGCAGAACGTTCATCACCATGAACCAGCCGATCCCCATGAGGATGAACGCCGGCAGCGTCGAGTCGGGCATCACGAAGAACGCCACGAGGACCGGCGGCGCCCAGGAGACGAACGGGCCGAAGAACGGGATCGCCATGAGGATCCCGGCGGCCGCCGACGTCACCGGGAGGTATGGCAGCCCGAGAACGCCGCTCGTGACGACCGCGATTGCCCCGTAGACGACGCCGATGATCGCCTGGCCGCGGAGGAAACCACCGAACGAGCGGGCGACGCTCGTCTCGAGCAGCCGGGAGTCTTCCTTGAAGCCCGGCGGGACGATCCGGAAGATGAACGACAGGATCCGGTCTCGGTCGACGACCATGTACAGCGACAGGACGAGGACGAGGATGAGGTTGCCGACGGCGCCGATGCTCGCGACCGCGAGCTGCTGGAGCGGCCCGGCCAGCTCCTCCGCGTAGCGGTTGAGGTTGGCGAGGAACGTCTGGGCCTGGGCGACGAGGTCGACTTGGTTGAGGCCCAGGCCGTTCAGGCGCTGCTGCCATGGCGCGAGGATCTCGGGGAGCTGGGTCTGGAGCGACGGCACGTTCCGGACGAAGTCACCGATCGAGGTCGCCAGCGCGCCCGCGACGAGGATCGTCAGGACGAGCAGGATCCCGAGCAGCAGCGTGTAGACGACGATGACCGCCCCGACCCGGGGCAGGATCGGGATGTTCGACGCGAGCCAGCCGACGCTCGGGCTGAGGATGAACGCGAGAAGCCAGGCGAGGAAGAAGATCAGGATGATGTCGCCGAACGCCTGGATAAGCTGCGAGACGAACTGGACGACGACGAACGCGAGGGCGACCGTCCCCAGGATCAGCAGGGCGTCGATCCAGCGGCGCCGGCGATGCATCAGCTCGAGGGCCATCGGTCCCGGACGTCCTCAGCTTGGTGGGGAGCGTCAGCCCCTCCCCTTGGGCTCATGGTAGTCGCTGGCGCTCACCCACCGATCAGCGGGCGATCACCTGGCGCTCACCGGCGACCAGCGGCGGATCACCGGCGATCACCGGCGGATCATCCGCCGATCAACGGAGACCCATCTTCTCGCGGACCTCGGCCATCGTCTCCTCGGCGATCGGCCGAAGTCGCTCCGCACCGGCCCGGACGACCTCGTCGAGCTGGGTCGGGTTCGCCAGGAGGGCCTCGTAGCGCTCGCGGGCCGGCGCGTAGTGCCGGATGATCCGCTCCGCGAGCAGCTTCTTCATGTCGACGCACCCGGTCCGGGCGGTTCGCTCGCCCTCCCACAGATCCTCGTAGTCATCGCCGAAGAAGCGCTGGAGCTGGCAGACGTTGCAGACCTCGGGACGGCCCGGATCGGTCCGCCGGATCCGCTGCGTGTCGGTGACCATCGACATCACCTGGCGGCGGATGACATCCCGCGGGGCGAGGATGTCGATCGTGTTCCCGAGCGACTTGCTCATCTTCCTGACACCGTCGGTCCCGAGGACGACCGGCGCCTCGGTGAATACCGCCTGCGGCTCGGGGAATGTCGGGCCGTAGCGATGGTTGAACGCCCGGACGATCTCGCGCGACAGCTCGAGATGGGCGGCCTGGTCCTTGCCGACGGGGACGCGGGTCGCCTTGTACATGACGATGTCGGCGGCCTGGAGGACGGGATACGTCAACAGGCCGTGGTTGACGTCGTCCGGCTGGAGCTGCTTCTTCTCCTTGTAGGTCGGTGTCCGCTCGACCCAGCTCACCGGCGTGACCGTCGCGAGGAGCCAGGTGAGCTCGGTGTGCTCGGGCCGGTGCGACTGGATGAAGAGCGTGCACTTGTCCGGGTCCAGGCCGAGGGCGAGAAGCGCGGCCGCCATGTGGCGGGTGCCGCTGCGGAGCGCCTCCGGGTCGTGGGTCGAGGTCAGGGCGTGGTAGTCCACGATGCCGTAGATCGCCTCGAACTCCTCCTGCAGCCGGACGTAGTTCCGGATCGCACCGAGGTCGTTGCCGAGATGGACGATCCCGCTCGGCTGGATCCCGCTGAAGATCCGTGCAGGCGCCGATGCGAGCTCCGGGTTAGTAGTCATGGGGGCCGAGTGTAGCCGAGGGCCTCGCGGCCGGAGGTGTTGCCGCCGCGCACCGGACCACCGGTCGAGCCTGCCCCGTGATTCGGTCGGCTACCATTCGGCCGATGCCCCACCGTTACAGCCCAGTTCCGTGAGGGCGGCTCCTCTGCGCGTGGCCGTCCTCGGTGCGGGCACGGTCGGGCGCGAGGTCGTCCGCGGCCTGCTCGACGCCGACGCCCGCGACCGCCTCACGCCGGCCGATGGCGTGCCGCTCCGCCTCGTCGGCGTCGCGGTTCGCGACGTCGAGGCGGCCCGTGCCCGTGGCATTCCCGGTGACCTCCTCAGCGACACCCCCGCCCACCTCGTTGCCGCCCCCGACACGGACGTCGTCGTCGAGCTGCTCGGCGGGGACGAGCCGGCCCGGACGCTCGTTACGGCCGCTCTCTCGGCCGGCAAGGCCGTCGTGACCGCCAACAAGCACGTCGTGGCCCACCACGGCCCCGAGCTCGAGGCTATCTCTCGGCGGGCCGGCGCCCCGCTCCGCTTCGAGGCGGCGGTCGGTGGCGGGATCCCGGTGCTCGGGCCGCTCGCCGGGGATCTCGCGGCGAACCGGGTGACGCGCGTGCGGGGGATCGTGAACGGAACGACGAACCACATCCTCAGCGAGATGGTCGAAGGCCGGGGCACGTACGACGCCGTCCTGCGCGATGCCCAGGAGCGCGGCTACGCGGAGGCCGACCCGAGCGGCGACGTCGAGGGCCGCGACGCCATCAACAAGATCGTCATCCTCGCCCGCCTGGCGTTCGGCGCGTGGCTCGACCCGGCGGCCGTCCCCGACCGACCGGCCTCACTCCGCGGCCGCGGGTCGCCGGGGATCACCGGCGTGACCGCGCCCGAGCTCGCCGGCGCGAAGTCCCTTGGACTGATGCTCCGCTTGATCGCGAGTGCCACCCCGGACGCCGCCGGCGTGATCCCGACCGCCGTCCCGCTCGACACCCCGCTCGGTGGCACGAGCGGGGTCCGCAATCGCATCGAGATAAGCGGCGAGCCGGTCGGGACCGTCGGGTTCGACGGGCCGGGAGCTGGCGGCGGCCCCACCTCGAGCGCGGTCCTCGGCGATCTCGTTGCACTGGCGCGGGGCGCCGGAAGCACGTGGGCCGGCCGGCCGGCCGCCGGGCTCGCGACCCTGCCTGCACCGGCGGGCGACGAGGCCTCCGGCCGCTGGTTCGCGTTCGTGCCCGGAATCGCCGCGGGCCAGCTCGTTCGGGCCCTCGCCGAGGACCTCGCCGAGAACGAAGCCGGAGTCGCGATCCGGACGCGTCCGATAACGCTCGCCGACCTGCGCTCGTGCCTCCTCGAGGTGACCCTCGATGCGCTCGATCCGCAGCTCTACGCGATCGATGACTGACACCCTCCGTGGCCGCCTCGCCGGCCGCCCCCGCCTCGTCGAGCGCTACCGGCGCTTCCTGCCGGTCACCGACTCGACGCCGTCGCTGTCCCTCGGCGAGGGCTTCACCCCGCTCGTCCCGTTGCGCCGCCTCGGCGAGCGCCACGGCCTGCCGAACCTCCACGGCAAGGTCGAGGGCCAGAACCCGACCGGCTCGTTCAAGGACCGGGGGATGGTCGTGGCCGTCGCGAAGGCCCTCGAGGACGGGGCCCGGGCCGTCATCTGCGCCTCGACCGGCAACACCTCGGCGTCCGCCGCCGCCTACGCGGCCGCGGCCGGGCTGGAGTGCATCGTCGTCCTGCCGAAGGGCCAGATCGCCGCCGGCAAGCTCCTCCAGGCGCTCGTCGCCGGAGCGCGGGTCGTGGCGATCGACGGGAACTTCGACGAGGCGCTGCGGATCGTCCGGGAAGTCGCGTCCGAAGGCGGCCGGTCGGTGGTGCTCGTGAACTCGGTGAATCCGCATCGGCTCGCGGGCCAGAAGACCGCCGCGTACGAGGTCTGCGACGACCTCGGCCGGGCACCGGACGCAGTGGCGATTCCGGTCGGCAACGCCGGCAACATCAGCGCGTACTGGGCGGGGTTCGGCGACTACCGGGCGGCCGGGATCGTGGACAGCGCGCCGCGGATGCTCGGCTTCCAGGCGGCCGGCGCCGCCCCGATCGTCGCCGGCCACCCGATCGACCGTCCGGAAACGATCGCGACCGCGATCCGGATCGGCAACCCGGCCTCCTGGACGAAGGCGACGGCGGCCCGCGACGAGTCGGGGGGCCTGATCGACAGCGTGACCGACGACGAGATCCTCGAATCGTGGCGCGACCTCGCCCGGTTCGAGGGCATCTTCTGCGAGCCATCGTCCGCGGCCGGCGTTGCGGGCGCCCGGAAGCTCGCCGAGGCCGGGAAGCTCTCGGCGGAGCTGATCGTCTGTGTCCTCACCGGCTCGGGATTGAAGGACCCGGCCACCGCCGAGCGCTCGGCCGGGCCGATCCTCGAGGCCGACCCATCCGCGGACGCCGTGCGGCGGGCACTTCGATGGTGATGCACTGGCTCGCCGAGCTCGACGGCCGGCGGATCGTCGTCGACGTGCCGGCGTCGTCGGCGAACCTGGGCGCGGGGTACGACTGCATCGCCATGGCGCTGGCCCTGACGAACCGGATCGAGCTCGAGATCAAGGGCTGGGCCCGGGGCGAGGTCGAGCTCGTCGTCGAGGGCGAGGGAAAGGACGAGATTGGCCAGAACCGCGACAACCGGTTCGCGCTCGGGATCGAGGCGGTCGTCAACGAGATCCGCGGCGAGGTCCCCGAGAGCGTCGGCTGGCGGATCGAGATGCACAACGAGATCCCGCTCGCCCGCGGGCTCGGGTCGAGCGCCGCGGCGACGGTCGGCGGGCTGGTCGCCGGCAACGCTCTCCTCGGCGAGCCGCTCACGACGGCCGACCTGCTCCGCCTCGCCACCCAGATCGAAGGCCACCCGGACAACGCCGCGGCCGCGCTCCTCGGCGGGTTCGTCGTCGTGGCGATGACCGGGGAGGGGATCGAGGCGGTTCGGTTCGACGCGCCGCGCGACCTCCGGGCCGTCCTCTTCATCCCGGAGCTGCGGCTGCAGACGTCGGACATGCGCCGTGCCCTGCCGGAGCAGGTGCCGCTCGCGGACGCGGCCGCGAACCTCGGGCGTGTCGCGCTCGGCGTCGCGGGCTTCGCGACCGGCCGCTACGACCTCCTCCGCGTCCTCACGGTCGACAAGGTCCACGAGCCGTACCGCGCGGCGCTCTTCCCGCAGCTGCCGCGGTTCGTCGCCGCCGCCCGCGAGGCGGGCGCAATCGG
>DASYTG010000063.1:0-8130 GCA_036002525.1 Candidatus Limnocylindrales bacterium
GCCGCCAGGGCGAGGCGGCGGCCGGCCCTGCGCGACCGAAGTCTGTCAGCCCCCGACGCCATCGACGAGGACCGTGACCCCCTCCAGCTCGAGCCCGAGGAGTCGCTCGACCGCCGCGCCGACGGCCGACCGCACCTGGCCCGCCAGAGGCCCGAGGGCCTGTCCGGGTCGGGCGACGATCGCGACGCGGACGGATACGCGGCCGTCGCGGACCCGGGCGCTGACCGCCGGTCCCAGGAACAGGCGCCGCCACGGCGGCCCGGCCCGACCGACGTGCTGGACGCCGGGCACCTCGAAGGCGGCGAGGCGGGCCATCTCGGCGATGACGCCGCGGCTGACGGTCAGGGTCTGCTCGGTCACGAGACGGCCTCCGCGGTGGCCGACTCCGCGGCGGCTGTTGCCGCTCGGCTCGCGGCACCACTGCCGAGAGCCTCGCCGATTCGTTCGGGGACGCGCTCGCGGGCCGATCGAGCCGCGACCTCGACGGCGTGCCGGATCATCCGCGAACGGGCGCGGCCGTGGGTGATGACGACGGTCCCGCGGACCCCGAGGAGCGGCGACCCGCCGGCGCGTTCGTAATCGAAGGTGCCGCGGATCCGGGCGATCGACGGCCGCATGAGCAGGTACGCCAGGCGTCCCCGCCACGAGCCCCGGAACTCGGCCCGGAAGAGGTCGAAGATGAACGACGAGAGGCCCTCGAAGAACTTGATGACGACGTTGCCGAGGACCGCGTCGCAGACGACGACGTTGGCATTCGGGTGGACGAGATCCTTGCCCTCGACGTTGCCGACGAACTCGATGTCGGTCTGGTCCAGGAGCTCGGTCGCGCGCTGGATCCGGGCGTCGCCCTTGCCCTTCTCCTCGCCGATCGAGAGCAGCGCCACCTTCGGACGGGGAACGCCGAGGACGCGCTCGGCGAAGATCGCCCCCATCCGGGCGTACTGGACGAGGTTCTCGGCGGTCGAATCGGGGTTCGCCCCGATGTCGAGGAGGACCATCGGGCCCGTGTCGGTGATCATCTGGACGGCCAGCGCAGGGCGATCAACGCCGGGCAGCCGGCCGAGGCGAAGGACGGCCGCCGCCATCCCCGCTCCGGTGTGGCCGGCGGTCACGACCCCGTCCGCGGTGCCCCTCTTGACGAGGTCGGTCGCGACGAGGATCGAGGCGTCCTTCTTCTCGCGCAGGGCGAGGGCCGGGTGCTCGTCCATCCCGACGACCTGGGAGGCGTGGACGATCGACACGTTGGCCGGCAACGTTCCGGCGAGCTTGAGGATCGTCGCGTCGTCGCCGACGAGGATCACTTGGTCCGCCGGACTGGCGGCGGCAAATGTGAGGGCGCCCGACACGACCTCGGAGGGCCCGTGATCGCCACCCATCGCGTCGACCGCGATGCGGACTCCGGCGCTTGCCGGTAGGGCCCCCGCCACGACGCCGCTCACGGCGTCAGGATGCGGCTTCGTCGGTGCCCGCGGGCTTCAGCTCGATGGCTTGCCGGCCGTCGTAGTAGCCGCAGTTCGGGCAGGCGTGATGCGGCCGCTTCAGCTCGTGGCAGTGCGAGCACTCCTCGAGCTTCGGCAGGCTGATGGCGAGATGGGCTCGCCGCTCGCCCTGGCGGGCGTGGGAGACCCGTCTCTTCGGCACACCCATGGTGCGTGGTGCTCCTTCGGTACTTCGTGTTGGGGCGGCCGGGATCGGGACACGCCGGGGCCCGCGTCATTGCGCCGGGGCCGTGCGGGAGTTTACTCGGTCTCCCGTTCGCCGTCGACCTTGAAGGCCTTGAGCGCCTCGAGCCGAGGATCGATCTCGTCCTCACCGTGGTCGTGCGGGCCGCCGGTCAGTCGCTCGCCGCACGTCGGGCAGAGGCCGGGGCAGTTCGCCTCGCAGAGGGGCGCGATCGGGACGGCGAGGATGACCGCGTCCCGGACGACCGGCTCGAGCTCGAGCTCGTGGTGGTCGTTGATGCGGAGCGCATCGGGCTCGTCCCGGATATTGACCGGGAGACCTGTCTGGATGTCGAGGCTCGGGAGCGCCTCTTCCTCGACGTGGACCTGGATCGGCACCTCGATCTCGCGCAGGCAGCGGCTGCACTCGGCCTCGAGGCTCGTCGTGAGGTCCGCGGTCACGAGCAAGCCGCGATTCGTCCGGCCGAGGTGGACGGTGCCCTCGAGCGGATCGGCCTGGCGGAGGTCCTCGCCGAGGTCGATCGTCACGCCGGCGACGAGGTAGTCGCGCGTCGAGCCGGGAGGCTCAGTGAGGAGCGAGGCGACGTGGTAGGTCAGCGGCTCCGGGAGCGTCCGCGTGGTCACAGCCGCGCCGGCTGGGAGGCCTCCTCGACCTCGTCGCGATCGTCGGCCATCACGGGCACGGCGCCGTTGCCGCCCTCGGGCGAGTGATCGGGCCGTAGCTCCGCGCGCCGCTCGTCGAGGAGGGCGATTCCCTTCTTGATGCTCTGGAGGGTCCGGACGACGTCCCCTTCGAGCCCGACGAGCACCGTCACCGCGTACTCATCCGCGCCGCGCCGCACCTCGCGCGCGTCGACCTCCGCCTTTGCGACGATCCGCCGGCTCTCGTCATCGGCGGCCTGGGTCAGGCCGCGCTCGTCGATGAGGAAGGCGGCCTGCTCCTGGGCGCGGGCGATGATCCGGTCCGCTTCCTCCTGGGCCTTGACGACGATCCGCTCGCCTTCCGAGTTGATCCGCTTCGCCGCGCGGACCTCCTCGGGGACGGCGACGCGGAGCTCATCGATGAGGCTCAGCGCGTAGTTCTGGTCGAGGACGACGCTGTTCGTCAGCGGCAGCTTCTTCCCGCTCGCGATGAGCGACTCGAGCCGCTCGACGAGGAAGATGATGTCGATCGGAGGCCCTCCAGGCTGTCCGTCCGGATGGACGGACGGATTATCGCACGCTGCGCGGACCGGCTCGTACACGCGTTCCTCGCCGGGCGGCACACTGGCCCCTCGGCGGCAGCCCGAAGGGTCGAACGTGCCGGGCGGCGCGACGACGGACCGGCGTGCGCGCCATCTGTGCCGTGGCACGGCACGATCGCCCGATGGGCATCGTCCCGTCGGCCGAGTGTCTGGCCGCGCGAGAAGGCCACCGGGCGCAGAGGCCTAGGCGATCGGCTTCTTTCAGACCGAGATGTGCTTGCGGCTGTCGCTCGTGAACGGTTCCCGATTCCACCCACTCCATCGCTCGCGCAAGGTCATCCCGGCAAGCTGCGCCATCAGATCGAGCTCAAGCGCCCGCCCACTACCGGCGGTTGAGGCAAGAAAGTCGCCGACGGGTGACTACGACCGCCGGCTCGAACTTTTCCGCCGAGGACTCGTGGTACCTCGCGGCAATCCGCTCGTCGAAGTAGCCGTCGTCCCTCATCGCCAGGAATGTATCCGTTGCTAGCCCGTCGTTCGGATCTTCCAGTAGGAGTCCTTCTTCACGACCACGCCATCGCGGAGAGTCCACAGATCGCAGCCTCGGACTTCGATCCGCTGCCCCTCGGTCGTCGTTCCCGACAGGGTCCACTCGGATGCGCCGCGGTCACCGTCGACGAAGTGCTCATCGTGCTGATACCGGATGTCGGGGATGCCGGCGAAGCGGGCGGCGAAGGCCTCGCGGATCTGCTCGCGGCCGACGAACCTCGTACCCCACGGGTCCGTTCCCCGCGGCCCTTCGAAAACGGCGTCGTCGGCGAAGTGGACCATGATCCCTTCGAGGTCGTGCTCATCAAACGCCGTCGCGATCGCCTTGAGCATTAGCATCGCATCGTCATGGTCCACAACACTCCTCCATGGCGCCACGCCGCCGAGGCTGCCTGACGCCTGCGTCAGTCAGCGTAAATGTCGTCCGACGCAAGCCGAAAACCTGAGGGACTATCAACGTGCAGGCGTCTCGCCGCCCTCGCCGATCTCGAGTTGCTGCTTGACCTCGCTCCTCGTCCGCTCCGCCCAATGGGCGCCCGTCAGCACGGAGTTGACGTAGTCGCGGAGGACCAGGGGCGCTGCCTCATCGAGAAAGGGCGGCCGCCGAAGGATCAGCCCGGGCCTGAGTTGCCAACGCGCCGCGGAGCCGGTGCTCGGCAGAGGGCGGCACCATCTCGCCGACGTCGCCGCCGAACTGGGCGATCTCCTTGACCAAGCTCGAGCTGACGTAGCCGTGCTCGAGGGCGGTCATGAAGAACACCGTGTCCACGCCGGGGGCGAGCTTGCGGTTGTTGTGGGCGAGCTGCATCTCGGACTCGAAGTCGCTGATCGCGCGCAGCCCGCGGACGATGAACCCGGCGCCGCGTGAGAGGCAGAACTCGACGGTCAAGCCGTCGAATGACTCGACCTCGATCTGGCGGTCGGACACAACCGATGACGAGAGAGCTTCCCGGATCGCCGCCACGCGCTCCTCGACCGGGAGCAACGGCGTCTTCCGCGGGTTCGCGAGGACCGCGACGATGACCCGATCGAACACGGCCGTCGCCCGACGGACGACGTCGAGGTGGCCGTTCGTCACCGGGTCGAACGAGCCGGGGTAGACCGCGACGCTCATCCGTCCTCCTGGCGCCGGTAGAACGTCAGGGCCGTCTCACCGAACCGGCGCTCGCGTTCGGATGCTAGCAGCCCGACGGTGGCCGGCGGGCGGTCGCGCCAGAAGTGCTTCGCGACGACGCGGCCGCCCGGGGCGACAAGGCCGGGCGATGCGCCGAGCAGCTCGAGCACCCGAACGAGCACCTCCGACTCCGCATATGGGGGATCAGCGAATACGACGTCGAACGGTCCGGCGATCACGCCGTCCCGCCCGAGCCAGCGGAGGACGTCGCCGCGCACGGCATTGGCTTCACCAGCCAGGTGCGTCCGTTCGAGATTTTCCGAGAGAACACGAATCGCGGCCGCGTCGGACTCCACGAACGTCGCGCCGGCCGCGCCCCGCGACAGCGCCTCGATGCCGGCCGCGCCGCTCCCGGCGAACAGGTCGAGCACCCGCGCGCCCGGTAGATCCGGCTCGAGAATCGCGAACAGCGTCTGCTTCACCCGATCGGACAGTGGCCGCGTCCCCGGCCCCGGAGCGGCGAGCCGGATCCCCCGCGCCGAACCGGCGATCACCCGACCGGCATCGGCCACGGTCAGGAGCCGCCACCGGGATCGCCGGCGAATACCCATGCCAGCCATCCGCCACTGAACTCGCCCGCGAGTCCCAGCGCGTTCAGGCGAACCCGACCACCCGGATCAAGCAAGGCCTCGGCATGGGCGCGTGCACGAGCTGCCAGGTCGCGGTGCTCCGTGTTCTGCAGTGAGGCGACGCGCAGCCGCGGGAGTCCGCTCTGGGCCAAGCCGAGCACGTTTCCCTCGCGCCGGAGCTCCCAGTCCTTCTCGGCCAGCTCAAAGCCGTCGGTCGTCCGCTCGACCGCGAGCAGTCGAGCTTGCTCGGTTGTCTGAGGGCTGGACCTTTCGTCGACGAGGTCCTTCCACTCCTTCGCCGTCGCGACGGACGAGACCAGTGCCGCGTACGACTGGTCCGTCCCCCGCCCCACCCGGCCCCGGAGCTGGTGAAGCTGGGCGAGACCGAACCGGTCCGCCGACTCGACGACCATCACGCTCGCGCGCGGCACATCGACGCCGACCTCGAGCACCGTTGTCCCGACGAGGACGTCCAGCTCCCCGTCGCGCAGCTTGCCGAGCTCGGTGTCGCGGTCCTGGGCCTTCATTCGGCCGTGGACCATCCCAACGCGGAGCGGGTCGAGCAGGGCCGCCAGCCGAACCGCCTCTGCCTCCGCGGCAACGACTTCCGAATCCTCCGATTCCTCGATGGCTGGGACGACGACGAACGTCGCCCGCCCCGCCCCCGCTTCGGCGCGGACGAATCTCCATAGCCGGTCGAGCTCGTCCGGGTTGCGGATGTAGGTCTCGATCTTGAGGCGCCCGACGGGCGGCGTTCGGAGCGTCGAGAGATCAAGGTCGGCATAGAGGACCTGGCCGAGAGTCCGCGGGATCGGCGTCGCGGTCATCAGCAGAACGTGAGGCGCGTGTCCCCCGGCCTTCGCCTCGAGCTGGCCGCGCTGATCCACGCCGAATCGGTGCTGTTCATCGATAACGACGAACCCGAGCGCCGAGAATGCGACGCGTTGCTGGATCAGCGCGTGCGTGCCGACCACGATCTGAGCCTGCCCAGAGCGCAGCGCGTCAAGCGCGCCCCTCGTGCCCTTGCCGCTGAGCGACCCTGTCAGGAGTGTGACCGGGATTCCCGTGTCCTCGAGCAGCTCGGACAGGGTCGCGTGGTGCTGGCGCGCGAGGAGGTCCGTCGGCGCGAGTAGCGCCCCCTGGAGACCAGCTCTTGCCGCGGCGGCCAGCGCCCACGCCGCGACCGCGGTCTTGCCCGACCCCACGTCGCCCTGGAGCAGTCGCAGCATCGGCGTCGATTTGGCGAGGTCGTCGCGAACTGCATCGATCGCCGTCGCCTGGTCCGTTGTCAACACTGCTTGCCTGCCGAGCTTGCGCGACAAAGCCGCCTCGATTGCCAAGCGAATGGCAGCGTCTTCCGTCGGCTCAACGAGAATCGGCCGCGCCTCATCGCGCCCTCGCAGCCGGCGCCGCGAGACCATCCCCATCTGGAGCGCCAGGAGCTCGTCGAATGCGAGTCGGCGGAGCGCCGCGTCGCGGGCGTCGAACGACGACGGGTAGTGGGCCTGCTCGAGCGCCTCCGCAATCGGCGGCAAGCCCTCCGCTAGACGAATCTCGTCGGGCAGATATTCCGGGTAGTGGCTGCCGGCCCGGTCGAGCGCCTCGCGCATCCCGGTTCGGAGCCGCGCGGCCGTGAGGCCGGCCGTCAACCGGTAGACCGGCACGATCCGGCCGACGTGGAGGAGGTCGGCCTCGGACGTGTCGTGCTGGAACTCTGGATTGTCGATCGACAGCTTCCGACCGACCCACTTGAGCTTGCCGCTCACGACGACCCTGTCGCCGGCCTTGAGCCGCTTCTCGATGTAGCGCCGCCCGAACCAGGTCGCGTCGATCCCGCCCGTCTCGTCCTCGAACCGGGCGATCGTCCGCTGGGTCCGCCGCCGGAAGCCGGGCTCGACACGGATGCTCGCGACCGTCACCCGGGCGCTCACGACGCTCCCCTCCTCGGCCCAGACGAGGTCGCCGAGCTTGCGCATCTCGCGCAAGTCGTCGTATCGGCGCGGCAGGTGGAAGAGCAGGTCGCGGACGGTGTAGAAGCCGAGCCGTCGGCCGGCCCGCCGCAGCGCAGCCCCCGACCCGAGGCCGGAAACCCCGAGCGGCAGGTCGAGGATCGCGACCGGATCGGCCGGCAACGGGGCCGCCGGAGCTCGGGTCACGACCCTACTCGGCCGCGATGAGGTACCGGTAGTGCGGCTGGCCGCCGTGGACGACCTCGACCTCGATTCCCGGCACGGCCGCGCCGATCTTCCGCGCGATGGCTTCCGTCTCGGCGAGATCGGCGCCGTCGCCGTAGTACACGGTCACGAGCTCGAACCCGGGCTTCAGCGCGCGGATCGCCTGGAGGACTGCCTTGTCGCGGTCGTTGCCGCATGCCACCAGACCGTCGTCCGGGTCCAGGGCAATCGTCTGGCCGCGCTTGACCTTCTTCCCGCCGATCGTCGCGTCCCGGACGGCCTCGGTCACGGCCAGGGTCTGGATCCCGCGGCCGGCCTCGGTCATCGGCTCCGCGTTGTGGGCCGCGTCCTTCGTCGGATCGAGCGCGAGCAGGGCGGCGAATCCCTCGGCGGCGTTGCGCGTCGGGACCACAGACACCGGCCGGCCGGCCATCGTCGCGACCTGGCGGGCGGCCATGACGACGTTCGGGTTGTTGGGGAGCAGGACGATCTCGTCGGCGTCGATCGCCTTGACGGCCTCGAGCAGCTCGCCGGTGCTGGGGTTGGCCGACTGGCCGCCCTTGACGACCGATGCGACCCCGAAGTCGCGGAAGATCGCCGCGATTCCCTCGCCGGCAGCGACCGCGACCACCGCGAGGGGCAGTCGACCGTTGCCCGCCGAACCGGCCGGCGCGGCGGGCTCGGGCTGATCACCGGCGAACTCGGCAGCGCGGACCTCCCGGACGTCGCGGGTCTGGTTGTCGAGGTTCTCGACGCTGACCTTGCTGAGCGATCCCAACGTAAGGCCGTAGGCGATGA
>DASYTG010000064.1:0-20239 GCA_036002525.1 Candidatus Limnocylindrales bacterium
GCATGCTCCCGCGACGAGCCGGTTCCGAAGTTGGCACCGACAAGGAGGATCTTCCGACCGGCCATCCCCGGCTGATCGAGGACGAACAGCGGTTCAACGAAGCAGCCGTTCTCATCGAATCGCCAGTCGCGAAACAGGACCTCGGCGAGACCCGCCTTGTCGGTGATCTTCAGATAGCGTGCCGGGACGATCTGGTCGGTGTCGACGTTCTCCGCCCTGAGGGGCACGACCTTCGAGGTGAAGCTCTGGTACGGCTCGGGCATGGGTTGCTACCGGCCGCCGATGCCAGCGACGGCCTCGATGCCCGGAAGCCGTCGCGGGTCGGCGACGACGCCGGCGACGGCCGACGCCGCCGCGGTGAGCGGCGAGGCGAGGAACGTCCGGCCGCCCTTGCCCTGGCGGCCCTCGAAGTTCCGGTTCGACGTGCTGATCGCGTACTGCCCGGGCGCCAGCTGGTCGCCGTTCATCGCGATGCACATCGAGCAGCCGGCCTCGCGCCACTCGGCGCCGGCGGCTCGGAACACGTCGGCCAGGCCCTCGCGCTCGGCCTCCCGCTTCACCTCGTCGGACCCGGGCACGACCATGACCCGGACGGTGTCGGCCACCCGCCGGTCGCGAAGGACGGATGCCGCGAGCCGGAGGTCGCTGATCCGGCCGTTCGTGCACGAGCCGATGAAGACGACGTCGACCTTCTGTCCGAGGATCGCCTGGCCCGGCCGGAGGTCCATGTACTCGAGCGCCCGCTCGAGGGCCCGGCGCTGGCCCGGATCCGGCTGCGCGTCGGGTGATGGGACGAGCGACGTGATCGGGATCCCCATCCCCGGGTTTGTGCCGTACGTGACCATCGGCTCGAGGGCCGACGCATCGATCGTGATCGACCGGTCGAACGTGGCGCCGTCATCGGTCGGGAGCGCCCGCCAGCGGGTGACGGCCGCGTCCCACGCGGCGCCCTGCGGGACGTGGGGACGGCCGTGGAGGTACTCGATCGTCACGTCGTCCGGGGCGATGAGGCCGGCCCGCGCCCCGCCCTCGATGCTCATGTTGCAGATCGTCATCCGCTGCTCCATCGTCAGGGCGCGGATCGCCTCGCCGCGGTACTCGAAGACGTGGCCCGTCCCGCCTCCGACCCCGATCCGGGCGATCAGGGCGAGGATGACGTCCTTCGCGCTGACCCCCGGGGCGAGCCGCCCGTCGACGCGGACCTCGTACGTGTTCGGGCGGCGCTGGAGGAGGCACTGGGTCGCCAGGACCATCTCCACCTCGCTCGTCCCGATTCCGAACGCGAGGGCCCCGAACGCGCCGTGGGTGCTCGTGTGGCTGTCGCCGCAGACGATCGTCATCCCGGGCTGGGTCAGGCCCAGCTGGGGGCCGATGACGTGGACGATCCCCTGGTCCGGCGAGCCCAGCCCGTGGAGCGGGATGCCGAACTCGCGGCAGTTCGCATCGAGCTGCGCGACCTGGGCCGCGGCCATCGCGTCGACGATCGGAAGGCTGCGGGGATGGGTCGGCACCGAGTGGTCGGCCGTCGCGACCGTCTGGGCCGGGCGGCGGACGCGCAAGCCTCGCTCACGGAGGCCGGTGAACGCCTGGGGGCTGGTCACCTCGTGGATGAGGTGGAGGTCGATCGCCAGGACGGTCGGCGCGCCGGGCTCCTCGGCGACGACGTGGTCGTCCCAGATCTTCTCGAACAGGGTACGGGGTTCGACTGCGGACACGCGGGCCTTCCGTTGAGGGTTCGCCGGGCGAGCAGGGTAGCAGACAGCCGCCCGGCGGCCCATCCGGGAGGTCCGCGCTCGCCGGGGGACCCGGAGGTCACCCATGGCACCGGTACCTTCGGCCCACCGACCGCGACCACGGCTGGGGCTACAACACTCTCACCCCAACCTTCGGACGGTACCGACCGAAAGATGCGCCCTTCGTCCTCCTCGCCGGCGACTGTCCCCGCGAGGTGAGCCGGCTACCCGTGTCGTCGAGCCTGGCCCGCCTCGTCCAGCGCGGATGGCTCGCCCACCCGGCGGTCCGGGTGTGGCTGCTGAGCCTCGTGCTTGCCGTGCTGGCGATCGGCGTCTACGCCGGATCCGTCCGCCTCATCCCGCCGGTCGATCCGCCGATCGACCTGTCCTGGGCCGTCGTGGCACTCCTTTTCTGCGTCGCCGAGCTCATGGACGTCCAGGTCCACTTCCGGCGCGAGACCCATGCCTTCTCGCTGAGTGAGGTCCCACTGGTCATCGGCCTGTTCTTCCTCCAGCCGGCGGAGTTCCTCCTGGCGCTCCTCGTCGGGTCCGGAATCGCCATGGCAGCCCAGTCCCGGGGGCGCCACCCGATGAAGCTGGCGTTCAATCTCAGTGACGTCGCGCTGAACGGCACGCTGGCGCTCGTCATCTTCCACGGGCTGGCCGACGCCTTCGTCGTGCCCGGCCCGCAGGCCTGGCTGGCCGCGTTCGCCGCGACTCTCACGACGAGCGTCGTCGCGGCGGTCGCGATCGCGGCCGCGATCTCGCTGTCCGGCGGGGCGCCGCAGTTCCAGAAGCTGCCGGAGATGCTCCAGTTCGGTGGCCTGGTGGCGCTGGCGAACACCAGCCTGGCCCTGCTCGCGGTTTCGATCCTCTGGATCAACAGCGAGGCGATCTGGCTGCTGGCGGTGCCGGTCGGGACGCTGTTCGTCGCCTACCGGGCATACGTCTCCGAGCGGGAGAAGCACGAGCGGCTCGAGCTCCTCTACGAGTCGAGCCGGATCCTCAACAGCTCGGCCCAGCTGGACTCGGCGCTCGTCGCACTTCTCGAGCACGCCCGCGAGATGTTCCGGGCCGAGGTGGCCGAGGTCGTGCTCTATCCCCGTCCGGACACGGACGACGGGCTGCGGACGCGATCGGTCCAGGGCGGCTCGACCGATGTCATGGCGCCGGTGTTCCTGCCACCGACCGACCCGGTCCGGCACCACATTTCGGCGATCGGGACTGCCTTCCTCCACGCCCCCGGCGACCAGTGGCGAGGGACGGAACGGCCGATTCGACAGGCCATGACCGCGGCGCTCAGGGGCGAGCGGGGGTTGATCGGCGAGATGACGGTCGCCAACCGGCTCACCGAGGGGACGAGCTTCCTGGGCGACGACCTGCGGCTGCTCGAGATGGTCGCCAACCAGGCCGCCGCGGCGCTCGAGAACGGGCAGCTCGAGCAGTCGCTGTCCGAGCTGTCACGGCTGAAGGAGCAGCTCCGCCACCAGGCCTACCACGACTCCCTGACCGGCCTGCCGAACCGGGCCCTGTTCACCGAACAGGTCGACATCCGCCTGAGTCGATCGGGCGGCCAGCCCGGCGGGCCCATCCCGGTCGTGCTATTCCTCGACCTCGACGACTTCAAGGTCGTGAACGACACCCTCGGCCACTCGGCCGGCGACCGCCTGCTCGTGCTCGTGGCCGAGCGCGTGTCGGGATGCATCAGGGCGGGCGACATCGCCGCCCGCCTCGGCGGCGACGAGTTCGCGATCCTGCTCGAGGACGACCCCGGTCTCGCCCGGGCGATCGCCGTCGCCAACCGGATCATCGACGCGCTCCAGGCGCCGTTCGAGATGCAGGGCAAGGAGATCGTCGTCGGCGGGAGCATCGGCATCGCCGTCGCCCGCGAGGCGGAGGAGCGGGCCCAGGACCTGCTCCGCGAGGCGGACATGGCGATGTACACGGCGAAGTCGGACGGCAAGCGCCGGCTGGCCGTCTTCGACCCGATGGTCCACGCCTCGATCGTCGCCCGCCACGAACTGAGCACGGAGCTCGCCGCGAGCGTCGCCCGGGCCGAGCTGGCCGTTCACTACCAGCCGATCGTCGACCTCACCACGCTCGAGCTCGTCGCCGTCGAGGCCCTCGTCCGCTGGCACCATCCGGTCCGCGGGCTCGTCAGGCCGGAGGAGTTCGTCCGCCTCGCCGAGGAGAACGGGACGATTCTCGAGCTCGGTCGGTGGGTCATCGGGGAGGCCTGCGATCAGCTCGTCCGCTGGCGCCATGCCGGCGTCACTCGCGAGCCGATCGCCCTCTGCCTGAACCTGTCGCCCGTCCAGCTCCAGCAGCCCGGCTTCATCGAGGAGATGGAGGCGATCGTCGCGCGGTCGGGCTTCGACCCGAGGGATCTCGTCGTCGAGATGACCGAGACGGCGATGTTCCGGGACAGCCGGGCGACGATCGCGAAGCTCGAATGGCTGCGCCGGCAGGGGATGCGGATCGCCGTGGACGACTTCGGGACCGGCTACTCGTCGCTGGGCTATCTCCGCCGGTTCCCGGTCGACATCCTGAAGATCGCCCGCGACTTCGTCGTTCCCGCCTCGAGCGAGCCCGAGGAATGGGCGTTCGCCCACGCGATCGTGGCCCTCGGTCGGACCCTCGGCCTGACGATCGTGGCGGAGGGGATCGAGGAGCCCGGCCAGCTCGAGCGGTTGCGAGAGCTCGGCTGCCAGCTGGGGCAAGGGTTCCTGTTGGGCCGGCCGGTCTCCGCGGCCGACCTCGAGACCGTCCTCCAGGCCAACGCGGCCGCGGCCGCGGCGATCTCCGCCGGCGAGCCCTCGGCCTCGCCCGGCCTCGGGCATGCGCCCGGCCTCCTGTCCCGGACCTGAGCCATGTTCCTGCTCTACGCGGTGCTGGCCGGGCTCGTGGCCGGGTTGGCTCTCGGCGGCCGGCTCCGGAGCCTCGGCGCGATGCGGCTCCGCTGGGCCTGGCTGATCGTCGCCGGCATGGCCATCCAGGGGCTGCTCTACTCCGAGCCCATCGGTGAGCGGGTCGCCCAGCTCGGGCCCGCGGTCGGGCCGGGCCTCTACATCGGGTCGATCGTCCTCGTGCTGGCGGCCGTCGTCCGGAACATCCGGATCCCGGGCCTCGCCCTCGTGGCGGTCGGGGCTGCGGCCAATCTGGCCGCGATCGTGGCGAACGGCGGGTACATGCCGGTCAGCCCCGAGGCGCTCGGCAGCCACGTGCCGAGCGGCGGCTACTCGAACAGCGTGACGGCGCCAGACCCGGCGCTCCGCTTCCTGACCGACATCTTCGCCCTTCCCGACTGGTTGCCGGCGGGCAACGTGTTCAGCGTCGGGGACGTCTTCATCGGCCTCGGCATCGCCACGGCGATCGTCGTCCAGATGCGGCGGGGCGCCGGAATGGACCGGCCGGTGCTGATCATCGACTCGTGGCCCCGCCACGGGCTGCCGCCGACCCGGCCGGTCGGTGTGCGGTGCGGCCCGGCAACTCCCCCGTCCGGCCGCCCGGACTAGGACTTTCGGGTCATGTGGCGTGGGCCGATCGCCGACCTACGTTGTGCCCGGCGAGACGAACGTCTCCCGGCCACCGGTCTGTCCAGGGCAAACCCGCCGCGAGGCAGGGACGCAAAGCCAGGGGTGTGCTTCAGCCAGGAGGCACAGCGCCCGGTTACCGGACCGTCGGGCATATCGCACCGTACGAGGTGACGTCCAAGTGAAGGCGAACCTGGCGCGCTTCACGAGGGCCGTCGTGCTTCTCGCATCGATGGCACTCACCCTCGGCGCCGGCATCAAGTGGGACTGGTTCTGATGACCGTCTTCCCGCTGTCTGTCGGGCCTGATTCATCGGAGACGGGCCTGTTCCCGGTCGCCGGTCACCGCTGGAGCTGACCGCGCCCAACCGGCCGGTCACGCCGAGCCGATCGCCTTTGCCGGCGGTCGGTTCGTCGATTCAGGGCCCGTTTCAGGGCCCGTTTCAGGACCGGTTTCAGGGCCCGTTGGCCCATCGGCCGGAAGCCTGACCGCCGTCGTCCTTGAGCTCGAGCTCGACGAGCTGCCCGGAGTGGTTGAGGTAGCGCTGCCCGTACGGGATCTTCAGCGTCGGCCCGGGGACGATCTCGAACGATCCCCGCAGCCGGTCGACGTCGCTCGTAAAGGGGAGGAGCGCGAACGCCGGCCGGCCGGCCCGGACCTGGTCCTCGAGCGGGTCGACTGCCACGTCGCAGGTCGCCCGGTTCGTCAGGTCGAGCGCCCGGAGCGTGAGGTCCGGCCGCACGCCCTCCATGCAGTGCTTGTAGCTGAGGGTCGTCAGCGTGTCCCAGTACGTGACGAGGATCGCGTTGGGCGGCAGCCGCGAGAACACTCCCTGGGCCAACTCCTCGCCGACCCGGTTCGCGCTCTGGTCGTTGCGCGGCCACCCCTGGATCGCAATCGACAGCGGCAGGAGCAGGAAGAGGACCTGGGCTCCGGTCGTGCCGGGGCCCAGCAGGCGCTCCAGTCCGCCCATGACCCACTCGCCGGCGATCGCGACTCCGACGGCGAGCACGAGCCAGCCGACCAGCAGGTAGTGGTAGAGGTCCGCCACGTAGTTCGACAGGAAGTAGACGCCCGAGACGGTGAGCAGCACGAAGAGCCCGGCGACCCATGAGTCCCGGCGGGCGAGGAGCCAGATGCCGAGGGTTGCCGCGAGGAGGAACGGCGCCGACGATCGATCGAGAAGGTGGGCGACGATGTCCGGGACGGCCCGCCACGCGGCGCTCAGGCTCTCGCCCGAGAAGAAGTGCATGCTCCCCCGGAAGTCGGCCCCGGTGACGAGGTTCAGGAAGCCGTCCGGCGTCGCCAGGGCGCCATAGACTTGGGGCGGCCCGGCCACCGCCCGGAGCGGGATGAACAGGTAGGGCGTCAGCCCCACGGCGAAGAGCAGCCCGGCCTGGAGCAGCAGCACCGGGCGCTCGCGGAGGCGCCGCCGGGCATCCCAGAGGACGAACAGGATGACGATCGGGACGGTAGTCGCCGCGAGGAGGTGGTTCGACAGGGCGAGGCCGGACAGAAGCGCCCCGAGCAGCAGGTCGCGGTCCCGCCCCTCCGCCCTCCAGACGAGCGCGCGGTGGACGACGAGCGCCACGAGCAGCAGGTGGAGGCCGTTCATCTCCGGGAACGTCGCCTCGAGCCAGAGTGTTCCAGTGAACGCGAGGGCGAGCCCCGCCGCCGCGGCGATCACCGGCCGCACCCCGAGGCGGCTGGCGATGAGCACCGCTACCGCTACCGAGCCCGCCGCCGCGGCAGCCGACAGGAGGCCCGCCCGGAACGCGACCGTTCCAACCGGGATGAGGCTGAACAGCTTGCCGATCAGGACGTATAGCGGGTACCCCGTCGGGTGGGGAACGCTGAGCTGGGCCGGGACGAACTGCATCTCCGCCCAGTCACCGACGCTCACCCCGGGGAGCATCGTCCGGAGATAGACGACGAACGCGATCCCGGCGCTGACGGCCGCGGCCAACCGGGCGTCGGCAAGGATGGAAGCGGCCGACGCGACGGGCCGCGGGATGGGGGGAGCCAGAGGCTCGAGGCGCGAGGTCATTCAGGGCGCAACTCGCCGGCAGTTGAACGGCGGCGACAGGCTAGCACGTGGATGGGGACGGTCGACGCTGGCCAGCGGATACTGACGGGGCGCGCGGTGATCCCGCGCGCTCCGTCGCTGTTGGTGGCCTGGTTTGGCGAGGCCGGGCTACCTGCCGCCGCCCGGGGCCCTAGAGCCGTCGGTCAAATTGCGGCGATCTGGCCGAGCTCATGGTCGCGTCCGATGAACACCGGGGCCTCCACGACAACAGCGTACGACCCGCGAGAAGGCCGTCGGCCGCGGCCGGCGGGCGGTCCGGTGGGGACTGCTGGGTTGCGCGATCGTGGAAGGCTGTTAAACTGCGCGGACACCGCGGGCCAGGCCCGCGACGGGCTCGTTCGGGAGACGATGTTGGGTCTGTTCGAGGGTCGCGATCGCCGCCGCGTCGCCGTCGCCGTGACGAGCGATGGCCGCCGCGCCCAGGTCCCTCTCACCGGCCCCGGCCTCACGGACGTATCGCTCCTCGGCATTATTCGCTCGCTTCTCGTTGGGCTGGATGGCCTTCTCGGCCTTATTACCGGCTCCCGGCGGGAGAACCGAGGAACGCGGAGGGACGAGCGCCGCTAGGCGATCCGACCACCGAAGACCGAAGGGGACCCTCGCCGGGAGGCGAGGGTTTTTTGATGACCGGCGCGAATCGCGCGCCGGGCGGACGGAAGGGGCGACACGGATGACGATGACGAAGCGGAACCGGACGGGGCAGCCAGCGGCGCCGGCGTCCGGGAAGTCCGCGAAGTCCGCGCGTCGCAGTCACGTCCCGGGCGACGGGACGGCCGGCGCGGCGGTCGTCGAGCGGGCCCGCCGGGAGATGCTCAACGACGCCCGCCCGCGCCGCCGGACCCGCATCGGCGCCGATGTCGTGTGCGAGGCGCTCATCCGCCAGGGCGTCGACGTGTTCTTCGGCTACCCCGGCGGCGTCATCCTCCCGCTGTACGACGTCCTCGGCGACTATCCGGAGCTCCGCCACATCCTCGTCCGCCACGAGCAGGGCGGCGCCCACGCGGCGGACGGCTACGCCCGGGTGACCGGCCGCGTGGGCGTCTGCATGGGCACGTCCGGGCCGGGGGCGACGAACCTCGTGACGGGGATCGGCACGGCCCTCCTCGACTCGATCCCGATCGTCGCGATCACCGGCAACGTGCCGGGCGCTCTCCTCGGCAAGGACGCCTTCCAGGAGATCGACATCAACGGCATCACCCTGCCGATGACCAAGCACAACTATCTCGTTCGGAACGCCGACGACCTGCCCCGCGTGTTCGCCGAGGCGTTCCACATCGCCCGGACGGGCCGTCCGGGTCCGGTCCACATCGACATCACGAAGGACGCCCTCCAGCAGGAGACCTCCGCGCCGCACCCCAGCCCGGAGGAGGTCGTCGCCGGCCTGCCCGGCTTCCGCCCGAACCTCGAGCCGAACGGCCGCCAGCTGAAGCTCGCCGCCGCCGAGCTGGCCCGGGCGAACCGCCCGATGATCCTCGCCGGGCACGGAGTCCTCCACGCCGAGGCGTGGGACGACCTGCGCGCCTTCGCCGAGAAGACCCAGGTCCCCGTCGCCCACACGCTCCTCGGGATCGGGGCGATCGACGAGACCCACCCGCTGAGCTACGGCTACATGGGGATGCATGGCTGGAAGCACGTCAACCGGGCGATCCAGAGCGCCGACCTGCTGATCGCGATCGGGATGCGGTTCGACGATCGGGTGACCGGCAACGTCCGGACATACGCGCCGTACGCGAGGATCGTCCACGTCGACATCGACCCGGCCGAGATCGGCAAGAACGTCGCGGTCGAGGTCCCGATCGTGGGCGACGCGAAGAGCGTCCTCCGGGCCCTCCTCCCGCTCGTCCCGCAGACCGACCCCGTCGAGCGGGCCGAGTACTTCGCCCAGCTCGCCGAGTGGCGGCGCGAGTCGGAGGCGAGCAGCTGGCACGGTTCGGGCGCCTGGCGCGACGGGCTCCTGTCGGCCGATTACGTCGTCGCCCGGATCGGCGAGCTGACCGATCACAAGGCGACCTACGTCGCCGACGTGGGGCAGCACCAGATGTGGCTCGCCCGGTACACCGGGTTCCGCGAGCCGAACAGCCACCTGAGCTCCGGCGGCCTGGGGACGATGGGCTACTGCGTGCCGGCGGCGATGGGCGCGGCTCTCGGCCGCCCCGACCGCGAGACCTGGGCGGTCGCCGGCGACGGCGGCTTCCAGATGACGTTCCAGGAGCTGATGACCCTCGTCCAGGATCACATCCCGGTGAAGATCGCCCTGTTCGACAACAAGAAGCTCGGGATGATCCGGCAGTGGCAGGAGATCATCTACGCCGGCAACTACCACTCGGCTCACCTGCTCGGCCCGAACTACCTGAAGCTCGCCGAGGCGTTCGGGATCCCGGCGTTCAAGGCCTCGACCCCGGACCAGGTCGACGGGGCGGTCCGCGCGGCCCAGGCGGTCGACGGTCCGGCACTCGTCTGGTTCGAGATCGCCGAGGAGCAGAACGTCTTCCCGATGATGCCCGCCGGCAAGGGCCTGTCCGACCTCATCGAGAAGTGGGACGGGGCGGACGAGTGAGCGGCGAATCCTCGGGCGGATGGCTTCGCGGAGCTCAGCCTCCGACCTCGGAGAGCGAGAAACGGCGGTCCGTTGAGCCAGGCAACAACGGCCGCCCGCCGGAGCCGCCCGCCCACCGGGCCCCGCCGCCTCGGGCCCTGCCCGGGAGCGGCGATACCCGGCGGCACATCCTCGTGGCGATCGTCCTCAACAAGCCAGGCGTCCTGAACCGCGTCTCCTCGCTCATGCGGGCCCGCAACTTCAACATCGACTCGCTCGCGGTCAGCCACACCGACCAGCCGGACGTCAGCCGGATGACGATCACCCTCCACGGCGACGACGTGGCGGTCGAGCAGGCCGCGAAGCAGCTCTACCGGCTCATCGACGTCCTCAAGGTCCAGGACGTCACGTCCGAGCCGACGATCGAGCACGAGCTTGCGCTCGTGAAGATCCGGGCCGGGGAAGCGAACCGGGCGGAGATCCTCAAGCTGGTCGAGCTGTCGAACGGACGCGTCCTCGACGTGACGGGAGAATCGGTCGTCGCGGAGGTGACCGGCTCGGAGGAGGACGTGGACACGTTCGTCGCGCTTGTCCGGGGCTACGGGATAAAGGAGCTGGTCCGCACGGGAGCCGTGGTGATGGCCAGAGGAGCGGGCTCGATCGAGGAAAACCTCAGGTGGATGGCTCGCGGGGGCGTCGCCTCCACCTTCGGTGAGCGTGAGGCAGGCGAAGCTGAGGTTGCCGGTTCGGAGGAGGCCAGGAAATGACCGCGAGGATGTACTACGACGAAGACGCGTCTCCGACCGCGCTCGAGGGGAAGACCGTCGCCGTCATCGGCTACGGCAGCCAGGGTCACGCTCACGCCCAGAACCTCAAGGAGTCGGGCGTGGATGTCGTCGTCGGGCTCGCCCCCGGCTCGAAGAGCCGGCCGCTCGCCGCCGACGCGGGCTTGCGGGTCGCGGACGTCGCGGATGCCGTACGCGAGGCCGACGTCGTCATGATCCTCGTCCCCGACACGGCCCAGAAGGCCGTCTACGACGCCGAGATCCGTCCGAACCTGCGGCCGGGCCTGCTCCTCATGTTCGCGCATGGGTTCAACATCCACTTTGGCCGGATCGACCCGCCGGCCGACGTCGACGTCGGGATGGTCGCCCCGAAGGGCCCGGGCCATCTCCTCCGCTCGGTCTACGAGTCGGGTGGCGGCGTGCCGGCCCTGTTCGCCGTCCACCGCGATGCCTCCGGCACGGCCCGCGACCGCGTCCTCGCCTATGCCCGGGCGATCGGCAGCACCCGCGCCGGCGTTCTCGAGACGACGTTCAAGGAGGAGACCGAGACCGACCTGTTCGGCGAGCAGGCGCTCCTGTGCGGCGGCGTCTCGGCGCTCGTCAAGGCGGCATTCGAGACGCTCGTCGAGGCCGGCTACCAGCCCGAGCTCGCGTACTTCGAGACGATGCACGAGCTGAAGCTCATCGTCGACCTGATGTATCGCGGCGGGTTGAACTTCATGCGCTTCAGCGTCAGCGACACCGCCGAGTACGGCGATTACGTCAGCGGCCCGCGGATCGTCGAAGGCGCCAAGGCGACGATGAAGGACGTGCTGGCCGAGATCCAGAGCGGCCAGTTCGCGAAGCGCTGGGTCGCGGAGTACGAGTCCGGGGGCCGCGAGTTCGCCCGGCTCCGGGCCCAGGATCGCGACCACCAGATCGAGAAGGTCGGGGCGGACCTCCGGGCGCGGATGCCGTTCGTCAAGCCGGTCGTCGTCGAGGCCGGTCAGGCCCAGGCGGTCGCCTCGGAGCCGGCTGCGTCGAAGCCGGCCGCCGGCACGCGACGATGAGCCCTGCGTCGCGCGGCCCTGCCGTACCCGCCGGCACGGTCCGGATCTTCGACACGACGCTGCGCGACGGCGAGCAGGCCCCGGGCGCCGGCCTGACTGCAGCCGAGAAGCTCGAGGTCGCGCGGCAGCTCGTTCGGCTCAAGGTCGACGTCATCGAGGCGGGCTTCCCGGCCGCGTCGCCGGGCGACTTCGAGGCGGTCAACCGGATTGCGCGCGAGACGCGCGGCGTGGCCGTCGCCGCGCTCGCCCGGTGCCGTGACGGCGACCCGCAGCGCGCCGTCGAGGCCATCCGGGTCGCCGAGCGCCCTCACCTCCACGTGTTCATCGCCACGAGCGACATCCACCTGACCCACAAGCTCCGGCTGAGCCGCGAGCAGGCGCTCGCCGACGCGGTGAAATGGGTCACGTACGGCCGACAGACGCTCGGGCGGGATGCCGAGATCGAGTTTTCGGCCGAGGACGCCTCCCGGACGGACACGGACTACCTGCTGAAGGTCTACGAGGCGGTCGTCGAGGCGGGCGCCTCGACCGTGAACATCCCCGACACCGTCGGATACGCGATCCCGGCCGAGTTCGGGGCGCTCGTCGCCCGCGTCGTCGAGCGGGTCGGGCGCGACGCGACCGTTTCCGTCCACTGCCACAACGACCTGGGCCTCGCGACCGCGAACACGCTCGCCGCGGTCCAGGCCGGGGCGCGCCAGGTCGAGGTCACGATCAACGGCCTCGGCGAGCGAGCCGGCAACGCGTCCCTCGAGGAGGTCGTCATGGCCCTCCGGACGCGGCCAACCCAGTTCCCGGATCTCGGCAGCCGCGTCCAGACCGAGCAGATCACGGCCGCCTCGCGGCTTGTCTCGTACCTGACCGGCTTCGCGATCCAGCCGAACAAGGCTGTCGTCGGAGGCAACGCGTTCGCCCACGAGTCGGGGATCCACCAGGACGGGGTGATCAAGAACCCGCTGACGTACGAGATCATGACCCCCCAGTCGGTTGGGCTGGCCGGGAGCCAGCTGACGATCGGGAAGCTGTCCGGACGACGAGGCCTGCAGGGCAAGCTCCGCGAGCTCGGCCACGAGGTCGAGGGCGAGGCGCTCGACGCGATCTATCGCCAGGCGATCTCGCTCGCCGACATGAAGAAGGAAGTCACGGACGCGGACCTGCTGGCGCTCGTCGAGCAGCGTGCCGCGGAGGTTCCCGCCTCGGTGCAGCTTCTCGGATGGAGCGTCACGTCGTCGCACGGCGGGAAGGCGACCGGGACGGTATCGCTCAGCGTGAACGGCCAGGACCGGGCCACCGAAGCGACCGGCAACGGGCCGGTCGACGCGCTCTACTCGGCGGTCGACCAGGCGCTCCAGCCCTCGCTCGGCTGGCGGCCGGTGTTGATCCAGTACGAGATCCGGGCCGTGTCCGCGGGCGAGGACGCCCAGGGCCAGGTGCTCGTTCGCTGCCGGCGATCGTCGGACGAGGGACCGGGGGCCCTCATCGTTTCCGGCCACGGCTTGTCGACGAACATCATCGAGGCGTCGCTCGAGGCCTACCTCGTCGCCGTCAACAAGCTCCACGGTGCCGAGATCAACGGCGTGTCGGTGGGGTTCGTCAGTCCGCGTGTCGTCGAGGAATCCTCGGGCGGATGGCATCGCGGAGCTCTGCCTCCGACCTCGGAGAGCGGGCGGCAACTCCACGAGAGGGGTAGCGACTCGTGAGGAGCTCGACGTATCGCCTCGTGGCCATCCCGGGCGACGGCGTCGGGCCGGAAGTAGTTGCTGCTGCGCGCGTCGTGCTCGATGCGGCCAGCGAGCGGTTCGGGTTCGCGACCGACTGGACCGAGGTCACGGCCGGCGGGGCGGCAATCGACGCGTTCGGTGTCGCGATCCGGCCCGAGGACATCGAGGTCTGCCGCGGCGCCGACGCCATCCTCCTTGGCGCCGTCGGTGGGCCGCGCTGGGACGACCCGAACGCGAAGGTCCGCCCGGAGCAGGCACTGTTCGCTTTGCGCGGCGGGCTCGGCCTCTTTGCCAACCTCCGGCCGGTCACGGTTCATCCGGCGCTCGTGCCGGCGTCGCCTCTCCGCCCCGACCTCCTCGCCGGCGTCGACCTTCTCATCGTCCGCGAGCTGACCGGGGGCGTGTACTTCGGGCCGCGTGAGGAGGCCGCCGGCAAGCCGGGCCGCCGTGCTGCGCGTGACACGCTGCCGTACTCGGAGGAGGAGATCCGCCGCGTCGTCCGGCTCGCCTTCGAGCTGGCTCGGGCGAGACGGGCCAAGCTGACCAGCGTCGACAAGGCGAACGTCCTGGCCACCTCGCGCCTGTGGCGGACCGTGGTCGAGGAGGTCCGGCCGGAATTTCCGGACGTCGAGCTCCGTCACCAGCTCGTCGACTCGTGCGCGATGCTCCTCGTCCGGCAGCCCGCGTCGTTCGACGTCCTCGTCACCGAGAACCTGTTCGGCGACATCCTGTCCGACGAGGCGAGCGTCATCGCCGGCTCCCTCGGCATGCTGCCGTCGGCATCGCTCGGCGAGCGGCGAACGGCGCATGGCACATTCGGGCTGTACGAGCCGATCCACGGATCGGCGCCCCACCTCGCCGGCCAGGACCGGGCGAACCCGATCGGGACGATCCAGTCGGCGGCCATGCTCCTGCGTTGGTCGCTGGGGCGGGAGGAGGCGGCGGAGGCGATCGAGGCCGCGGTTGCCGGGGCCCTCGCCGATGGTCTCCGCACCGCCGACCTCGCGGCGGGTGGCCCCGCGGTCGGGACGATGGCAATGGCCCGGGCGATCGCGGAACGGATCGCGATTCCCGGGGCGGCGCGGGCCGACCAGCCCGTGGCCGCCCAGAGCTGATGCGACCCGCCGACCCTGCCACGGAGCCACTGCCTTGAACGAGCGCCCCGTCATCCTCTACGACACCACCCTTCGCGACGGCACCCAGCGCGAAGGGCTGATCGTCTCGCTCGCCGACAAGATCAAGATCGCCCGCCGCCTCGACGAGTTCGGCTTCCCGTACGTCGAGGGCGGGTGGCCCGGCTCCAACCCGAAGGACGCCGACTTCTTCGCGGCGGCCAAGGGGATGACCTTCCGAACCGCCCGGCTCGCAGCCTTCGGGTCGACCCGCCACCGGCTCAACAAGCCGGCCGACGATCCGAACCTCCGCGCCCTCCTCGAGGCGGACACGCCGGTCGTGACGATCTTCGGCAAGAGCTGGCTGCTCCACGTCGTCGAGGTCCTCGGCGCGACGGCCGAGGAGAACGTCGAGATGGTCGGTGACTCGGTCGCCCATCTCGTCGGCGCGGGCCGCGAGGTCGTCTACGACGCCGAGCACTACTTCGACGGGTATCGCGACGACCCGGCGTACGCGGTCGGCACGCTCCGTGGGGCCCGGTCCGCGGGGGCGACCACCCTCGTCCTGTGCGACACGAACGGCGGGACGCTGACCGCGGACCTGACAGCGATCATCGACGCGACCCGGGCCGCCCTCGACGACCCGGGATCGCCGCCCGTCACGTGGGGGATCCACGTCCACAACGACGCGGAGCTCGCGGTCGCGAATTCGCTCGCGGCGGTCCAGCACGGGATCCGCCACGTCCAGGGCACGATCAACGGCTACGGCGAGCGATGCGGCAACGCGAACCTCGTCTCGATCCTCGCCAACCTCGCCCTGAAGACCGAGCACGACGTCGTGCCGTCCGGCCGTCTCGCCGACCTGACCGAGCTCAGCCGGTACGTCGCGGAGATCGTGAACATCACGCCGGACGATCACCAGCCGTACGTCGGGCGGTCGGCGTTCGCCCACAAGGGCGGCGTCCATGGCGCCGCGGTGGCGAAGGTCGAGCGCAGCTATCAGCACGTCGATCCCGGCGACGTCGGGAACGTCGGACGGCTCGTCGTCAGCGAGCTCGGGGGCAAGGCGAACACCCAGCTCCGGGCCGAGCAGCTCGGCCACCAGCTGGACGGCGTCGACCCGAAGGAGCTCTCGAAGCTCATCAAGCGGCTCGAGGCAGACGGCCTCGCGTTCGAGGGGGCCGAAGGGTCGTTCGAGCTCCTCGTCCGCCGCCACCAGGCAGGCTACGAGCCGCCGTTCCGGGTCGTCGACTTCACCGTCCTCGTCGAGCAACGGACCGGCGGCGACCTGCGGGCCGAGGCGACCGTCAAGGTCGAGGTCGACGGCGAGGTGCTCCACACCGCGGCCGACGGCAACGGCCCGGTGAACGCCCTCGACGCGGCGCTCCGCAAGGCCCTCCGCGCGTTCTACCCGGGCCTCGACGGCGTTCATCTCGTCGACTACAAGGTCCGGATCCTCGACGGCGACGCGGCCACGGCCGCGAGAACCCGGGTCATCATCGACTCCGCGGACGGCGTCCGGGAGTGGTCGACGATGGGATCGGACACGAACATCATCGCGGCGTCGGCGACGGCCCTGACGGACTCGCTGGAGTACGCGATCTGGAAGTCAGGCGCCGAGCTGCGGCGGCGCGACGAACGCCATTTCACGACCGTGCCGAACGCTGCCGCCGTCGCGCCGAAGGCCACGCGAGCGTCGAAGACCGTCCCCGCCACGAGCCAGACCACCGGGAGTCCAGACCGATGACCAGGGAAGCCACCACCGAAGCCGCCACCGAAGCCACCACCCCGACCCTCCACCTCGCCCGCTGGACGGTGACCTCGGGCAGCCAGGTCCAGAGCCGCGGGGCCGTTGTCATCTCGTCCGGCGACCACCAGTGGGAAGCGTCCGCCGAGGGCAACGGCGCGGTCGACGCGCTGTACCGGGCGGTCGACAAGGCCCTCGCCGGCGTCCTGACCGGCCACCCGCGGCTGCTCGCCTACGACGTCCACGCGGTCGCCGAGGGTCCGGACGCGCAGGGCGTCGTCACCGTCCGGATCGGCCCCCCGTCGGGTGCCGAGGGGGAGCGAGCGACCGGCGACTATGCCGGCGAGGCGCGGAGCGAGAACATCATCGCCGCATCGGTCGACGCGTACGTCCGCGCGATCAACGCGATGCTGGCCGAAGCACACTGGGCAGGCGCGGCCGAGTCCGCCGGCAACCGAAAGCGCGCCAGGGCGGCGTCCGAGCAGGCCGGCCGACCCGCGAAGCTCGACGAGGAAGCCGGCAAGATCGACACCACGGAGTGGTTCAACCGGTAAGGCCTCGGGTCGCGTTTCAAGGCGAGCCCGGGGCGTTCAGCGAGGAGGCGGCGCTCGGGTTCTTCGCCGAACCGCAGCCCGTCGCGGTTCCCACGTGGCGCGCCGTCTTCGAGGCCGTGCGCGACGGAACGGTCGAAGCGGGCGTCGCCGCCATCGAGAACTCGCTGGCCGGGACGATCCGCGAGACCTACGACCTCCTCGCGGAGTTCGACTTGCAGATCGTCGGCGCGGTGAGCGTCCCGATCCGGCTCGCGCTCCTCGCCCTGCCCGGCCAGCGGATCGAAGACATCAAGCGCGTCTACAGCCACGCCCAGGCGCTGGCCCAGGCGGACGAGTTCCTCCGGACCCGGCCCTGGGAGGTCCTCACGACGTACAACACCGCCGGGGCCGCGCGGACGATCGCCGAGCGGGGCGAGCGCGCGGCCGGAGCCGTCGCCTCCCCACGCGTCGCCGACCTGTACGGCCTCGACGTCGTCGCCCCGGACATCCAGACCGGCTCCGACAACCGAACGCGGTTCGTCGTGCTCGCCCGGGACGGGCTCTCCGGGGGGTGGCTCCGGGAGCCCCCGGCACCCGGCGCGCCGATGATGACGACGCTCGTCTTCGCCGTGCGAAACGTTCCCGGCTCGCTCCACCGTTGCCTCGGGACGTTTGCCAGGCGGGGCCTGAACCTCTCACGCCTCGAGTCCCGCCCGACGCGCGCCGCCCGCTGGGAGTACGTGTTCTGGGTCGATCTCGACGCCGACGCCGCCGATCCGACGACCGCGGCCGCGCTCGACGATCTGCGCCGCGAGGCGGCGATGGTCCGGATCCTCGGCTCCTACGCCCGGCCGCCGGAGTAGTCCGTCGAGGTCTATCCGCCCGAGGTCGCCTTCAGCTCGCTGGTGCACGCCCGGCAGCGCGTCGCCGCGACCGGCACGAGCTCGAGGCAGAACGGACACGACCGCAGCTCCGGCTCCTCGGCCGCTGGCTCCTCTCGCACGAACATCCGCGAGAGCCACCAGACCACGAAGGCCACGATGACGAACGCGATGACGGCGTTGAGGAACGCGCCGTAGCGGATCGCGACCTCGGTCGCCGGATCGCCACCGGTCGCTTCGCGCAGGACGATCCGGAGCGATGCGAAGTCGACGCCGCCGAGCAGCAGGCCCGCCGGCGGCATGATCACGTCGTTGACGAGCGACGTGACGACCGTGCCCAGCGCGGCGCCGATGATCACCCCGATCGCCAGGGCCAGGGCGTTCGTCTTGAGGAGGAACGCCCGGAAGTCCGAGAACATCGACTCCTCCTACCTCCCCTCCGTCGGGCCGATGGTACGCTGGCCCACCCCAGCCCGAGACATTTCGATCAGGAGGCGGCATTGGATCCGGCGCTCCGGCGGGCAGGGCCCGAGGACGCGGAGGCGGCCGCCGAGGTCTGGCTGGCGTCGTTCGCGGCCGCACTGCCGACGGTTCGGCGGGCCCATACCGACGACGAGGTTCGCGACTGGATGGCCCGCGTCGTCGTCGGGCGACTCGAAACCTGGGTCGCCGAGACCGGCGGTGAGATCGTCGGGCTGATGACTCTGCACGAGGGCTGGATCGAGCAGCTCTACCTCCGGCCGGACTGGCGGGGGCGCGGGCTCGGCCGACGGTTCGTGTCGCTCGCGAAGGAGCGATCCCCGGGCGGGCTCCAGCTGTGGTGCTTCCAGGTGAACGGCCCGGCCCGTCGCTTCTACGAGGGCAACGGGTTCGTCGCCGCCGAGCTCACCGACGGCGCGGGGAACGAGGAGCGCGAGCCGGACATCCGCTACGAGTGGCGCCCTGGCGCCGACCCCCCGCCGTCAATGGGTCGATGACTTCTCGATCGCCAGCTCAGCCGGTAGCCGGCTCGGCCGGCACGGCCGGTCACCTCGTTCGACGGGGCGGGGTAGCATCGGCCTCACGCGAGCCGCATCCCAGGAGACGACCGATGGCCACCGTGACCGGAGCCAAGCCCCACCCCATCTTCCTCGCCGGCCGGTGGGTCGAGTCGCCCGACCCGCTCGACGTCGCGAACCCGGCCGATCCCGGGAAGCTCGCGGGCGCGACCTTCAACGCCACGCCGGAGCAGTACGAGGAGGCGGTCGACGCCGCGGTCGCGGCATTCGAGGTCACGCGGACGTTGCCGGCCTACGAGCGCGGCGCGATCCTGCGGAACATCAGCGCCGGGATCAAGACCCGCCGAGAGGAGCTCGGCCGGCTCATCGCCCTCGAGGCCGGCAAGCCGATTCGGGACGCGCTCGTCGAAGTCGACCGGGCGGTTCTCACCTTCCGCCTCGGCGCGGAGGAGGCCGAGCGGATGTTCGGCGAGGTCTTGCCGCTCGACCTCATGCCGGCGTCGAAGGGCCGGGTCGGGATCACGCGCCGCTTCCCGATCGGCCCGATCGCCGGGATCAGCCCGTTCAACTTCCCGCTGAACCTGGCCGCGCACAAGCTCTCGCCGGCCATCGCGTCGGGCAATCCAATCGTCCTCAAGCCGCCGTCGAAGGACCCGCTGACGATGCTCACCGTCGCGGAGATCGTCGAGGGGGCCGGCGCGCCGGCGGGGAGCGTCAGCATCCTGCCAATGACCCGCGAGCTCGGCGACCGGATGGTGGCCGACGATCGATTCAAGCTCCTGACGTTCACCGGGTCGCCGTCCGTCGGCTGGCGGATGAAGGAGCGGGCCGGCAAGAAGAAGGTCGTCCTCGAGCTCGGCGGCAACGCCGGGGTCATCGTCGACAAGTCGGCCGACCTCGACTGGGCCGTCCGCCGGAACCTCGTCGGCGCATTCGCCTACGCCGGACAGGTCTGCATCAGCGTCCAGCGGATGTTCATCCACGAGGATGTTTGGGACGAGTTCCTTGCCCGCTTCGTCGAGGGCGCGAAGGGGCTCAAGGTCGGCGACCCGCTCGATCCGCAGACGGACGTGGGGCCGATGGTCGACGAGCACGCCGCGAGCCGCACCCAGGGCTGGGTCGACGACGCGATCGCGCTCGGCGGCAAGACCCTCCTGGGAGGCAAGGCGAACGGGAACTTCTTCCCGCCGACGATCCTGACCGACGTCCCGCCGACGGCGCAGGTGTGCTCGAACGAGGCGTTCGCGCCGCTCGTCGTAGCCTTCCCGTTCCGCGACTTCGGCGACGCCGTGCGCCAGGTCAACGATTCGTCGTTCGGGCTCCAGACCGGCGTCTTCACGAACGAGCTGGGCAACGCGTGGCAGGGGTTCCACGAGCTGGAGGTCGGCGGCGTCATCGTCAACGACGTCCCGATGTACCGGATCGACCACATGCCGTACGGCGGCGTCAAGGACAGCGGCCAGGGCCGCGAGGGGTTGCGCTGGGCGATCGAGGACATGACCGAGATCCGGATCATGGTCCTCGC
>DASYTG010000065.1:0-24878 GCA_036002525.1 Candidatus Limnocylindrales bacterium
CGAGATGATCATGCCCGGCGACAACGTCGAGATGACCGTCGAGCTCATCACCCCGATCGCCCTCGAGGTCGGCCAGCGGTTCGCCATCCGCGAGGGTGGCCGGACCGTCGGCGCCGGCGCGATCGTGACGATCGCGGAGTAAGGCCATGGCGAAGCAGCGGATCAGGATCCGCCTCAAGGCCTACGATCACCGGCTGCTCGACCAGTCGGCGGCCCAGATCGTCGAGACGGCCCAACGGACCGGCGCGGACGTCGTCGGGCCGGTACCGCTGCCTACCCGGATCGAGAAGTTCACCGTCCTCCGTTCGCCGTTCATCGACAAGGACAGCCGGGAGCAGTTCGAGATCCGCACCCACAAGCGGCTCGTCGACATCCTCGACCCGTCCTCGAAGACGGTCGACGCATTGATGCGACTCTCGCTCGCCGCGGGCGTCGACATCGAGATCAAGATGTGACCGGCCGATGAGCATTGGACTAATCGGCCGAAAGGTCGGCATGACCCAGGTGTTCCAGGACGACGGCACGATGGTGGCCGTCAGCGTCCTGGCCATCGAACCGAATACCGTCACCCGCCTCCGAACGACCGACCGCGACGGCTACACGGCCGTCCAGCTCGGCGCGGACGCCGGCCGCAAGGTCAGCAAACCGATCGCGGGCCAGCTCAAGGAGCTGTCAAAGGACGGCGCGTCCCTCGGCACGCTCCGCGAGTTCCGGGTGGAGAGCGTCGACGACTACACCGTCGGACAGACGCTCGCCGTCGGCGACGTGTTCAACCCCGGCGACATCGTCGACGTGACCGGGGTGTCGAAGGGCAAGGGCTTCGCCGGCCAGATCAAGCGCCACAACTTCCAGCGCGGCCCGAAGACGCACGGCTCCGACCACCACCGGGAGCCGGGCTCGATCGGCCCGGGCACGACGCCGGGCCGCGTCTACCGGGGTCTCCGGATGGCAGGCCACATGGGCGACGAGCGGGCGACGATCAAGAAGCTCCGCGTCGTGCGCACCGACCCGGAGCGCAACCTCCTCCTCGTGAACGGGTCGCTCCCGGGCGCCCGCGGCTCGCTCATCCTCGTGAGGAAGGCCTGACATGCCGCAGACCACTCTCTTCGACCGGAAGGGCAAGTCGGTCGGCAACATCGACCTCAGCGACGCGTTGTTCGCCGCCCCGCTCCACGCCGCCGTCCTCCACCAGGTCGCGACCGCCCAGCTCGCCGCGCGCCGGATGGGCACCCACGACACCCGGACCCGCGGCGAGGTCCGCGGCGGAGGCAAGAAGCCGTATCGCCAGAAGGGCACCGGCCGCGCCCGCCAGGGATCGCGCACGGCGCCCCACTACCGCGGCGGCGGCGCGGTCTTCGGGCCGCACCCGCGCTCCTACGAGCAGCGCCTGCCCCGCCGGATGCGGCGGCTCGCGCTGCGCGGCGCCCTGACCGCGAAGTTCGGCGACGAGGCGATCCGGGTGATCGACTCGTTCGGCCTCGAGGCGGCCCGGACGAAGGATTTCGCCGGCGTCCTCGACGCGCTCGCGGCGAAGGGTCGTGTCCTCGTGGTCGCCCCCGGCGGCGACGAGAACCTCCGCCTGTCCGCCCGCAACCTGCCCGAGGTCGAGGTGATCCTGGCCGACTCGCTCAACGTCGTCGACCTGCTCAACGCGGACGTCGTGCTCATCGAGCAGCCCGCCCTGGCCCGGATGGAGGAGGTGTACTCGTGAGCACCCTGACCGCACCCCAGGTCATCCTCCGCCCCGTCATCAGCGAGAAGACGATCGACGAGTCGGGCCGCGGCAAGTACACGTTCGCCGTCCACGAGAAGGCGAACAAGATCCAGATCAAGGCCGCGATCGAGGAGCTCTACCAGGGCGAGAAGGTCACGGTCGTCGCCGTCAACGTCCTGACGACGAAGGCGAAGGAGAAGCGCCGGGGGACCCGTCGCGGCCGGATCGTCGGCCACACGACGCCCTGGCGCAAGGCGATCGTCACCCTGGCCCCCGGCCAGAAGATCGAATTCTTCGAGGGGGTCTGAGCGATGCCACTGCGTGAATACAAGGCCACCTCGCCGGGTCTCCGGAAGATGACTCGCTCGACGTTCGAGGAGATCACGACCAGGGAGCCCCACAAGCCACTGCTCGAGTCGCAGAAGCGGACGAGCGGCCGGAACAACGCCGGGCGGATGACCGTAAGGCACCGGGGCGGCGGCGAGAAGCAGCACTACCGGCGGATCGACTTCAAGCGCGACAAGGTCGGGATCCCGGCCCGCCTCGCGACGGTCGAGTACGACCCGAACCGGTCGGCCCGGATCGGACTCCTCCACTACCGGGACGGCGAGAAGCGGTACATGCTCCTGCCGAATGGCCTGAAGGTCGGCGACGTCGTCGTCGCCGGTCCGAGCGCCGAGGCGCGGGTCGGCAACGCCCTCCCGATCGCCAACATCCCGCTCGGGACGACGATCCACAACATCGAGCTCGTCCCGGGCAGGGGAGGGCAGATCGTCCGGTCCGCCGGGACCGCCGCCCAGCTCCTCGCCAAGGAAGGGGAGCAGGCCCAGGTCCGCCTGCCGTCCGGCGAGGTCCGCCGGGTGAGCATCCGCTGCATGGCCACGGTCGGCCAGGTCAGCAACCTCGATCACGAGAATCAGAACCTCGGCAAGGCCGGGCGGGCCCGCCACATGGGCCAGCGCCCCGAAGTCCGTGGCGTCGTCATGAACCCGCGCGACCATCCCCACGGTGGCGGCGAGGGCAAGTCCCCGACGGGGATGCCGCCCAAGACACCGTGGGGCAAGCCCGCCATGGGCTACCGCACCCGGCGGTCGAAGACGACCGGACGGCTCATCGTCCGCTCGCGGCACCGGAAGTAGCGGAGGGCAGGAGAACCATGTCCCGATCGATCAAGAAGGGGCCGTTCATCCAGGAGCGGCTCCAGGGCCGGATCGAAGAGATGAACAATCGGAGCGAGAAGAAGGTCGTCAAGACCTGGTCGCGGGCGACCGTCATCTTCCCGACGTTCATCGGCCACACGATCGCGGTCTACAACGGCAAGAAGCACGTCCCGGTCTACGTGACCGAGAACATGGTCGGCCACCGTCTCGGTGAGTTCGCGCCTACCCGCAGCTACCGCGGGCACGGCAAGAGCACCGAGCGGTCGACGGCGCTGAAGTAGGAGTCGCCGACCGTGCGCGTTTCCGCTACTGCCAGGTTCCTCCGCGGCTCGACCCGCAAGACCCGCCTCGTCACTACGGCGATCAAGGGCAAGCCGGTCGACGAGGCCGCGGCGCTGCTCCGGTTCATGCCCCAGCATGCCGCGGCCGACGTCGCGCGTGTCCTGAAGAGCGCGACCGCGAACGCCGAGAACAACCACAACCTGTCCGCCGAGGACCTGTTCGTCGCCGAGGCCATCGCCGACGAGGGGCCGACGATCAAGCGCGGACGCCCGCGGGCCCAGGGTCGCTGGTTTGCGATCCACAAGCCCATGACCCACATCACGATCGTCGTTGCGGACCGGGAGGCCTGACATGGGACACAAGGTCCATCCGTACGGCTTCCGGCTGGGTGTCTCGCGCACCTGGACCGCGAAGTGGTACGCGGACAAGGACTACACCACGCTCCTCAAGGAGGACATCGGGATCCGCAAGCTGGTCGAGAAACGGCTGGCGAATGCGAGCGTCAGCCAGGTCGAGATCGAGCGGGGCATCAACCACGTGACCGTCACGGTCCACACGGCGAAGCCCGGCATCGTCATCGGCAAGGGCGGCCAGAACGTGGAGGTCCTCCGCCAGCAGATCGGGGCGCTCACCCGGCGCAAGGTCAAGCTGGAGATCAAGGAGATTCGCCAGCCTGAGCTCGACGCCCACCTCGTGGCGATGAACATCGCCCAGCAGCTGAGCCGCCGGATCGCCTTCAAGAAGGCGATGAAGCAGGCCATCCAGCGGTCGATGAAGGCTGGCGCGAAGGGTGTCCGGATCGCCGTCGCCGGTCGCCTTGGCGGCTCGGAGATGGGCCGCCGCGAGTGGGACCGGGAAGGCCGGATCCCGCTCGGCACGCTTCGGGCGGACATCAGCTATGGGCAGATCCACGCCCACACGACATACGGCAGGATCGGAGTCAAGGTCTGGATCTACCGGGGCGACCATCCCCAGGAGCCGGTCCGCCGACCCGAGACGGCCGCCGCCGCGACCGCCGGGCAGGGGGCCTGACCGATGCTGATGCCCAAGCGCGTCAAGCACCGCAAGGTGATGCGCGGCCGGATGTCCGGGCTCGCCAAGGGCGGCCACACGGTCGCCTTCGGGGACTACGGACTGGCCACCCAGGAGCCGGCCTGGATCACCAGCCGGCAGATCGAGGCCGCCCGCCGGGCGATGACCCGGTCGGTGAAGCGCGGCGGCAAGATCTGGATCCGCGTCTTCCCGGACAAGCCGGCGACGAAGAAGCCGGCCGAGACCCGGATGGGTTCCGGCAAGGGCGCGCCGGACCACTGGGTCGCGGTCGTCAAGCCGGGCCGGATCCTGTTCGAGATGGCCGGCGTCCCTCGCGAGGAGGCCGTCGAGGCGATGCGCCTCGCCGGCCACAAGCTGCCGGTCGCCACCCGGCTGGTCGTCCGGGACAACGTGACGGAGGGGTCCGATGGACATCGATAAGGTTCGGGAGCTCTCCGACGCCGAGCTCGAGACGGCCCTCAAGGACGCGAAGCAGGACCTCTGGCAGGCCCGGTTCGCGCTGTCGACCCGACAGCTCAAGGACTACAGCACGATCCCCCAGACGCGACGAACGATCGCCCGAATCCTGACCGTCCAGCGGGAGCGGGGCGCCGGGCGCACCGCCCGGACGGCGTGACGGAGACCGCGATGACAGGAGCGAAGACACCGGTGCAGGGCAAGCGAAAGACGAAAGTCGGGCGCGTCGTCAGCGACCGGATGGACAAGACGATCGTCGTGTCCGTCGAACGGCTGGCGCGCCACCCGCTGTACAAGCGGGTCATTCGCCTGACCACGAAGTTCAAGGTTCACGACGAGGCAAACGACGCCCGCATCGGGGACACGGTTCTCATCGAGGAGTCGCGGCCGCTGTCGGCGACGAAGCGCTGGCGGCTCGTCGAGATCGTCCAGAAGATCGGCGACCAGGCGCTGCCGAGCGACATCGTCTCCGAGGAGGAGGCGACGACCGAGGCGATCCACGCCGCCGCTCATCCCGGCCGGGTCCGGGCGGACGAGGCCGCCGCGGAGGCGGCTGAGGCGGCCGCGGATGCCGTCGAGACGGCCGCGACCTCGCCGGCGGACAGCGACCAGGGCGACGAAGGCGGCCCCCGATGATTCAGCCCCAGTCGCGGGTGAAAGTCGCCGACAACACCGGCGCCCGGACGATCCAGTGCATCCGGGTCATGGGCCGGTCGCTCAAGACGTCGGCCGGCGTCGGCGACGTCATCACGGCCAGCGTCAAGCAGGCGATCCCGAACGCGGCCGTGAAGAAGGGCGACGTGGTCCAGGCCGTCGTCGTCCGGACCGCCAAGGAGTACGGCCGCGCGGACGGCAGCTACATCCGGTTCGACGAGAACGCCGTCGTGCTCATCAACAACCAGGGGAACCCGCGCGGGACCCGGATCTTCGGACCGGTCGCGCGCGAGCTCCGGGACAGGAACTACATGAAGATCGTATCTCTCGCGCCGGAGGTGCTCTGATGGCGCGCCAGTACCAGACCCGGCGAGCCACGAAGGTGCCGGAGATCCACCGCGGCGACACCGTCGTCGTCCTCGCCGGCAAGGACGCCGGCAAGCGCGGCATCGTCGAGCGGGTCATCCGCGAGACGGCCGGACCGTCCGGCCAGCGCGGCACGTACCGCCGCGGCTCGAGCGGCGGTGGGATAGCTGTCGTCGTCGAGGGCCTGAACATCGCCAAGCGGCACACGAAGCCGCGCCAGAAGAGCGGCCAGACGGACCGGATGCCGAAGATCCAGCAGGGCGGAATCCTCGACATCGCCCAGCCTCTCGAGGTCGGCAAGGTGATGCTCGTCTGCTCCAAGTGCGACCGCCCGACGCGGATCGCCCACAACACGCTCGAGAACGGCCGCCGGGTCCGGGTCTGCCGTCACTGCGGCGAGGATCTGGAGGTGAAGCCGACGTGAAAAGCCGCCTCCACGAGCGCTACAAGGCGGAAATCGCCCCGGCGCTCCAGAAGCAGTTCGACTACCGCAACCCGATGCAGGTCCCGCGGCTGTCGAAGATCGTCGTGAACATCGGCCTCGGCGAGGCGCTCACGAATGCGAAGGCGATCGACGCTGCCGTCGGCGACCTGTCGATGGTCACCGGCCAGAAGCCGATCGTCACGAAGGCGAAGAAGTCGATCGCCCAGTTCCGTGTCCGGACCGGCAACTCGGTCGGGGCGAAGGTCACTCTCCGCGGCGAGCGGATGTGGGACTTCCTCGACCGGCTGACAACCCTCGCCCTGCCGCGACTCCGCGACTTCCGGGGGGTCCCCGGCCGGTCGTTCGACGGGCGCGGCAATTTCACGCTCGGCCTCCGGGAGCAGCTCGCCTTCCCCGAGATCGAGTACGACAAGGTGGACCGTCTCCGCGGGCTGGAGATCAGCATCGTGACGACGGCGAAGACCGACGAGGAGTCGAAGCGCCTGCTCGAGCTCCTCGGCATGCCCTTCGCCGGATAGGGGAGTCCAATGGCCAAGAAGTCGATGATCGCCAAGGCGAAACGAACACCGAAGCACCCGGTGCAGGGGTACCACCGCTGCACCGTGTGCGGCCGGCCGCGCGCCTACATGCGCCGGTTTGCGCTCTGCCGCATCTGCTTCCGGGAGCGCGCCCTGCTGGGCGAGCTGCCCGGCGTCACGAAGTCGAGCTGGTAGGGGACCGATGAACATCTCCGATCCGATTGCCGACATGCTGACCCGCGTGCGCAACGCGTCCCGGGCCCGCCACACCGAGGTGATCGTCCCGGCATCGCGGACCAAGCGGCAGATCGCGCGGATCCTCAAGGACGAGGGTTTCATCGCCGACTGGACCGAGGAGCGCCAGGGCCCCGCGTCGGTGCTCCGCCTGACGCTGAAGTACGTCGATGGCAAGGCGCCCGTCGTGTCCGGGCTGAAGAGGATCAGCAAGCCCGGTCTGCGGGTCTACGCCCGGAAGACCGACATCCCGCGGGTCCTCGGCGGCCTCGGGATCGTCATCGTCAGCACGAGTCACGGGATCATGACCGGCGCGCAGGCCCGCAAGGCCCAGCTCGGCGGCGAAGTCCTGGCGTACGTCTGGTAGGCCTGTCGAATGTCACGCATCGGTCGCCTCCCAATCGCCGTCCCGAGCGGTGTCGACGTCACGATCGACGGTCGCCGCCTGACCGTGAAGGGCCCGAAGGGCGAGCTCAGCCGTGAGCTCCACCCGGACATGGTCGTCGGGCGCGAGGACGGCAATATCGTCGTCAGCCGGCCGTCGGAGCAGAAGCACCATCGCCAGCTCCACGGCCTGACCCGGACGCTCGTCAACAACATGGTCGTCGGGGTCACGACGGGCTACCGCAAGGGGCTCGAGATCACGGGCGTCGGCTACCGGGCCGCGCTCGTCGGCCGGAAGCTCCAGCTCAACCTCGGCTACAGCCACCCCATCGAGATCGACCCGCCGAGCGGGATCAGCTTCGAGGTCGAGAACCCCACCCGGCTGACCGTCGTCGGGATCGACAAGGAGCTGGTCGGGGAGATCGCGGCTCGCGTCCGCGCCACCCGCAAGCCCGAGCCATACAAGGGCAAGGGTGTGAAGTACGCCGGGGAATACGTCCGCCGCAAGGCCGGCAAGGCCGGCAAGATCGGCGCCAAGAAGTAATCACGAGGTTCGAGGACACATGACGCAGGTCGCCAGCCGCGGCGCCGCCCGACGCAAGCGCCACGATCGGATCCGCCTCCGGATGGAGGGGACCGGTTCGCGGCCGCGCCTCGCGGTCTTCCGCAGCCTCCACCACATCTACGCACAGGTCATCGACGACGCGTCCGGCAGGACGCTCGCCGCGGCCTCGACTGTCGAGAAGGAGCTTCGCGAGTCGAAGCAGACGAAGACGGACGAGGCGAAGACCGTCGGCCGACTCCTCGCCGAACGGGCGAAGGAGGCCGGGGTCGGGCGCGTCGTGTTCGACCGGGCCGGGTTCCGGTACCACGGGCGGATCAAGTCGCTCGCCGATGCCGCCCGCGAAGCCGGCCTCGAGTTCTGAAAGAGGAGCAACCCAGTGCCCAGGATCGATCCGAACAAGCTCGCGCTCGAGGAGCGCGTCGTCCAGATCAACCGCGTCGCGAAGGTCGTCAAGGGCGGCCGGCGGTTCAGCTTCAGCGCGGTCGTCGTCGTCGGCGACGGGAGCGGCCACGTCGGGGCGGGTCTCGGCAAGGCCGGCGAGGTTCCGGAGGCGATTCGCAAGGGCGTCGAGGACGCGAAGAAGAACATCATCCGGATCCCGATGGTCGGGACGACGATCCCGCACGAGGTCCGGATCGAGTTCTCGGCCAGCCGGGTCATGCTCAAGCCGGCCTCCCAGGGCACGGGGGTCATCGCCGGCGGGGCGGTCCGGGCGGTCCTCGAGGCCGCTGGCGTCCGCGACATCCTGTCGAAGACACATGGCTCGACGAATCCGGTCAACGTCGCCCGGGCCACGATCGAGGCGCTCCGGTCGCTCCGATCGGCCGAGGAGCTGAGCGCCCAGCGGGGCGTCCAGGTCCGGGCCCGGATCGGCGGCCAGCCGGCCCCGGGCCAGCCGGCGGGGGTGGCCAATGGCCGGTAAGCTCCGCGTCACCCAGGTCAAGAGCACGATCAGCCACATCGCCCGCAACCGGGCGACCATCCGCGCGCTCGGCCTCAAGCGAATCGGCGACACGGTCGTCGTCCCGGACAACGAAGCCACCCGCGGCATGGTCCGCCAGGTCCGCTTCCTCGTGTCCGTCGAGGAGATCGACGGCAAGCGTCCGGCGCGTCCGGCCAAGGCCAGCCCGGAGGACCAGGCATGAAGCTCCACGACCTGCGACCGGCCGACGGCTCGCGCAAGGCCCGGACCCGGGTGGGGCGCGGCATCGCGGCCGGCAAGGGGAAGACGGCCGGCCGTGGGACGAAGGGCCAGAAGGCCCGCGCCGGCGGCTCGATCCCGGCCTGGTTCGAGGGTGGCCAGACGCCGCTCCACATGCGGATCCCCAAGCTCCGCGGCTTCACCAATCGCCTGAAGGTCGACTACGAGGTCGTCAACATCGGGGCGATCGGCGAGCTGGTCGAGCTCGGCCGGCTCGAGCCCGGCGAGATGCCCGGCGCGACGTCGAAGGCGAAGGCGGCCGCGCCGATCACCGTCAACCAGGACATCCTCCGCGCCGCCGGCCTCGTCCGGACACTCCAGAAGCCGCTGAAGATCCTCGGCGGCGGGGAGCTGTCGACGGCCCTGTTCGTCGTCGCCGACCGGTTCACGAAGAGTGCGATCGTGAAGATCGAGGCGGCCGGCGGCAGCGTGTCGATGCTGGAGGTCCCGAAGGAGCGGCGGCCGGCGATCGGCGTCGAGCGGGGGTCCGGCGGGGCCACAGATGAGAAGCCGGCCAGCAAGAAGCCGTCCGCGGAGTCCAAGGCCAGCGCCGGCGCGGCCCAGCCGACCGAGCCCGCGGCCGCGGCCGAGGCCGTCGCAGAGGCCCCCGCGGCCGTCGCGGAGGCCCCTGTGGCCGACGGCCGGGCGTCGGAGACGAGCGGCGCCTCCGAGACCGATGCCCCCTCCGCCGAAGCACCCCGCGCGTCGAAGCCGAAGCGCTCGCCGAAGGCCGCGAGGCCGGCCGCCGATGCGTCGACGGGCGACGACGACGCCTCTCCCGCCCACGACAGCGCCTCTCCCGCCGACGAGGCCGCCCCTGCCGGAGACGGCTGACCCGTGTTCGAGTCCCTGCTGAACGCCTTCCGTGCGCCGGACATCCGGCGCCGGATCATCTACGTCCTCGGGATCCTCATCGTCTTCCGGTTCATGGCCCATGTGCCGGTCCCGGGCGTCAGCAAGGAGCAGCTCGAGACGTTCTTCCAGGGCAACCCGCTGTTCGGGCTGCTCGACCTGTTCTCCGGCGGCGGTCTGTCGAACTTCTCGGTCGTCGGCCTCGGGGTGAATCCGTACATCAACGCCTCGATCATCATGCAGCTGATGACCGGGGTCATCCCCTCGCTCCAGGCGCTCAGCCGCGAGGGCGAGTACGGCCGGAACAAGATCAACCAGTACACCCGCTACCTGTCGGTGCCGATGGCGCTCCTCCAGTCGTTCGGGTTCCTGGCGCTCCTCAGCAACCAGGGGGTCATCCCGGCGGACGTCGGTTTCGGTCTCTCGAATCCGGTGACTATCACCCAGATCGTCACCCTCACCGCCGGCTCGGTCGCGCTCATGTGGCTCGGCGAGCTGATCACGGAGAAGGGGATCGGCAACGGGATCAGCTTCATCATCTTCGCCGGCATCGTCAGCCGGGCGCCGGGCGCGCTCCAGAACTTCCTCCAGAACCCGGACATCACGACGTTCGCCGTCTTCGCCCTGATCGGCCTCGCCGTCGTCGCGACGATCATCTACATCCAGGAGGGGCAGCGGCGGATCCCGATCCAGTACGCCAGCCGCGTCCGTGGCCGGCGGATGTACCAGGGCGGCCAGACGTTCCTGCCCCTGCGGGTCAACCAGGCCGGGGTGATCCCGATCATCTTCGCGGTCAGCATCCTCCTGTTCCCCCAGCAGATCGCGTCGTACTTCACGAACTCGGACGTGACGATCATCGCCGACATCGCTCGGGGGATCGTCGGCTTCTTCAACAGCACGTCGCCGGCCTACGTCACCCTGTACTTCCTCCTGACCGTCGGCTTCACGTACTTCTACACGGCGTTCACGTTCAAGCCGGACGAGACCGCCGAGCAGCTCCGGAAAAACGGCGGCTTCATCCCGGGCATCCGGCCTGGCCGGCCCACCCAGGATTACCTTGCCAAGGTCGTGTTCCGGATCACCCTCGCCGGCTCGATCTTCCTCGGCACCGTGGCCGTCGCCCCGGCGATCGCGGGGATGTTCTTCCCGGCCCTCGCCAATGTCGCCCTCGGCGGCACGGGGCTCCTCATCGTCGTCAGCGTCGTGGTCGAGACGATGAAGCAGCTCGAAGCGCAACTCATGATGAGGAACTACGAAGGATTCATCCGATGACAGCGCGGGCCGACTGGATCCTCGACGGGCCGTGACTGTTCTCGTGCTCCTGGGAGCCCCGGGGGCCGGCAAAGGCACCCAGGCGAAGGTCCTCGAGGAGCGGCTCGGCATCCCGCACCTGGCGTCCGGCGACCTCCTGCGGGCCGCCGTCGGTGCGCGGACTCCGGTCGGGATCGAGGCCGACCGGTTCATGAGTCGCGGCCAGCTGGTGCCTGATGCGACGATGATCCGGATCTTCCTCGACCGGCTCGCCCAACCCGACGCCGCCGGCGGGGCGATCCTCGACGGCTTCCCACGGACGCGACCCCAGGCCGCGGCCCTGGAAGAGGCACTGGCCGAGCGGGGCGCCCGGGTCGATCGGGCTCTGCTCATCGACGTCCCGATCGAGGACCTCGTCCAGCGCGCCGCCGGGCGCCGAATTTGCCAGGCCTCCGGCCACGTCTACCATCTCGTCGCCAACCCCCCGGCGGTGCCCGGCCGCTGCGACATCGACGGCTCACCGCTCATCCAGCGCGAGGACGATCGCGAGGAGACCGTTCGGGCCAGGATGACCCAGCAGCTCGGAGCGCTGGATGACGTGGTCGACTACTACCGGTCCAGGGGCATCCTCGAGACGGTCGATGGTCGGCGCCCGATCGCGGAGGTCAGCGACTCTGTCCTCGCCGCCGTCGACCCGGCCAGGGGAGCGGTCTGACGTGGTCACCCGCAAGTCGCGCCGCGAGATCGACAAGATGCGAACCGCCGGGCGGCTCGTCGCCGAGGTCCTCGCCCTCGTCGAGTCGGAGCTCAAGCCCGGTGTCACGACCGGCCACCTCGACCAGCTCGCCGAGCGGCACATCCGCGCGGCCGGCGCCACCCCGTCGTTCAAGGGCTACGGCGACCGCCGGAACCCGTTCCCGGCCTCGGTTTGCATCTCGATCGACGACGAGGTCGTCCACGGGATCCCCGGCAGCCGCCCGATCCGCGACGGCCAGATCGTCTCGGTCGATGCGGGGGCAATCGTCGATGGCTGGCACGGCGACGCGGCCCGAACGTTCGTGGTAGGGGAGCCCACCCCGGAGGTGGCCCGGCTGGTCGAGACCACCCGCCTGGCGATGATGGCGGGAATCGGAGCCGCCGTCGCCGGAGCCCGGATCGGCGACATCTCGGGCGCCATCGAGGACGTCGCCCGGCCGGGGGGCTACGGGATCGTCCGCCAGTTCGTCGGCCACGGGATCGGCACGGAGATGCACCAGGACCCCCAGGTCCCGAACTACCGGGTGGGGCCCAAGGGCATGGAGCTGGTCCCCGGGATCTGCCTGGCGATCGAGCCGATGCTGACCCTCGGCAGCCACGAGGTGGGGATCAAGCCGGACGGCTGGACGGTCGTCACCCGGGACGGGTCCCTGGCGGCCCATTTCGAACATACGATCGCCGTGACCGACAACGGTCCCGAGATCCTGACGACGATCTAGGAATGGCAACGTCCCTGGTGAACCAGCATCCGCCCACCGAGGACCGAGGTCGGGCCCTCGGTCCGAGGTCTCCGAGGCGAAGCTCCGCGACGCCATCGGCCCGAGGTTGGATTTGCCTGGAAATGGGCCTTTCTGGTACGCTACGCGTTCGTGTGTCGGTCCCCGTGGGCCGACACTCGCCGTGAGAAAGGGAAGCATCGGACGCCTGTGGCCAAGAAAGACGCGATCGAGGTGGAGGGGACGGTCATCGAGCCGCTCCCGAACACGATGTTCGCGGTCGAGCTGGAGAACGGCCACCGCGTCCTTGCCCACATCAGCGGGAAGCTCCGGATGAACTTCATCCGGATCCTGCCCGGTGACCGGGTTCGGGTCGAGCTCTCGCCGTACGACCTGACCCGCGGCCGGATCACCTACCGATTGAAGTAACACGCCACCAGACCGCCACCGCGCAAGAGGAACCGTTGAAAGTCAGAGCCTCCGTCAAGGCACGCTGCGACAACTGCAAAGTCGTCCGCCGTCACGGCACGGTGATGGTCATCTGCACCAACCCGAAGCACAAGCAGCGGCAGGGGTAAACCGATGGCACGGATCGCCGGCATCGACATCCCGCGCGAGAAGCGCGTCGAGGTCGCTCTCACGTACATCTTCGGCCTCGGCCTGCCGACCAGCCAGAAGATTCTCACCCAGACGAACATCAACCCTGACACCCGGGTGCGCGACCTCACCGAGGAGCAGATCAACCGCCTGCGCGAGCTGATCGACCGGCGCTACAAGGTCGAGGGGGACCTTCGCCGCGAGGTCGCGCTAAACATCAAGCGGCTGATCGAGATCGGGTCGTACCGCGGCCTGCGCCATCGGCGGAACCTGCCGGTCCGCGGCCAGCGAACGAAGACCAACGCCCGCCAGCGGCGCGGACCGAAGAAGACGGTCGGCGTCCGGCGCACGAAGACCAAGTAGGGGGACCAGCACAGGCATGGCCGAACGAAAGCGGGCCGTCAAGGCGCGGCGCCGCGAACGGAAGAGCGTCCCCCAGGGGCACGTCCACATCCAGGCGACGTTCAACAACACGATCATCACGATCACCGACCTGGCCGGGGCCGTGATCAGCTGGGGCTCGGCCGGCGTGGCCGGCTTCAAGGGGTCCCGCAAGAGCACCCCCTACGCTGCCGCCCTGTCGGCCGACGGCGCCGCCCGCCGGGCGATGGAGCACGGCATGCGCCAGGTCGAGGTCTACGTCAAGGGTCCCGGCGCCGGCCGGGAGCAGGCGATCCGGTCGCTCCAGGCGGCCGGCCTGGAGGTTTCAGCCATCACCGACGTCACGCCCATCCCGCACAACGGCTGCCGCGCCCCCAAGCGGCGCCGGGTCTGAGCACAGCGCCATGGGTCGCTACACCGCTTCCGTCTGCCGGATCTGCCGTCGCGAGGGCGCCAAGCTCTTTTTCAAGGGCACCCGCTGCTACACGAAGAAGTGCTCGTTCGAGCGCCGCCCGACGCCGCCCGGCCAGCATGGCGTCCGCCGCCGCAAAGTCGGTGAGTACGGACTCCAGCTGCGCGAGAAGCAAAAGGTCCGCAAGACCTACGGCGTGCTCGAGCGCCAGTTCCGGAACTACTTCGTGGAGGCCGAGTCGCGGCCCGGCGTGACCGGCGAGACGCTCCTCCGGTTCCTCGAGCTCCGCCTCGACAACGTCGTATACCGGATGGGCTTCGCCCCGTCCCGACCGGCCGCCCGGCAGCTCGTCGGCCACGGCCACTTCACGGTCAACGGGCGGCCGGTGACCGTGCCGTCCTATCAGGTCAAGCCCGGCGACCGGGTCGAGGTTCGCGAGACTCATCGCAGCCGCGAGCCGTTCAAGGTCGCCAGGGAGACCCTTCGTTCCCATCAGCCCCCGGAGTGGCTGACGATCGATGCCGCCAAGCTGGCCGGCGCGATCGTCGACCAGCCCCGCCGCGACCAGATGCCGCTCGACCTCAACGAGCAGCTCGTGGTCGAGTACTACTCGAGGTAAGCCCCGCTCATGATCGAACTCGAGAACACGCAGATCGAGCCGGTCGAGGAAGTCGGCATGTACGCCAAGTACGAGGCCGGACCTCTCCAGGCCGGCTATGGCGTCACACTCGGCAACGCGCTTCGGCGCGTCCTCCTCTCGTCGCTCGAGGGAGCGGCGGTCACGTCGATCCAGATCCGTGACGTCTACCAGGAGTTCTCGACGATCCCCGGCGTCAAGGAAGACGTCACCCAGATCGTCCTGAACGTCAAGAAGCTCCGCCTGAAGAGCTTCGCGACCCATCCGGTCCAGCTTCGCTTGATCAAGAGCGGCGCCGGCGCCGTGACGGCAGGTGACATCGCCGAGTCGGCCGACGTCGAGATCGTCAACCCGGAGCTCGTGCTCATGACCCTCGACACGGACGACGTGACGATCGAGATGGACCTCACCGTCGAGCGCGGGGTCGGTTACCTCGGGGCCGAGCGGGCGGAGGCGCTCCCGATCGGGGTGATCGCCGTCGACGCGATCTTCACCCCGGTCCGCAAGGTCAACTACTGGGTCGAGAGCATGCGGGTCGGTCAGATGACCAACTACGACAAGCTCACGATCGAGATCGAGACGGACGGCACGATCACGCCGGAGGAGGCACTCAGCCGATCGGCCGAAATCCTCGTCAACCAGTTCCGCCCGTTCATCACGATCGGCATGGCCGCCGCCCAGGCGGACCGATCCGCGCCGGGCGTCCCGCAGCTCCCGCCGAACATGCTCGACATGCCGATCGAGGAGCTCGACCTCCCGATGCGGGCCTACAACTCGCTCAAGCGCAACAACATCGTCAAGGTCGGACAGCTCCTCCAGCTCAAGGACGACGACTTGCTCCGGATGCGCAACTTCGGCAAGAAGTCGCTCGACGAGATGAAGGAGCGCCTCCGGATGCGCGGCTTCATCGTCCCGGAGGCCGAGGGCGAGGCGCTCGAGGTCGACGGCGAGGACGGCTTCGACGACGAGGCGGAGTCCTGACCGATGGCCCACCGGATCGGCGGCCGGAAGCTCAGCCGGAAGCAGGGCCCGCGGCTCGCGCTCTACCGGAACCTGACGGTTTCCGTCCTCCGCTACGAGCGGGTCAAGACGACCGAGGCGAAGGCCAAGGAGATCCGCGGCCGGGTCGAGCGGATGATCACGCTCGCCAAGCGGGGAGACCTGACCGCCCGCCGGGCCGTCGTCGCGGAGTTTCCGAACGAGCCGCTCGTCGTCACGAAGCTGTTCGAGGAGATCGCTCCGAAATACGCCGACCGGACCTCCGGGTTCACCCGGATCGTCAAGGTCGGCCAGCGGCAAGGCGACGCGGCCGACATCGTCCAAATCGAGCTGGTCTAGACAAGACGACAACAGCGACGGCGGGTATTTCGTCGAGCGAGATCGAGACGGAGACCAGCGCCGGGTCGCACCGAGGTCCGAGGCGGAGCTCCGCGACGCCATCGGCCCGAGGTTTGAGCCGGCAGAACGCCGACCAAAGCAGCCGAAAGGCTGCGCCTTTGCGGTACACCGCCAAGGTTGAATACGATGGCACGGACTTTGCCGGGTTCCAGATCCAACCTGGTGCCCGAACCGTCCAGGGTGAAGTCGAGACCGCGCTGGCTCGCCTCAGCGATGGGGAGCGCTGCGTGGTCGATGGAGCCGGCCGAACCGACGCCGGGGTGCACGCCACCGGGCAGGTGATCGCATTCACCTACGCGGGGCGTCTCGCGGCGGCGGAGCTGGTCGAAGCCGTCAACGGGCTCCTCCCGCCGGATATCGCGATCCGCGACCTCCGTCGGGCGCCCGCCGGCTTCCACCCTCGCCGCGCGGCGCGGTACCGGGAGTACCGCTACACCGTCTGGAACGGGCCGCGCAGCCCACTCCGCGAGCGAACTGCGCTCGGGGTGCGGGTCCCGCTCGACACGGCCGCAATGGCGCGGGCCGCGATGGTCCTCGAGGGCCGTCACGACTTCAGCGCTTTCGGGGCCGCGGACCGCCAGCCGGTCAGGACCGTTCACTCGGTTCGGATCCGGCGGGAGGGCCGGCTCGTGACGATCGACGTCCGGGCCGACTCCTTCCTGCGGGGGATGGTCCGGCGAATCGCGGCGGTCCTCGTCGAGGTCGGCCGTGGACAACTGAATGAGCACGATGTTGCGGCGGCCCTGGCCGCCCGACGACCGGCCCTCAACGGGGCGGCCGCCCCGGCCCGAGGGCTTTGCCTCCGCCGGGTCGTCCTCGGACGGCCGGCGGGGCGATCGAACGGAGAACGCGAGGAAGCATGAACGCGAAGACCTATACGCCCCGGGAGGCCGAGATCGAGCGGCGCTGGTACGTCGTCGACGCGACAGGCCAGACGCTGGGCCGGCTCGCGTCCCGAATTGCGCGGGTCCTCGAGGGCAAGCACAAGCCCACCTGGAGCCCCACCCTCGATTCGGGCGACCACGTGATCGTCCTCAACGCCGCCCGGATCGCCGTCACGAGCGACAAGCTCGACACCAAGCTCTACATCCGCCACAGCGGCTATCCCCAGGGCCTCCGCGAGGAGACGCTCGGGCACCTCCTGGCGCGCCGCCCGGAGGAGGTAATCCGGCGGGCAGTGAAGGGGATGCTTCCGCGCACCCGCCTCGGCGTCCAGCAGCTCCGCAAGCTGAAGGTCTACGCCGGAACCGACCATCCGCATCAGGCCCAGCGGCCTGAGCCGCTCGCCTGACGAGGAGCCAGCCATGACCACGCCTGCGTTCTACTCCGGGACCGGCCGCCGCAAGACGGCAATCGCCCGCGTTAGGCTCCTGCCGGGCGAGGGGGAGATCGTCGTCAACGGCCGCTCGCTCGAGGAGCACTTCGGCAACGCCGTCAACGATGCGGACGTTCGGCTGCCGTTCCGGGTCACCGGGACGGAGGGCCGGTTCAACACGATGATCAAGGTCGAGGGCGGCGGGGTCACGGGCCAGGCCGGCGCGATTCGTCACGGCATCGCCCGCGCTCTCCTCGAGCTCGACCCCGAATCGCATCGCCTGCCGCTCCGCCAGGCCGGCCTCCTGACCCGCGATCCGCGGATGAAGGAGCGCAAGAAGTACGGGCTCAAGCGCGCCCGGAAGGCACCGCAATATACAAAGCGCTGACGCCCTCGCCCGGACGCCCATGGCGGCCAGATGCGCGCTCCGCGAGCTCCCTTACGCACGTTGAAGTGCGCTCGTTCGCTTGCTCGCCGTCGCCTTGCCCTGGACGCCCGGATCGAGGGCTCGTAGCCCTCGGCCGCTGACCGGCGCCGGGACTCGACGTGCGCGGGACGCACGTACCGACGGTTGAGCCCAGGTGCCGTGGTCGATCCAGTGCGTGACGCGCAACATCCGGGTGAATCCGGCAGGTTCCGTGCCGCAGACGCACGGAATCCAGCTCCGGGACCTACCCAGCCATCAGTACGTGCGCCTGGCGCAATCGCGACTTGCCGTGAGCGAGTAATCTCCAGCCCCTTGAGGGTGCCAGTCCGATGACGTCAGTGGCCTCGCCGAATATCACGCTCCGCGGCCGGGACTTCCTGAGCGCCGCGGACCTCTCGGCGGACGAGGTGCGCGCGCTGTTTGCCCGCGCGGCGGAGCTCAAGGCGGAGTTCCGGGCGACCCGCCGGCACGAGGATCCGCCGCTCGTCGGGCGGACGCTGGCGATGCTCTTCCAGCGGCCGAGCCTCCGGACCCGCGTGACGTTCGAGGCCGGCATGGCCCAGCTCGGCGGCCACGCGATCTACCTGACCAACGATGTCGTGCTCGGGGCGCGCGAGGCCGTCCGGGATGTTGCCCGGAACCTCGACCGCTTCGTCGACGGGATCGTGGCACGGACGGGGCCGCACGAGGTCGTCGCCGAGCTGGCTGCCCAGGCGAGGATCCCGGTCATCAACGGCCTGACCCTCCGGGAGCACCCGTGCCAGGCATTGGCGGACCTGTTCACGATCGGGGAGCGCTTCGGCGAGACCCGCGGCGTCGTGCTCGCGTTCGTCGGCGATGGCAACAACGTCTACCACTCGCTCGCCCTGCTCGGCGCGGCCCTCGGCCTCGAGGTCCGCCTCGCTCATCCGCCAGGCTACGCCCCGAACGCGAGGATCGTTGCCCGGGCCAGGGAGCTCGCGGCGCAGGCCGGGGCGCGCCTCGTCTTCGCGACCGAACCCGAAGAGGTCGTCCGCGGGGCCGCCGTCGTGTACACGGACTCCTGGACCTCGATGGGCCAGGAGGCGGAGACGGAGGAGCGACGCGACGCGTTCGCCCGCTACCAGGTCAATGCGAAACTGCTCGATGCGGCCGGGCCGGACGCCCTTGTCATGCACTGCCTGCCTGCCCATCGAGGAGAGGAGATCACGTCGGACGTCATGGATGGACCACGCAGCCTGATCCTCGACCAGTCGGAGAACCGGCTGCACGTCCAGAAGGCCCTCCTCGCGGAGGTCCTGGGACGGGCCGGGGCAGAGTCGTGAGCGACGCCCTCTACGAGCGCTACAAGGAGGCCCTTCGGCGCGGCCACGTCGCCGCGCTGCGGGACCGTCTCGATGCGGCCCTCGTGGCGTACGGCGAAGCCGCCGAGATCGCCCCGGAGCGGGCGCTGCCCCACGCCAGCGTCGGATCCGTCCTTCTCCGCCTCGGCCGGCCCGAGGAAGGGCTGGCGGCCTACACGATCGCACTCCTGCGGGCGCCCCGCGACGAGGCGGCGCAGGCGGGCCGGGCCGAGGCGCTCGCCGCCCTCGGGCAGGTGGTCGAGGCGGCCGATTCGCTCGATCGCCTAGCGGAGCAGCAGGAATCGGACGGCAAGGCGTCGGAGGCGCTGGCGACGGCGCGGCGCGCCCTCGAGCTGGCCGAGTCCCGGACCCGCCGGCGACACGTCGAGGCGTTGACCGCGCAGGTCGGCGTGGCGGGCGGAGCGCTGTTGCCCGAGCCCGAGACGGACGCGCCGGTGAGAACAGCGCCGAAGAGGACCGAGCCCGAGCCGACCGTGGCCCCCGCGGAGCACTGGGCCCTCGAGCCCGAGCCCGCCGTCGAGGCGAGGAGCGAGCCCCAGCGCGCGCCGGAGTCGCAGCGGGACGGCGCGACGCTCGCGGCGGAGGCCGAGGACCGCATGGACGCAGGGGATCCGGAGGCGGCCAGGGACCGGTTGCTCGCCGCAGCCGCCGCCCACCGTGCGGCCGGAGCCATCGATGCCGCGCTCGATGCGTGCTACCTCGCGCTCGCCCTCGCCCCGGCCGACCCGGAGCTCCACCTTGCGCTCGCCGAGCTGTACCTCGACCGGGGATGGCGGGGGCCCGCCGCGGACAAGATCCTCCTCCTCGGCCGGCTGGTCGACTTCGCGCGGGACGGGACGATCCGCGAGCGGGTCTGCGAGCTCGTCGCGAACCGTTTCGCCGACGATCCCCGGCTCACCGCCCTGTGTGCCTGAGGGCGATCGTCCACGCACCCGTGTGAACCGGGAACGGCGGGCGCCGATGCTACACTCGGGTGGCGATGCCGCAGCTCCTCGAGTCGATCTTCGATCAGGTGTCTCCGACCGCGCTGATCGACATCGGGATCACGGCGGTCCTCATCTACTGGCTGTTCAGCCTGATTCGCGGGACGCGCGCCGTGCGCCTGGTCATCGGCGTGACCGTGCTGTTCGCGGTGTACGCGATCGCCCAGGCGCTCAACCTCCAGCTGCTGACCCAGATCATGCAGGCCGGCGCCGTCGTCGGCCTGTTCGCGATCGTCGTCGTCTTCCAGCCGGAGCTTCGCCGCGCCCTCGAACGAATCGGGCGGGTTGGATCGTTCGCCTGGCTCTTCTCGCCGGCCGAGCAGCGGGCCGCCGAGCACGTCGCGGACGAGATCGGGCGGGCGGCCGGCCTCCTCTCCCGTGACGGCCACGGCGCCCTCATCGTCCTCGAGCGCGAGACGGGCCTCGAGGAGATCGCCGAGACCGGGGTGATGATCCATGGCGACGTGTCGGCCGACCTGCTGCGGACGATCTTCGCGCCCCGCGCGGCCCTCCACGACGGCGCGGTGATCATCCGGGGCGAGGCGATCCTCGCGGCCGGCGCCCTCCTGCCGCTCGCCGAGACGACGATCCACACGGAGCGCTTCGGGACCCGCCACCGGGCGGCCCTCGGGATCACCGAGCAGACCGACGCGATCGTCGTGGTCGTGTCCGAGGAGAACGGTCAGATCAGCCTCGTCGAGCGGGCGCGGATCGTGCGCAACCTCAACGAGGCCCAGCTCGCCCGCGCGATCAGGACGCTGCTCGGTGCGACGAGCGGTCACGGGCTCCTCGGCTGGCGACCGACGGCCACGGCCGGCTCGCTCAGGCCGGGTGGCCGCGCCCCGCGCCTCTCCGAGCTCGGCCGCTTCGTTAGCCGGAACGGCCGGCGGCGGGCCGGAAAAAGCGCCGACCGCACCCCCGTCCCGGCCGAGGACGAGCGCGCCGCCCCCGCCAGGGTGCAGCATTGAGTCGAGCCCTCGCGTTCCTCGTCCACAACTGGCCCCTGAAGCTCGCCGCGGTGTTCCTCGCCGCTGTGCTCTACGGCGTCCTCGTCCTGACCCAGAACACCCAGGCCCGGACCGACCTGCGGATCCCGATCCTGCGGACGAACGAGCCTTCCGACGTCATCCTTCTGTCGGACCTCGGGAGCGTCACGGAAGTCAGGTTCTTCGTCCCCGACGAGTCGGGGATCCGGGTCGACAGCTCGAGCTTCGAGGCGACCGCCGACCTGTCGCAGGCGGACCCGGACGCGGCCACGAGCTTCGTCGCCGTGAGCGTTCGGGCCATCGACGACCGGATCCGGGTGCTCGACTTTGCGCCGCGCCAGATCAGCGTCCGGGTGGAGAAGGTCGTCACGATCGCCGACATCCCGGTCGTCGTCACCCGCACCGACGACCCGATCGGCTTCGACATCCGCGAGCCCGAGTTCGACCCGGCGACCGTGACGGTCCGCGGCCCCGCCTCGCTCGTCCGGCGGGTCGGCCGGGTCGAGGCCCGGATCCAGATCGACCCGACAGGTGTCGACTTCGACCGCGACGTCCCGCTGATTCCGGTCGACGTGGTCGGCGAGCCGCTGTCGCCGGTCGACGTCGAGCCCACGACGGCGCATGTCCGGGTCCTCGTGTTCACGAACGGCCAGACGCGCTCGATCCCGGTCGTCGCGAACGTGACCGGCAGTCCCGCGCCCGGGTTCGAGATCGCCGGCGTGACCGTGAGGCCGCTCGTTCTGCCGGTCGAGGGAGACCAGGACGACCTGGTCACGCTCAGCCGGTTGGACACCGAGCCGATCTCCATCAACGGAGCGACGTCGACGATCAACCGGACGCTCAAGATCGCGCTGCCGCCCGGGATCCGGGCGGTCGCCGGGGACGAGGTCCAGGTGACGATCACGCTCCGCCCGGTGACTGCCACGCGGACGTTCAGCGCCGGCGTCGTCGCGTCCGGCGCCCGGTCGGACCGGACCTACGACCTGTCGGTCGACAGGATCCTCGTCGTGGTCGGCGGCTCGGTCGCCGATCTCGACCGGCTCGAGGGCCGGACGTTCGACGTGCGGGTGGAGGTCGGCGGCCTTGGCCCCGGCGTCCACGAGGTGCCGATCGTGGCCAACCTGCCAGCCGGCCTCGCGCTCGTCTCCGCCGATCCGGACACGGTGATGGTGACGGTCACGCTGGCCGCCACAAGCCCCGCCCCCTCGGCCGTCTCGCCCTAGCAACGTCGTTCCCGGAGGTCAGTCTTGCCTCGTCTCTTCGGCACGGATGGAATCCGTGGGGTCGCCAACGTCGACCTCAAGCCGACGGTCGCGTATGCGCTCGGGCGGGCGACGTCGCGGCGGCTCGTCGGGCGCGGGTCGCTCGTCGTCGGCCAGGACACCCGCCGGTCCGGCGACATGTTCGTGGCCGCGATCACGGCCGGTGCCACCAGCCTCGGGAGCGACGTCTACCGGGTGGGGGTCGTGCCGACGCCGGCGCTCGCGTTCCTCACCGGGGACGGCGACTTCGCGGCCGGGATCATGGTCTCCGCCTCGCACAACCCGGCCGAGGACAACGGCCTCAAGGTCCTCGACGCGGACGGGCTGAAGCTCGACGACTCGATCGAGGACGAGCTCGAGCAGCTCATCTGGCGGACGGAGGAGCTCGCCAACGTCGGGAACGCCGAGCTGGGGGTCGTCCATGACGCCTCCGCGCTCCTCGATCGTTATCGCGCCCATCGCCTGTCGCTCGCGGGATCGGTCGGGGCGGCCGGGGTTCATGTCGTCGTCGACTGCGCGAACGGTTCCGGCGGGACCGCTGCCCCGGAGATTCTCGAGGCGACCGGCGCCCGCGTCGACGTCATCCACAACGATCCGGACGGCGTGAACATCAACGTCGCCTCGGGCGCGACCGACCCGCGCTCGCTCCAGGCGGCAGTGACCGCGGCCGGCGCGGACGTCGGGTTCGCCCTCGACGGCGACGCCGACCGGCTCATCGCCGTCGATTCCCGCGGGCATGTCGTCGACGGCGACCAGATCCTCGGGATCCTCGCCCTCGACCGCCTCGAGCGGCAGGCGCTGCCGCACGCTGCGCTCGTCGTGTCGGTCCTGTCGAACGGCGGACTCCAGTCGGTCGTCGAGGCGGCGGGCGGCCACGTCATCCGGACGCCGGTCGGCGACAAGTACATCCTCGAGGGGATGCAGGTCGCGGGGGCGACGCTCGGCGGCGAAAAGAGCGGCCACGTGATCATCCTCGAGCAGACGACCTCCGGCGACGGGATCGTCACGGCTCTCGAGGTCCTCCGGGTGATGTGCCGGCAGGGGACGGGCCTGGCTGAGCTCGCCGCGGGGATTCCGATGCTGCCCCAGCAGCAGCGCGCGGTGAAGGCCCGCCACAAGGACCAGTGGGAGGGCGATCCCGCCCTCCAGCGGGCGATCCGCGAGGCCCAGGCGCTGCTCGGCGTGAACGGCCGCGTTCTCGTCCGGCCGTCCGGGACGGAGCCCGCGCTCCGGGTCATGGTCGAGGGACCGGACGCGGCGGTCGTGACCCAGCTGGCCGACGCGATCGCGACCCTCGCGGGGGAGCGACTAAACTGAGGCCGCCGCTGGAGCCGGCCCTCGCCGCTCCGCCGGACGAACCGGCCTCGCGACTCGAGCCGGTCTCGCCGCTCCGCCGGACGAACCGGTCTCGCCGCTCGGCCGAGCCGCGACCGACGATCGGAGACGACTGACTGAAATGTGCGGCATCGTCGGCTACACCGGCCCGCGCGAGGCGGGCCCGATCCTCATGGAGGGCCTCAAGCGGCTCGAGTACCGCGGCTACGACTCGGCCGGCATCGCCCTGGTCGACGAGGACGGGGCGCTCTTCGTCGAGAAGAAGGCCGGCAAGCTCGCCAACCTCGAGACGGCTCTCGCCGACCGAACTCCCCATGCCGGGATCGGCCTTGCCCACACCCGATGGGCGACCCACGGACGGCCGAACGACCTCAACGCCCACCCCCACCAGGACTGCACCGGCGACATCACGGTAATCCACAACGGCATCATCGAGAACTTCCGGGAGCTCCGTGACGGGCTCGAGGCGCGCGGCCACACGCTGACGTCGGAGACCGATACCGAGGCGATCGCCCACCTCGTCGAGGAGTGCTACGCCGGCGATCTCGCGGACGCCGTCCGGGGCGCGCTTCGCCAGGTCGAGGGAGCGTACGCGCTCGTCGTCATGCACCGCGGCGAGATCAGCCGGCTCGTCGGAGCCCGGCAGGACGTCCCACTGATCGTGGGCCTCAACGGCGAGGAGAGTTTCATCGCCAGCGACGTCGCGGCGATCCTCGCCCACACGGACCGCGTGGTGTTCCTCGAGGAGGGCGACGTCGCCGACGTTCGCCCGACGGGGGTCGAGATCACCGATCTCGACGGCGCGCCGGTCACTCGCGAGGTGACCACGATCACCTGGTCGCCCGAGGCCGCCGAGAAGGGCGGCTACGAGCACTTCATGCTCAAGGAGATCCACGAACAGCCCGAGGCGCTGAGCCAGTCCATCGCGGGCCGGGTGGACCGCGCCGATCGGATCGCGGTCGAGGAACTGGCGGGGCTCGAGGAGACGCTCCGGGCGGTGACCCGTGTCGAGTTGATCGCCTGCGGCAGCGCCTACTTTGCGGCGATCATCGGGGCGGCCGCCATCCAGGACTGGACCGGCATCCCGGCACGGGCGACGGTCGGTTCGGAGTTCCGTTATAGCCCGCCGCCACTCGGCGAGAAGGTGCTGGTCATTGCCGTCACGCAGTCCGGCGAGACCGCCGACACGATCGCC
>DASYTG010000066.1:0-23661 GCA_036002525.1 Candidatus Limnocylindrales bacterium
CTCTATCCCGAGCGGCGGGTGCCCGTCCCCCTGGGCGACCTGAGCTCGGCGACCCCGATCTGCAACGCCTGCACGGCCGCCCACATCTTCCGACCCGACGAGGACTGAAACCTCGGGCGGTTGCCCGGCAGCGAGCGCCAATTCCCGTTCGGTGGGACTCGGACAGGTACCCGCAGCCGACGACGCGCCGGGCGCGCACGGCCGACCACTGAATTCCCACGCCACAGAATTGCGGTTGCGGGCGAGGGCCGAATTGGACTTCGCGGGCACCGTCGGAATACCCGAGTCGCACGAGGCGGGAATCCGGCAATGGGCCGCGGATCATGCGAACCGGCAAACGTGTCAGCGAGGCGGTCTGTAAGCCGAGTTCTGTGCCCGGACCCGAGGGGCCCGGGTGATGGCCATCCATCTCTGGCCGCCGGTTGCCCGACGGCTCATGCGGCCGACCCGAGGGCTGGGCAACGCGCCTCTCCCCCGGCGAACCGGGTTGCGCCCTCCTACTTGGCCTTGCTCCGGGTAGAGTTTGCCGCGTTTCACTCCCGCCGGCGGCTTGCGCCGCCGGCCGGCATCGTCACTGTGGCACTGGTCCTCGCCTCACGGCGGACGGGAGTTACCCGCTACCCTGCGCTGCGGAGCTCGGACTTTCCTCGCGCCGTTCACGGGGCGGGAACCCCGACGTGGCGCGCGGCCATCCGACCGCCTCGCTGACCCCTCGATTCTACCGCGTCCGAGCCGATTCGTCACCATACCGAACGCCCGTTCGGTGGTCAGCGACTGGTCGCATCGGCAGAAGACACCGTCGCCGCCTCCTCCGCGGCGCGCCTCATCGTCCGTGCGGCCGACGCACGACGAGCGCCGGTCCCCCGGCCGCGACCCGGTCGATCGCCTCGTTGGCGAGCGCGTCGGCGGCCGCGTTGTGGGCCCGCCGGACGTGCCGGGCAGTCCACCGCCCGAAGCCGTCGAGGAGACGCTTCGCCTCATCGTGGAGCGGCCGCAGCTTGGCGTCCTTCACCCGCCAGCGGCCGTTGAGCTGCTCGACGATGAGCATCGAGTCGAGGAGCAGATCGACCTCGTCCGCGCCGAGGTCCCGGGCGAGCTCCAGGGCCCGGACGACCCCGGTGTACTCGGCGACGTTGTTCGTCCGGGTGCCGAGGTACTCGGAGATCGAGGCGTCCGCCGTGGCGCCCGGCTCCTGGGCGTCGGGCCGCGAGGCATCGATGAGGACGGCTCCGAGGGAGGCCGGCCCGGGGTTGCCCCGGGCGGCGCCGTCGGTCCGGATGACGAACCCCGGGCCGGACGCGGGCCGCTCGGGCACTGCGACCGACGGGCGGCCGGCCACATCGTCGGGCCAGAGTCGCGGCGGCTCCTCGCGGCTCAGTCGGGCTGCCCCGCGACCGGCAGGGGCTGGCGCTTCCGGCCCCGGCCGGTCAACCGTCGCCAGGCCTTCTGGATCGGGTCGTAGTGGCGATCGGCGACCCGCTCCTTGAGCGGGATGATCGCGTTGTCGGTGATCTTGATGTGCTCCGGGCAGACCTCCGTGCAGCACTTCGTGATGTTGCAATAGCCGATCCCGCCCTCGTCCTTCAGGTGGTCGACCCGGTCGCCCTGGTCGATCGGGTGCATCTCGAGCCCGGCGACCCGGACGAGGAACCGGGGGCCTATGAACGGGTTCTCGATCTCGTGGTTGCGCAGGACATGACAGACGTCCTGGCAGAGGAAGCACTCGATGCACTTCCGGAATTCCTGGACCCGCTCGATGTCCTCCTGGTACCAGCGCCACTCCGACTGGGGCTTGTCGGTCGGGGGCGTGAACGGCTGGATCGACCGGTTGACCGCGTAGTTCCAGGACACGTCGGTGACGAGGTCACGGATCAGCGGGAAGGCCCGCATCGGCTCGACGGTGATCTCCTCGTCGGGCAGGTAGTCGGACAGCCTGGTCTTGCAGGTGAGACGAGGCCGGCCGTTGACCTCGGCGCTGCACGATCCACATTTCGCCGCCTTGCAGTTCCAGCGAACGGCGAGGTCGGGCGCCTCGTGAGCCTGGATCCAGTGGAGCGCGTCGAGGACGACCATCCCCTCCTCCGCCGGAACGTCGAAGTCGGAGAACGAGCCTGGCTCGTCGGGCAGGCCGCGGAAGACCTTCATCCGAACGCTCGCCATCAGGCACCTCCAACCGGCTGGACGATCTCGCGAAGGACATCGGGCATCTTCGGCAATTGAGCGGTCGTCACCCGCATCCGAGTGCCGTCCCGGACGACGACGCTGTTGAGGCGGCCCCACTTCCGGTCGGCCGACGGGAAGTCGAGCCGGCTGTGCGCCCCGCGGCTCTCGGTCCGCTGGAGGGCGCTCCTCGTGACCGCCTCGGACACGTTGATCATGCTCTGCAGCTCGTAGACGAGGTTCCAGCCCGGGTTGAACGTCCGCGGCCCGGCGACGCACAGTCGCTCGGCCCGCGCCCGGATCGCGTCGATCCGCCGGAGGGCCTCCTCGAGGTCCTCCGCGATCCGGAAGATCCCGACGAGCGACTGCATCGTCGACTGGAGCTCCTCGCGAAGCCGGTACGGGTCCTCGCCGTCGGTCGCCGCGAGAGGCTCGTCGAGCTCTCGCTGCGCCTCCCGGACCTGGACGGGATCGACGTACGGGACGCCGGCTGCCCGGGCGGCGTGAGCAGCCGCGCCGGCGCCCGCCCGCTGGCCGAACACGAGAAGGTCCGAGAGGGAGTTGCCACCGAGCCGGTTCGCGCCGTGCATCCCGCCGGCGACTTCGCCCGCGGCGAAGAGCCCGGGGACGGTCGCAGCACCGGTGTCCGGGTGGACCCGGATGCCACCCATGACGTAATGAGTCGTCGGTCCGACCTCCATCGGCCCGGCCGTGATGTCGACGTCGGCGAGCTCCTTGAACTGGTCGTACATCGAGGGCAGCTTGCGGCGAACGAGGTCGGCGGGCAGGTAGCTGATGTCGAGGAACACGCCGCCGTGCGGTGAGCCTCGTCCTTCGCGAACCTCGGTGTAGATCGCCCGGGAGACATTGTCGCGGGTCGACAGCTCGGGCGGCCGGCGGGCGTCGGTGATCCGCCCCTCGCTCAGCGCGTCGACCCAGCGCTGGGCCTCGTCGTCGGTCGCGGCGTACTCCCGGCGCCGGTCCTCCGGCAGGTACTTCCACATGAACCGCTCGCCGCGGCTGTTGCGGAGGATTCCTCCCTCGCCCCGCACGGCCTCGGTGACGAGGAGCCCGCGGACTCCGGGCGGCCAGACCATCCCCGTTGGGTGGAACTGCACGAACTCCATGTCGATGAGCTCCGCGCCGGCCCGGTACGCCAGCGCGTGGCCGTCACCCGAGTACTCCCACGAGTTCGACGTCACCTCGTACGCCTTGCCGATTCCCCCAGTCGCGAGCAGCGTCGCCTTCGCCGGGAAGAGGATCGGCCGGCCGTCGGTCCGCCAGTACCCGAACGCCCCGGTGACCCCCGCCGGCCCGGTCGTCAGGCGCGTGATCGTCGCCTCCATGTAGACGGCCACGCCCGTGGCCACCGCGCGATCCTGCAATGTGCGGATTATCTCCAGCCCGGTCCGGTCGCCGACGTGAGCCAGACGCGAGTGCGAGTGGCCCCCGAACGGGCGCTGGAGGATTCGGCCGTCGCCGGTCCGGTCGAAGACGGCCCCCCAGCGCTCGAGCTCGCGGACGCGGTCGGGTGCTTCCTGGGCGTGGAGCTGGGCCATCCGCGGGTTGTTCAACATCTTCCCGCCGATCATCGTGTCCCGGAAGTGGGTCTCCCACGAATCACGATCGTCGACATTTCCGAGCGCCGCCGCCACGCCGCCCTCGGCCATGACGGTGTGGGCCTTGCCGAGGAGCGACTTGCAGACCAGCCCGACCGACGCGCCGGCCGCGGCGGCCTCGATCGCGGCCCGCAGTCCCGCTCCTCCGGCGCCGACGACGAGGACGTCGTGGGGATGTGTCTCGAGCGAGTCGATCACAGCCGGATGGCCGGATCCGTGAGGATGCCCAGGGCCAGGAGCCGGACGTAGACGTCGGCCAGAGTCACCGACACGAAGCTCACCCACGCCCACGCCATGTGGTTCAGGTTGAGCGACGTGAGCCGCTGCCAGAGCGAGTGCTGGACCTTCGCACGCCGCGAGCAGGAGAAGCAGTCGAGATGGCCGCCCACGATATGGCGGAGCGAGTTGCACGAGAGCGAGAACCCGGTGAGCAGGATGACGTTCACGAAGAAGATCGCGCTCCCGAGGCCCAGCCGGGGACGGCCTTCCGGAAAGAGCGACGCGACCGCATCGACCCACAGGAAGAACAGCGGGATGAAGGCGAGGTAGAGGAAGTACCGGTGGAGGTTCTGGAGGATGAACGGAAAGCGGGTCTCCATCGCGTAGCGACGATGGACAGCGGGCTCGCCGACCGCGCAGCCCGGCGGATCGAAGAAATAGAACCGGTAATACGCCTTCCGGTAGTAGTAGCACGTCGCCCGAAAGCCGAGCGGGATCCACAGGATGAGCAATCCCGGGCTGATGAACGCGGGCAGCCAGCCAGGTGCGATGAGCGGCGAGAACAGCGGCGACAGATAGCCGTCGACCTCGTATGCGGTACCGAAGAGAGGCGTCCAGACGATCCCGGAGAAGAACAGGTACGCCGCAAGCCCAGTGAACAGGACGGCCTGGACCGTCGGCGCGATCCACCACCGCTCCCGCCGCCGCGTGGCACCGAAGCCCTGCGGCGCGGTGCCCGGTGGCTTGAGGACCGTCGAGGGAGTCGTCATCGGGACGCTGCAACGGCCAGCCGCGCGACGATCGCGTCGGCGAATTCGCTGGTGCCGGCCGACCCGCCGATGTCGTACGTCGTCGCTCGGCCCTCGGCGACGACCTCGCGGAGCGCGCCTTCGACGCGGTCGGCGGCGTCGGGCCGACCGAGATGGCGGAGCATCATCACCCCGGACAGGATGAGCGCCGTCGGGTTGGCCTTGTTCTGGCCGGCGTACTTCGGGGCCGATCCGTGGACCGCCTCGAACACCGCCGAGTCCTTTCCGATGTTCGCCCCGGGCGCGACGCCGAGGCCGCCGACGAGTCCGGCGGCCAGGTCGCTCACGATGTCGCCGTACAGGTTCGGCAGGACGAGGACGTCGTACTGGTCCGGCTTCTGGACGAGCTGCATGCACATGTTGTCGACGATCCGGTCCTCGAACTCGACCCGACCCTCGTACTCGGCTGCGACGGTCCGGCAGCTCTCGAGGAACAGCCCGTCGGACAGCTTCATGATGTTCGCCTTGTGGACCGCCGTGACCTTCCGACGGCCGTTGGCGACCGCGTATTCGAACGCGAACCGGGCGATTCTCTCCGACGCCTCGCGGGTGATGATCTTGATGCTCTCCGCCGCATCGCGGCCGACCATGTGCTCGATCCCGGCGTAGAGGTCCTCCGTGTTCTCCCGAACGATCACGAGATCGACGTCCTCGTAGCGGGTCTCGAGACCCTTCATCGATCGGGCGGGGCGGAGGTTCGCGTACAGCCCGAGCGCCTGGCGGAGGGTCACGTTGACGCTTCGGAAGCCCTCCCCGACGGGCGTTGTGATCGGGCCCTTGATGGCCACCCGGTTCCGCCGAATCGACTCCAGGACGGCTTCCGGGAGCGGGGTCCCGTGCTTCGCCATCACCGCCTCGCCGGCGTCGACGACCTCCCACTCGAAGGTCTCGCCGGACGCGTCGAGGACGCGCCTCGTCGCCTCCGCCAGCTCCGGCCCGATGCCGTCCCCGGGGATGAGGGTCACACGGTGGGGCATGGCCGCATTCTAGCCGCGCCGGGCTCGGCATCACGGCAGGGCTCGGCATCCACGGTGGGGCTCGGCATCCACGGCCGGGCTTGGCATCACGCCAGGGCTCGGCTTCACGCCGCCTCGGCTACCATCAACCTCCCGGCTCCCGCGACCCCGCCCCTCATTCGGAGAGATCGCCGCGCGTGAAGATCCAGGAAGCCGACGCGAAGTCACTCCTCCTTGCCCAGGGCCTGCCGGTCCCGGCCTGGGAGGTGGCACGGACGGCGGCCGAGGCGGGAGCGGCGGCGGAGCGAGCCATCGCGGCAGGCGCCGACAAGGTCGTCGTCAAGGCCCAGGTCCTCGTCGGCGGACGGGGCAAGGCCGGCGGCGTGAAGCTCGCCTCATCGGCGGCCGAGGCGGAGCAGGTCGCCGCCGGGATTCTCGGGATGGAGATCAAGGGCATCCCTGTCCGCAAGGTGCTCGTCTCGGCGGCCGCCGACATCGTCAGGGAGTTCTACCTGTCGGCGGTCGTCGATCGGGCCAGCCGGCGGATCCTGCTCATCGGCTCGGCCGAGGGCGGCGTGGAGATCGAGCACGTCGCCGAGGTCAACCCCGACGCGATCACCTACCTCCGGGCCGACCCGTACCGCGGCCTCCTCGACCACCAGGCTCGCCGGTTCGCATTCGCGATGGGTCTCGGCCCGCACTGGAAGGCGGGCGCGGCGATCGCCCGGGGCGTCGTCCGGACGATGCTCGCGTACGACGCCGACCTCGTCGAGATCAATCCGCTGGCAATCGTCCGCGAGGCAGGTGCGGACGGTTCCACGATCGAGCGCCTCGTCTGCCTGGACGCGAAGATCACGCTCGACGACTCCGCGCTCCCACGCCACCCGGAGCTCGAGACGCTCCGCGACCCCGACGACGAGGACCCGGCCGATCGGGCGGCCCGCGAGGCCGGCCTGACGTTCATCAAGCTCGACGGGACGATCGGCTGCATGGTCAACGGGGCCGGGCTGGCGATGACGACGATGGACCTCGTGAAGCGAGCCGGGGGCGAGCCGGCCAACTTCCTCGACATCGGCGGCGGGGCGAGGGCCGACAAGGTGACGGCCGCGATGCGCCTGATCCTGGCCGACCCGAAGGTCGAGGCGATCCTCGTCAACATCTTCGGCGGCATCACCCGCGGCGACGAGGTTGCCCGCGGGCTCATCCAGGCGCGGGCCGTCCAGGAGCGCGACGTCCCGATGGTCGTGCGGATCGTCGGCACGAACGCCGAGGAAGCTGCACGCTTGCTGACCGAGGCGCGATTCGAGACCGCGGCGACGCTCGACGAGGCGGCCGAGAAGGCCGTGGCCGCGGCGAGGGCGGCGCCGAAGGTCGCCCCGAAGGCCGCGGGATCTCCGGCATGAGCATCCTCATTGGCCGCGACACGCGGCTCGTCGTCCAGGGGATCACCGGCCGCGAGGGCGAGTTCCACTCGAGGGCGATGGTCGAGTACGGCACCCCTCTCGTTGCCGGGGTCACGCCGGGCAAGGGCGGCCAGCGGGTCCTCGACGACCGCATCCCGGTCTTCGACACCGTCGAGGAAGCGGTCCGCCGGACCGGGGCGAACACCTCGTGCATCTTCGTCCCCGCCGCCGGCGCTCCCGACGCGGTCATGGAGGCAGTCGAGGCCGGGATCGGGACGATCTTCTGCATCACCGAGGGGATCCCCGCGCTCGACATGATCCCGGTCGTCGAGTCGGTCCGCGCGGCCGGCGCGCGGCTCGTCGGGCCGAACTGCCCAGGCGCGACGTCGCCGGGCCAGGCGAAGGTCGGGATCATCCCCGGCTCGGTCCATCGCGAGGGTCGCGTCGGCGTCGTGTCGCGATCCGGGACGCTGACATACGAGGCGGTCCAGGCGATGTCCGACGCGGGGATCGGCCAGTCGACGTGCGTCGGGATCGGCGGCGATCCGATCGTCGGCACGACGTTCCTCGACGTCCTCCAGTTGTTCGCCTCGGACCCCGACACTGACGCGATCGTCCTGATCGGGGAGATCGGCGGGGCCGCCGAAGAACAAGCCGCCGAGTGGGCCGGCGAGAACCTCCGCGACGTGCCGATGGCGGCGTTCATTGCCGGCCGCACGGCGCCGGAAGGAAAGCGGATGGGCCACGCCGGGGCGATCATCTCGGGCCGGGCCGGAACGGCCGCGTCGAAGGTCGAGGCGCTCGAGGCGGCCGGCATCCGCGTCGCCGGCTCGCCGACGGAGCTGCCGACGCTCCTCCGCGCCGCCGGCCTCCGGAACTGAAGGCGGCGCGAGTGGGCGCATTGATGGGAACCTCGGGCCGATGCCCTCGCGGAGCTCAGCCTCGGGCCTCGGTGAGCGAGCGGCAGGAGACGGTCTAGGGTGCCCGCTCTTATGGACCTCATTGCTGGCGAGAGCCGGGAGATTCTCCTGGCGATCACCGTCGACGACTGGGCCGGCCTCGCCGACCCGTCGCGCTTCGACGCTCACCTCTCGCTGGGCGCGGGCCTCGATCCCACCTGGCTCGACCTCTTCTCCGAGGCGGCCCGGACGACGACGCGACGGGATGAGCCGGGGAGCTTCCTGGACGCCCGCCGCGAGCTCGACGGGCCGGGCGACGTCGGCGAGCGGACCGTCGAGCGGGTCGATCGGGAGTGGGTCACGGCGGTCGCGCGGATCGCGGATCGCGAGGTCGACGCGGTAGCCGGTCGCTGGATCGACCTGATCGAAGAGGAGCTCGGCCACCTGCCGGGCGAGGAGAAGCCCTGGATCCGGTCACTCGCCGGCGACATCGTCGCGTTCGCCCGCGCGGCCGACCAATCTTCCGCGGTGTTGTTCGCCTGGTCGCTCTGAGCCGACGCTAACCGGGCTCCCCGGGGACCTTGGTGTAGCTCGGTGCGGCAACATCGCCCTCAGCTGCCGCTCGCTCGACATCATCGAGGACGTCCACGCCATTCGGGACGTCGACCTCCCTGGGACCTTCGAACGTGCTGACCATCAGCCGATCGCCCTCGTGAAACACGTCGTAGACCCGGCCGGCCGTGACCTCCTCGAGGAGCTCCGGATACGACATCGGCTTGGACGGCCCGGTGTTCGGCCCAGACGAGCTCGAGAAGGCCGGCACGGGGACGCCGCCGGCCTGGGCTGCCGCCTGCATGTCGCTGAAGACGTCCGGCTCGCCGGGTGGCAACCCGACCGTGTAGCCGCCGTCGCTGGTGGAAACCTGGAGTTCGTTGCCGTCCTGGAAGACATCGAGGACGCGGCCAGAGCGAACGTCGTCGAGGAAATCGCCGTATTCCTGGCCGCCGGAGCCGGCTCCCGGCGGCGCCGTCGTCGTCGGATGGCTCGGACCCGCCGGCTGCCACATCCCCAGTGCGACGCCCCCGACGAGCGCGGCCACCGAGCCCGCAACGAGGACGATGGCGAGGACGAGCGCAGCGAACGACGCGCGCCGGCTCACGGGTACCCGAGTGCCTGCCAGGCCGGCCCACCGGGTGCTTCGATGAGCTCGACGAGGACGCCGTGGGCGGACCGGGGATGGATGAACGCAACGGGGCCCTCTGCACCGCGCCTGGGAGCCGTGTCGATGAGCTCGAGGCCGTCGATCTCGAGGCGGAGCAGCGTTTCGGCGAGATTGTCGACCTCGAAGCAGACGTGGTGGAAGCCCTCGCCCTTGTCGGCGAGGAACCGGGCGACGCCGGTCGTCTCGTCCGTCGGCTGGACGAGCTCGATCTTCGACTGGCCGGACGTCAGGAAGGCGATCCGAACGCGATCCTGCTCGATGTCCAACACCGACTCGAGCGGCAGCCCGAATGCGTCCCGCCACAGGGACAGGCTGTCGTCGATCGAGCGAACGACGAGAGCGACATGGTGAATGCGGCCGAGCCGCCGCCGAACGGTCGCCGGGATCCGCGAACTTGGGCGGGACACGTCTCCTCCTCCGGTAGCGGAGGGTACCTTGTCGGGCAAGATCGGCGGCCACGCAAGGCCTCCACTCGCGCGCGGTACCCCGGCGTCTGCCGTCAGACCGTGATGAGCTCGCGGTGCTCGCCCCAGGCGGCGCGCAGGCGATCGCTGATCTCGCCGACCGTCGCGTAGGCCTCGACCGCCTCGATCAAGGGCGGCAGGAGGTTCTCGTCGCCCCGGGCGGTGTCCTCGAGCCTCCGGAGTGCCGCCTCCCACGCGGCGGGATCGCGCTCCGCCCGGACCCGCCGCAGTCGCTCGACCTGCCGCCGCTCCCCCTCCGGGTCGATCCGCTGGATCGGCTGCGTCGATGCGCCCTCGTCGCGGTACCTGTTGACGCCTACGACGATCCGGTCGCCGCGCTCGATCTCCTGCTGGACCCGGAACGCCGATTCCTGGATCTGGCGCTGCTGGAAGCCGGCCTCGATCGCCGCCAGCGTCCCGCCCATCGCCTCGATCTCCTCGAGGTAGGCCCGGGCGGCGGCCTCGAGCTCGTTCGTCAGCGTCTCGACGTAGTACGAGCCCGCGAGGGGGTCGGGCGTCTCGGTCACGCCTGCCTCGTGGGCGAGGATCTGCTGGGTCCGGAGCGCGAGCCGGGCGCTCTCCTCCGTCGGCAACGCCAGCGCCTCGTCCCGCGAGTTCGTATGCAGGCTCTGCGCCCCGCCGAGAACCGCGGCCAGGGCCTGGACGGTCGTCCGGACGACGTTGTTGTCGATCGACTGCGCGGTCAGGGACGAGCCGGCGGTCTGGACGTGGAACCGGCAGGTCATCGAACGGATGTTCGAGGCGCCGAATCGGTCCTTGACGATCCCGGCCCACATCCGGCGGGCGGCGCGGAACTTCGCGACCTCCTCGAAGAGCTCGCTCCAGGCCGCGAAGAAGAAGCTCAGCCGACCGGCGAAGTCGTCGACGTCGAGCCCGCGCGCGACCGCCGCCTCGACGTAGGCGACCCCGTCGGCCAGGGTGAATGCCAGCTCCTGGGCAGCGGTCGCCCCGGCCTCCCGCATGTGGTAGCCGGAGATCGAGATCGTGTTCCAGCGGGGAAGCTCGCGGGCGCCGAACTCGAAGATGTCGGTCACGAGGCGCATCGACGGCCGGGGCGGGTAGATGTAGGTCCCGCGGGCGATGTACTCCTTGAGGATGTCGTTCTGGGTCGTCCCGCTGATCCGGTCCCGGGCGACGCCCTGCTTCTCGGCTGCGGCTACGTAGAGCGCGAGGAGGATCGCCGCGGTCGAGTTGATCGTCATCGACGTGCTGACCTCGCCGAGGGGAATTCCGGCCAGGAGCGTCTCCATGTCGGCCAGGGACGCGATCGGCACGCCGACCCGGCCGACCTCGCCGTCTGCCTCCGGGGCGTCGGAGTCGTAGCCCATCTGCGTCGGCAGGTCGAACGCGACCGAGAGCCCCGTCTGGCCCTGCTCGAGGAGGTAGCCGAAGCGGCGGTTCGTCTCCTCGGCGGTCGCGAATCCGGCGTACTGGCGCATCGTCCAGAGACGGCCGCGGTACATCGTCGGCTGGACGCCCCGGGTGAATGGATACTCCCCGGGTCGCCCGAGGTCCCGGTCTTCGTCGAGGCCCGCCGTGTCGGCCGGCGTGTAGAGGTCGGCGATCTCGATGTCCGACGACGTCGCGAACCGCTCACGGCGCTCCGCCGCGCCCTCGATGGCCCTGGCACGGGTCGACGACCGCCATCGGTCGCGACCCGGGTCCTCGGGTACCCGACCCGCTCCCTCTTCTCCCCGACCGGTTCTCATTGGTCTTGCCCTATCACGGCGAGGATGTCGCCGAGCTCGATCGTCTGGCCCTCCGCGACCGCGAGCCGCTCGACGACGCCGGCGATCGGCGCGCGCACCTCGTTCTGCATCTTCATCGCCTCGACGACGAGGAGTTGCTGCCCGGCGGAGACCGGGTCGCCCGGCGCGACCGATACGGCCACCACGCGTCCCGGGATGATCGCACGGAGTTCGGCTGCCCCACCGTGGGTCCCGACCCGACGGTCACGCGACCCGCGCTCCCGCAGCGCAGCACGGCTCTCCGGCTCGACCTCGACCTCGAACCGCCAGCCGTCGACGACGACCTCGACGAGCCGGGGTCCGGAGGCCCTCGGCCGGCGAAGCGCCCCGAGGAGGACCGGGGTGCGCGCCGGCTGGCTCGTCTGCCCGCCGCCGGCCTCGAGGAGGAGCGCCCGGCCGGGCCCGGCGGGCTCGAGCCGATGGCCTGAGTCGGGGCCCAGCGTCAGGGGCTCGTCGCCCGGCCGGGCGGACGCGGGCGCAGTCCGGACCCGGAGCGATCCCACGCCGGCGACGGCGGATCCCTCGTCGGTCACCGCGGCCATCGATCGACCGCCGTCTCGCGGCCACCGCGGAGCCAGCCCGGGGGTCGGTCGGTCTCGGCCCCCCTGCCCGGTCCTGGGGCGGCGGCCGGAGCGCCCGCCGGCGGGTCGAGTGCTTCGACGACTCCGTCCCGAGATGCGAGCCCCGCGGCGACGAGAGCCGATCGCAGCACCCGCTGCCGGTCGGCCTCGCCGTGCCATTGCTCGGCGACCCAGTCGATCGACAAATCGCCGGCGGCGAAGCCCTGGTGGCGAGCCACGAACCGATGGAACGGCAGCGTCGTCTGGATCCCCCCGACCGCCACCTCATCGAGTGCCCGCCGAAGCCGGTCGATCGCGGCCCCGCGGTCGGCTGCCTCGACGAGCACCTTCGCGATCAGCGGGTCGTAGTCGGGCGGGACCCGCTCCCCGGCCTCGACCGCCGAGTCGACCCGGACGCCGGGGCCGGCCGGCATCGTCCAGCGACCGATCCGACCCGGGGCCGGCGCGAAGTCGCGAGCCGGGTCCTCGGCGGAGAGGCGGACCTCGATCGCGTGGCGCTCCGGCCGGCCGGCCCGGGCCGCCGCGGCCAGCACGGCCGGCGAAAGCGGGGCGCCGGCGGCGATCCGGAGCTGCTCCGCGACGAGGTCGAGCCCGGTGATGAGCTCGGTCACCCCGTGCTCGACCTGGAGGCGCGCGTTGACCTCGAGGAACCACGGCTTGCGCGCTTCGTCGACGAGGAACTCGGCCGTCGCAGCATTCCGGAGGCCCGCGGCGCGGGCCACCCGGACGGCCAGCTCGTGGAGCTCGAGCCGCTCCGCCTCGGTCAGGCCCGGGGCGGGCGACTCCTCGACGAGCTTCTGGTGGCGCCGCTGGATGGAACAGTCGCGCTCCCCGAGCGCCACGATCGTCCCGGCATCGTCGCCGAGGAGCTGGACCTCGACATGGCGGGCCGGGCGGACCTCGCGCTCGAGGTAGACCGACCCGTCGCCGAACGCAGCGAGAGACTCCGCCGCGCCGGCCGCCAGCGCTGCGGGGAGGTCCTCGCGGCGCGCTACGCGGCGCATCCCGCGGCCGCCCCCTCCGGCGGCGGCCTTGACGAGGATCGGGAAGCCGATCCCGTCGGCCTCCTGGAGAATCGGCTCGACCGCGTCGGGCCGCTCGACCGCCACCGGGTCGAGCGTCCCCGGGACGACCGGCACGCCCGCTGCCAGCGCCAGCCGCCGGGCCGCGAGCTTGTCGCCGAGCGCTGCGATCGCGCCGCTCGACGGACCGATGAAGACGAGGCCGGCGTCCTCGACGGCCCGCGCGAACGTGGCCCGCTCCGCGAGAAAACCGTAGCCCGGGTGAACTGCCTCCGCCCCCGTCGCGAGGGCGGCGTGGACGATCGCGTCCCCGCGGAGATAGCTCTCGGCAGCCGGAGCCGGACCGAGGCGGACGGCGACGTCGGCGAGTCGAACGTGGGCGGCGCCGGCGTCGGCGTCGGAGTAGACCGCGACCGACTCCACGCCCAACTCACGGCAGGCGCGGATGATCCGGACGGCGATCTCCCCGCGGTTCGCGACGAGGACCCGCCGAAACGGCGGGCCGGGAGGCGCGTCTTTGCGCAAAGACGCCCGCCCGCCAGGCCCCCGGCGGCGGGTCACAGCGGGATGTTGCCGTGCTTCTTGCGCGGGTTCGTGACCCGCTTGCCGGCGAGCATGTCGAGAGCCTCGATGAGCCGCACCCGCGTCTCCGAGGGGAGGATGACGTCGTCGACGTAGCCCCGCGCCGCCGCGGCGTAGGGGTTGGCGAACTGCTCCTCGTAGTCGGCGACGAGGCGCACCCTCTCCGCTGCCGGGTCGTCCGCCGCCTCGATCCGGTCCTTGAAGATGATGTTCACGGCACCCTCCGCGCCCATCACCGCGATCTCCGCCGTGGGCCAGGCGAGGTTGATGTCGCCCCGGACGTGCTTCGAGCTCATGACGTCGTAGGCGCCCCCGTAGGCCTTCCTCGTGATCACCGTGAGCTTGGGGACGGTGGCCTCGCAATAGGCGTAGAGCAGCTTGGCGCCATGGCGGATGATCCCGCCGTCCTCCTGGCCGACTCCAGGGAGGAACCCCGGCACGTCGACGAACGTGAGCAGCGGGACGTTGAACGCGTCGCACGTCCGGACGAACCGGGCCGCCTTCGTGGAGGCGTCGATGTCCAGCGCGCCGGCGAGGACCGCCGGCTGCTGGGCGACGATCCCGACGCTCCGGCCGTCGAGGCGAGCAAACCCGACGATGATGTTTTGGGCATAGCCCGGCTGGATCTCGAGGAACTCGCCGTCGTCGACGATCGGCTCGATGACGGCATGCATGTCGTACGGCTTCTGCGGGTCATCCGGGACGATCGAGTCGAGCGCCTCGTCCCGCCGATCGCGCGAATCTCCGGTTGCGACGCGGGGAGGATCGGCCAGGTTGTTCTGTGGCAGGTAGCCGAGGATCCGGCGGGTGAGGTCGACCGCCGCGGGCTCGTCGTGGGCCGCGAGATGGGCCACCCCGCTGCGTGTCGTATGCGTCACCGCGCCGCCGAGGCGTTCGGCGTCCACATCCTCGTGGGTCACCGCCTTCACGACGTTCGGCCCAGTGACGAACATGTAGCTCGTTCCCTCGACCATGACCGTGAAGTCCGTGATCGCCGGGGAGTAGACCGCCCCACCGGCGCACGGGCCCATGACGACCGACAGCTGGGGCACGACACCCGACGCCAAGGTGTTGCGGAGGAATATGTCGGCGTAGCCTCCGAGCGAAACGACGCCCTCCTGGATCCGGGCGCCGCCGGAGTCGTTCAACCCGATGATCGGTGCGCCCACATTCATCGCGAGGTCCATGACCTTGCAGATCTTCTCGGCGTAGGCCTCCGAGAGCGACCCGCCGAAGACCGTGAAGTCCTGGCTGAAGACGAACACGAGCCGGCCGTCGATCGTCCCGTGACCCGTGACGACGCCGTCTCCGAGGACGACCTGGGCGTCGAGCCCGAAATCGCGCGAGCGGTGGGTGACGAATGCGTCGAGCTCGACGAAGGAGTCAGGGTCGAGGAGCAGCTCGAGGCGCTCTCGCGCCGTGAGCTTGCCGCGCTCGTGCTGCTGGGCGATCCGCGCCGGCCCGCCGCCCAGCCGCGCCTCCGCCCGCATCGCCTTCAGGCGGCCGATCCGCTGTTCGTTTGTCGGCACCGCTCTCCTCCGACCGTCTTTGCGCAAGGACACCCGGCAATCATTGTTGCGCGGATTGCAGCCCGCGACACCTCGATTCGCGCCAGATCCCGCTCCGGTCAGGCGAAATCGGTCCCAGACCTCCTCCGGGGACCGTTCCACAGCGGTCGGCGAGCCGAAAATCATCGACAGCGGCGCCGGGAATATCCACAGAAACGGTGAACAACTCCCCGAACGTGTGGATAACCCCGCTCCCCGTCACCATCCCTCGTGGGGTAGCATGACTCGACCGTCCCCCTCGCGCCGCGGTGCTCGCGACGACCGGATTGTCTGATTCGAGGTGATGCCCCGGTGACGAACGTGATCGCGATCGCCAACCAGAAGGGCGGCGTCGGAAAGACCACCACCGCGATCAATCTCGCCGGTGCACTGGCGGAGGAGGGGTACCGAATCCTGTGCATCGACATGGACCCCCAGGCCAACCTGACCGCGGGTCTCGGCATCAACCTCAACACCGTCGAGCAGTCGATGGCGGATGTGCTGACGGACAACCAGTGCACTCTCGACCAGATCATCCTCAAGACCGAGATCCCGGGGATCGATGTCGCACCCGCCCACATCGACCTGGCCTCGACCGAGGGCGAGCTGTTCACCGCGCTCGGCCGGGAGCAGATCCTGCGCGACGTCCTCGAAGGCAAGGTCGACGGCTACGATTTCGCGCTCATCGACTGCCCGCCGAACCTGGGGCTCCTTACGGTCAACGGGCTCGTCGCCGCAAACAACGTCATCATCCCCGTCCAGACCCAGTACTACGCGATGAAGGGCCTGAACAACCTCGTCAAGGTCATCAACATGATCCGGATGAAGCTGAACCGCGATCTCCGGATCCTCGGCCTGCTGCCGACGTTCTTCGACGGCCGGACCAACCTCGCCCGGGACATGCTCGACGAGCTGCGGGTCGTCGGCGACCACCACGTGTTCACGAGCATCATCCGAACGACGGTGAAGCTCGGCGAGGCGCCGCTCGTGGGACGGCCGATCACGGCGTACGCGGGCGCGTCGGAGGCGGCCAGAACCTATCGCAGTCTCGCTCGGGAGGTGATCGACCTTGGCCAGGCCTGACTTCCGCGCCGCAGCCGCGCGGCGTCTGTCGGAGGAGCGCGAGCTCCCGCCGGCGATCATCAGCCTCCTGTCCGCCGACGATGCCCACCGGTCGGTCGGGGTCCGCGTCATCCCGGTCGACCGGATCGATCCGAATCCCGAGCAGCCCCGCCTCTCGTTCGACGAGGAGACCCTCGTCGAGCTCGCGAACTCCATCCGCGAGCACGGCGTCCTCCAGCCGATCCTCGTCCGGCCCTCCGGTCCCAACCGCTACCAGCTGATCGCCGGCGAACGGCGCTGGCGGGCGTCGATCGGCGCCGGCCTTTCCACGATCCCGGCACTCGTCGAGGAGATCGACGACGACACCGCGCTCGAGATCTCGATCATCGAGAACCTCCAGCGGGAGGACCTCTCGCCACTCGACGAGGCCACGATGTACGACCGGATGATCCGCGAGCACGGCTACAGCGTCCGCAAGCTCGCCCAGAAGCTCGGCAAGGACAAGGGCTACCTGGAGAACCGCCTGCGCCTCGCCGATGCCCCGCCGGAGATCCGCGAGCTGGTGTCTCTGCGCAAAGACACCCTGTCGCATGCCTACGAGCTGCTCAAGGTCGACGACCCGAAGAAGCGGCGCCGGCTGGCCGAGCAGGTGGCCCGAGGCGAGCTGTCGCTCGTGAAGCTGCGGGAGAAGATCGAGGGCCGACGGCACCGGACCATCGACGGCAGCCCGGCCGAGGCGGACGCCTACGAGCCCGCTACGAAGCCGCTCGACGAGCCGGCCGAGGACGAGTACGGGGAGACGGCCGATCCGGCCTGGGGCATCCGCGTTCACACCTCCCCGATGGCCATCGGCGACGAGACGCTCGTCGCCGCCAAGCAGCAGCTGGCCGACGCGGTCGAGGACCTGGTCGCAGTCCTTCGCACCCCGGAGGTCGTCCGGTCGATCGGCGACATCGACCGGGCGAACCTGGCGAAGTACCTGACGATCGCGAAGCTCAAGCTCGAGAACGCGATCGCCGTCGTGCGGAGCCCGGATCGCTAGCCCGGCTCCCCGCCTCCCCGGGAATCACGAAGCCGGCGCCGTGGGCGCCGGCTTCGATGCTCTCGGAGGACGGTCAGCGGGGGCCGTGCCCCTTGCCGTGGCCCTTGCCGTGGCCCTTGCCCTTGGCCTTCTCGGCCTTGGCCAGGTCGGCACCGGCTTCGGCGGCTGCGCAGTCGTCGGGGGTCAGCTCGGCGAGCGCGAAGTCCGCCGGCGCCTCCGAACCCTTCTTGCCGTAAGCCAGCTTGGCGACGCAGCTGACGAACTCGCCGTGGTTCGTGAAGCCGTCCGGGTCCGCCATCTGGGCGGCCTCGGAGACGAGGTCGCCGTGGTTGTCCCAGACGTCCTCGGTCCCTTCCGTGCCGTCCTCGGCCGGATCCTCGTCGGTGGCCTCGTCCTCGTCGGTGGCCTCGTCCACGTCGGGCCGGCAGTCATCAGGCGTGAGCGTGGCGAGATCGATGTCCGCGGGGTCCTGTCCCTCGTCGAGGTAGAGGAGCCGGGCGACGCAGCTGACGAACTCGCCGTGGTTCTTGAACCCGTCCGGGTCCGCCATCTGGGCGGCCTCGGAGACGAGATCGCCGTGGTTGTCCCGCGCGTCCCCGTCCTCGTCCGGGGCGTCGCCGTCGTCGCCCGTCTCGCCGTCGTCGGCGGTCACGCCGGAGTCATTGCTGGTCCGGTCGACTCCGCCGCTGCCGCCATCCGGGAATACGATGCCGCCCCCGGCGAAAGCCAGGCCCGCCGAGAGCAGGAGCACTACGACCGCGATCAGGGGAACGCGGAACTTCTGAGCCAACGCAGACACGATGGTATCCAGCCTCCTGTGGAGGTAACGAATGCCATTCCACCATACCCAGTCGGGCTACTGCCGGGGACAGTACTTCCGTTCATTATGCCGGGGTGATGATGCGTGCAGGCGTCGGCGCACCGGCCATCCCGGGTTCACGCTGGAGCGAGCACGACCGCCGCGAGCCAGGAGGTCCCAAGGAGCCCGATTGAGACCGCTTCCAGCTCCCAGCCACGCTCGCGCCGGCGCGGGCTCGGGCTCGCCGTCAGGGCCAGCCCCGCCCCGAGGAGGAGCCCGCCGATGGCCATTCCGGCCACGACGGGAGGCGGCAGCGCGGTTGGGCCGAGCCACGCCAGGCCTAGAAAGGCCATCGCCAGGACCCCGGCGTGGAGCACGGCGTGGAGCCGCCAGGCCGCGCTTCGGCCGAGGCGGTCCGCGACCGACGATGACCCTCCTGCCCGGTCGCGCTCCTGGTCCGGCAGGGAGTTCGCGATCGCCAGCCCGGCGCCGGCGAGGCCGGCCGCAGGCACGAGGAAGGCGAACGGCTGCGGCAGGGTGCCCGCGGCGCCGAGCCAGGCGTAGACCGGCAGCAGCGGGATCCCGACCGCGAACGGGAGCCACGACCACGGCGTCCCCTTGAACCGGAGGTCGTAGAGCCCGCCGACGAGCAGGATCAGCAGGGCGACCGCGGTGGCCGGTGGACCGGACGGCAGCGACAGGCCGATCCCCAGCACCGCGCCGCCGACGGCGACCAGGCGGGCCGCCTCCGGGGAGACGAGTCCCCGCGGGATCGGCTTGCCGGGCTTGCGACCGGCGTCGAGGGGAACGTCCACCACGTCGTTGAGCGCTCCGATCGCGGCCTGCAGGGCGATCATTGCGGCCCCGAGGCGGCCGGCGACTCCCGGCGACGCCCCGGCGAGCAGGGCGAAGGCCGCTGTCGCCGCTCCGTCGAGGAGCGACGGAAACGGATGGGTCAGGCGGATGAGGCCCGCCAGCCGGGCGACGAGCCCCGGGCCGACCGACTGGGCTTCGTCAGACGTAGACGAGCTCGTCGAAGTTCTCGACCAGGTAGGCGATCAGGCGCTGGCGGCCGTCGGGAAGCTGGGCCCGGACCCCGGGAACGAGCGTGTAGAGGGTGACCGCCGGGACCATCAGCCGTCCCTGCCCGTCCCGCCCGATGACCGCGGGCGGCCCACCGCCAGAAGCGAACACCCGTTCGAATTGACGCTCGTCCAGCCCGGCGGCCCGGCGGAAGTCGGCGATGACCTTCAGCACGCCCCGCCGGATTGCGACGTCGCGCATGAGCTCCGCGACCCACGCATCGATCTGCTCGTCGCTCTGCTCGGCGAGACGCCGGGCGTACTCCTTCGGGTCCCCGGACAGGCCGGTCGTCGTTCCCACCCGCTCCTCCTGCGTGGCCTCGAACCGGGCGGAAGTATGGCAGAGAGTGTCAGACCTCGACCCGCGGCCTGGACCCCTCCGGCCAGTCGTTGAACCGTTCGGTCAGCCAGCGTCCGAACGGCCCCGGGGGCCGGAAGTCCGGGTGGTCGGCCACGAGGGCGTGGAGCGCCGACCACGTGCTCGCGGTGAGCGCCGCGAGCGATTCCCGGGTCGGCCGGCCGGTCGCCGGGATCGGGTCGCCGATCCGGACCCGGACCCGCCGCCCAAACCGCAGCCAGCTCGTTCCATTGATCGCCACGGGCACGATGGGAACGCCGGATCGGAGCGCGAAGTAGGCCGGCCCTTCCTCGAGCGGCAGGAGCGCCGACTCGCCGGCGTGGATCCTCCCCTCCCCCGCGATCGCCAGCGCTCCGCCGGTCGCGAACACCGCCCGGACTCGCCGAGTGGCATCGAGGAGATCGTCGTTGTCGGGCTTGTACGGGACTGTCGTGCCCGCCCATGCCATGACCCGATTCCGGGCGCCGACTCGCATGTCCCGCTCCTTCGGGCCGAAGAAGTACAGCCGCGGCCGGAGCGGCAGCGATGCCATGAGGATGAACGGGTCTGTCCAGTTCAGGTGGCTGAAGCAGTAGACGACCGGGCCGACCGGCAGCTTCTCCCGGCCCTCGACCCGGAGCCGGACGTAGGCCTTGACGATGATTGTCGAGAGGATCCGGGCGAACAGGTAGCGCCCTAGCCCAGCCCGGGCGTTGACAGGCGCGTGGCGGTAGCCGGCGAGCTCAGCCATCGCCGGCCGGCGTGGGGATTGCCTGGAACCGCCCCGGATCGAGGTCGGCGAGCCGGTCGACGACCGCATGGGCGAGCTCACGGGTGCCCGGGGCGGGCGGGATCGTCGAGTTCGGCACTAGAACGACGATCATCCCGGCGGCCAGCCCGGCCCGCACCCCGTTGTACGAGTCCTCGACGACGAGGCAGCGCCCGGGTGGAACGCCAAGCCGGCGGGCGGCCTCGAGGTAGACGTCCGGTTCCGGCTTGCCGTGCGGGACCTCGTCCGACGAGACGACGACCCGGAGGACGCCGGCCAGGCCGGTGGCGTCGAGAGCCGCCTCGATGACCTCGCGATGGGCGGACGAGGCGACCGCGGTCGGCCACTCCGCGGCGATCCGGCGGACGGCCTCGGCCGCGCCGGCGATCCGCGGGGCGCCCTCGTGGCGGTATCGGCCGACCACGGCGTCGACGATCGCCCGCTCGATCCGCTCTTCGTCGTCGTCGATCCCGAGCCGGCGGCGCATCGTCCGCGACCACTGGCGCGAGTTCGCCCCCATGACCGCCACCCGATCCTCCTCGGTCCAGGGCTTCCCGCGGGCCGACGCGAAGTCGCGGCGTGCCTCGTCCCACCAGATCTCCGAGTCGACGATCACGCCGTCGAGGTCGAACACGACGGCGTCGACGTCGTCAACGGCCTTGACGGCGTCCATGGACTCGACGCCGCCCGCGGGCTTGACACCGCCGGTGGAGCCCGACGTCACCCGGGAGAGGGGCTCGATCGGGACGGTGCGGCGACATCGCCACCGGGCCTCGTCGCGCCGGCGACGGCCTGCTTCGGCCGTGACACGGGGGGACGAGCGATCTTCGGGGCTGCCGGCCGGCCGGCGGCCGCTCGCGGCGGCGCTGCCGACGCCGGACGCTTCTTCGCGCCCGCGCCCGCGCCCGTGCCGCGCGTCGCCTTCGCGGCGGTCGGCTTGCGGCGAGGCTTCATGGCCCCCAGGTCGGGAATCGGGCGGCCGTCGATGGCGGCGAACAGGGCGAGCCCGAAGGCGGCGATCCCGTCCGCCACCGCGTCCGCTCCGCGGAGAACCTGCGTCTCGACCTGGAAGGAGACGAGGCGGTGACCTTCGACGGTCTCGACGGCCAGCTCGCCCAGCTGGACCCGATGCCACCGGGTGACCTTGCCGCTCGCCCGCGGGCCTTCGCCCGGCAACGCCAATCGCACGCTGCACTGGACGAGCCCGGCCGCCGTCGGCACGAAGATCATGTAGCGGACCGCCGGATCGTCGCCCCAGGCGACCCAGCAATGGGGGTCTTCTTCGGCGCCTAGCGCCTCGACCACGGGGGTCACGACCTCGAGCACGCGACCGGAGAGCGCCTCCCGATTCGGGGCGCTCGCGCGCCACTCGCTCAACCGCATCCGGTCATCCTCGATGGTCCATCTCTCGGCCCTGCCGCGCCGCGCCGTCAACCTGGGCGACTCGGGCCCGGCCCGAGCGTAGCACGGCACGAAGGCGCCGCGCGGACTGCACCAGTGGGCACAGATCCGCGCGGCGTCGGTCGGTCTGTTACCCCGGGCGTGCCCGGGGATTGCGTGATTGGGTCAGGCTGTCGCGTCCTCGCCGCGGCGGGCGCCCAGGCTGAGGAGCGCGATCACGAGTGCCTCGACCAGCGTCCACCCGATCAACGCGACGATGGCCGCGATGTCGAGCATGCTGCCGGAGTCGGCGGTGACCCGGTCGAGCTGGAACATCCCGCGGAACGGCTCCACGAATGGGTCGGTCAGGCTGAGGATCAACGCCACGACGTCGTTGCCGGTGTTCGCGATCAGCAGAAGCAGGATGACCCGGAGGATCAGCAGGCCCTGGAGGATCCCGAACAGGAGCATGACGAAACGACGGATCACCTCCCCGCCGGTCGGCCCCTTGCGCACGCTCGTCTCGGTCGTCCGGACGCGGGCCGCGGCGGGCTCCTGGACCACGACCGGCTCGCGGTCGTAGGCTGGCTCCGTCGTCGACTCACGAACGGTGGTCCGATCGTAATCAGTCATGTTCATCCCTCCGCATGAGGTGGCTGAGGGCAACGTAGCCCCACAGGCCCGGAGGGCCGGCTACAGCCCCGGGGCGGCGATCTTGCAATGCCGCGACAGTCATCGACGGCAGGTGTGATGATCGGCGGCGTCGCCGGCGGGATCGCGGATAACCTTTCGATCGACCCGACGATCGTTCGGGTCGGCTGGGTCGTGCTCACGCTGGCGACGAACGGTGCGCTGCTGCTGGTCTATTTCCTGCTCCTCTTCCTCCTGCCCGAGGCGCCCGAGGCGCCGGGGGGGTCGGAGGACGCGGATCGCCTTGCGCGGCCGGATGGCTCGGAGACCGGGACCAGCGCGACCGCCGCCGCCTTCGGTCCGGCCCGACCCATGTCCCGGCCGTGGGCTCGACCGTCCAGGTCGACCGCCGACGGGCGGTCCGGCGCGGTCGTGGTCGGCGCGATCCTCGTGCTCGTCGGCGGGTATTTCCTTATCCGCCAGTACCTCCCGTCGATCGACCTCCGCCTCAGCTGGCCGTTCGTGGCGATCGGTCTCGGCGTGGTCCTCATCGTCGCGGCGCTCCGGCCGAGCGGACGTTCGGGCTAGGCTGCTCTCGGAGGGCTGAGACGGCGACGGGCCCGGCGCGTGCCGGGCCCGGGTCGCCGAAGATCGGGTCGGGGTTAGCTGTCGTCGCTGGCCCTGGTCGTGTTGATCTGGGCCCGGATCTCGCCGCCCGGCCACTTCGTCGAGTGGACGTTGACGTAGGCGTGTCCGGCCCGCATCGCGGCGACGATCTCGTCGAACGCTCCCGGCTCGATTCCCTGGCCGTTGGGTCCGACGACGTCGGACGAATCGACTTCGCCCGTGACCGCGCCCGACTGCGGGCAGGTGGGCGGGTTCGTGCCGGCAGGTGCGGGAGCCGCGGCCGTCTGGCACAGCCAGATCGAAATCCCGCCATTGATTGCCGGCTTCCCGAAGTGGATGTGCGACTGGGTGACCGTGCCCTCGAGCCCGTCGAACCGGACCTCGTAGGTGAGGGTGGTCCCGTCGGTCGACAGGCTGGCCTCGAACGAGCCCCGGGCGACCGTCGAGATGTCCGGGTTCTCCTCGTAGCCGTTGAGCGGCCCCGCCGAGAAGGTCCTCGCGTCGGCACCGGCGACGCTGAGCGCGCCGACGCCGATGAACACCACCATTCCCCCCAGGGCAACCGCGCGGAATACGCGCCTCGACATGGCAACCTCCCCTTTTCGTTGCTCGTCGCGGGATGGGCCCGGTGCGGGCTCCATACGGTCATACGCCGCGCTGCCGGGACCCAGATTTCTGGCG
>DASYTG010000067.1:0-52550 GCA_036002525.1 Candidatus Limnocylindrales bacterium
CCGAACACCTAGGAGCGTGCTGCGCTATTTGCGGACGTAGTTGATCGGGAAGTCGATTTCCCACTCATCGCCGGCGTCCCCCATGCCGCGCTCCCACCGGCCCTCGATCGTCTTGCCGTCAGCCGAGATCTCGCCGATGAACCGCTGGTTGAATCCGGGGCCGTGGGGGCCGTTCCAATCCTCGCCGGGGGCCCGCCAGATCTTCCAGGTGGAGCCTTCGAGGGCCATCATGAACAGCCGCTTGACCCCGCGAGCGTCGAAGTAGTGCATCGGCTGCGGCTCGCCATCGCGTGCGCCGCCGATGATCGAGACGCTGTCGGGCATCTCGGCGGGCTGGCCCACCGAGCTGAGGACGATGAACTCGCCGAGGCTCTCGATCTTCGCCTCCACGGAGATCCTCATCGGAGGTTCGATCGGGATCTCTCCTTCGCCGTGCCATTCGCCGATCAGCGGCTCGAACTCCTTCATCGTCGGTCTCCTCTTCCGGGGGATCGCGTTCAAACAATGAGACCCGGCCGGAGGCGCACACTCATCGGCCCCGGGACGGCGAGGCCCCGGCATTCGCTGTGGCCGTCGGTGAAGCGTCGCTGCGCAAGGTGACCGCCGGGACGCACTCCCGGTCTTTTTGTCGACTTCTACAATCGCCACGGAGCCCACACGGCGCTCGGCGGGCGGTCATCCCTCGACGCTGTCAACAACGTCCCAGGGGATCACACCTAGGCGCCCGGCTCGCGGGGGATCGTCGGGGCGACGATCAGGAACTTGCCGTCGCGGTCCGGGTACCTGCCCTCGGGTCGCTTCCACGGCAGGAAGTTGCGGACCATCTCGGCCGCGTCCTGGAAGACGCCCGGCCCGTCCGAAGCTCCCCAGATCGTCGAGACACGCGGATACCACGGGTCGAAGATGTAGGTCCCGCTGACGTTCGCGTCGGCAAAGACGAGTGGATCCGCATCGGCGCGGTAGCCGGTCATCACCCATGTGTGCGCCCCGCGCCATGCGAGCAGGATCACCGGGGAGCCGGTCTCGCTCAGTGCCGTGGCAGCCCCGCGGAGCGCCGCGGCGCGCGTCTTGTATCCCTGGAGCTGGTAGCCGTGGGCGCCGTATGCGTCGAGGGCCTGGACCATGGCGTTCGGCCCCCAGTCGCCGTTGTGACTGTCCTGCCAGCTCTCCCACTCCTTGACGCGGCTGACGAGCTCGCGCTGGAAGCCTTCCGAGTTGTCGGCGAGGTCGTGCATTGCCAGGACCATCTGGACACCTGCGGGCGCGCACCACTCCTTCGTGATCTCGGACGCGAAGTCGGCCTTCGGGTCGGCCATGATCCGGACGTCGACCGGACCCCGAACCGGGACGGGCGTGGGGCTGGGCGTCGGCTCCGGGGTCGCGCCGGGTGGGATCGAGCGGCGAGCGGTCGGGCTCGCGGTGACGGTCGGCCGAGGCGTGACGTCGACGGTCGGCGGGATCGACCGGTTGGGCGGTGGATCGATGAGGAGGTCGATCCGCGTCAGGAGCCCGGCGAAGCGGTCGCCCGCTCCGAAGGCGTTCGTCCAGACCGACCCGACGCCGATCGCCGTGCCGAGCAGGCCCGCGACGATCAGGATCCGCCACGGCACGCGCCGGCGGCGGGCGCGCGGCCTCGGGGTCAGCGTCGGCCCGACGCGGTACGTCGGGCGAGCGGGCGGTTCGGGTCGCAATGGATCCTCCGGGGATGGGGGCGCGAGGAGACGACGTTCGGATCGCCCGCCGTGCGACGTTGCCGGCAGGCACGACATGTTCGGACCGGCTCGCGGATTCCGCAAATATCGGCCGGCAAGTGCCGGCCCCTCGTGCCGGCCGGCTGGCAGGAACGGTCGGGTTCTGCCACCATCGGGGCGCCCGTCAGCCACCGCCAGGAGACGACCCTCGTGGACCGCTTCGAGCCCAACCTCCGGATCCCCGGCCCGACCGCTCTCCCACCCTCGGTCCGCGAGGTCGGGGGCCGCCAGATGATCAACCACCGCGGCCCCGAGTTCGCGGCGATGCTCGCCCGGATCCTGGGTGGAATGAAGCCGTTCTTCGGCACGACGAGCGACATCGCGATGCTCTCTTGCGCCGGCACCGGCGGCCTCGAGGCTGCGGTCGTGAACACGCTCTCGCCCGGCGACCGGGTCCTCGGGGTGACGATCGGGTCGTTCGGCGACCGGTTCGCCAAGATCGCCTCGGTCTACGGTGCGCAGGTCACCCGGCTCGAGGTCGAGTGGGGCCGCGCCGCCGACCCGGCTGCGCTCCGCGAGCACCTCGCGGCGAACGACGGCTATCGAGCGGTGCTGCTAACCCACAACGAGACGTCGACCGGGGTCATGAACCCGATCCCGGAGCTGGCCGCCGCTGTCCGCGAGACCGCGCCCGAGGCGTTGATCCTCGTCGACAGCGTCTCGGCCCTGGGCGCGGTCCCGTTCGCGATGGACGACTGGGGCATCGACGTCACCGTCACGGGCTCGCAGAAGGCGTGGATGGCCGCCCCCGGCCTGGCGATGGTCGCCGCATCGCCCCGGGCGTGGAAGGCGATGGAGACCTCGACGATGCCGCGCTACTACCTCGACCTGCGCCTCCACCGCGACGCCCACGCCAGGGGCGAGACCCCGTGGACGCCGGCGATCGCCGTCGTCTTCCAGGTCGACGAGGGAATCCGGCTCATGCAGGCCGAGACCGCCGAGGGCGTGTTCGCCCGGCACGAGGCCTGTGCGGCCGCCTCGAGAGCCGGGCTGGCCGCACTGGGCTTCGACCTGTTCGCCGATCCGCGGTTCGCCTCGAAGACCGTCACTTGCGTCCGAATCCCGGCAGGCGTCGAGTGGAAGGCGCTCAACGCCGAGGTCAAGCGGCGCGGCGTCGTGCTCGCGGGCGGGCAGGACAAGCTCGCGGGGCAGGTGTTCCGGATCGGGCATCTCGGGTCGGTGACCGTCGAGGAGATCCTCGGCGCGATCGGCGTCCTCGAGGCGGTCGGGCTCGCGCAGGGCCGCGACGTGCGGCCCGGCGAGGCGGTCGGCGCGGCCCAGGCGGCCGCGCTCGAGGTCCTCGGCATCGCCCGGCCTGCCGCCGCGACCGCATGAGGGTCCTCGTCGCCGAGCCCCTGGCCCGGGAAGGCGTCGAGCTCCTCCGGGCCCATCACGAGGTCGACGAGAAGCCGGGCCTGTCGCGCGACCAGCTGTGCGCCGCGATCGGCAGCTACGACGCGCTCGTCGTCCGCAGCCAAGTCCAGGTCGACGCAGAGCTGATCGCCGCCGGCAGCAAGCTGGTCGTCATCGGGCGCGCCGGCGTCGGCGTCGACAACGTCGACCTCGAGGCTGCGACCCGGGCGGGTGTCACCGTTGTCAACGCGCCGACCGGCAATACGATCGCGGCGGCCGAGCACACCCTCGCCCTCCTGTTCGGGCTTGCCCGCCGGATCGCCCCGGCCGACGCTTCGGTCAGGCGCGGCGAGTGGCGCCGATCCGAGTTCACCGGCAGCGAGCTCCGCGGCCGGACGCTCGGGATCGTGGGGCTCGGCAAGATCGGCCAGGCGATCGCCGACCGCGCCCGCGCCCTCGAGATGACCGTCCTGGGCGTCGACCCGTACGTCACGCCGGAGCAGGCCGCGAATCACGGTGTCGAGCTGACCGATCTCGAGGGCCTCCTCGCCCGGAGCGACGTCGTGACGGTCCACGTCCCGCTGACGCGCGCGACGCGCGGGCTCATCGGTCGCGAGGCGCTGGCGCGGATGAAGCCCAGCGCGCTCCTCCTCAACGTCGCCCGCGGCGGCGTCGTCGACGAGGCGGCTGTCGCCGAGGCGCTCCGTGACGGGCGCCTCGCCGGCGCCGCGATCGATGTCTTCGAGCACGAGCCGCCGGCCGGCTCGCCGCTCCTCGACGCCCCGAACACGCTCCTCACCCCGCACCTCGGCGCGTCGACCGAGGAGGCCCAGGTGCTCGTCGCCGAGGAAGTCGCCGACCAGGTCCTCGACGTCCTCGCCGGCCGTCCCGCCCGGTACGCCGTCAACGCGCCGTTGCTCACGCCGGAGACCGCCCAGGCGATCGCCCCGTACCTTCCCCTGGCCGAGACGCTCGGCCGGTTCTTCGCCCAGTTCTCGCGGACCGGGGTCCGGACGCTGACGCTCGAGATCGCCGGCGACCTCGCCCAGTTCGAGGCCGGCCCGCTGACCGCGGCGGTCCTACGGGGGCTGCTCGAGACCGCGACGACCGAACGGGTGAACCTCGTCAACGCCGGCGCGCTCGCCCGCGCCAGGGGGATCACGGTCGTTGAGCGCAAGACGCCCGAGGCGGGCGCGTTCTCCGCACTTCTGACCCTGTCGGGCGAGTCGGACGGCCGGACGACGACGGTCGCCGGCACGGTCGGCCACGGGGGGCCGCGCTTCACCCGCCTCGACGACTACTGGATGGACATGGCGCCGGCCGACGTCATGCTGATCACCCGCCACCGCGACCGGCCCGGCACCGTCGGCCGGATCGGGCTAATTCTCGGCGAGGCCGACGTGAACATCAGCGCGATGCACCTCGCCCGAACCCGTCCGCGCGAGGACGCCTTCATGATCCTTGCCCTGGACGACGACGTGCCGGCGAGCGTCGCCGACGCGATCCGCCGCCAGGAGGCCGTCATCGACCTCTGGACGATCCGGCTCGGGGGCGAGCGCTGACCCCGGAACCGCCCGCCGAGGGACTGCCGGCCGCCGACGGCCTCGACGGCGTCATCGTCCTCCTCCGTCATGGCGAGTCGACGGCGATCGTCGAAGGCCGATTCCAGGGACGCCTGGACGTGCCGCTGTCGCCGGTCGGGCGGCGACAGGCGCAGCTCGCGGCGCGGCGGCTCGCGCGGCCGCATGCCTCGCCCGCGCTCCCGGTCCCGCTCGGGCCGCCGGTCGAGATCGTCCACTCGCCGCTCGCGCGGGCGGCCTCGACAGCGGGGCTCGTCGCCACTGCGATCGCGGACACAGACGGCTTCGGGCGGCCGGTCCCGCTGCGGCCGGACGAGGGCTTCGCGGAGATCGGCCAGGGCGACTGGGAAGGCCTCTTCGGTGCCGAGATCGCCGACCGCTGGGCGGACCTCCTTGCGGCCTGGCGGCGCACGCCGCTCGAGGCGCAGGCGCCCGGCGGCGAGTCCCTCCGCGACGTCGAACGCCGGATCCGGCCCTCACTCGCGCAGTTGCTGGCCCGACTGGGCGACGCGTCGGCGGCGACTGCGCGACCGGCCCGCGACGTCCCGACGTACTCGGATGCGCTGGGCGGCGAGCCGTGGTCGATCGTCGTGGCCCACGACGGGGTGTTCAAGGTCGTGGCCCTCACGCTCCTCGGGCTGCCGCTCGATCGGTTCTGGACGCTGCCGTTCGCGTTGTGCGGGATCTCGGTGATCGAGCTGCGCCAGGGGCGGCCGACGCTGCGGGCCCACAACCTCACGGAGCACCTCGCACCGCTCCTCGAGGAGCGGGCGATCGCGGTCAGCGAGGAGCGGGAGCGGACCGGGGCCCTCTAGCCGGGTGGCGGTTCAGCCGCCGCGGCGACGGGCCCGGCGTTCCTTTCGTCGGAGGGCGAGCCGGAGCAGTCCGAGCCGGAGGCGGCGCTGCGCGTCGCGCAGCGAACGCAACGCGTCGTCGCCGAGCAACCGCCGCCCGTAGGCCACCTCGACCTTTGCCCGGGCGACCGTCTGGAGCTGTGGCCGGGAATCGGGCAGGACGTCGCCGAGGCTCCCCGCGTACTCGTACACGGTCTGGGTGGGCCGTGGCCCGAATCCGAACCGGGCGGCGGTCCGGCCGACGCTCCGCCAGACGCCGTCCGGCGTCAGGTCGCCCCTCGGTCCGCGCTGCCAGGCGATGAACGCGAGCCCGCCGATGGCGACGAGGAGGACGAGAGCCACGGCGATCATGAACGCCGCGTCGTTTCCGCCACCGGAGTTCGGCGTCGTCGTGCCGAAGTCCGTTTCGAGCCGGCGACTCGGGACGACGTCGTCCTCCGGGGGCCGGGTGAGGCCCGGGTTCGAGGCGCCGGCGCTCGGGAGCGGCGCGCCGGTCGGTAGCGGGGCCGCCTGGGCGAGCCCGCCGCCTGTCGGGTCGAACATCACCCAGCCATAGGCGGGGAAGTACACCTCGACCCAGGCGTGGGCGGCGCTCGAGAGGATGACCTCGCGGCCGCCCCTGTCTCGCGTGCCCGGCAGGAACCCCTCGGCTAGGCGGGTGGGGATTCCGAGGTCGCGGAGGAGAATGGCCATCGTGCTGGCGTAATAGAGGCAGTAGCCCTGCCGGTAGCGAGCGAAGCACTCGACCGCGCCGAGCTCCTGGCAGCCGGCGACCCCACGGACGTCCGGGCTGTACGTGTACGCCCGCGACCGGAGGACCTGGACCATCGTGTTCGCGACGTCGAAGGGGTTGTCGTCCGGGGCGAGCTGGACGATCCGCTCGAGAAGCAGGCGCGCCTCGGGCCCGATTGCGCCGTCCGGCACCTGCGTGTAGAGCGACACGATCTCGGCGGGGTAATCGAGGCCGGCGGCCCGCAGGCGGTTCTGGCTGAGACCGCCGGGCAGGTCCTCGCCGAGGATCGGCACGGAGGCCACGACCGTGTAGTCCGCCGTCCCGCCCCTGAGCTTGAGCCCGCCGAAGTAGCCGCCCTCACCGACGACGACGACGTCGCTGTCGCGGCTGACGCTCGTCGGATCGAGCGGGCTGAGGGCCCACGAGCCACGGAGGCCGACCGGCTGGACGGTGAAGCGGAGCTCGCGTCGGGCGGCGATGAGGGCCGGGTCGTCGGCCAGGTCCGCCAGCGTCGGCTCGTCAGCCCGGCGGTGGACGTCGAAGCTCTGACTCCACGTCCAGCCGTTCACGTCGAACTCGTCGAAGACGACCGCCCGCCAGTAGAACTCCTCGTCCTCCGTCGGCGCGACCTGGATGGTGACGGCGTGGGATGAATCCGTCTGCCAGACACCGGTGATGACGGCCTGCGGGCCGAACCCGAAGCCGACGGCGCGCGGGTTGCCCCCGAACGGGAGGAGCCGCTGGAGCCACTGGCTGATCTCGACCATCCGCTCGCCGACCGCGGTCCACTGTCCCGCCAGCGGTGCCGATGAGGCCGACGCCGTCAGCACGAGCGAGCCGACGACGGCGAGGATGATGAAGGCCGTGCCGCCGCGCAGGTAGAGCGACCTGACGGCCGTCGCGTCGCCGATCCGGCGCCGGATCCAGACCGACTGCTCGTCGAAGGCGTGAGCCCGGGCGAGGACGAACAGCGCGGCGATGCTGAAGATCACGAGATACGGCAGCTGCTCGTTCGCCGTCATCGACATGTTCCCGAGCAGGATCAGTCCGACGACGATGACGGCGTCGAGTGGGCGGCGATGGCCGAACACCGCGTACGCCGCGAACTGTCCGACGGACCAGACGATGATCCCGATCGCCATCAGGTAGTGGCCGGTCTGGACAGTGACCGACCTGTTGAGCACCGCGAGGTCGATCCACGCCCTGGTGACCGCCGTCGCCGTGGCGCGATACATCTCACCGAGGCTGGCGGCGTCCGGCGCGATCGCCATGCCGACGAAGATCGGCAGGATCAGGGCCGCGGCGACCGCCCCGACGAAATGGCTCACCCAGCGGGGCCAGCCAACTTTCGCGCCGACGAACCCGAGGAGCGAGGCGATGATCGCCGCCGGCGCGTAGAAGTCGCCCAGCTCACCGCGGTTCAGGACCCACGCCGCGTCGTCCAGCGACCATGCGACCGTCAGCGCCATGAGCGTGACGAGCGCGAGCGTCAGCCAGCCCTCGGCCGGGCCCGTGGGGAGACGGCGAAGCGCGGCCGGGAGGATCGGGCCGGGAGCGAGCTCGTTCGGGTAGGCCGTCATCCGATCAGGACCTCGCCGAGGGGCCGGGTGGGCGTCACAGTGTAGGTCGGCACCTCGTATTCGGCGAGCGCATGGCGGAGCGCCCTGACGCGCTTCGCCCGGGCCTGGGCGGCCGCCGGATCGGGCTCGTACGGCGGGAGTCGCTGGAGGCGTGCCTCCTCGTCCCGAGCGTGCCGCTCGAACGCGTCGACGTCGAACGTGACCGCCACGCAGCCGACGCCGCGCCCACGAAGTGTCGCCAGCGGACGGACCCACGACGTCGCCAGGGACGGGGTGACGACGATCGCCGTCATCCCCCGCCGGAGGCGCGAGACCGTGGCGATGAGGACCTCGTCGAGCGGCGTGGCCGCGTCGGCGTCGACCGCCGCGAGGAGCTGCATGATCTTGAGGTGCTGGCGACCGCCGCGGTCGGCCGGCAGGATCGCCATTCGGTGGGCGTTGACGGTCATCCCGACGGAGCGGTTTTCGAGCAGGGCCTTGTCCGCGATCGAGGCTGCGGCGCGGATGCCGGCCTCGACGGTCGACTCGTCGCCCCGCCCCGCTTGAATCCCGCGCTCGAGGTCGACGACGAGCCACGCATCGGCCGTCGTCTCGAGGTCGAATTCCTTGACCTGGATCTCGCCGTGGCGGGCCGTGCTCTTCCAGTGGATCCGGTTGAAGCTGTCCCCCGGGGCCCACGGGCGGACGGTCGTCGCGAGCGGCGTCGTCTGGAGCGTCCGCTCCGGCGCGGAATGGCTGCCCTCGAGGCTGGCGGCCGGGATCCGCCAGAGGGGAAGAACCTCGATCCGCGGGTAGACGACGACGCTGACCCCCTGCCCAACCGACGCGGATGCCTCGAAGAACCCGAACGGGTCACCCGTCTGGATCTGGAGCGGCTCGATCCGGAAGTGGCCGCGCCGGACGAGGGGAGCGCGGATCAGCCACGACCGTTCGGACCGGCCGGCGAGGTTGATCGCCCGACCCGGCAACCCGCCGGGGAGGGTCGTGGGGTTATGGACCTCGAGCCAGAACTTCGGGAGCGCGCTCGTGTTGCGGAGTGTGTACGTCACCTTGAGCTTGTCGCCGACGTGCCCGTGGAGCTGGCTCACGGCATAGCCGGCCTCGAGGTCGGATAGCCCGAGACGGGTCAGCACGTACGACCCGCCGACGACGAGGATCGACAGGTAGACGAGATAGAAGAGGAAGGGGAGGCCGGTCGAGAACGCGGCGAGGAGCAGCACTCCTCCGATGAGGAACAGCTGGAGGCGCCGGAGCACTCCCTCGCTCCCCTGTCGCCGGGACCCGGGCCTAGGCGCCCGACGCCTTCGACGCGGAGGCGCGCAGGTCGCGCGGCCCGCCCGTCTGGCCGGTCGGGTGGACGTTGTCGATCGACGTCGAGTCGAGCAGCTCGCGGATGACCTGGCCCGCCTGGACGTCGTGGATCGTCGAGCTCGTCTTGATGATCACGCGGTGGGCGAGCGCGGGTTCGGCCAGCGCCTTGACGTCGTCGGGGATCACGTAGTCGCGACCGAGGAGGCCGGCCAGCGCCTGGCCCGCCCGGTAGAGAGCGATCGACCCGCGTGGCGACGCGCCGAGGTAGACGTCCGGGTGGCTCCGCGTCCCGTTGACGAGGCGGACGATGTAGTCGGAGACCGTCGAGTCGACGTAGATCTCGCGGACGGCCTCCTGCATCTCGCGCAGCTCGTCGACCGAGCACACCTCGGTCAGGTCCTCGAGCGGATGGGTCCGCTTCTGCTCGTCGAGGATGACGATCTCCTCGATCGGCTGGGGATAGCCGAGCCGGAGGCGGAGCATGAACCGGTCGAGCTGGGCCTCGGGCAGGGCGAACGTGCCCTCGTATTCGATCGGGTTCTGGGTGGCGATGACGATGAACGGATCGGGCATCGGCCACGTCGTCCCGTCGATCGTCGCCTGGCGCTCCTCCATGCACTCGAGCAGCGCCGACTGGGTCTTCGGGGTCGCCCGGTTGATCTCGTCGGCCAGGACGACCTGGGCCATGATCGGGCCGGGTCGGAACTCGAACTCCTGGGTCTTCTGGTTGTAGATCGACAGGCCGGAGACGTCGGACGGCAGGAGGTCCGGCGTGAACTGGATCCGGCGGAAGCTGCAGCCGAGGCTGCGGGCGATCGCCTTCGCGAGGACGGTCTTGCCGGTCCCGGGGACGTCCTCGATCAGGAGGTGGCCGCGGCACAGCAGCGCGACGAGCGCGAGCCGCACTTCGGCGTGCTTCCCGACGATCACCCGCTCGACGTTGGCGAGGACCTTGTCCCCGGTTTCCTGGATCTTCGTCATCGGCCTCTCTCGGGATGGGAGTCCCCCGGGGACAGGTTCGGGAGGGGGTGGCGGACCCCGGTGGGACGGACAGCCGGTCCGCGGAGTTTCGAAGGATAGTACGTCGGTATCGCGGATCGGGTTCGCGAGGGTGCGGTCGGGTCGCGTCTCGCGGTCGGGTCGGCGGTCCGATTTCGGCGCGGATACCAACCGAAGTGCTGCTGTCCGCGCCGGCGGCCGGATTGCTCGCGGCGATCACTCCGCAGGCTCCTCCTCAGCCGCGCAGGACCGTCAGCACTCCGACCCACAGCGTCATCAGGCAGCCGATCGCGCCCATCGCCGTGAGGAACACTTCGCCACCGGCCCAGGCGGCCACCGCGACACCGCCGAACAGCACCGCCATCGCGACGGCGATCAGGCCGAGGCCGAGACGCTCGATGCGTGGCCGTGGGCCGGGCGGATCGGGCGGATCATCCACCGTCGAGGTAATCGAGCGCCGTTTTCATCAGTGAGCCGGCCAGCGGCGCCGCTCGCTCCCCTCCTCGACCGCCGCCTTCGACGAGGATCGCGATCGCGACCTGCGGGTCGTCGACCGGCGCGAAGCCGATGAACCAGGAGTGCGGGTTGGCCCCGCCGTCGAGCTCGGCGGTGCCGGACTTCCCGGCGGTCTCCACGCCGGGGACGTCCGCACCCCGCGTGAACAGCCGTCCGAGCTCCCCCTCCACCGCGCGCTGCATCGCGGCCTGGATCTCGCGGGCGACCAGGGGTGTGACGATCTGACGCCACGGCTGGGGCTCGACCCGGCGGGTGCCACCCTCCTTGCCGGTGAGCGACGTCACGAGATGCGGCTCCATGATGACGCCGTCGTTCGCGACCGCCGCCGCGACGAGCGCCATCTGGAAGGGCGTCACGACCGTCTCGCCTTGGCCGTAGGCGGCGTTCGCCAGCTCGACCGCGTCCTTGAACCCGGCCCCGAAGCTCCCGCCGCCGTTCGTGATCTGCGACCGGCCGAGCGGCAGGTCGAACGGGATCGTCTCCCCGAAGCCGAGGCGGGCCGCCGTCTCCGCGAGTGCCTCGGGGCCGGCCTCGAGACCGGTCAGTGCGAACCAGATGTTGCAGGAGACCTCGGTCGCCTCCTGAAAATCGAGCGCCTTGTTGCCGGTGAACAGGTGGTGGCCGTCGCGGACCCGGAAGCCCTGGACGAGCAGGCCGTCACGTTCGGCCTTCGGTTGCTCGGCGTACGTCGTGTCCGTCGTCACTGCCCCGGACCCGAGGGCGGCCATCGCGGTGACGATCTTGAACACCGACCCGGGGATGTATCGGCCCTGGGTGGCGCGCGGCAGGAGGGGCAGCGAGTCGTCGCTCTGGAGCTCGGCGAAGACCGCCTCCGACGTGACCGGATTCGCGACGCCCGACGCGTCGTAGATCGGCGTCGAGGCGAGGGCGAGGATCTCGCCGGTCTTCGGCTGGATGATCACGACAGCGCCGCGATCCCGACCGAGTCCCTCGACGGCCGCCTGCTGGAGCTCGAGCGACAGGCTGAGCGTCAGGCGCTGCGGGTCGTACGGATCGGGGTCGAATTTCTTCAGGAGGTCCGCGACGGGGTCGGGCCGGGCCAGGCCGACGAGCTGCGCGTCGTACGTCCGCTCGAGGCCGGCCGAGCCGAACTGGCGGCTCGCGTAGCCGATTACCGGGCTCACCACCGCCGATCGGTAGACGCGATAAGGCTCGCCGTTGGCGTCGCGGCGGTCGCTCCGGGCGAGCCACGCTCCGTCCCGGTCGACGATCTCGCCGCGGACGGCGCGTCGGGCGGCCGCGACGACCGCCGGGTTGTCCGAGGCGTTGGATAGCGGCGCTGCCCGCATGACCTGCCAGTAGCCGGCCCCTCCCGCAAGCGCCCCGAACGCGAGCGCCAGGACGAGGCCGACCCGGGCGACATTCGCGCCGACCGGCCGTCGGCGTGGCTTGGCCGCTGCGACTCCGCTCGCCCTGGTCACGGGGCACCCCGATCGAGCAGCCGAGCAAGACGGCGTCCCGAGCGCGGCGGCGGTGGCGGCTCGACGCCGCGATCGGACAGGGCCAGGAGCAGCCCCACGACGAGCGAGTTGGCGAGCAGGGACGAGCCGCCGTACGAGATGAACGGCAGCGTGATACCTGTCAGGGGAATCAGCTTGAGGTTGCCGGCGGCGATGATGAACGCCTGGACGCCGACCACCAGTGACAGCCCCGCCGCGAGGAGGGACCGGAACTCGTCGGCGGCAGAAGCGGCGATGCGCAGACCCCGCTCGATCACGACGAGGTACAGCCCGAGGATCGCCATGATCCCGATGAGGCCGAGCTCCTCGCCCAGGGCGGCCAGCGGGAAGTCGGTGTGGATCTCCGGGATGCCGCCCGGCTGGCCGCCGCCGACGGTCGGCAGCCCGTTGCCGAGCCCCGTGCCGAGGATCCCGCCGCGGGCGAACGCATACAGCGCCATCACGACCTGGTATCCGGCTCCGCGCGGATCGGCGAACGGATCGAGCCAGATGTCGACCCGCTGCTGGACATGGCCGAAGATCGCGTACATCAGCGCTCCGCCGGCAAGGAATACAGCGAGCCCCAGGACGACGTAGCTCCAGCGCGCCGTCGCGATGTACAGGAGCAGGAGGAACACCGCGAAGAACAGGAGAGCCGCCCCGAGGTCACGCTGGACGACGACGATGCCGAGCGCGATCGCCCACATCGCGACCATCGGCGCGAGATACGGCAGCGGCGGCAGCTGGAACGGCCCAACGCGGGTCGACTGCTCGACGAGCAGAGCACGGTTCTCCGACAGGTAGCCGGCGAGAAACACCACGAGGATGACCTTGAGCAGCTCCGATGGCTGGCCGCTGATCGGCCCGAGCTCGAGCGTCAGCCGCGCGCCGTTGACGTCTCGGCCGAGGACGAACGTGAGCAGCAGGAGGCCGACCCCTGCGGCGGCCCAGGTGTACTTGTAGAGCCGGAGCCAGCTGTCGGAGCGGACGGCGATCGCGAGGGTCGTCAGCATCCCGATCGCGATCAGCAGCCACACGAGCTGCGTCTGGGCGAGGCCGCCGAACTGGCCGGCAAGCGTCTGCGGCAGTCGCTCCATCAGCAGGAGGCTGATCCCGCCGAGCAGGCCGACGGCCGGCAGCAGGACCTGGTCGGACCGCCGTCCCGCGAGCACCTGGGCGACGTGGGCCGCGAGGAGAGCCCCGAGGTAGATCGCGAGGAGCGTCGCGCCGTACGGGGCGAACGCGCCTTCCGGGATGCCGGTGCCGGCCTCGGCGTCGCGAGCACGGAGGGTGGCGCCCAGGGAGATGCTCCCGGCGGACAGCGCGGCGGCCACGATCGACAGCAGTCCCAGCTCCCGCCATCGGGGCCGCGGCCGGATCCCGGCGAGGATTGGCGGTAGGACGAGCGCCCCGGCGGGCGCCGGGCCGGAGGGGGTCGCCGGGCCGGCGGGCCCGCCAGGTGTGCCGGCCGGGGCCTGAGGCGAGGGTGCCGGAGGTGACGACGCCCGGAGGCCGGTCACCGACGGACCCGCTCGAGCCGGAGGCGGACCTGCCCCACCTGGAGCTCGTCCCCGAACCCGATCGGGGCCACCCCGTCGACCCGTCCGCCGTTGACGTACGTCCCGTTCGTGCTGCCGAGGTCCTCGACGTACCACGTCCGGCCGCGGAACGAGAGGACGGCGTGCTCGGAGGACGCGAACGGATCTTCGATCACGATCGTGTTGTTGACGTCCCGCCCCAGCGTCGTCAGGGCGTCGAGCCCGAAGACCGCCCCGCCGGGCGGCTCACCGCTCGGCGAGGCCAGCACGTGGAGCCGACCCAGCTCGATCCCCGGTTCCCGGGCCGCCGCCCGCAGGTCGCGAACGAGGATCCGGACGACGGCGAACAGGAACAGGTAGAGGAGCGCGAGGAACAGCAGGCGGAGGAGCCACAGGCTCGCCGCGAAGGCATCCACCGTCAGCCGGCCGAGACCGACTCGACGACGAGGACCGTGTCCCCCAACTCGATCCGGTCGCCTTCGCCGAGGACCACCTCGTCGACCCGCGCCCCGTTGACCCGCGACCCGTTGGTGCTGCCGAGGTCGGTCAGCACGAGCGTCCCCCGACGGGCCTGGAGCCGGGCGTGGTGACGGGAGATCCGCGAGTCGTGGATCACCAGCCCGTTGTCGCTCGCCCGGCCGATCGTGAGCAGCGCCCCGTCGACGTCGACCTCCCGCTGCGTGCCGTCCGGCCGGATCTCGCGGAGGCGAGCCATCGGGCCCTCGACGACCGGCACCTCGAAGACCATCGTCCGCGTGGGCTGGTGGAGATCGTCCGGCTCCGCCTCGCCGGCGGTCGACGGCTCGGCGGCCGGCCGTGGCGACCGATCGGGGTCCGCGAAGCGGGCCGCGACCCGGACCTCGCCGACGGCCACGGCCGGGTCCGCGACGAGATCCACCTGGGGTCGGTCGACGACCGAGTAGCGGTGGCTCCGGGCGAAGGCCAAGGCGCCGTCGGCCAGCTCCGCCGCTAGGCTCGCCGAGAACTCGCCGAACCCGGCCAGGTCTGTCGGGTTGAGGTGGACGCGGAACCGATTCGGGACGAGGGTCCGGTCTGCGCCCGAGAGACGATCGGTCTCCATCGCCCGCTCGATGCGGCGCTGGAGCTGGACGGGCTGCAGTCGCGCCCGGAACAGCCGCGCGCTCGGCCGTTCGAAGAGCCGTTCGAAGAACCGCTCGACGGCGGTCAGTGGACGCATTCGGGGCCGGAGTCTAGCAGAGGCCCCTCCGAACCCCCCTTCTCCAACCCGCCGGAGGGGCGCCGGACCGGGGACCATCGGAGACCGGATCAGGTACCGAAGGCCGGGGTCCGCCACATGGGCTGGGCTATACTCTCGACCCGTTCGGGCTCGTGGGCCCGATCTGTCCGTGCGCGACTCCGGGGGCCTGATGCCCGAGATCCTGACCGAGTCCTTCTGCGAACGGTGTGGCACCCGCTACACGTTCGAATCGACCGCTCCGAAGCCCCGGATGGGACGCTTCAAGACGCTGTCGAAAGGCCTCAAGAACTTCGTCCTCGACGATGACACGTCCCTCGACGAGGCGCTGGCGGCCGCCCGGAACGAGGAGAGCCGCGAGGCAACGTCGGAGCAGCTCGACGCCTTCCACAAGACGTTCAACTTCTGCATGTCCTGCCGGCAGTACACCTGCGCGAACTGCTGGAACGACGCCGAGGGCCAGTGCCTCACCTGCAGCCCGGTGGCCGGCCGGGGCCTGTCGGCGGCGTGGGGCCGGAGCGAGGACAGCTCGCCCGCGTGGCCCGCCCAGACAACGGAGCGTCCGGGCATCGAGGCCGTCGCGTGGCCGGTCGCCGATCGGCGACGACCCGAGCCGGAACCCGCCCCCGTCGAGGAGCCGTGGCCCCTTGCCGCGCTCGAGGGGCGCGTGCCGCCCGCCGAGGAGCCGGTGGGCGAGCAAGAGGCTACCGCCGACGCCGAGGCGGAGCCGATTGCGGAGCCCGAAGTCTTCGCCGAAGCGGCGTCCGAGGAGTGGCCGACGGCCGACGGCTCCGCCCCCCCGGCCCTCCCCGGCCGTGCCGCGGCAGCGTCGAGCGGCGGCGGCATCCTCGGCCGGTTCCGCCCGGGACAGAGCCTCGACGAGGCGCTCGCGGCCTACGAGGCGTCGCTCGAGTCGGCCGAGTCCGGGCCGGCCTGGGCGCAGGCCGAACCAGAGCCGGAGCCCGAGCCCGTCTGGGCCGAGGCCGAGCCCGCCCCCGAGCCGGAGCCGGAGCCCGTCTGGGCCGAGCCCGAGCCGGCCGAGCCGCAGCCGGTCTGGGCCGAAGCCGCGCCGGAGCAGGAGCCTGCTTCCCCGGAGCCGCTGGACGGTGGCTGGCCGGAGCGAGACCAGATCCCATGGCCCGAGCCCACCCTCGAGCCCGAGCCCGAGCCCGTCGCGTGGGCCGAGTCCGAACCGGAGCCGGCGGCCCCGCCGCAGCCCCCGGCCCCGCGACCCGCCGAGGACATCGTCCAGGTTCCGACGTGGCACGTCGTGGCGCCCGAGAACGCCCCTGTCAACGGCTATCCGACCGATGCCCTCAGGCCGGCCGCCGGCGCCAACCGACCGGAGCCGCAGTGGCCGGGTCAGTCCGCCGAGTCGTTCCTCGCCGCTCGCCTCGCCGCCCGGAAGGCCGGCGACGACATGTGGGCGGCCTCGAGCGTCGAAGTGCTCGGTCCCGCGCCGGCCGGCGGGCCGGGCGTCCCGGTCGGCGTCCAGCCCTGCGTCTCGTGCGGCCTGTCGCTATCGGCCACGGCCCATTTCTGCCGCCGCTGCGGTACCCGCCAGGGCTGATTCCGGCTCACGACTCCTCGCGCAACGCCTCCCGTTCCGCCGGCGATCCCAGTCGGACGCTGACCCAGGCGGCTCCCACCAGCAGCAGCTGGAACCCGGTCGCCAGCCAGACCATCGCGGCGAAGATCGCGACGAACGTCCCGTAGACGGCGGCCGCCCCGATGAGCCTCGGGGCGACGTACGTGAACAGCTGGGTGAGCGCCGCCAGCGCGATCCCGACGAGCGCAGCGGGGAGCGCGACCGCGGACCACGGCACGTGAAACGCGGGCACGAGCCGATAGACGAGGGCGGCGGCGCCGACGAAGACGATCCCGGTCAACAGCGGAGTCACGACCCGCCAGAAGGCCTGCGACTCGGTGCCCAGGCGGGCCGCCGTCTCCTCGGCGAGGTAGGACGCGATCCCGGTGAGGATGAGCGAGCCGAGGAAGACGCTGACGAGGAGGACCACCGACAGGATGCCGCGCAGGGTCCGGGCAACGAAGCCGCGCTTCGGGGCGCTGCGGAAGATGTGGCCGACGGCATCGTCGAGCGACCCGTAGAAGCGGCTGGCGCCCCACGCCAGGCCGATCAGCCCGATGCCCCCCGCGCTCGCCGCGCCATCGGTGATCTGCTGCAGGCTCTCCGCGAGGAACCCGCGCAGCGGTGGCAGGCTGTTGCCGATGCCCTCGACGATCGCGCGGCGCCGCTCGGGATCGTCGACGGCGAGGCCGAGCACCCCGGTGAGCAACAGGAGCGACGGCAGCAGCGCGAACAAGGCGCTGTACGTGAGGCCGCCGGCGAGGAGACCGCCACCCGCGTCGTCGTAGACCGCCATCACCCGGCGCCCGGTCGCGACCGGTCCCCAGTCGAGCACCCGGTCCGCAGCCGCTCGCAGGGACGACGGGACGTTCATCGCCCGAGGCTATCACCGGGTCAGCCGGTCAGATCCTCGAACAGGCCGGGCTGGAGATCGGCGGCCCGAATGCGGCGCGGCGGTGTGACCAGGGCCCTGACCTCCGCCCGCCGGACGAATCGGCGACCGCCGAGCTTGATGCTCTGGAGCTTGCCGGCCCTCGCCCAGCCGCCGATCGTCGACGCCCGGAAGTGGATGTTCGCCGCTTCGAGCAGCTCGGCCGCCTCGGCCAGCGTGATCCAGTCGGACGGGGCCGGCATCGGCTCAGTCGGCCTCCGAGGACACGGACGCGGACGTCTTGGCCGGCTCCGCGGCCGGGGCCTTTGCCGCGCCCTCCGGCTTCGACTCGCCGTCGCCGGTCTTCGGGGCGCCTTCGCTCTTCGCCGCTGCCTTCGTCTTCGTCGCCGAGGCGCGGTCCTTCTTGGCCCAGCCGCTGCCCTTGAAGTGGATCGACGGCGCGGAGATCGTCTTGCGCATCGTGCCCTCGGCGCCGCAACTGGGGCAGAAGTTCGGGCCTGGCTGGCTGATCCCGTGGAGGATGTCCGTTCGGTGGCCGCAGGCCGTGCAGCGATACTCGTAGATCGGCACGCGTCGCCTCCGGGGGTCAGCCGCGGAGCAGGCGCATGCCGCACTTCGGGCAGTAGAACGCGCGCTCGTGGGCCGACGCAAAGCCGCAGTGGGCGCAGACGAGCCCGCCGCGTCCCGCCGCTGGAACGGGCCGCTCGACGGCCGTGAGGCCCATCGAGTACTGGCTGCTCAGGATGTTCGTCAGCAACGCGGTCAGGATCCGCGTCCCGTTCCGATCCGAGTCGCCGCGGACTCCACGGCCGCCCCAGCCGACGACGGCCCGGGCGATCATGTCGCCGGTGGCCTCGTCCCAGTGCGACGCGACGCCGCCGACGATCGCGTTGTACTCGGGGTAGCCCGACGTATCGGTGTCGCCGGCGAGGAGGGCGCAAACGAACGTGTCGAAGGCCAGGTCGATCGCGTCGATGGACTCGAGGACGACGAGCGCGTGGCGGGTTACCGGGGAGTGGGCGTGGTGGGCGTTGAGCCACTCCATCGCCTCCGCCGGTCGAGCGATGACCGGCGCCGCGTGGCCGTACTCGATCGGCAGGGGGGGAACGACCTCGACCTCGCTCCGGGCGATGCCCCCAAGGAGCGACGGGAGCGCGTTCATCGCGCCCGGTCCGGTCTTCATACGGACCCCCTCGCTGCTCTTGCCCGCGTAGTACAGCTTGAGGGTGAAGTCCTGGGCGATGACCTCCTCGGGCAGGGTGCTCGACATGCGCCCATGCGGCCGGGGATCGTCTGTTGCGTCGGGTTCGGCTCCCCGGCGCTTGAGGAATTCGAGCGGCACGAGCGTCCTCTCCCAGTCCAGCGTGAACGGCCGATATCGTAGCGTGCCACCGTCCGGTCCGGCAGCGGTACGATCGGGTGGCAGTCAGTCGGCCGCGGCCGGCCTTCCCACGAACACGACCGCCTCCAGCGGGCGCAGCTCGATCCGGGCTCCGTCGGCGACGGGACCGAGGCCGTCGTGGGTCCCGAACAGTGGCTCCCAGGTGCCCGGCGCGGGGTGGCCCCCGGCCCCGGCCCAGCCCGCGCCGCGGCCGAAGTTGACGGCAACGAGGACCGTCTCGTCCGGGGTGACCCGGAGCCAGGCCAACACGTCGCCGCTCGTCCCGGCCAGGCGCCGGTAGTCGCCCACCTGGAGCGCCGGATGGTCGCGCCGGAGCCAGATGAGCCGCCGGTAGGCGGAGAGGACGGACCGCGGGTCGGCCGCCTGGCGCGCGACGTTCCGGGTCGCGGCGTCGGAGGCCATCCGGAGCCACGGCCGGACGGGCGAGAAGCCGCCGAACGGGGCGTCCGTCCAGGGCATCGGCGCACGGGCCTGGTCGCGGTTCCACCACGGCGAGAGGCGACGGGCGATCGGCCCTCCGCGACGGGCCGGCGGGTCGACGATCTCGGCCCGCGGGATGGGCACGTCGCGCAGGCCGATCTCCTCGCCGTAGTAGAGGAACGGCGTGCCGCGCAGGGTCAGGAGGAGCACCGCGGCGGCCCGGGCGACAGCGTCGCCACGCAGCTCGGCCCCGAACCGGGAGGCGTGGCGGGACTGGTCGTGGTTCGACAGGACGACCGTCGGCCAGCCGGCCGGCCCGAAGATCGCCTCGCGCTCGGCCGTCGCCCGGGCGAACGCGTCCGCCCGCCACGGCTGGCTGATGAGGTGGAAGTCGAAGACGAGATGGCCCGGAGCGGCGTATTCGCCGGCCCGGTGGGGCTCGGTCGCGAAGAGCTCGCCGACCGTCATCCGGCCCTCGAGCTCGTCGACCAGGGCGCGGAACTCGGCGAGGAAATCGTGGAGCTCGGGCTGGTCCTTGTCGTAGTGATGGCGCTGCCGGTCGTACGCCCGGCGGCCGATGACGCGGCGCGGGTTCGACAGGAGCTCCGAGTGCTTGAAGAACGCGTTGAACACGTCGAGCCGGAAGCCGTCGACGCCGCGGTCGAGCCAGCCGCGAACCATGTCGAGCATCGCGGCGCGGACGTCCGGATTCCGCCAGTTCAGGTCGGGCTGCTCGGGCAGGAACGTGTGGAGGTAGAACTGGCGACGGGATTCGTCCCACGTCCACGCCGGGCCGCCGAAATAGGAGACCCAGTTGTTCGGCCGGCGGCGGGCGCGCGGCCGCGACCAGGTCGGCGGTGGGTCGCGCCAGATGTACCAGTCGGCCTTCGGTCCGGACCGGCTGGCACGCGATTCGAGGAACCACGGATGGGCCGAGCTGGTGTGGTTCATCACGAGGTCGAGGACCACCCGGATGCCGCGCCGGTGGGCCTCGTCGATCAGCCGATCGAAGTCGTCGAGGGTGCCGAAGAGCGGATCGATCGCGGCATGGTCGGAGACGTCGTAGCCGACGTCGAGGCCGGGCGACGGATAGATCGGCGACAGCCAGATCGCGTCGATCCCGAGCGAACCGGGGGTGCCGTCGTTGAGATAGTCGAGCCGGTCGATGACCCCGCGAAGGTCGCCGACACCGTCGCCGGTCGAGTCGGCGAACGAGCGGGGATAGACCTGGTAGATCACGCCGCGCTGCCACCAGTCGGCGCCGAAGGCCGCGCCCTCGACCGGCCGGGGCGTGAGCCGGCGACCGGGCGGGCGCGGGGCGGCGGCAGGGTCGGGAAGAAGGGATTCGGAGAACGACTCGATCGCCATGGAGTCGACGCTCGGGTGGAGGGCGAATTGCGAAAAGATGCTTGACGGAACCGGCGGAGGCGGAGTTAATACGCGTTACTGACGCGAGTTAGTCTGCGGACTCGACGGGTCTTCGGTCAAGTCCCGACCGCCGGTCATCGATTTCGCCCGTGGGGTGCGTTCTGCCCGATGGATCCCAGGCGACCAACCAGCGCCGACGTAGCCGCCCGCGCGGGCGTGTCGCGGACGACGGTGTCGTTCGTGCTGAACGACCGGGACGTCAGCATCAGCCCGGCGACGCGGGAACGGGTGCTCGAAGCGGCGCGCCAGCTGGGCTACCATCCGCACGCCCCGGCCCGCCAGCTGGCCGGTGGGCGGAGCCAGACGATGGGACTGGTGCTGCGCCAATCGCCGGAGCAGGTGGCCGGCGACGCGTTCCTGGCGGAGACACTGCGGGGCCTGACCGGGGCGGCCCGGGCGGGTGGGTTCCGGGTCATCGTCGAGGCGCTCGAGCCGGGCAACGGACCGTACGCCGACCTCCTCCGGTCGGGCCGGGCCGACGGAGTCGTCGTGTCCGGCCCGCGGGTCGACGATCGGGACCTCCGACAGATCGTCGAGGAGGGTTTCCCGGTGGTCCTGCAAGGCTCCCTGCCCGGGCTGGATGCGCCGAGCGTCGACGTCGACAACCGGGCCGGGGCGAAGGGGGCGGTCGAGCACCTCATCGCGCTGGGCCATCGGCGGATCGGCTGCATCACCAACGCGCCGCTGGCGTACACGGCCGCCCGCGAGAGGCTGGAGGGCTACCAGGCGGCGCTGCGCGAGGCGGGCATCGCGGCCGATCCGGCGTGGGTTGCGGAGGGTGCGTTCGACGCCGCGAGCGGCCACCGGGCGATGAAGACATTGCTCGCATCGACGGAGCTCGACGCGGTCTTCGTCGCGAGCGACGTCGTCGCCCTGGGAGCCATCGGTGCGTTGCGGGCCGCTCACAAGCGGGTGCCCGACGACATGTCCGTCGTCGGGTTCGACGACATTCCGCTGGCGGCGTTCTTCGATCCGCCGCTGACGACCGTGCGCCTTCCGGCATACGAGCTGGGTCACGCGGTCGGCGCGGCGCTGCTCGATCGGATCTCGCGTGCGACGGTCCCGCGCCGTACGCTGCTGGCGACCGAGCTGGTCGTACGGGCATCGACCCGGGCGTCGCCTTCATCCCCTTCCCCGCGTCGCGGCCACTGACGGTCGGGCGCATCATTTCGGTACGGCAGACCGGCCCGCTCGGCGGTCCGGACCGCACAGGAGGAGAACCGAACATGGATCATCGATTTGCCCGCAGGCTTGCCGCGATGCTCGGGGTGCTCGCGCTCGTCGTCGGAGCTTGCAACACCGGCGGCGGTGGGGGCGCGGCCGACAAGGAGGTCACCGTCGTCGGTACGTGGGGCGGCTCCGAGCAGGAGTCGTTCCTGGCCATGGTCAAGCCATGGGAAGATCGAACCGGCAACAAAGTGAAGTACACGGGATCGCGCGGCCTGGGGACCTACCTCACGACGGCGGTCCAGTCGGGCACCCTGCCCGACCTCGCCGGCCTCCCTGGCCCCGGTGAGATGAGCGAGTTCGCCAAGGGTGGATCGCTGAAGCCGCTCGACGACGTCCTCGACATCGCGACCTATAAGGCCGAGACCTCGCCGGCTTTCGTCACCCTCGGGACCGTCGACGGCAAGGTCGTCGGCGTGTTCATCAAGAGCGCCCTGAAGGGCCTCATCTGGTACAACCCGAAGAACTTCACCGGCACGGCCCCGGCGACATGGGACGCAGTCATGGGGACAGACCCCGGCAGCGCCGATTCACTGTGGTGCGTCGGCCTCGAGTCCGGCGCCGACTCCGGCTGGCCCGGCACCGACTGGGTTGAGGACTTCGTCCTCCGCCAGTCCGGGCCAGACGTCTACGACAACTGGGTCGCCGGCAAGCTGACCTGGTCGGCGCCGGAGATCAAGTCGGCATACGAAGCCTTCGGGGACGTCCTTGACGCCTCCTTCGGCGGTGCCGCGACGGTCAACAGCACGAACTTCGGGGCGGCAGGCAACCCGCTTTTCACGGATCCGCCCGGCTGCCTCTTCCATCACCAGGCGAGCTTCATCACCGACTTCTTCAAGGAGCAGGGAGGAGCGGCCGACGGCGATTTCGACTTCTTCCCGATGCCCGACATCAATCCCCAGTACGCCGGGGCGTTCACCGGTGCCGGTGACCTGTTCGGGCTGTTCTCGGACAAGGCCGCGGCCAAGGACCTCCTCAAGTACCTCGTGACTGCGGAGGCGCAGCAGATCTGGGTGAGCCGCGGCGGCGCGCTGTCCGGCAACACCAAGGTCACCAGTTACCCGGACGACGTGTCGAAGCGGTCGGCCGAGATCCTCGGCACGGCCAAGATCTTCCGATTCGACGGCGGGGACCTCATGCCCAACGCCATGAAGGCTGCATTCTTCCGGTCGATGGTCGACTTCGCCGAGAACCAGGGCAACCTGGATTCGATTCTGGCGGGCCTCGACGAGGTGCAGAAGACGGCTTACGCGCAGTAAGCGCAGTAAGCCTGGTGCGCGGAGGAGCCGGCCGGCCGGCTCCTCCATCGCACGGAGGAGGAGTCGATGGAAGACCGGCTCATCACCGCGGCGATTGTTCTCCTGGGAGTTCCGGCCGCCCTGGTCGGCTACATCCTCGTCACGGAGCGCCTGATCCAGGCGCTCCCGGAGCGGCGCCAGGGTCGCCTCCGGCCATGGTTCTGGATCGCGCCCGCGCTCGCGTTCCTGATCGTGTTCCTGATCTATCCCACGATTAACACGCTGGTCCTGTCGTTCCAGGACAAGTTCTCCCGGAACTTCGTCGGCCTCGACAACTACATCTGGTTCTTCGGCGACCCGGGAACGCTGGAGGCGCTCCGCAACAGTGTCCTGTGGGTCGTATTCATGACCGGCGGCGTGGTCGGCCTGGGTCTGCTCGTGGCGATCCTGGTCGATCGGGTCCGCTACGAACCCGTGGCCAAGACGGCGATCTTCGTGCCGCTCGCGATCAGCTTCGTGGCCGCCGCGATCATCTGGCAGTTCATGTACCAGTACCGACCGCCCGGTACTCCCCAGATTGGAACCGTGAACTCGGTGCTCGGGCTGGTCGGCCTGGGACCGGTCGACTGGATCCGGGAACGCTCGTTCCTGGTCGACAACTTCGCCCTCATCTTCATCGGCGTCTGGATGTGGACCGGCTTCGCGATGGTGATCCTGTCCGCCGGGCTCAAGGGGATCAGCACCGAGCTGCTCGAGGCGGCTCGTGTCGACGGCGCCAACGAATGGCAGGTCTTCCGCGGAATCATCCTGCCGCTCCTGATGCCGACGATCTTCGTCGTCGGCACGACCATCGTCATCACCGCCCTGAAGTCGTTCGACATCATCTACACCCTGACCAACGGGGCGTTCGGGACGGACGTCATCGCCCGGAAGATGTTCGCGGAGATGTTCACGACCCAACACTTCGGTCGGGCCAGTGCCGTGGCCATCGTGCTGCTCCTCGCGATCATCCCGTTCATGGCCGTGAACATCCGGCGCTTCCGTGAGCAGGAGGCGCTGCGATGACGGCGGCATCGCGGCCCCTCGACGTTACCCGGACCGCGGTCGCCAAGCGGCAGGGCCGCGGCCGCCTCGGCCGCGTGGCACTCCACGTCATTGTCATCGGCCTCATGGCGCTGTGGCTCGTCCCGACGCTGGGCCTGCTGGTCAACTCCTTCCGCCCGGCGTCGGACGTCGCCCGGTCAGGCTGGTGGGAGTCACTCCTGCCGCCGTGGGATTTCACCCTCGCCAACTACGAGCACGTCCTGACCCAGAACAACCTGGGCGACGCGTTCATCAACAGCCTGTTCATCACGATCCCCTCGACCGTCATCCCGGTGATGGTCGCGGCATTCGCGGCGTACGCGTTCGCCTGGATGGACTTTCCGTACAAGAACGCGATCTTCGTCGCGATCGTCGGGCTGCTGGTGATCCCGCTCCAGTCGACCCTGATCCCGGTCCTCCGGCTGCTCGCCGGGGCCGGCATCGCGGGCGAGTACCTCGCGGTCTGGCTGGCCCACACGGGCTATGGCCTGCCATTTGCCGTCTACCTGCTGCGCAACTACATGGGCGGGCTGCCGCGCGAGGTGTTCGAATCGGCGTCGATCGACGGGGCGAACCCGGCGACCGCCTTCTTCCGGCTGGCACTGCCGATGAGCGTGCCGGTCCTTGCGTCACTCGCGATCTTCCAGTTCCTGTTCGTCTGGAATGACCTCCTGGTGTCGCTGATCTACATCGGCCCCACGCGGTCGGAGAACCTGCCGATGACGGTGGTGGTGTCGAACCTCGTGAGCTCGCTCGGCGGTGAGACCCACTTCCTTACGGCGGCCGCCTTCCTCACGATGGCCCTGCCGCTGGCCGTGTTCCTTGGGCTGCAGCGGTACTTCGTTCGCGGCATCACCGGCGGAGCCGTCAAGGGCTGATCCGTCGGGCGCCGATGGCCGGCGGGCCGCGCCTCAGGCGCGGCCCAGGCGGTCGCGCAGCCGGGCAACCGTCGCGGCGAGCTCCACCTCGCGGGTCCGGGCCCCTTCGACGACGGCCCGCGGCGCCTTCGACGTGAAGGCCTCGTCGGCGAGCCGTGACCGAGCGGCCGCCAGGAACCGCTCAGCCTCGGCGAGCTCCTTCTCGAGGCGGGCGCTGTCCGGGCGAGCGGTCCGCTCCCCACTCGGCGCGACGGCCACCACCGCCTCGAGGTCGCCGGCGATGACTGCGAGACCGTCGGATCCCGCCCGGTCGTGGAGGGTCGCGGCCGTGGGATGGGTCCGGAGCGGACGGGCCCGGGCAAGACGCTCGACGGCCGGTGCGAGCGCGCCGAACGTCGCGGCCAGCCGGGCGGGCACGGCGACGTCGACCGGCAACCGGGCCGCCGGCTCGACCCGGGCCTCGGCGCGGGCGTTGCGGATGCCCCGGACGAGCTCGACGATCGCACCCACCTCGAGCTCGAGCCCGGGGTCGCGTCCGGCGGGTTGAGGCCAGCGGGCGACGATCAGGAGGTCCGGATCGTCCTCCCGGTGCGGGATCGTGGCCCACAGCGCCTCGGTGACGAACGGCATGACCGGGTGGAGCAGGCGGAGGTACGTGTCGAGTGCTTCGACCAGCGTCCACCACGTGGCCTCGCGCACCTCCGGCTCGAGGGTCTCGTCGGCGAGCCGGACCTTTGCCAGCTCGAGACCCCAGTCGCAGTACTCGCTCCAGATCGCGTCGTACAGGATCCTCGTCACCTCGCCGAACCCGAACTCGGCGAGGGCGCGATCGACCGCCCGGACGGTCGCCGCCGTGCGCGACGCGATCCACCGCTCGGTCGGACCGAGGCGGGCCGGGTCGGGAGACTGCCGGGCCGCCGCCTCGGGAATCGTCGACGGGCGCGCGCCCGCCACGAATCGCGCGGCGTTCCACAGCTTGTTCGCGAAGTTCCGGGCCTCATGGAGCTTCTCGTCCCGGAACTTCTGGTCGTTGCCGGGGGACGTCCCGTTGATGAGCGCAAACCGGAGCGAGTCCGCGCCTGACGTGGAGATCGCCTCGAGCGGATCGACGACGTTGCCCTTCGTCTTCGACATCCGCGCCCCGAACGGGTCCTTGACGAGCCCGTGGAGGTAGACCGTCTCGAACGGGACGTCGCCCATGAAGTGGATGCCCAGCATCATCATCCGGGCGACCCAGAAGAAGATGATGTCGTAGCCGGTCTCCATGACCGAGCCCGGGTAGTAGCGGCGCAGGTCCGGGGTGTCGTCCGGCCAGCCGAGGGTCGCGAACGGCCACAGCCCGGAGCTGTACCAGGTGTCGAAGATGTCGGGGTCCTGGGTCAGCTCTGCGACCGGGCGACCGCAGGCTTCGCACGCCGCGGGCCCCGCCTCCTCGGGTGAGACCGTCGCGTGGCCGTCCGGGCAGTACCAGGCCGGGATCCGGTGACCCCACCACAGCTGGCGCGACACGTTCCAGTCGTGGATCGAGGTCATCCAGCTCTCCCAGACCTTCTCGAACCGTCTCGGGACGATCCGGGTCCGGCCGCTCCGGGTCGCCGTGAGCGCGGCCTCGGCGAGAGGCCCGGTCCGGATGAACCACTGGGTCTTGAGCCTCGGCTCGACCACATCGTTCGATCGCTGGCAGCGGCCGATGAGCATGTCGTGCGGGCGCGACTCGACCAGGTCCCCGCGAGCCTCGAGATCGGCCACGATCCGGGCCCGGGCCTCGTACCGGTCGAGGCCGTCGTACGGCGTGCCGGTGCCGCTGACGCGCGCCTCGTCGTCGAGGACCGTGACCATCGGAAGTCCGTGGCGGCGACCTGTCTCGTAGTCGGTGTGGTCGTGGGCCGGGGTGATCTTCACCGCCCCGGTTCCGAACGCGGGATCGACGGCGTCGTCGGCGAGGACGGGCACCTCGCGTTCGACGAACGGAATCCGGACCGTGGCGCCGACGAGCGCTCTGTACCGCTCGTCGTCGGGATGCACGGCGACCGCCGTGTCGCCGAGGATCGTCTCGGGGCGGGTGGTCGCCACGGCGACCGTCTCGGTCGGGCTCGGCGCGCCGGTGGCGGGGTCGACGACGTGGTAGCGGACGACCCACAGCGTGCCCGTCTCGGCGGTCGGGATCACCTCGAGGTCGCTGACGCTCGTCCGGCACCCGGGGCACCAGTTGACGAGCGCCTCGGTCCGGTAGGCTAGACCCTCGCGGTAGAGGCGGCTGAACGACTCGCGGACGGCGCGCGCCGTCTGGTCGCCCATCGTGAACCGGAGCCTGCTCCAGTCGAGCGACGCGCCGATTCGGCGCTGCTGGCCGAGCATGACCTCGCGGGTGGCGTTGATGAACGCCCACATCCGCTCGAGGTACCGCTCCCGCCCGAGGCTCTCGCGGGTCTCGCCCTCCCCGGCGAGGCGCCGATCGAGGACGTACTGGGCGGCAATCGAGGCGTGATCGAGGCCCGGGAGCCAGAGCGTCGGGCGGCCCTCCATCCGGGCGTGGCGGATCATGAGGTCCTCGAGCGCCGACGTGAGCGCGTGACCGAGGTGAAGGGCCCCCGTGATGTTCGGGGGCGGCTGGATGATGACGAACGGCGTGGCGTCCGGATCTGCCGTCGATCCGCCGCCGTCGGGCGCGAACACGTCCGCCGCGAGCCAGCGCTCGTAGATCTCTCCCTCGAAGTCGGCCGGCCGGTACGACTTCGGGAGTGCCGCGCCGCTCGTTGTCCGCGTCATCCCGCCTCCGAAAAACAAACCGCCCCGCTCGTCCAGCGGACGAACGGGGTCGTGGTACCACCTGCTGGTTCGGCGGGCGGGGATGGAGCCGCCATCGCGGTCCACCGGGTCCGATCGCCCTCGTGGCGCGCTATCGGGCGCCAACCGCACGGCTCGCGAGCGACGTTCGCGCCTCCGTGCCCGCGCGGCTCGCACCATCCCGCGCTCGCTTCGTGGCCGCCGAGGCGTTACTCCTCCCGGTCTCCGCCGTGGAGCCGGGAGTGTAGCACGGCCCTCCCGGCGGCCCGGGGCGCCCGGGCCCGCATCGGCCGCACCGTCGCAGTCCCGCGAGGCGGGGACTTGCGCGCCGGCGTCGCCGTCACAGCGGGTTCGACCGCCGGCCCATTGGCCGAGGATGGCGCGACGTGACCGGGCAGCTCGACGACGACGAGCGCGTGGCGCGGCGACCGGTTGTACGCGGCGGCGAGGATCCCTCCGAGGATCGACCCGACCAGCGCACCGAGCGCTCCGACGGCGACGCCGACCATCGGGATCACGATCCACCAGCGAGCCTGCATGTCCCGCAGCAGGCCGATCTGATCGCCGAACGGGAGGAGGCGCCGGGCGACGCCGAACGTGAACGCCAGGTCCCGCTGCCAGTCGAGCATCGCGCCGGCGAACCAGACCGCCGCCGCGCCGAGCAACGCGCCGGCGACGACGCCGAGCGAGAGGCCGACCCACGCCCCGGCGCCAACGGATGCCCGAACCGAGACCGCCGACAGCCGTCCCCTGACGGCCCGCGTTGCCGGATCGCTCGTCGCCCCGACGGGATCGCCGAGGCGCCGGCCCGGGAACGGTCGACGCACGCGGAGACGCTCCGCCATCAGGCGACCCTCACAGGGGTCACGGGCCGGCGCCGCCCACGACCGCCGCGCCGGAGGAGTAGCGCGAATGCGCCGCCGAGGAGCGCCAGCGACACGACGACCGCATAGGCGAGATACCCGAGCAGCACCCAGCCGGCCTGGGTCGGTGGGAGCGCCGTCACCTGGCCGCCCGGGACCACCGGCGTGAGCGGCGTGCCCTCGAGCCCGATCGGGAGCGAGCCGAACAGCGCCCGGGCTCCGTCGGCGACCGGCCGGGCGTTGCCGTCCGCCGCGAACATCCCGAACTGCTCGAGCTCGAGGTTCGGTCGGAGGGTCGCGTAGTCCTCGAGCGTCCACCACGTTCCGGCTGACACGAACCCGCCGGGCAGCGTCGCGCGCCGGTCGAGGATCGCGGGCGCCGTCTCGTCGAACACGCGGCGCTGCGCCGCCTCTCCGTCGCGACCATCCGCCCAGCGCCCGAACTCGAGGACCATCACGGGCTTGCCGGGATTGGCGATGTGGACGGCGTCGAGAGCCGCGGTCGTGTCGGTCGCGGCATCTGACCCGTAGAACACCCCGTGGTACGACGTGAGGCCCGCGACGTCGAGCGGCCCGTTCGACTGGTCCGCCGGCGCAAAACCGTACGCGGCCTGCCCGGTGAGGCGCGTCCCGTCGATTGCGCGGTCGATCTCGTGAAGCTCTGCCAGCGCGTGAGATCGGGCCTCTTCGCCGGTCGATTCATTCGACAGGCCGTGGAACAGGACGGACGGCCGGTTCATGTCGCGCAGCGCCATCTCCCGGAGCATCTGCTGCGGGATCCCCCGGCCCATCGCGACGTCGTACGTCTGGGGCGTGTAGTGGTAGAGCGGGATCTCCTCCCACACGGCGAAGCCCAGCCGATCGGCAAGGTCTAGCAGCACCGGGTTCGCCGGCGAGTGGCCAGTTCGGATGAGATGCGCGCCGACCGACTCGGCCCGGTCGAGCTGCTCCCGGAGCTGGGCCCGCGTCGGCAGAGTGGCGGCGACCCGGCCGTCCGGACCTACGGAGACGTGCTGATCGTGGAGCGCGACCCCAGCGAGGAAGACCGGGCGCCCGTTGAGGAGCACGGCCGATGCCGCGGTGTCGACGGCGACCTGCCGGAGTCCGAACGTCTCGTGCATCCGGTCGACAACGCGGCCGTCGATCGACACCGTCACCCGGAGCACGTACAGCGATGGCGATCGCGGACTCCATGTCGCCGCGTTCGCGAGGATGAAGCTCGTGTCCAGGCGGGCGATCTCGCCCGCCTCGAGGCGCTCCGGACCGAGGCTCGTCCGGACGAGCGGCCGTGCGCCGGTCGTGATGAGCCGCCGCGGATCCCGCTCGAGGACGTTGGCGTCGGTGACCGTGGCCGGCAGGACCTCGAACGTCAGGGTCGGCTCGGCGGCCTCGCTCCCGGCGTTGCGAACGACGACCGACAGGTCCGCGCCGTCGAGGTGAGGCACGACGTCGGCCCGCACCGCGTGGACCGGCGCACTCGCCTCGATCCAGACGGGCCGGGTGAGCCCGCCGAAGTTCCACCAGTCGGCGAGGCCCCACGGGACGATGTCGTTACGGCTGCCCCACGGCGGATTGTCGACGCGGACGGCAAGCACGTTCGATTCGCCGGGGCGGGCGGCCGCGGTCGCGTCGAACGCGAACGGCGTCGTGCCGCCCTCGTGGTAGCCCAGCCAGACGCCGTTCAGCCAGACGTCGGCGAGGTAGTTCGCCGCTCCGAACTTCAGCGTGAGCGTCTGGCCGGACCAGCTGGCCGGCAAAAAGAAGGACTTGCGATACCAGCCGCCGACCTCGCGCCGGTCGGGGGCCGGATTGAGTGTGCCCGGGACGTCCACGCGGGCCCACGAGCTGTCGTCGAACGCGTCACCCTGGCGACCAGCCGCCTGTTCCTCGATCCGCGGCAGGGCGACGTCGCGTGGAGTGAGCGACAGGTCGGAGTCGAATTCCCGGCGCTCCACCCGCCACGGCCCGTCGAGCGAGCGGCGTGGGCGCGACGGCCAGGTGAACGACGGGACGGGGATCCCGTTCTGGACGGCGACCTCGCCGCCGTGGACGGACTCGATCGCCAGCGTCGGTGGGAGCTCACCCGCGTCGCCGGTCGGGACACAGCCGCCGAGGGCGACCGTCACGCCGACGAGCGCGAGGCGCCGCACGAGCGGCGAGCGGAGCGCCCGCGAACGCCACCGGCTCCCCGGCCGGGCGGCCGCCGCGACGACGCGCCCGAGCGGTGGGCGCGGGATCCGGCGGCGGGATCGCGGGGTCGCGGGGGTCATGGGAAAGGGCAGGGTGCCACGGAAGATGGCCGCACGCCGTGCGTCGATGGTCCTAGGCGCCCGACCCTCGCGGTGGAACCGGGCGGCCCGGCGCGGCGCGCAGCGCAGTCGGACCGCAGGATTCTGTCATCTGCTCACCAGGAGAGCCTTATCCCACGACCAGGCCGCTTGCTGGGCGTGGGCAGGGGGCGCATGAGCCGCTCACGGCTATCTCGGGCGCCAAGATTGGCCCTGGAACAGCCGGCGGGCGCGCTTGTGCCCGCTTCGAGGCATCTGACGGGGAACCGTTCGGGTTACACCGCCGCGGAACGTCAGGCGCTCTCCGCCCGCTCGGCAAGCCACTCGGCGTAGTTCGTCTCGTCGACGCCGCTGTCGACGTCCGTCTTCGTGAGCAGGAGGGGCAGGCGGCCGTCCCGGATCGTCTCCTCGGTGATGATGCACTTCCGGATCTCGGTTCGCTCCGGGATGTCGTACATCACTTCGAGAAGCGCCTCCTCGACGATCGATCGGAGCGCCCGTGCCCCCGTCTTGCGGTCCAGGGCGACGTCGGCCGCGGCCTTGAGGGCTCCGTCGGTGAAGACAAGCTCGACCTTGTCGAGGGCGAGGAACTTCTGGAACTGGCGGGTGACCGCGTTCTTCGGCTCGGTCAGGACCCTGACGAGATCCTCCGAGGTCAGCGCGGCAAGGGTGACGATCACCGGCAGCCGTCCGATGAACTCCGGGATGAGCCCGAACTTCAGGAGGTCCTCCGGCATGAGCCGCTCGAGCATCCGGGCCTTGTCCGCCTTGCTCGTCGCGCCGTCGGAGCCGAACCCGATCGAGCGCCGCCCCACTCGCTCCTCGACGATCTTCTCCAGACCGTCGAACGCGCCGCCGCAGATGAACAGGACGTTCGTCGTGTCGATCTGGATGAAGTCCTGGTGGGGATGCTTCCGGCCGCCCTGGGGCGGGACGTTGGCGACGGTGCCCTCGAGGATCTTGAGGAGCGCCTGCTGGACGCCCTCGCCGGAGACGTCGCGGGTGATCGACGGGTTGTCCGCCTTGCGGGCGATCTTGTCGATCTCGTCGATGTAGATGATGCCGCGCTGGGCGCGGGCGACGTCGAAGTCTGCGGCCTGGATGAGCCGGAGGAGGATGTTCTCGACGTCCTCGCCGACGTAGCCCGCCTCGGTCAGCGACGTCGCGTCGGCGATGCAGAACGGGACGTCCAGGACGCGGGCGAGGGTCTGGGCGAGGAGCGTCTTGCCGGAGCCGGTCGGCCCGACGAGGAGGACGTTCGACTTCTGGAGCTCGACCTCGTCGACCTGGTGGCCGGCGTTGACCCGCTTGTAGTGGTTGTAGACCGCGACCGACAGGACCTTCTTCGCCTTCTCCTGGCTGATGACGTACTGGTCGAGGGCGAACTTGATCTGGCGCGGGTTGGGAAGCTTGGCAGCCGTCGGCCGGGTCTTCGGCTGCTCGAGCATCTCCTCCTCGATGATCTCCTGGCAGAGGTTGATGCACTCGTCGCAGATATAGACGCCCTGCCCGGCAATGAGCTTCCGGACCTGCTCCTGGCTCTTGCCGCAGAACGAGCAGCGATACGGGACCTTGGGTCCCTTCGTGCCGCTGGTCGATGTCATGTGCGCGGTCCTGTCATCCCGGTCGAGCCCACTACTCCTTCGTCTTCTTCGGAGCCGGCTCTGCGGCCACGTCGCTCGGGTCGGTCACCGAGGACCCCTCGCCGCCGACCATGCCGGCGTCGTGGGCCTGGGCGATGAGCGATTCCCCTGGCATCGAGTAGACCGCGTCGATGATGCCATAGTCCTTCGCCTGCTCGGGAGACATGAAATAGTCCCGATCCGTGTCCTTGCTGACCTTATCGAGGGGCTGGCCGGTGTGCTTGGCCAGGATCTCGTGGTTGCGCTGGACCAGGTACTCCCACTCCTTCATCTGGATGACCGCGTCCGGGGCGTTGCCGCGGAAGGCGCCGGAACCCTGGTGGATCATGATCCGGCTGTTCGGGAGGGCGTAGCGCTTGCCCTTGGCCCCGGCGGCCAGGAGGACGGCCGCCATCGAAGCGGCCATGCCGATGCAGATCGTGCTGACCGGCGCCCGGAGGTACTGCATCGTGTCGTAGATCGCGAGACCGGCGTTGACGACGCCGCCGGGCGAGTTGATGTAGAGGCTGATGTCCTTCTCCGGGTCCTCGGACTCGAGGAAGAGAAGCTGGGCGATGACGAGGTTGGCCAGGTGGTCCTCGATCGCGTCGCCGAGAAAGATGATCCGCTCCCGCAGCAGGCGCGAGTAAATGTCATACGCGCGCTCCCCCCGGCTGGAGGTTTCGATCACCATCGGTACGAGCATCTGGGTCTCCTGTGACGAATCGAATTTTCGGGGGTCAGCCGGTTTGGCCGGCAGGCTCGGTGACGGGTTCGGAGGGCTCGGTGAGGGTCTCGGGTGCCTCGATCGCGGACGCCCCGCTCGCCTCGGCGTGGGGCAGCGCCGGGTGCTCGGGGTGGGCCGCCAGCCAGTCGTCGACGAGCCGCTCCACGACCCGGCTGCGGCGGAGCGTGCTTCGGATGAAGTTGCGGCCGCGCTCCGACTCGAAGTAGCGGATGAACTTCTGGTCGCGCGCATAGCGCTCCCGGCCCCGCTCGACCTCCGCGTCGACGTCGGCCTCCGGCACGCCGATCCCTTCCGCGTCGCCGATCTTCGTCAGGACGAGGAGAACCTTGACCCGATGCTCGGCGTTCGGCCGGAAGTCAGCGTGGAGGTCCGCCTCGGTCTTCTCGACGACCTTGAGATACGCCTCCTCGGCGATGCCCTGGCGGGCGAGCGACGACCGGAACTCGTCGTGCATGACCTCGACCTCCTGGTCCACCAGGACGTCGGGAAGCTCGAGAGTCGAGTTGGCGACGGCGTACTCGATGAGCCGGTCGGCGAACTCGTGGCGGGCCTTGTCGAGAGCGTTCCGCTCGAGGCGCGCCTTCACCTCGGTGCGCAGGGCTCCCAGATCGGCGAAGTCGCCCATCGACCGGGCGAACTCGTCGTCCGCCTTGGGCAGGATCTTCTCCCGCAGCTCCTTGAGCTTGACGTTGAAGTGGACGGGCTGGCCGGCGAGGGTCGGCTCGCTGTAGTCGTCGGGGAAGGTGATGTCGAACTCGGTCGAGTCGCCGACCTTGAGGCCTTCTAGGTGCGCCTCGAACCCCGGGATCAGCCGCTCCTCGCCGAGGATGAGCGGCATCCGCTCGCTGGAGCCGCCCTCGAACGGCGTGCCGTCGCGCGTCCCCTCGAAGCCGATGACCGCGTAGTCGCCCTTGCGGGCCGCCCGATCCTCGACCGGCGCCAGGCTGGCGTGCTGGTCGCGCAGCTCGTCGACGACCTTGTCGACCCGGGCCTCGTCGATCGTCTCGATCTCCGGGCGGAAGTTGAAGTTCCGATAGTCGCCGAGCGTCACCTCCGGCCGGACGGGCACGGTGGCCGTGAAGATGACCGGCTTCCCCTCCTCGGCCTGGACGACGTCGACGTCCGCGTTCGCGAGGGGGAGGATCTCCTTCTCGATGAGCGCCTTGCGGTAGGCGTCCTGGACGAGATGCTCGACGGCCTCGTCGAGCACGGCACCGGGGCCGAGGACGGCCTCGAGCACGCCGCGCGGCGCCTTGCCGGGTCGGAAGCCGGGGACGCGGGTCCGCCGGGAGAGGTGTCGGACGGCCTCGCTGATGGCCTGGTTGAGGCGCTCCGGGGGCAGCTCGATCTCGAGCTTCACCGAGCTCCCGGGAACCGGGGTTGCCGTGACGTTCATCGCCGGGGAAGTATAGGGCGGGCTCCCGCGTGAGGCGGCCGGTCCGCCGATCACGAGTCGAACTGGTAGGCGAGGTCGGAGTCGAACCGACACGCCCCTTGCGGGGCACCGGCTCCTAAGGCCGGCGCGTCTGCCATTCCGCCACTCGCCCGCGGGGAGTGTAGAGCGGGCCCGGGGGGGTGTGTCGCTGAGCGAACGCCGCGTCGACGGAACTTCCGGTCGGCGCGCCTTCTCCGACGATTGTGCCGCTGGGCGAAACGATTCGACGGCGGAGCGACTGAGGGGCCGACGTTCGCTTCGCTGAGCGCAACGCGAAGAGCGTCACCGGTGGGTCTGTGCCTTCTCGGGCTTCCTGGGCCGGTCCGTCGTGACGGGCCCGCGCGCCGTCCCGTCCTCCGGAGCGCGTACCTGGCCAGATCTTCATCGGGGGACTGGCAGGCTCGATCTGGCTGCGGTCCGGCGGACTCGGCGGCCACGGCGTAGACGAGATCGGCTACGAACGGCCTGCATGGAGCCCGGATCCCCGTCGCGAACGGACCTCGTAGTCCGTGGGTGAGTATCTGGCGAGACTAGCTGGCCGCGCCGCTCCTCGGTCGTATCCGGGGTCTCGTGTCGGCCTCCGGTGCGGGGGCTGCCGGCTCCGGGGCCGGTCCGGGCACAGTCCCCTCCCCTGCCTCGCGGCGGGCACGGATCCGCTCGACCGCTTCCCTGAACGACGAGCTCTCCGGGTTGAACAGCTGCGCGGCGAGGCGCTTCGCCGCCTGGCTCGTGAGGGGCTTGGCGACGCTCGCCAGCATGAGCGCTGCGACCGCCCCGAGATCGCGCTTCTCGCGCTCCTCGCGGTGCTCCTCGAGGTACTTCGCGAACTCCCGCTCGAGGGTCGCGCGGACGCGCTCGCCGTCCGATCCGAGCTTCCGCAGCTCCTTGTCGACTTCCTCGGGCAGCATCGACTTCGGGCGATCCGCCTCCGGCCCGACGACGGCGCGCCTGACCTGCCGGAAGAGCCGCTTCGGCCCACCCGCGATGAGGAACGCGAGGCCTGCTCCGATCCCGGCCGTCTTGACCGGCTCCCGGCGGATCTTCGCCGGGATGTCGACTGCGGCCCGGGCGGCCGCCTCGAGCCGCTCGAGCTCGGTCTCGAGCTCGGCGCGGGCGGCTACGACGCCGGCCCGAGCGGCGTCCGTTTGCGTACCCACTCGATCGTCTCCTTCGTCGTCTCGATCGTCGCCCTCGGATAGAAGCGGTCCATGAGCGCCTCAGTGTCGACGCCGGCCCGGGCGACCCCGATCCCCATCAGCACCGGCCACGCGATGAGTGCGACGGTAACCCCGATCGCGGCCCCGACCTGGAGGCCGACGGGGATTCCCGTGATCGCGCCGAGCAACCCGCCGACGACGGCACCGGCCAGGAATCCGCCGAAGGCGGCGCCCATGCCGCTGCGCGCACCGGCGACCAGGCCCGCGAGTCCACCCAGGAGCCCGAGGGTCGCGGCTGCGACGGCCACCGCCCGGAGCTCTGCCGGGACGCCGATGGCGATCGAATTCCCGAGCGCCGACCACCCGCGATGGGTCAGGTCGAGGCCGAGCACGACCCCGACGGCGATCCCCAGGAGGATCGCCAGCCCGACGTTCAGCCCGATCCGGCCGCCTCCGTAGCCGAGCGCGGCGAGGACCGCGGCGACCGCCAGGCCGATGAGAAAGAGCGGACCGTGGAGGACGCCCCACCCGATCGAGCCGAACAGCCACTCGCCGAGGAAAAGGAAGATCCCGACGCCGAACATCAACCCGGCGAGGACGAGCGCCCCGATCGCGACCCCCGAGAGAAGCGCGATGCCCTTGATCTCGGCGAGGATCTCGCCGAGCTCGGCCTTCGCCAGCTCCCGGTGGGCGGCGACCAGGCCCATGACCGCGGCGCGCAGCCGCCCGATCTGCTCGCGGATCCCGGGGGGCGGCGGGATCGGGGGCGGCGGGGCGCCGAGTCCCGGCGGCGGCGGGCCCGCTCCCGGCGGCGGGATCGGTCCCGGCGGCGGGGCGCCGGGTCCGGCCTCGCGGCCAGGTTGCGTCGTCGCGTCGCGCGCGGGCTCGCGCTCGGGACCGGTCGGGGCTGTGGGGTCCAGTTGTCGACTCCGGGCAACGGGCGAAAGCCGGCCGATCATAGCAGCGGGTCTGCCGTCTGCCCGGCCCATCCCCGGACGACTCGCGTTTCAGCGCTCTCTCAGAGGCGAGCGCGAAGGGACCGTCAGCTGACCTCAGGCGGCGCCGCGGAAGGCCCGAAAGCCGAGTCGGTCGGCCGCGTCGAAGAAGCCGTACGTCCGGCGGAACGCGGGATCGACCGGCGCCGCGGCACGACCGGTTACGGCCATCCAGAGCTGACGCTCGAGCTCCTCGATCCGGGCGGCGAGCTCCGCGGGTCCGCGCGGGGCCGGGATGTCCGCGTAGGTCCGCCGTCCGCCGGGGAAACGAACCGCGTCCTCGGGAACGCGCGGAATGAATGCCAGCACGACCCGGGCATGGGCGACGGCCGCGAGCTGCCACGGCTCGGAGCTGGCCAGGCGGACCGGCGACTCGGGGTCTCCGGCCGAGAGGCCGGCGAACGCGCGCTCGGCGAGGATCTCGGCCGCCGCTGCACGCCGGTCCGCCTCGGTTCGCGGCTGCGGGACCCGCAGCTGGGCGACCTGGAGGAGGACATAGCGCAACTCGTCGGCGCCGGCCGCGTCGGATCGGAGCGAGCCCTGGAAGCCGGCGTGAACGTCCTCGAGATGCGGCAGCGTCGTGCCCTCGAGATACGCCGCCCCGCCCTCCGGCAGCTCGCCGTGGCCGGCGACCGCGTCGAGGAGCTCGCGCGTGCGCGCGACGAGGTCGAGAAGCCGGTCGAGCTGCGTGAACCCGCTGCCGTCGAGGTCCTTCATCGGTTGCCACCATCGTCGATGTCCGGCGAGCGCCGGACGGCCAGCTTCGAACGCCCGCGCACCGGTGACCCCGGCGCGATGGTCGCTCGGCCGTCGCCCGATGGTACCGGCGCGGTCCAGACCCGGTGAGGCGATCGCCGGCGGGCGAGGCCGCGACCGACCGTGGAGTACGCTCAGCACATGGCCGATCTGCCCCCCTCCGCGCGGCCGCTGACGTCCGCCGAGATCCTCAGCGTCGGGACCGAGCTGACGGCCGGCGAGACGCGCGACACGAACGCAGGCGAGCTTGCCCGCGCCCTCACGGTCCGCGGCGTCCGGGTTCACCGGCTCCAGGCGCTGCCGGACGAGCTGCCCACGGTCGCCGGCGCGTTCAGGGTGGCCCTGGATGGTGCGGACGTCGTTCTCTCGACGGGCGGGCTCGGACCCACCCCGGACGACCTCACCCGCGAGGCGATCGCCCAGGTCTGCGGCGAGCGCCCGGAAGTCGATCCGGACCTCGAGAGCTGGCTGCGCGGCCTGTGGGCCCGGCGGGGCATGCCTTTTCCCGAGCTCAACCTCAAGCAGGCGTGGCTGATTCCTTCCGCGACCGCGATCCCGAACGACAACGGAACGGCGCCTGGCTGGTGGGTCGATCGGCCGGACGGCCGGGTCCTCGTTGCGCTGCCGGGCCCGCCCCGCGAGATGCGACCGATGTGGTCCGACTGGGTCCTTCCGCGGCTCGAGGCGCGGGGCCTTGGCCAGGAGATCGAGATCCGGACCCTCCGGCTGACCGGGATCGGCGAGTCCCAGGTCGCCGATCTGCTCGGCGAGCCCCTGCTGCACGGAGCGAACCCGTCGGTCGCGACGTACGCCCGATCCGATGCCGTCGACGTCCGGATCTCGGCTGTCGCGCAGCCCGCCACGGATGGCCGGACCGCGCGGACGGCCGCCGAAGTGGCCGACGCGGCCGAGGCCCAGGTGCTCGACCTGCTCCGCGACCACGTCTGGGCACGGGGCGAAACGAGCTGGTCGGCCGCGGTCGGCGAGCGGCTCATGGCACTCGGCTGGCGTCTCGCCACCGTCGAGCTCGGAACGGGCGGGTCGCTCGCGACATTGCTGGGCGACGCGGACTGGCTGCGCCGAGCTGAGTCGCTGCCCGCGGACCATGCCGCGGGCGAGGCGGGCGCGCTCGAGCGTCTCGCCGAGGCAGCCCGGGACGCTGCTGGGTGCGACGTGGGCGTCGCCGTTCGGGCGGCGCCCCGGGGCGACGACACGGCGGTGAGCGTCGTCGTCGCGTCACCCGAACGGATCCACCGTGAGCGGCGACTGGCGTTCCTCGGCGGGGCCCAGGGCCGGTCGCGGGCGGCCCTGACGGCGGCCGCCGTTCTCCTTGCCGAGCTCGGGCGGACCATGGGCGACGGATCGGCCGAGAATTCCCGCACAGTCGAGGAGGCCCGCCGATGAGCGCGGTGACCGCCGCCGAGATCGCCAGGATCTCGCTGTTCGAGGGTCTCCCGGACGAGGATCTCGCCGGCATTGCCGACGTCGCGAGCCGGCGGCGTCTCGAGGACGGCGAGACGCTGTTCCGGCAGGGTCAGCCTGCCGGCACGTTGCACGTCGTGGTCCGGGGCGGTCTCGTGCTCAGGGCCGAGGCCGACGGCCGGTCGGTGATCGTCGAGAGCCTGAGGCCCGGCGACCTCGTCGGCTGGTCGGCGATGCGCGAGGGCGCGGTGACGCTGTCGACCGCCCGGGCCGCCGGCCCGACCGAAGTCATCGCGATCCCGATCGACACCGTCCTCGACCTCGCCGCGGGCGGCTCGCGCGAATCCGCGCGCCTCGTGCGGCGAATCGTGGGCCTCGCGGCTCGACACCTCGAGGCGAGCTGGAATCAGCTCCTCCAGGGCGGCAACGAGGGCGTGATCAGCGGAGGCTGACGATCGTGCCTGCCCGCGCCCGGCGCCGCGGGCGCCGCGACCTCAGCGGCGCGACGCGCGACGGAGGCCCCCGACGTCCGAGATGACGATGGCATCACGCTCGACGCGGATGAGGCCGTCGGCGACGAACAGCCCGAGGAGCTTGTTCACGCTCTGGCGGGTGCAGCCCACCATCGCCGCAAGGTCGCTCTGGGTGAGCGGCGCATCGAGCTTGACCGTGCCGTCGGCCTGACGGCTGCCCTGCTCCTCGGCGAGCCGGACCAGCCGCGCGGCCAGGCGGCCGGTGATGTCGAGGAAGTGGAGCTCCTCGACATGGAGCGTCAGGCGGCGGAGCTCACGCGCGACGGCCGCGAGGAGAGCGTCGCGGATCGCCGGCTCTCTTGCCACCAGGTCGCGAAACCGGTCCCTCGGGAGCACGAGCGTCTCGGTCGGCTCCAGCGCCGCGGCCGACGCAGATCGGGGCGCGCCGTCGAGGAGCGCGAGCTCGCCGAAGAAGTCTCCCGGGCGGAGTGTCGCCAGGATTGCCTCGTCGCCCGCTTCGGACGGCAGCGTGATCTTGACTGCGCCCGACACGACCACGAAGAGGGCGTCCCCCGGGTCGCCGACGTGGAAGATCACCTCGCCCCGGCGGAATCGCCGCGTCCTCATCCCCCGGCCGACGCTGTCGAGGCTCGCCCGGTCGAGACCCGCGAACAGCGGGACCGACGCGAGCGCCTCGGCGTACGTGCTGGTCTCGATCACCCGCCCATCGTACTGCCACCGGGCGAAGGGGTAGGCGTGTCGGCCATCCGACACGAGGGCGGTCGGGGGGGCGGCTGGAGCGGCCGCTCGGCCCGGCGATGATCTCCCACGATGTCGCGGAGGGAGCCGCTGCCGTGCGCGTGACCGTCATCGGCTGCGGTACCGCCCGACCGGAGCCCGAGAGCTCGGGCTCTGGCCTGCTGGTCGACTCGGGCGCGACCAGCGTCCTTCTCGACTGCGGCCACGGCGTGGTATCGCGACTCCAGCGCCGGCGCGACCCGCGCGGGCTGTCGGCGGTCGTCGTCGGGCATCTCCATGCCGACCACTACGTCGACCTCATCGGGCTGCGCTATCTCTTCCCGTGGAAGCCCGTCGACGACTCCCGCTTGCCCGTCCACCTGCCCCCGGGCGGCCGCGAGCGGCTGGCGCGTCTGGCCGTCGCGATCAGCGAGCGGCCGTCGTTCTTCGAGGACGCGTTCGACGTCGTCGACTACGACACGTCGGCGGAGCTGCGCGTCGGGGACCTGACCATGAGGGCCGTGCCCGGTCGCCATTACATCCCGGCCTGGGGCTTCGAGGTCGTCGATTCGGCCGGCGAGCGGCTCCTGTACGCGGGAGACACCGGCCCGAACGACGAGGTCGTCACGGCGGCCCGGGGAGCGGACCTGCTGATCGCCGAGGCGACGCTCGCCCACGCGGCGGACGACGATTCGCGACGCGGCCACCTGACCGCGGACGAGGCGATCGACATCGCCATGGCCGCGGGCGTGTCCCGGGCCGTGCTCGTCCATTATCCGAAGGCCCGGCGGGCGCACCTGGCCGACAAGTGCGCCGTGCGGGGCGGGGTCGCCGTGGTGGGCTGGCCCGGGATGTCGATTGACGTGCGGCCCATCGCCCGCCGCCCGGGGGCGTCCCGTTCGGCGCAGGCGCCGGCGGGTCAGGCGGGCGCCTCCAGCGCGGCGGACCTCCCGGCGGGCTAGGCGGGCGCCTCCCGCCCGACGCCGGCCGCCGCAAGCGCCTCGCTCGCGGCCTCGCTGAACGTCGTCCGGTCGGCTGGAGAGGGTGCCAGCTCGGCCGCAGTCGCCCAGAAGCCGGCTGCCTCGGAGACCGCGCCGACCGTCATCGCCGCGCGGGCGGCCTGGACGAGAAGCGGCACGGCTCGCTCGACCTCGCCGGCGGCGACACGGTGGCGGGCGATCTGGCCGATCCCCGCCCGCCCAGACTCGGCGAGGCGGTCCGCCAGGATACCGTGAAGGGTCCGCCGGCGGCTCGTCAGCAGCCCGGCGTACGCCGCATCCCGGATCAGCGGATGCGAGAACCGCCACGTGTCGCCCTCTTCGAGCGGCTCGATCAGCGCGGCGTCGACGAGCCGCTCGAACACGACCGGCGTCGCCGGCCGGCCGAGGAGATCCGTGACGAGCCTGGTCGGGAAGCGCATGCCGATGACTGAAGCGACGCCGACGGCCTCCCGGTCGGGCTCGCTGAGGGCGTCGATCCTCGCCCCGAGCAGGGCGCGGAGAGTGACCGGCAGTCCCGAGGGCGAGCGGCCCGCCGCCATCGAAAGGCGGCCATCACGAAGGACAAGCGACCCGTCCTCGGTCAGGGCCCGGACGGTCTCGGCGACGAAGAGCGGATTCCCGCCGGTCCGTTCGTGGACAGCCGCGGCGTCGCGCGGGGCGAGCTCCGCTCCGGCGACCTCGGCCGCGAGCTGGCCGGTCTCATCCGGCCCGAGGCCCGCGAGCTCGATCCGCTCCGCGACACCTCGGACCATCGCGTCGGCCAGCGGGCCCGGCCGCATCGCGATGAGGACGGCGAACGGGATCGACGGCGTCACGTTCACGAGCTGGTCGATCACCGGCAGGCTGGACGGGTCGACCCAGTGCAGGTCGTCGATGACGATGACTCGTGGCCCGAGCTCCTCGGCCAGCCGGACGGTGTAGCGCCGGCAGGCCTCGAGGATCGCGTTCATCGCCTCGACCGGGTCGGTCGGGGTATACGGCTCCTCGGCCTCCCAGCCGGCGAACCCCGCCTCCCGGGCAATCGCGGCGATCCCGCCGCCGATCCGCCGGGCGACCTGGTCGTCGAGATCGTCGGTGAACAGGAAGCGGCGGGCGATCGCCCCGGAGTCGTCGCCCTCCTCGTCGGCGATCGCCTGGGCGAACGTGCGGACGAAGCGGTACGGCTCGCCGGTGCCGTACGAGACGTTCTCGGCCCAGGTCCAGCGCAGTCCCGCCGCGCGGGCATCGGCGCGCAGGTCGGCCAGCAGCCTGGTCTTCCCCATTCCGGCGTCGCCCACGACCACCCCGACCTGCCCGAGACCGGTCGTCCGGACCGCGTCGAGCAGCCCCCGCAGCCGGGCCCGCTCCGTCGCCCGGCCGAGGAGCCGGCCGGTCGGCCGGTCGGCGGCTTCGAGTCCCCGGTCGGCGCGGAGGGCGAACAGGTGGACGGGGCCGGGCCGGCCGCGCAACCGGCGGGTCCCGCGCTCCTCGACGGCGAGCCGGCCACGCGCCGCCCGCACGGTCGCCTCGTCGAGGAGGATCTCGCCCGGGCCGGCCAGGGCCTGGATGCGGGCCGCGATCACGACCGCCGGACCGGTCAGGGAGATCTCGTTCGAGCCCCGCCCGAGGCGCGGTGCGGCGACGACCTCGCCGGTCGCGACCCCGATCCGGATGGCGAGCGGCTCCTCCCCCGCCTCCGCGAGCTCGGCGAGGGCGGCCCGAAGCGCGAGGGCGCACAGCGCCGCACGGAGCGGGTCGTCGTCCCGGGCGCGGGGATGGCCGAAGACCGCGAAGATCGCGTCCCCGATGAACTTCTCCCGCCGGCCGCCGAACCGGACGACCGCGTCGTCCATCGCCGCCAGGGCGGCGTCGACTCGACCCTTGACCTCCTCGGCGTCGTGTTCCGCGAGCATCCGGACGTAATCGACGAGGTCGGCGAAGAGGGCGGTGACGATCCGCCGATCGCCGACGGGTGCCGCCTCGCGATCGGCGGGCGACCCGTCGTCGGGCGTGAGCCGGACAGCCTCCGGTCCGGCGGTGGGATCGGCGTCGGGGGCAGGCAGGCGGCTGCCGCACTGGTCGCAGAAGCGGGCCGCGGGCGCGTTCGGCGCGCGACAGCCGGGACACTCCACAGGATGCGTCACTCCCCTGGTGGGCACAGGCCCATCGCGCGCTCGGGGTTGTTCAGTTTACGCGCGTCTGTCTACCGATCCGGGCGCAGGCCCCGGATCGGGCCGGGATCAGGAGATCGTCAGGACCGGCTGCTCGTCCCGGGCGGCGGCCCGGACGCTCATCCTCGCGGCGACAATCTGGGCGAGCGAGCTGAGCGACTGGGCCGCCGGACCCGGCTCGCGCTGAGCCACCGCGGGGACGCCGACGTCGCCGCCCTGGCGGACCGTCACGTCGAGGGGGATGCCGCCGAGGTACTCGATCCCGTGCTGCTGGGCGAAGCGCTCGCCGCCGCCACGGCCGAAGATCTCGGTCACCTCGCCGCAGTGGCTGCAGACGAAGCCGGTCATGTTCTCGACGATGCCGATGACCGGAACGCTCATCCGCTTGAGCATCGCGAGCGCCTTCGACACGTCGGCCAGGGCGACCTCCTGCGGTGTCGTGACGAGGACCGTGCCGCTGATCGGGACGGCCTGGGCGAGGGTGAGCTGCGCGTCGGAGGTCCCTGGCGGGAGGTCGATCACGAGGTAGTCGAGATCGCCCCAGTCGACGTCCCGGAGGAACTGCTGGATCGCTCCGCCGACGAGCGGCCCACGCCAGACGATCGGCTGGCCCTCGGGGACGAAGAACTGGATCGAGATGACCTTGACGCCGTATCGCTCGAGCGGCGTGATCTTGTTGCTGGCGCTGGCCTTGGGCTGACCGTCGACGCCCATCATCAGCGGGATGTTCGGGCCGGTGATGTCGGCGTCGAGGAGACCGACCGACGCCCCGGACTGGGCGAGGGCCACGGCGAGGTTGACGCTGACGGTGCTCTTGCCGACGCCGCCCTTGCCGGACGCCACGGCGATGATGTTCTTGACCCCCGGGACGAGCTGCTGGGGCTGCTGCGGGGCCGCCCGCCGAACCATGGCCGCCCAGGTGATGTCGATGGCCTCGACACCGAGCGGACTCAGGACCTGCCGGACATTCGTCTCGATCTCGTCCTTCAGCGGGCAGGCCGGCGTCGTCAGCTCGATCGTGAACGCAACCGCGGTTCCGTCGATCCGGAGGTCCTTGACCATGTTCCGGGTCACGAGATCGCCGCCGAGCTCAGGCTCCTGGACCTGCCGGAGGGCGTCATAGATCGCGTCGTTGGTGAGGGTGATCATCGGGCTGGACAGTCCTCGCAGGGCCCTTCTGACGGTCGGGGCGTCGATATCGTACCCCGGATCGAGGGAGGCGCCCCGGAGGGGGCCGCGGGATGAGGGACCCAACGGTGACGTTTTCCAGGCAGGTTGAACGGCCGGACGTCGGATTCGGCGAGTTCGGCACGTCCTCGGCTTGCGTTGTCGCCGCGCGTGACGTTCGGCGGCGCCCCGCTTCGCCGTCCGGTCGCCGCGTCCTGCACGGTGACGAGGGCCGCGCTCGACCTGACCCGCGGAGGGGCAGGCACTCAGGCGGACCTGTTCGACGGCGTTGGAAAATGGGTCGCAAAGGATGGGCACCGCCGGGTTGCCGAATGCCGGAGCCGACGAACGACGCGGGCGGACCAGCCTGAGCCGGTGCGAATCTCGCACCTATTCCGGGCTCACGGCGCTGGAGTCGCGGGTTTGACAGCCCCTCGTGAGCCGCCTAATGTTCGGCCACCCGCCCGCTCGGACAGGGGTCCTGTTGTGGGGCGAGCGGCACCGTCAGACGCAGGAGTGGGAGGAACGTGCCCGCCGTCGACGTCCGACTCATCCAGGTCGTCAAACGCTTCGGTGACATCCTCGCCGTCGACCACATCGACCTCGAGGTCCGCGACGGCGAGTTCTTCAGCCTCCTCGGGCCGTCGGGCTGCGGCAAGACGACCACGCTCCGGATGGTAGGTGGGTTCGAGGAGCCGACTTCCGGGACGATCGAGCTCCAGGGGCGCGACGTCACGTGGCTGCCGCCGTACCGGCGGAACGTCAACACCGTCTTCCAGAACTACGCGCTCTTCCCCCACCTCTCGATCTTCGACAACGTCGCCTTCGGGCTCCGCCGGAAGCGGGTCAGGGACGCGGACGTGAAGCGCCGGGTCGGCGAGATGCTCGAGCTCGTCGAGCTGCCCGGCTACGAGCGGCGGAAGCCGAGCCAGCTGTCGGGCGGCCAGGCTCAGCGGGTGGCCCTCGCCAGGGCGTTGATCAATCGCCCCGCGGTGCTCCTCCTCGATGAGCCACTCGGCGCGCTCGACCTCAAGCTCCGCAAGCAGATGCAGGTCGAGCTGAAGCGGATCCAGCAGGAGGTCGGGATCACGTTCATCTACGTGACCCACGACCAGGAGGAGGCGATGACGATGTCGGACCGGATCGCGGTGATGAACCGCGGCCGGTACGAGCAGCTGGGCGACCCCGAGAGCCTGTACGAGCGGCCGACGACCCGCTTCGTCGCGGGATTCCTCGGGATCAGCAACCTCCTTCCCGGCCGGCTCGAGGGCGCCGCCGGCTCGGACGATCGCTACGCGGTCCTGCGACTCGCGGACGACACCACCGTTCGCGTCCCGCGCGGCCAGACGAACGGCCGTGCGACCGTCGAGATCGGGGTCCGGCCGGAGAAGATCCGGATGCACTCGGCCGACGCACAGATACCGTCCGCGTCGAATCAGCTCGCCGGGACGGTTCGCGACGCGTCCTATCTCGGCGTCTCGACGCAGTACATCGTCGAGACGCGCGACGGCGGGCTGATCACGGTCTACGAGCAGAACGTGGAGCGCACCGTCCATGGCTCGCTCCATCGACCCGGAGAGAACGTCCGGCTGAGCTGGTCACCGGACCACACGTTCGCGGTCCGGTCGGAGCCGGGCCCCACGGAGGAGGCGCTCGCCGCGGGCTGACCCCGGCGGGCGCGATGGAGGAGAGACATGAGCGACGTTCCCAACCCGGTTCCCCAGCCCGCGCTGACGAGGCGCAGGTTCATCCAGGGCTCGGCGGTGGCCGGCTTCTCGGCTTTCCTCGCGGCGTGCGGAACGACCGGCACGGGCGGTTCGCCGAGCGCCGCCCCGCCCACGACCGCACCGAGCGCCAGCGTCGAGCCGCCGACCCCCGCACCGCCGCAGACGCCGTCGACCGAGCTGAACTTCGCGAACTGGCCGCTCTACATCGACACCGACGAGGACGACGAGACCAAGCACAAGACCCTCGAGGACTTCACCGCGAAGTACGGGACGAAGGTCAATTATTCCGAGGTCATCAACGACAACAACGAGTTCTTCGGCACGATCCGGGCTCCGCTCGAGGCGGGCCAGGACACCGGCTGGGACATCATCGTCCTGACCCAGTGGATGGCCGGCCGGCTCGTCCGCCTGGGCTGGCTCGAGAAGTTCGACCCGGCCAACGTGCCGAACTACACGGCCAACCTCGAGGACGCCTACAAGGCCCCGGACTTCGACCCGACGAACGAGTTCCACGCGCCGTGGCAGGCCGGGATGACCGGACTCGGGTTCGACAAGGCCGTCACCGGCGACATCACGAGCTCCGCGGCGCTGTGGGATCCCAAGTGGAAGGGACGCGTCACGTTCCTGTCGGAGATGCGTGACACGATGGGGATCGCCCTCCAGAAGCTCGGCCACGATCCCGAGCAGGTGACGACCGAGCAGTACGACGAGGCAATCGCCGAGGTGAAGACGGCGGTCGATGCGGAGATCGTCCGGGCCTTCACCGGCAACGAGTACGCGGAAGATCTCGTGTCCGGCAACGTCGTGCTCGCGATGGCCTGGTCGGGCGACATCATCCAGAAGAAGCTCGAGAAAGAAACGCTCGAGTGGGTCCCGCCGGACGAGGGCGGCATGCTCTGGTACGACTGCATGCTGATTCCGAAGGGGGCAGCCCACAAGTACACGGCCGAGCTGATGATCGACTTCGTGTACGACCCGGCGATCGCCGCCCAGATCGAAGCATGGGTGAACTACATCTGCCCGGTGAAGGGCGCCCAGCCCGAGCTCGCGAAGATCGACGAAGAGCTTGCCGCGAATCCCCTGATCTTCCCGACGCCCGAGATCCTCGCCAAGGTCAAGCGGTTCAAGTCGCTGACCGAGGAAGAGGAGCGCGACTTCGACGACAAGTTCTCGGAGCTGATCGGGGTGTAACGGGCCCGGCTCGACCGGCGCGACGGGAGGGACACAGGCAACCGTGGGGACGCTGCTCCGACGGCATCGGGGGCTGATTCCCTATCTGTTGCTTGGGCCCGGCGTTCTCTGGCTGCTCGTCTTCTACGCGTACCCGGCGCTCCAGATGTTCGTCAGCTCGTTCTGGTCCGGCACGCTGGAGACCGGGTTCGACTTCTCGCCCGAGAACTGGAGGACCTATCCGGAGGCGATCGACCGCTACGGCGAGCAGTTCGTCCGGTCGATCGCCTTCGCGGGCGCGGCGACGATCCTCGCGTTCCTCATCGGCTTCCCTCTCGCCTACGCGATCGCGTTCCGGGGCGGTCGGTACAAGTCGCTGCTGCTGTTCCTCGTCATCGCCCCGTTCTTCACGAGCTTCCTCCTCCGGACGATCAGCTGGAAGATCATCCTCGGCGACGACGGGATCGTCCTTGCGCCGCTCAAGGACCTGGGGATCGTCGACTCGGCGTTCCGCGTCCTCGCCACGCCGATCGCGGTCGTCTCGGGGATCACGTACAACTTCCTGCCGTTCATGACGCTGCCGATCTACGTCGCGCTCGAGAAAATGGACAAGCGGCTCATCGAGGCGGCACAGGACCTGTACGCGGGACCGTGGCGGCCAGGAGGCACGATCGCCGGCGCGTTGTTCGGGGCGGGGACGTTCGCCCTGCTGGCGGCGATCTTCGGCTTCGACCTCCTCGTCTTCGCGATCGCCGGGGGAATCGGCGGAGCGATCGTCGGGACGCTCTTCCTGTCAGAGGCCTTTCTCCGGGTCACCCTGCCGCTGGCCCTGCCGGGCGTGTTCGCCGGGACGCTCCTCACGTTCATCCCGGCGATGGGTGACTACGTGAACGCGGCGCTCCTCGGGAATCCCTCGACGAACATGATCGGCAACGTCATCCAGAGCCGGTTCCTGACGAACGCCGACTACCCGACCGCCGCGGCGCTGAGCTTCGTGCTCATGGCAGCGATCCTTCTGGCGGTAGCCGTGTACGCCAGGCTGCTCGGCACTGAGAGCCTCACTACCGGTCGGGGCGTCTGATCGTGGCTACCGCCGCTGCCACCGACATGGTCGCCGCTCCCCGCCCGTCGCTGCTCGACCGGCTCGCTCGGGCGGTCGATCGGTACGTCCTGTTCGTCTTCATCGGGCTGACGATTCTCTATCTCATTCTGCCCGTCGCGGTGATGGCGCTGTTCAGCTTCAACGACCCGGTCGGCCGGAGCAACTTCGCCTGGCGGTCTTTCACCCTCGACGCCTGGCTATCGCCCTTCGGCGTTCCCGGCCTCGAGGCGGCCGTCTGGACGAGCGTCCGGATCGCCTTCATCTCGACGATCGTCGCGACGGCGCTGGGAACGCTCATCGCGCTCGCGCTCGTCCGCTACCGGTTCCGCGGCAGCGGCACGGCCAACCTGCTGATCTTCCTGCCGATGGCGACTCCGGAGATCATCCTGGGTGCATCGCTGCTGACGATGTTCGTCGCAATCGGCCAGCCCCCGTTCTTCCCGCTCAACGAGCTGACGATCCTCATCGCCCACATCATGTTCAACATCAGCTTCGTCGTCGTGACGGTGCGGGCCCGCCTGGCCGGTTTCGACCGGAACCTCGAGGAGGCCGCGATGGACCTCGGGGCGAACGAGTGGACGACATTCTGGAAGGTCACGTTCCCGCTGATCCTGCCCGGGGTCATCGCGGCGGCGCTCCTGGCCTTCAGTCTGTCGATCGACGACTTCGTCATCACGAACTTCACGGCCGGGCGGACGGTCACGTTCCCGATGTTCATCTGGGGCGCCCAGCGGATCGGGATCCCGGTCCAGGTCAACGTCATCGGGACGGCGATCTTCGTCATCGCCGTCGGCTTCGTGGCGCTCACGACGGTCCTCCAGTCACGGAGCGCCGGGCGCCCGGCACGGCTGCGGATGGTGGCCTGAGAGCCGAGAATGGCCCGACCAAGTGAGGCGCCCGATGGTTGACACCGCATCTCCGCAGTCCACCGGCGACGCCGCGCGCCCGGCCGCTGCCCTCCCGGACCGCTCGGTCGTGCCGCCCGTCTGGAGCCGCATTACAAACCTGGTCGTCGACCACGGCGAAGGATCGTGGCTCGTCACGACCGACGGGGAGCGCTACCTGGACTACAGCTCGGGAATCGGCGTCGTCAATACGGGCCACGCCCATCCGCGGGTCGTCGCCGCGATCCAGGCCCAGGCGGCGAAGCTCCTCCACGGCCAGCAGAACATCGTCTATCACGAGCCCGGCCTCCGGCTCTACGACCGGTTGACGCGCCTGCTGCCGGGGGACGGCTGGGGCGCGTTCCTCTCGAACTCCGGCGCGGAGGCGATCGAGGCCGCGGTGAAGCTCGCTCGTGTCGCGACGGGCCGGCCCGTGATCATCGGCTTCCGGGGCGGGTTCCACGGGCGGACTGCCCAGACCATGGCGCTCACGACCGCCAAGGACGTCTACCGCGCGGCGTTCGAGCCGCTGCCGGGCTCCGTCTACCACACGCCGTTCCCGTACTGCTACCGGGCCGCCGGTGGCGCCCATGCGCCGGACCCCGGGTGCACGTGCGATTGGGAAGCGCAGCTCGACCTGCTCTTTCACCAGGTGATCTACCCCGACCGGGTGGCCGCGATCGTCGTCGAGCCGATCCTCGGCGAGGGCGGCTACGTCGTCCCGCCACCGATCTTCCTGCCGCGCCTCCGCGAGATCACCCGCCAGCACCGGATCCTCCTCGTCGCCGACGAAGTCCAGACAGGTTTCGGGCGGACCGGCGAGATGTTCGCGGTTCGCCACTGGGACGTCGAGCCGGATATCCTCGTCATGGCCAAGGGCATCGCCTCCGGGCTCCCGCTCTCCGGGATCCTCGCGAAGCGGTCCTTGCTCGACAAGCTCCAGCCGGGGACCCACGGCGGGACGTACGGCGGCAACGTCGTCGCGTGCGCCGCGGCGAATGCAACACTCGACGTCATCGAAGAGGAGGGGCTGGTCGGGAACGCGCGCGAACGCGGCGGCCAGTTGATCGCCGGCCTTCGGTCGCTCGCACCGCGTCACCCGGCGATCGGGGATGTCCGCGGCCTCGGCTGCATGGTCGCCCTCGAATTCATCCGACCCGGCGAGGGCGACGGTCGCGTCCCGGACCCCGATCTGACGAAGCGCGTGCTTGCCGAGGCGCTCGCCCGCCATCTGATCGTCCTGTCGGCCGGCACCTACGCCAACGTCGTCCGGATCATCCCGCCACTCGTCACGACGACGGAGGAGGTCGATCAAGCCCTTTCGATCCTCGGCGAAAGCCTTGCCGCCGCCGGCGCCTGACGAGGCCCGCACCCGGGTCGCGGCCACATTGAAGCGCCTCGAGCGCATAGACGTTGCGATCGTCGTCGTCGCGCGGCCGGACGCCGGCCGACAGCTCGCCATCGAGCGCGCGCGCGATGCCGCAATTACCGCCGGCCGCGGCGTGCTGCTCAACGAGGCAACCCGCGCGGCCCGCGACCTTGCGATGGGGGCGTTCGCTCGACGCGGATTCAGCGGAACGTGGGCGGCCGCCGACTGGTCGATCTCGGCCGCGGGCGCGCCGGATCGGGTGGCCGTGGCCGCGGCGTTCGACGAGGCAGCGACGGCGGCCGTCGCCGAGGACCTGCTCGACGAGGAGACGTCGGGAACCCTGCGGGCGACTTCCGAAGAGCTGGCGATGATGACAGGTGTGCCGGAGCCGGGAGCGCTCTCGACCCTTGGAGCATCGCGAGCCGCCACGACGCCCGCCGTGTTCGTCCTGCTCGGCGCGGCGGCGCTCTTCGGCTTGTACGTCGGCTCTGTGACGGGCCTCGTCGTCGGTCTCGCCGTCGGTGCGCTGCTGGTCGGCGGATTTTCCCGGCGACGGCGGTGACGACTCCCGCGTCTACGAGCATCGAGGTCGTCCCGGCCACACCGGATCGCTGGGACGACGTCGTCAAGCTGCTCGGAGGGAACGGCGACCGGGGCTGCTGGTGCCAGGCGCCACGTGGCTTCGCGAGCAGCTGGAACTCGAAACGCGGCGTCCGGCGCGAGCTCCTCCGTGAGCAGCTCGCCGAGGACCCGCCGGCCGGCATGCTGGCGTACGTCGACGGCGAGGTCGCCGGCTGGTGCGGCTTCGGCGTGCGCCCGCGGTTGCCGCGGCTCGAGCGGTCGCGGACGATCCCGAAAGTCGACGACCAGCCCGTCTGGTCGATCCTCTGCTTCAACATCCGCGTCGGCTACCGGCGGCGCGGCGTCGCGAGCGCGCTGCTCGACGGCGTCGTCGACCTCGCCCGTCGCGCCGGCGCGCCGGGCGTGGAGGCGTATCCGATCGACCCCGAAGGCGGCCGTGTCGACACCGGGTTCGGCTACGTCGGGCTGACTCCGATGTTCGAGAAGGCCGGCTTCCGGCGGATCGTCGAGACGGCCGCGAAGAGCGATCGCAGGCCACGAATCCTCATGAGGCTCGACCTGAAAGCCTCGGACTAGCGGCTCGCGCCCGGGTCCGCCGGTGGCGTCGGGAACTGCGGCCGCAGCTGGGCGCCGAACTGGGAGAAGATCCGGTACCCGATACCCGACATCACCACGATCAACGCCGTGAACGTGCCGAGACCGACGCCGATCGCGACGTTCGGCGCTGCGCCGAGCAGGAGTGCCACGACGGCCCCGAGGATCCCCGCGATGACCATCGTGATCATGCTGACCATGCCCACGGTCGTCGTCAGGCCGTGGAGAAAGCCGAGGAACAGGCTCGGATGCTCGCCGGCTGGCTCACCGTACGTCGACAGCACGCCCGCGACGTCGTCGTACCGGCTCGTGATGAAGTACTGCTCGAGCCCGGGAGCGATCTCGAGATAGGCGTGACGGATCCGGTTCATCCCCGCGATGCATCGAAGGTCCTCGTTGCTCGCAGAGGAAACCCGCCCCAGCGTCGCCAGGCCGATGAACAGGTCGAAGCCGAGGATGACGGCGGCGAGCAG
>DASYTG010000068.1:0-19144 GCA_036002525.1 Candidatus Limnocylindrales bacterium
CTCGTCGCGGCCTGTCGCGACTGCGCCACCCTCGCGACCGACCTTCGGGCGATCGCCCGCGCGACGGCCGAGGTCCCACCGGCGCGGCGCCCGCGCGACTTCTTTATTCGACCGGCCGACGCCGACCGGCTCCGGCCCCGCGGGCTCCGCAGGATCGCGGCCGCGTTCTCCGGTTCACCCATCCGGCTGGCCCGCCCCCTGGCCGGCGGCCTGATGATGGTCGGGTTCGCCGGCCTCCTCGTGGCGTCGCTCCCGGGGCTCGGCGGGTCCGCCGCCCTCGCCCCTGCCGATCAGCGCCTCGAGAGCGTGGCAAGCCCTGCGCTCGGATCGGAGATCCAGGGGCAGTCCGGAGGCGATGCCAAGGCATCTGCCGAGCCCTACGCCACCGACAGGGCGTTCGCGGTGGCCAGCCGCGGGGCCCAGGCGAGTGTCCCACCCCCCGCGGCAGCTCCGGGCGGGTCCCTCGCCATCGTCGAACCGAGGGGGACCCTCACCGACGCTCCCTCCGGGCCGTCGCCCCTCGTGCTCGCCTCCGTCGGGCTGGTCGCGATCGGGGCCGGGCTGTTCCTGCTCACGCTGCTCCGAAGGGTCCCCGGGCGCTCGTAGCCGGGAACCGATCGCCTCCGGAGCCCGTCAGTACGGGGAAATGACCGACCGACTCCCCGCACCCCACGCCCAGCACGACCAGCTCCTCGTCGCGGCCTTCGCGGCCGGCGACGTCGAGCCGGCCGATCGTGCGCCGGCCGAGCAGCTCGTCGCGAGCTGCCCCGACTGCGCCCTCCTCGCCGAGGACCTCAGGGCGATCGCGGCGGCGACCGCGGCTCTCCCCGCCCGCGTCCGCCCCCGGGACTTCTCCCTCCGCACCGAAGACGCGGCCCGCCTCCGGCGGCGCGGCTGGCGCGGGCTCGTCGCGGCGTTGGCCGGCCAGCGCGCCGCGGGCCTCAAGCCGCTTGCGACCGGACTGACGACCCTCGGAATTGCCGGGCTGCTCCTCGCCGCCCTGCCATCCGTCCAGCTTGGTGGCTCGGCGGCCTCTGCCCCGCTGGGCGGCGCGCCGGCTGCTCCGACGCTCGTGCCGGCCGCCGCCGACCCTTCCCCGGTCGTGGACGCGATGGGGGAGCCAGCCGCAAGCGGCGCCCACCGCGAGGGAGCGCAATACGGCCCCTCCTCACAGGTTCCCGGCCCGGTTCCCGTGTCCGGCACCGCATCGTCGCCGATCCCGCTCGACAGGTCGTTCGCGGACAAGAGTGCCGCCCCTGATTCCCCGCCGCCGGCTCAACCAGTCGTCGCTCCTTCCGGAGCGCGACCACCGTCGCCGCTCGTCGTTCTGTCCGGTGCCTTCCTCGTCGTCGGGCTGGGGCTGTTCGGGATCCGCTGGACCGCCCGCCGTCTCGCCCGCGTTTGAGGCCAGTACCTAAAGGGTCGCGCGCCTCCCGCCGCGGAGTGCGCGAACCACCAGGATCACGACGATCGCGCCGATCGTGGCAATGACGATGCTCGTGACGTTGAAGCCGGTCACGTCGCCGTAGCCGAGCTGCTGGGCGAGGAAGCCGCCGACCACAGCGCCGATGATCCCGAGGATGATCGTCCCGAGCAGCCCGTAGCCGCCCCCGACGAGGAACGAGGCGATCGCACCGGCGATCAGCCCCAACACGATCCATGCGAGCAGGCCCATCGTGGAACCTCACGTTCGGGTGTGAACGCACAGACATTGGGGCGGGGCGCATGACAGTCGTGACAATGCCCCCGGCCCGCCACGTTGCAACGGGGCAACGCCCGGATCGCCAGGGCCTCTCGGCAAGCCCGGCCGGTACACTTGAGCCGACACCGTCCGTCCCTTCCGACACCCGCCGAGGATGCCGATGGAACGCCTGATGCTGCTCGACGGCTACGGGCTCGTCTATCGCGGATATTTCGCCCTCCCGCCCCTCACCACGAGCCGTGGCGAGCTGGTCAACGGCGTCTTCGGGTTCTGCAGCATCGTCCTTCGCGGCTTCCAGGACCTGAAGCCGGACTACGTCGCCGTGTCGTTCGACCTGCCCGGTCCGACGTTCCGCCACGAGCAGTACGCGGACTACAAGGCGACCCGCGTTCGCATGCCGGACGACCTCCGCGACCAGTTCCCGAAGGTCCGTGAGGTCGTCAAGGCACTTCGTATCCCGGTCTACGAGATGCCCGGTTACGAGGCGGACGACGTCATCGGCACGATCGTGCGCCAGGTCGAGGGCAACGCCGACCTCGAGACGACGATCGTCACGGTCGATCTCGACATGCTCCAGCTCGTGGGGCCGCGGACCCGCCTGATGACGACCCGATCGGGCGTCGAGAACACCGTCATCTATGACGTGGCCCGGATCGACGAGCGGTTCGGGCTGCGGCCGGACCAGATGGTCGACTACAAGGCGCTCAAGGGAGACCCCACGGACAACATCCCCGGCGTGCCGGGAGTGGGGGAGAAGACCGCGGCGAAGCTCATCCGCGAGTTCGGGGACCTCGATTCGCTCTACGCCCGGCTGGACGAGGCGACGCCCGAGAAGCTCCGCGACAAGCTACGCGAGCACCGCGACCAGGTGTTCCAGGGCCGCGACCTGTCGCGCCTGGTCCGCGACCTGCCGGTCAGGCTCGACCTGGAGTCCGCCCGGCTCGGCGATTACGACCGGGACACGGTCGTCCGCCTCTTCCGGGAGTACGAGTTCCGAACGCTCATCGAGAGATTGCCGGCGATCAGCGGGGAGTCGGCAGCGGAGGCCCAGGACGCGCTCCGGCAGGTCGTCGCGAGCGGCACCGTGCCCGCCGCCCGGGTCGCCGGACGCCCGTCGGGCTGGGGCCCGGGCCGGCCCGTTCGCCCGCCCGACGGTGGCGAGCTCCAGCTCCGCCTCGATTTCGACACGGTCGCCAGGGCCGCGCCGAGCTCCGGCGACGGGCGGGTCGAGCGCGAACCCGCGGGCGACCTGCCGTCGGAGCTGGCCGCCGCGATCGCCGATCCGGGCCGGATCGAGGTCCGCGACGAGGCGGGGGTCGACGATCTCGCGGCGTGGCTCGCGGGCCAGCCCGCGGTCGGGGTCGCGCTCCTGCTCGACGATCCGCGGCCGCGGCGCGGGTCGCCGCTCGCGCTCGCGGTCGCGGGCACGGACGGGCGGGTCGTCGCGGTCGAGGGCGCGGCCGCGGCCGAGCGGTTCCGGGCGCTCGTCGAGCGAACCGGCGTGCCGCTCGTCGGTCACGAGGTGAAGCCGCTCCTCGTTGCCCGGTTCGCCGCGGAGCCGGCGTCGCCCGCCACGGCCGTCGCGTTCGACACCCAGATCGCGGCGTACATCCTCAACGCGGCGCTCCGCAGCCAGACGATCGCCGACGTCGTCGCCGAGCAGCTCGACCAGATCCTGCCGCCGCCGGCGGACCTGACCTTCGCCGCCCGGGCCGGTCTCGAAGCCCTGTCCGCGATCGCTGTCCGCGAGCCGCTCGAGCGACGACTGGCCGACGAGCGCCTCGACCGGCTGTTCCGCGAGATCGAGCTGCCGCTCATCCCGGTCCTCGCCCGGATGGAGGCGACGGGCGTCGCCCTCGACCATGAGGCTCTGGCGGTGCTCGACCGGGAGTTCGCCGGCGAGATCGCCCGGCTCGAGCAGGAGATCTACGTCGACGTCGGCCACGAGTTCAACCTCGGCAGCCCTAAGCAGCTCGAGCAGGTCCTGTTCTTCGAGCTGAACCTCCCGAAGGGCAGGCGGACGAAGACCGGGTTCTCGACCGACGCGTCGGTCCTCGAGGACCTCCGGCCGGCCCACCCGATGATCGACAAGCTCCTCGAGTGGCGGGTGTACACGAAGCTCCGCTCGACCTACGTCGAGGCCCTGCCGACCCTGATCGCCGCCGACGGCCGGCTCCACACGACGTTCCACCAGGCCGTCGCGGCGACCGGCCGGCTCTCGTCCTCGGACCCGAACCTCCAGAACATCCCGATCCGGACGGTGCTGGGCCGGCGGATCCGCCGGGCGTTCGTCGCCGGCGGGCCGGACGTGACGCTGCTCGCGGCCGACTACTCCCAGATCGAGCTCCGGATCCTCGCCCACGTCTCGGGCGACGAGCACCTCCGCGACGCGTTCGCGCGGAACGCCGACATCCATCGCGAGACGGCCGCCCGCGTCCTCCACAAGGACCCGGCCGACGTCAGCCACGCCGAGCGCTCGATGGCGAAGATGGTCAACTTCGGGCTCGCCTACGGGATGAGCGACTTCGGCCTGTCGAGCCGGGCGAACATCTCCCGCCAGGAGGCGCAGGAGTTCATCAACAGCTACTTCGCCGCGTACTCGGGGATCAGCTATTACATGATGGCGATCAAGGAGACGGCCCGGTCGCAGGGTGGGGTCGAGACGCTCCTCGGGCGGAAGCGCCAGATCCCCGAGCTCCGCGCGTCGAACCCGGCGCTCCGCGGGGCAGGGGAGCGGATGGCGATCAACATGCCGATCCAGGGCACGGCCGCCGACATCCAGAAGATCGCGATGATCCGGCTCGACGAGCGGCTCCGTTCCGACGGATTCCGGGCCCGGCTGCTGCTGTCGGTCCACGATGAGCTGCTGCTCGAGGTGCCGCGGGACGAGGTCGAGCGGCTCGCCCCGGTGGTCCGCGCGACGATGGAGGGCGCGCTCCCGCTCGACGTCCCGCTGACCGTCGACATCAAGATCGGCGACGACTGGGAGTCGATGACCCCGCTGACCCGCGAGGATGCGGTCGCGGCGGAGGCCGACGAGCCGCCAGAGACCGACGCCGTCGTTCCGCTCGCCGGCCAGGTCTGACGCTCGTCCGATGCCGGAGCTTCCCGAGGTCGAAACGGTCGCCCGCGACCTCCGCCCCCGCCTCGTCGGGGCGGAGATCGTCGGGGCGCGCTCGACGTGGGCGCGGACCCTCCGAACGCACGATCCCGAGGCGTTCGCCGCCACGATCGCCGGCCGGACGGTCGAGGCCGTCGGGCGGCGGGGAAAGCAGCTCGTCGTCGGGTTGTCGGGCGATTACGCGCTCACGATCCACCTGAAGATGACCGGCCAGCTGTTCGTCGTCCCGGCCTCGACGGCGGACGATCCGTACGTCCGGCTCGTCCTCGAGCTGGCGGGCGGCCGCGAGCTGCGGTTCCGCGACATCCGGAAGTTCGGGAAGGTGGGGCTGTACGAGCGCGACCCCGGAACCGGGGAGCTCGTCCTCGAAGCCGGGGGGGCCGGGGTGTTCGGCTCGACCGGGCCCGAGCCGCTCGACGAGGGGTTCACCCTCCGGGCGTTCCGCCGCCGCCTCCGCGGCCGCCGCGGTCGGCTCAAGCCGCTCCTGCTCGACCAGTCGTTCCTCGCCGGCGTCGGTAACATCTACGCCGACGAAGCCCTGTGGGCGGCCCGACTCCACCCGCTCCGACCGGCGTCCACGCTCCGCCCAGACGACGAACACCGGCTCTACCGCGCGGTCCGGTCCGTGCTCGCCGAGGCGGTCGCGTGGCGTGGGTCGTCGATCGACGACTACACGGCGCCCGACGGCGACGGCTCGATGCAGGATCGGCTGCGGGTCTACCAGCGCACCGGCGAGCCGTGCCCACGCTGCGGCCGGCCGATCCGGCGGATCGTCGTGGGTGGACGGGCGACCCACTTCTGCTCGTGGTGCCAGCGACTCCGGGCCGCCGACCGAAAGGCCGTGGCGGCGCTCCTCCGGCCGGCGGCCCGGGGTCCGGGCAGGGGCACGCGCTGGTCCGAGCTCCCGGCTGGCGACGGCGTACTCGGCCTGACTCCGGACGAGGCCGCCGCCGCGGACGCCCGATCGAGGGCGGACCGGACGAAGCGGGCCGCAGCCACTCGCCGAGCCGCCGCCCGGCGAGCGATGGGCGGAGAGCCGGGGAGCTGACGTGTCGATCCTGCGGCTGACCGCGGTGAGCCGCGAGGTCGGCACGTTCGTCATCCTCGACGGGGTCGAGGCGGCCGTCGCGCTCGGCGATCGGATCGGGCTGGTCGGTCCGAACGGGGCCGGCAAGACGACGCTACTCCGGATCGCGGCCGGCCTCGACGAGCCCGACCGAGGCGAGGTCCACCGGAAGCGGGGCCTGTCGGTGGGCCTGCTCGCCCAGGAGACCCACCTCGACGAAGCGTTCATGGCCGCGCCGGACCTCCGCACGGCGGTTCGCCACGGGGCGGTCCAGCTCGAGCGGATGACCGACGAGCTGGCCGCGCTCGAGCGCGACCACAAGGTCACTGAGCCGCGCTACGCCGAGCTGCAGCACCGGTTCGAGGCGCTGGGCGGCTACACGCTCGACCAGCGCGTCGACGAGACGCTGTCCGGCCTGGGGTTCGGGCGCCGGGACTGGGTACGGCCGCCGGCGGGGCTGTCCGGCGGCGAGCAGACGCGCGCCGCGCTGGCCCGTCTCGTCATCGCCGATCTGGATCTCCTCTTCCTCGACGAGCCGACGAACCACCTCGACCTCGACGCCCTCGAGTGGCTCGAGGATCGCCTCAGGCGGCGGTCCGGTTCGCTCGTCGTCGCTTCCCACGACCGGGCGTTCCTCGACGCGACCGTCACCCGGATCTGGGAGCTCCGCGACCGCCGGTTGACGGCGTTCCGGGGCAACTACGCGGCGTACCACCGGCAGCGCGAGGAGCGCGACGCCCGGACGTCGAGGGATGCCGACACCCAGGCCGACCAGATCGCCCGCGAGAGGGAGCTCGTCCAGCGCTACCGGAGCCATCGCAAGTTCGCCAAGATGCACGAGCACGAGGCCCGTCTCGAGCGACTGGAGGGCGCGCGGATCGAGACGCCGAGGGCGAGCCGGCGCCTGCGCCTGCCCTCCCGGGCGCTGGCGGGAGACGGCCCCATCCGGTCGGGCGAGCTTGTTCTCCGGATGGCGGACCTCGTCGCCGGGTACATGCCCGGCCGGGGAGCGCTCGACGCCAACGGCGCACCATCGTCGGAGGCCCGGCCGGTCGCGCGTGTCCCGTTCCTCGCCGCTCGGCGCGGCGACCGGATCGGGATCGTCGGTCCGAATGGGGCGGGCAAGACGACGCTCCTGCGGACGATCGCCGGGGAGCTGCCGCCGCTCGACGGGTCGATCGTCTTCGGCCATCGGGTCCAGCTCGGTTACCTCGCCCAGCTCCGGCGTGCCGCGATCCCCGGGGCGACGGTGCTCGACGCGCTGCTCGAGGCCATGCCGCTGACCGCCGGCGAGGCGCGCGGGTACCTCGCCCGCTTCCTCTTCCGGGGCGACGACGCGCTCAAGGAGGTCCGGTCGCTGTCCGGCGGAGAGCGGTCGCGCCTCGAGCTCGCGCTCCTCGGGGTCATGCCGGCCAACCTGCTCCTCCTCGACGAGCCGACGAACCACCTCGACATCCCCGCCCGCGAGGCGATCGAGGCGTTCATGGCCGAGACACCGGCGGCGCTGCTCGTCGTCAGCCACGATCGACGGCTCCTCGAAACGATCTGCGACCGCCTGTGGGTCGTCGACGACGGACTCGCGGCGCCCTTCGACGGCGGGTACCGGGCGTGGCGCGCCGCGCTGGCCGACGGATGGACCGTGGCTGGAGCGGTGGAGGCGGAATCGAGGCGTCTGCACACGGGGAGCGCGGGCGGACGGCCCGCCGCCGCTCGCTACGCGAACCCCGATCGCTTCGCCGACGCTCGCTCCGGTCGGCGGGGTCGACCCCTTGCGGCGGCTGCCCCAGCCACCCGGCCGCCACGTCGGGTAACCGGCAGGAAGGAGAGGCTGTCGAAGGATGCGTATCGGAGGCAGAAGGCCCAGGTCGAGGGCGAGCTGACCCGGCTCGGGCTTCGCCGGAGCCACCTCGAGCTTGCGCTGGGCGATCCGGCCGTGGCTGCCAACTTCGTCGAGCTGCGCCGGATCACGAGCGAGCTCGCCGACGTCGACTCGGCCCTGTCGGCGACCGAGGACCTCTGGCTCGAGATCGAGGACCGTGCACCCTCGGGCGAAGGGCGTCGCGGGGCTCCATCCTCGGACGGATGGCGTCGCGGACCTCCGCCTCCGACCTCGGAGAGCGATCGATGAATCGCCGGGGAGGTCGTGGCTCGACGTCGCCGCACCGCAGCCTCCGGATCGGTCTGACGGGGCCGATCGGCTGCGGCAAATCGACGGTGGCACGGTGGCTGGCCGAGGACGGAGCGGCGGTCATCGACGCGGACGAGATCGCCCGCGAGGTCACCGCGCCCGGATCGCCGGCCGTGACCGCGATCGCCGAACGATTCGGGGCCGGCCTCGTGCGGAGCGACGGTTCCCTCGACCGGGCCGCACTCGGCCGGATCGTGTTCGCCGACGAGGACCGCCTCCGCGAGCTCGAGTCGATCGTCCATCCGGCGGTCCGGCCTCGCCTGCTCGCTGCCGTCGAGGCCGCCGAAGCCGCCGGTGCGCCGATCGTCGCAATCGAGGCGATCAAGCTCGTCGAGGGCGGACTGGCTGCCCTGTGCGACGAGGTCTGGCTCGTGACCTGTGATCCGGCCGAGCAGCGGGAGCGCGTTACGGGCCGCGGCGGAGACGCGACCGACGCCGATCGCCGGATCGCGGCCCAGCGTGGGCTCGCCGAGCGGCTGAGCCCGGTTGCCAGCCGGATCATCGACACGTCCGGCTCTCGGGAGCTGGCCCACGAGCGGGTGATGGGGGCGAGCCGGGCCGCTATTCGACGAGCTTGAGGACGTACGAGCCCAGGTAGCGCGGGCAGTCATTCAGCGCGCACGCGCTGATCGTCAACCGCGCGTTCTGGAAGTCCGTCTGGAAATAGCCCCTGATGGACTTCGTCGTCGGATCCGCGCTCACGACGTGGAACGTCGCCCAGCCGACGAAGTTGCCGTTCGCGTCGACGATCGCCACGGGCACGTCGACATCCTGGAGGTAGGTATTGACGGTGTCGTACAGCGATGCGTGGTTGCCGTTGTTGTGCTGGCCGATGTATTCGCCGAACGAGATCGTCTTGTCGATGACGGTAGTGCCGGCCATCATCGCGCGGACGACGTCGGTCTCGACGTTGCCGGTCCCGTAGTTCGTCCAGGCCACGTCCTGGGCGCCCTCCGGGATGTCGCCGTTGCCGGTGCCGAATTCCGTTTCTGTCGTGAAGAACGGTGTCCCGTCCGTCTGGAAGGCTTCCGCCGAGAAGATGAACGGACCGGCCCCGAAGGCCGTGTCGGGGAAGCCCGCGAGAGCGGCCGCATGCGTCCCGACCGCCCAGGTCGGCATGCCGATGACGCCCACGATCGAGTTGTGGTGTACCGACCCGACGTCGACGGTGACCTTGATCCCGTTCGACGTGTCGAACGCGACGTCGACGGTCGTGCCGTCGGCCCCGTGGGTGAACCGGTTCGAGGCCGCGACCGTCCGCGCCCGGGCTGTGGCGGCGTCCACGGACTGGTTGACGAGGTAGTCGTTCGCCGCGGCCAGGGCCGCGAGGTCGACCGCGTTCTGCGAGTCGCGGCGGTGGGCGAACACCGATCCGCCGTCCAGCGCGAGGCCGGCGACCGCAAGCAGCGCCACGATGACGACGGCGAAGATCGCGAGGATCTGACCGCGCTCTCCGGACCGGCCGGCAGGTGACAGCATGGCGCGACGCCGCATCGTCACTCGATCTCCGCGCTGCCCGACGAGGTCAGGTCGATCGGCCCGACGAGGGCGAGCAGCGGCAGGGACGGATCGAAGCGCGACCTGACGGTCACTCGAACCCAGCTTCCCGGCTTGCAGTCGCCGGCAATCGCGTTGCCAATGATGTCCACGCAGTCGTAGCTCGACACCGACAGCCCTGGCACGAGCCGGCGCTGGACGGCGACCGTCGCCGCGGTCTGGGCGCTGTCGCCGAGCGTCCCGCCCGGGTGGACGCTCGTGGTCCGGGCGATCTCGCGGGCGGCCTGGGAGACGCCGCTGAGCTGGTAGACGGCCCGACCCAGGTCGACGATCCCGAGAATCATGAGCAGGAACACCACGATGCCGATCGCGAACTCGACGAGCGACTGGCCATGGTCCCGCCTCACCCGCCGGATCACGGAGTCACAGTGAGGGTCCGCGACCGGGTCGCGGATCCACCCGCGTTGGAGACCACGAGGGTCACGGTGTAGACCCCCTTCGCCTCGTAGATGTGGGTCGGGTTCTGGACCGTCGAGGTCGAGGCGGCCCCGGCGCCGTCGCCGAAGTTCCACGACCAGGCGAGCGGGCAGTCGGGCGTGCTCATCGACATATCCGTGAACTGGAACTCGGTGAGCTTCTTTTTGCCGCTTCCCGGCGCAAGCGTGAAGTCGGCAATCGGGCTGAAGCAGTACGGCGTCGGGCTGGGCACTGGTGTCGGCTCGGGCGTCGGGCCGGGAGTGGCCAAGGGGTCGGGCGTGGGCGTGGGCTCCGGAGTCGGCGTCGGTTCCGGAGTTGGCGTCGGCGGCGGCTCCGGGGAGCCCGCGGCAATCGCCGGACGGACGTTGATCTGGGCGGCGGCCGTCGCGGTCAGGTCGAACGCCTGTCCCCCGGTGAACATCGCCAGCGCCGGCGTGATCAGCTGGAAGTGGCCGACGACCTGGACCCGGACCTCGTTCCCCAGCGCCGCCGAGCAGGGATCCGGGAGGCAGGCGAGGGTTACGTCGGCCGGGGCGACGTCGACCGACGACCCGCTCGACTCGGTCAGGACCGCGCAGATGACCCGGTTCGTCCTCGAGTCGCAGGGTTGGGCGGCGAGGTACGAGCCGGGGTTCTCGGCGGCCTCGAGGGCGCCTGCTCTGGCCGCGCTCGAGATCGTCACCCGGGCATTGAAGAGGCGAGCGAGGTCGGCCGCCGCAAGGAGCACGAGCAGGAGGAACGGCAGGATGACGGCGAGCTCGACGATGGCCTGGCCGCGCGTCTTCCGGCCATCGGCGACGCGCGGACCAGGCCCGTTCGACGGCGCCCGTCGGAACCCGGCCCGGGAGGGTGACGACATGTGCCGCGCGGCCTTCCTCTGGCCGCCGGGCCCATGGGTGGGCGACAGGTCGGCCTGTCCGTCGACTGTAGGTGGAGGCGCGGCCCACGCGGAAGGGGCCCGGGTGAGCCGTTCGTACGGGTGGCGGACAGGAAGTCGTTCGGGCCGGCCAACGTCGGCGGGACCGTCAGGGGCTCGGGCTCTCCTACGGAGCGGGAGAGGGCGTGGGGACCGGGGTCGGGGTCGGGTTCGGCCGGCCGCCGCCGATGGCTCCGCTGCCGTCGATCGGCTTCGGGATCGGAATGCCGTACGTGGCGATGATCCGGTTGGTCGTCTCGCCCAGCCCTCTGGCGTCGGCGAACCGCTGGTCGATCGCCGGCCGAAGCGCCAGGCTGAACATCGCCGTGCCGCTCGCCTGGAGGTGGACAATCTCTTCCGCCACGGCGAGGTTCGCCCGTAGCACGTAGAACGACTCCCGACGGGCGAGGATCACCATGTTCTGGTAGGTGATCTTCGTCGAGCGGTCGGAGTAGAAATCCCCGCCGGCGACGACGTCCGGCGGGACCGTGACGACGGTCGTCACGAACACGTCGACGGTCTGGCCCGCGTCGAGCAGGCCTCCGACCGCCAGGTCGTCCGGGACGGTGATCGAGACGGCCCGCCAGTACTCGGAGTCGGGGGAGATGCTCTCGCCGGGGCCGAGGATCGAGAACTGCGAGTTCTCGGCCGACGAGGCAAGCATGTTCGAGGTCACGAGCTGCCCCTGGAGGATCGAGACCGCCGGGATCCGGCCCACGACCTGGGAGACCTCGGTTGCCACGCCGTTGAGGTTCGTGTCGTCGATCGGGACCTGGCGGACCGCGACCTGGTCCTCCTTGATGGCCTCGCGAGCCGGGATGAGCGTCGTGGCGACGACGACGGGGACCCTCTGAAGGGAGCCCTGACCGACCTGCTGCTGGGCCTGGTTCACCGCGTAGTAGGCCGCCCCTCCGGCGATGATCGCCAGTACGAGGCCGAGGCCCATGACGATCCGCCCGCGACGCCGATCGTCCTGGAATTCGAGTTCCATTGGCTGGTTCGCCTCTCGTGTTCGCCGGCTCGACGGCACGCGCGGGGTCACTACGCGCCGCGGCCAGGTGGCGCTCCGGGAGCCAATCTGCGTGGTGCGGGGCCGCACCCGTAATGCCCCGTATGTCCCACCCGGCGGCGACTGAGGTCACATGGCGGCATGCCGAGGGACGCATGAAGCCGTAGAACGGATGTGCGGTTTGGTGCAGCGCTGCTATCCTTGGACCGTGCCCGAGTTCAACCTCGTCGCCCCATTCCAGCCGACCGGCGATCAGCCCCAGGCGATCGACCGCCTCGTCGCCGGGCTGGCCCGCGGCGTGCGCCACCAGACGCTCCTCGGGGCCACCGGGACGGGGAAGACGTACACGATCGCCCAGGCGATCACCCGCCACCAGAAGCCGACGCTCGTCCTTGCCCACAACAAGACGCTCGCCGCCCAGCTCTACGCGGAGTTCCGGGAGTTCTTCCCGGACAACGCGGTCGAGTATTTCGTGAGCTATTTCGACTACTACCAGCCGGAGGCGTACCTGCCCCGGAGCGACACCTACATCGAGAAGGATTCGAGCCGCAACGACGAGATCGACCGGCTCAGGCACGCCGCCACCCACGCCCTCTTCGAGCGGCGGGACGTGATCATCGTGGCCAGCGTGTCGTGCATCTACGGCCTCGGGGCGCCGGTCGACTACGGGGCGACGGTGCTTCGGCTCCGGCAGGGCGGCCAGTACCGCCGGGATGCCGTCCTCCGCCAGCTCGTCGACCTCCAGTACCAGCGGAACGACGCAGCGATGGGTCGGGCCCGGTTCCGCGTCCGGGGCGACACGCTCGAGTTCCAGCCGGCGGCCGAGGAGACCCTCGTCCGGGTCGAGTTCTTCGGTGACGAGGTCGAGCGGATCACCGAGGTCGATCCGCTGACGGGCGAGCTGCTCTCGGAGCGGCGCGAGGTCAACGTCTACCCGGCGAGCCACTACGTCACCCCGGCCGACAAGCTGAAGCTCGCGATCGCCGACATCGAGGTCGAGATGGAGGAGCGGGTCGGCGAGCTCGAGGCGGAGTCGCGGGTCCTCGAGGCGGCCCGGCTCCGGCAGCGGACGACGTTCGACCTCGAGATGATGCGGGAGCTCGGGTTCTGCACCGGGATCGAGAACTACTCCCGGCACCTCTCCCGGCGCGAGCCCGGCAGCCGGCCGTGGACGCTCCTCGACTACTTCCCGCCGGACTGGCTGCTGGTCGTCGACGAGTCGCACATGACGATTCCCCAGGTCGTCGGGATGTACAAGAACGACCGGACTCGCAAGGAGATCCTTGTCGACTTCGGGTTCCGGCTGCCGTCGGCGCTCGACAACCGACCGCTGACGTTCGAGGAATTCGAAGGCCACCTCAACCAGGTCGTCTACATGAGCGCCACGCCGGGCCCATACGAGCTCGAGCGGAGCGAGCAGATCGTCGAGCAGCTCATCCGGCCGACCGGGATCGTCGATCCCGTCATCCACGTCCGCCCGACCGAGGGCCAGATCGACGACCTGCTCGAGGAGATCCGGGGCCGGGTGGAGCGCGGCGAGCGGGCCCTCGTCACGACCCTCACGAAGAAGATGGCCGAGGACCTGGCCGACTACCTCCGCGAGCTCGGGGTCAAGGTCCAGTACCTCCACAGCGAGGTGGACACCCTCGAACGGGTCGCGATCCTGCGCGACCTGCGGCTCGGCGTATACGACGTCCTCGTCGGGATCAACCTGTTGCGGGAGGGGATCGACCTGCCGGAGGTCACCCTGGTCGCGATCCTCGACGCCGACAAAGAGGGCTTCCTCCGGTCGGCCTGGTCGCTCATCCAGATGGTCGGGCGTGCCGCCCGCAACGTCGGCGGCGAGGTCGTGATGTACGCCGACCGGGTGACGGAATCGATGCAGGCCGCGATCGGCGAGACGAACCGCCGGCGAGGCGTCCAGGAGGCCCACAACGTCGAGCGCGGGATCGAGCCGACGACGATCATCAAGGGGATCCACGACATCAACGAGCGGCTCCGCGTCGTGGCCGAGTCGACGACGATGTACACCGGCGAGCGGGGGCGCGACCTGTCCGAGCTGGACCGAACTCGCGTCGAGCAGCTCATCCGACAGATGGAAGCGGAGATGAAGGCGGCCGCCAAGCAGCTCGAGTTCGAGCGGGCGGCGGCGCTCCGGGACGAGATCCAGCAGATCCGGCTCCGCGTCCTGGAGGAAGACGCCTCGACCACCGTTGCCAAGGCCGCCGAGCGGGCCGCCCGTGGCGGGGGACTGGTCGGCGCGGCGGACCGGAAGCGGGACAGGGCCGTCGCGGAGGCCCAGGCGGGAATGGCGACCCTCGAGGTCACGTCGGTGGCCGTCCTGCCGGCGGGGGAGGAGCCGGACCAGCCGGTCGACGGCGAGGAAGGGCCGCACGAGGGCACCGCCGCGGACTGGCTGCCCGGGATCCGCGACGAGCACGACGAGGAGGGCGGCTGGCAGGCCCGCTGGCTGGATCGTCCGACGTGGGACCGAACGGTCACCCCGAACGTCGTGAAGCGAACCGGGACCCGAGCGCCTCGGCCTGGTCGCCGCCGCCGCTAGCGCTGAGGGTCGCGCCGTCGGGCGGCCGGGATTCCGTCGCATACCAACCCGGGTAGTGCAATCCACGAACGTGGCGGTACGTCCGGTCAGGCACCAGCCCGGGTAGTGGTTGGCGGGAAGTCGCCCCTGAAAGCGGTCACGTACCAGTACGGTTAGTGGCAGGCGGCTCTCAATAGCGCCCAGGGTGGGCGGAACCTGGCTACTACTACGCCGGCTGGTATCTGCCAGTCGCTGCCGGCCCCGAAAGGCGCCGCCGCGGGGATCAGTGTGTCGCCGTCGTCAACCAGCGCCAGCGTTTGCGGGTGCCGGGCGGCGGTTCCGCCCGCGCATGGACGTCCGCAACCGGGCCGGCGACTAGCGCCTCCAGCCGGCCTGTGATCGCCGCGGCGAGGTCGCGCTCCTCGGTCGTGCCGGGCTCGGGGAGTGGAGCGTCCGGGCCGAGACCGGCGAGCTCCCTCGCCGTCACCGGCTCGAGGACCGACAGGATGATCGTCCTCCCGAGGAACAGCTCGTGGGCGCCGCCGAGGATCAGCGGGACGATCGGCGCGCCGGTTCTCAGCGCGAAATACGCGATTCCGGGACTGAGCGGCCTGGCCCGCTCGACCGGCACGGCCGCTCCGACCTCCGGAAAGAGCCCGAACACCGCATCCGCGTCGATCACCGATCGGGCCGCTTCGACGTGCTGCTCGAACGCCTGGCGGCCGCCGCTCGGCCAGATCGGCACGACGCCGCCGATCCGCGAGAAGACGAGCGAGCGGAGCCGCGAGCGGTAGATCGCCCGGCCGTCGCCGAGCCAGTTGATCCGCGGCTCGAGCGGCAGGAGGAGGGCGAGGACGAACGGATCGATCCAGATCCGGTGGGGGATGCCGGCGGCGATCCAGCCACCGGCCGGCCGGCCATCTGGGCGGCGCGGGAGCCGCTCGCCATGCTCGAGCTCGAGGCGGAGACCGAGGAGCCGCGCGATCGCCCGGCAGGCGAGGAGCAGGAGCCGGTAGATGCGGGGTGCACGGGGTGACCCGCGACCGACGAGCCCGCCCGTGCGGACCGGGGAGCGCTGGCTTGACGGCACGACGCGCCGCAGCATACGCCGCCGGGGAATGTGGATTTCGGTGCATCCGGGCAACATCAGACACTGCACCTGACAATTCCGAGACACACCGCTCCACACCGGAACCCCATAATCCGCCCGACGGGGGAGCTCCCGGCACCGATCACGGATCCGTCGCTCCTTGCCGCTGCTGCCGGCCACCCCCGATTCGATCGCGCGCCACCGTGGAGGGGTCATGCTCGGGGCCGAGGCTCAGCGTCCGGCGAGACGCGGTACTCACTTGTCCGCCTGATGGCTCGTTCCATGCCCGGCGCGGTCGCGTTCTGTCCAGCTTCCAGGGGTGTCATCGGCTGAGTTAGGGGCGCGTGGGCGCGGGAGGGGTTGATCATGTCCGGTCGAGCTACAGGGCGAGCGTTGCTCCCGAGTCGGTTGGGAGGCGGTCCGCGCAGGACGCGATCCGATCGGCGCAGATCGTTCCTCGTCTTTCTCGTCCTCGCGACGTTCATCGCCCAGCTGGGGATCGCTCCTGCGGTACTCGCCGACCCGTCGAGCCCGCTCACGGTCACGAAGACCGCGACGCCCAACCCCGTCGCGTCAGGCGCACAGCTGACCTACACGATTGTCGTGCAGAACGACGGCGGAGCGAAGGTCGACAACGTCGTCCTGACCGACCAGGTCAATGGCGTCGGTGTCATCCAGAGCCCGCCCGCACTTCCCCAGCTGACGATCACCAGCACGAAGGGCAGCTGTACCCAGGGCGGCCCGAACGGGAACCTCGTGACTTGCAACGCGGGTACGATGGTCGGGCGCGAGATCTGGACCGTCACGATCCGCGGCCAGGTCACTGCCCCGAACAACACGACGCTCAACAACACCGCGTCAGTCACCGGCACGAAGTCGGCCCAGACGTTCACGACCACCGGCTCGACGTCAGTCCTCGTGAGTGGCGGGACCGGCGGCGGCGATCTGCCCGACCTGACGATCAACAAGACCGGGCCCACGAGCGTCGCCCCGATAACGGCCTTCGCGTACACCCTGACGATCAACAACCTCGGCACCGCCAACACGTCGAACGTGCGCGTCGTCGACACGCTGCCGGCCGGCGTGACGTTCGTGTCGACCTCGACGACGAGCCTGTTCACTTGCCAGCACGTGGCTGGCACCGTCACCTGCGCCGGCGGCGCGGTGAACCAGGGCCAGAACGCGACAATCACGATCAACGTCGAGTCCCCAGGGGCGACCGGTCCGATCACGAACACCGCGGTCGTCGACCCGGACAACACGATCGCGGAATCGAATGAGCTCAACAACACGTCGTCCTTCGGCACCTCCGTCGGCGGACCGCCCCCGGATGAGCTGCTGTCGATCCTCAAGACGGACGGCAACCCGGACATCAACGTGTCCTGGGACACGGGCGCCGGTCCCGACCCGGTCAACCCCGGGGAAGAGCTCGTCTACAAGATCCAGGTGAAGAACAACGCGTCCTCGCGAGCCGACGACGTCCGGATCACCGACACGACCCAGGGCCTCGAGGCCTCGAGCCTCAATGTGAGCATGGTGGTCGTCGACGGCGCGATCGGCGTCGGCGGCGGCTGCCAGGCCGTCGCCCCGCACGCGATCTGCGAGGTTAAATCGCTCCAGTCCGGCGGCACGATCACGATGACCGTCCGCGGGATGGTGATCGCGCCGGCCGGAGCGACGATCTTCAATACCGCGACGGTCAACGGCAACATCAAGAACGTCGGCGTCACGAACACGGCGTCCGAGGCGACGACGATCCGGCCGTCGATCGACCTGACGATCACCAAGGATGACGGCCCGGATCCCGCCTGCGCGCGGACGTGGCCGACAACGAATCCGAACCAGCACCTCGCCAACCCGCCCTTCGGGCTTGCGCCGGCCGGCGGCTCCATTCCGCCCGCGCCCGACGATCTCCTTGCCCCTGCGGTCTGCCTCGGCGGCCTGACGTACAGCTTCGTCATCGGCAACAGCGGAAACGGCGACGCGACGAATGTCACCGTTCGGGACGCACTCCCGGCGGGCCTGATCTTCGACAGCTACGAGAGCACGGCAGGCTTCGTCTGCTCGGTCGACGGAGCCAACGTCGTGACATGCACGGGCGGCGCGATTGCCGCCGCGGACACCGAGACGCTCACCTTCAGGCTCGTGGCGCCGCCCACCGTCGGCTCGATCACGAACACCGTTTCGGTCGATCCGAACAACGCGATCTTCGAGCCCGATGAGACCAACAACACCGACGTCGAGACGACGACGATCTCCACCGGGGTCGACCTCGTCATCTGGAAGGGCGACGACAAATTCGTCGCCGATCCACCCGATACCGATGGCGACCCGAGCGACGAGGATCCCCCCGGCGGCGCACCGCCCTTGACCGAGGGCTTCGACCCGATCGCCACCAACGCGACCCAGACGTACACGATCATCGTCGACAACGTCGGGCCGCAGGACGTCACCGGGATCAAGGTCCGCGACGTGCTGCCGGCCGGGACGAAGTTCCTGTCCTTCAGCGCCACCAACGGCTTCACCTGCACGCACGACGGATCGACGTACGGCGGCAACGTGACATGCATCGGCGGCCACCTCTTCGGCACCGAGGCGGAGTTCTATGACCCGCCCGGTCCGACTGGCCCGACCTTCGGCATTGACGACCGCGCGACGATCGTGGTCAAGGTCTTCGCCACGTCGTTCGTGCAGCCGATCATGCACAACGAGGTCCGCGTCGATCCCGACAACGAGATCGCCGAGATCAACGAGCTCAACAACTTTGCCTTCCAGAACACCACCGTCGGCGTCGGCGACAGCGACCAGGGAGCGTTCAACCAGCTGACGATCGACAAGACCCAGTTCAGCCCGTCCGGCCCGCTCCCGGCCGATTTCGAGGTTGCCCAGAACGGCATCCTGATCTACGACCTCAAGGTCTCCAACCTGGGGACCGATCCGGTCAGCGCGGTCGTCGTCAAGGACTTCCTGCCTGCCGGGTCCCGGTTCATCGAGGCAATTGACACGGATGTCGGGCCCAGCCTGTCCGACGCGTTCTTCTGCTTCCACGACGGGTTGCCCGCCGGTGGGACGGTCACCTGCGTCGGCGGTGACTTCAGTGGCTCGATCAACAAGATCCCGGACGGTGCCGGCTTCGTGCCGACGGAGCGCCACATCCGGATCAAGATCTTTGCCCCGCCCGCGCCGGGGACGTACGTCAACATCGCCGTCGTCGATCCGGACAACCTCGTGCCCGAGGGCAACGAGTTCGACAACGACGACGCCGTCTTCACCAAGGTCACGGTCGGCGGGAACAACATGTTCAACGACCTGACCATCACGAAGTGCGACCAGCAGCAGCCGCAGGACGATGACCCGGGCTGCGCGTTCGATCGCGATCCCGTCGCGCCCAGCGGCGAGATGAAGTACATCCTGACGGTCAGCAACCTCGGCACCGATCCGGCCTTCGACGTGAAGGTCACCGATAACCTGCCGGTCGGCACGATATTCGTCTCGGCCGAAGATTCGGCCCCCGGCCCGGGCGCGTTCGACTGCGT
>DASYTG010000069.1:0-7845 GCA_036002525.1 Candidatus Limnocylindrales bacterium
TCGATCACGTGGTTCCGTCGAACGCGTACTTCCAGGTGACCTTGTCGGTCTGGGCGCGGAGCACCTCGTCGGCTGTGCGGTTCAACGGGTAGAACGTCTCGATGCTGCCGCACGCGATCGCACCCGCACTCAGCAGGGGAATGCTGACCACCGGGATGTCCGACAGGGCGCCGGCGAAGTAGCCGGTGCCGACACCGCCGTCGCACGGGTGCTGGTTCACGGTGAAGAAGATCACGGAGCCGAGCTCACCCGCTCCGTCGCCGCCACAGCTCGTGTCGACGAACGACTCATCGCCTGTGCAATCGACATCGATGTTCGCCAGGTCGACGACCGTGACCGAAATCGACAAGTCAGCGCTTCCGGCGTTCTTCAGGCAGAAGAACGTGAGGTCACGGAACCCGGGCTGTGCGTCGGTCGCACTGATAACCGGGGTGGTCACGTCGTCGGCATACGTCTCACCAGTGCATTCGATCGTCGTCGCAGGCCACGCCAGCTTCAGGTCGGCGGCGCGAGGGCGCTCGCCGCTCGTGATGGAGTTGACGCCCGTCGTCGCGCGATCGGTGAAGGGCGCAAAGAGCCCCGTCCCTCCGATCAGTGTCACGACCAGGCCGAGCACGATCAGGGACAGCGCAAGCGGACGCCGCATGGTCCCCCTCCTCACCTCACCACCATCCGACGCAGATGGCCCTCCGCCCGGATCGTACGCGCTTGATTAACGGCTCGACCTTTCAAGTTGGCTGGGTTATCCACATTCCGGGACCCCCATCGCGGACCGGCAACGTCATTCGCCGTTCTCCCCACTCCGACCCGGCCCGGGCCCTGCGCCCGGGCCGGGTCACCTCGTTCCCGGCGGACCAACGTACGATTGCCTCATGACACGCCTTCCCAACGGGATCGACGTCGATGGTCCGGTCCAGGCCGAGGTCTTCGTGGTCTGGTTGAACCGCGGACGGCTCGAGCTCACCGGACCGTGTGGCGCGGCCCCATGGATCATCGAGCTCGGATCCACCGAGCACCCCGTGGAGGTCGTTGACCGGATCGTCCGCGACATCGTCGGTGCCCCGCGCATCATCCATTCAACCTCGTGGCGCCGGGATCGCGACGCCGTGATTCTCAGCTTCGTCGCGGTCATCGACGCCGAGCTCGTCGACGGCATGGAAAGCGCACCGATCGGGCGGGCCGAGCTGGCCCGCTCCGAGGCGACGGTCGCCCCGCGTGAGATCGCTCACGAGCAGGTCCTCGAGCACGGCCTGCGGCACCTCGCCTGGCTGGCGCGCGACGACTCGGTCGTGGCTGCCGAGCTGCCGGCAGGCTGGCAAGCGGCCCTCGGCAGATACGTCCCCGAGCCATTCAGGAGCCTGGGCTGATGGATGCGTCGCTGCGGGTGCGCTGCGTCTGCGGGTGGGAGATCGTCGGCGCGGAGGACGAGGTGGTTGATGCCACCCAAGAGCACGGGCGCCGCGTGCACAACATGGCCGCCACCCGCGAGCAAGTGCTCGCGATGGCGGTCAGCGCCGCCGAAGCGGGCGAACCCGCGGTCCCGCCGCAATCGACGCCCAACCCGTAGGAGTCCCGCGTGTCCGATACCCTCGCGATCTTTGCCGCGACGGCCGGCATCATCATGGCGGCCTCGCCCGTCCTCCAGATCCGCCGGATGCTCGTCACTCGGTCCTCGGCCGACCTCTCGCTGGCCTATCTGGGCGTCCTGCTCGTGGGGTTCATCGTCTGGATCTCGTACGGGATCTCCCTCGGCAATCTCGCCCTGATCATCCCGAACACCGTCGCCCTCGTCGTCACCGTCACGACGATCGCCGTTGCGCTTCGATTTCGCTCCGCCGCCATGGACGGTTAGGTCTGCGCAGACGGCCCGCGCGTTCGCCGGAGACGCATGCGGTGCGTGGCGCTGGACGCTCTCTCCGCCGTCAGCCGGTGCGCGCCGCAGCTTCCCCCCACACCCGCGCGAGGTACGCGCGGACGGCCTCCACGCCCTCGTCGTGGAGCCGGTAGATCCGGCGCGTCCCGCGCGGCTCTTCGACGACGAGGCCGGCCCGCTTGAGGAGTCCGAGGTGGCGCGACACCGCGGGCCGGCTGATCGGCAGCGCGTCGGCGATCTGCTGGACGGACCGCCCGCCCCTCCCGCCCGCGCCCAGCAATTCGACAATCCTCCGGCGATTGGGATCGCCGAGCGCCTCGAATGGATCGCCGGCGGGATCGGTCGCCACCCCGGATTTCGCCATGACGCTACTTCGCCCGCATCCGGTTGCTCTTCGCGTCGTGGGTGAGCTCGGCGGGGCCGAGTACCTCGAGCAACGGCGGCAGGTACATCCCGAACCGGCCGCGGTACCCCTTCCGGAGGCCGTACCACCCACCGACCGGGTTGTCCGAAGCGCGACCCCATGCCTCGACGGTTCCATCGGCCGCCGGCCTCTGCTCGTCGGCCGCGCCCAGCGGCATCAACTCGCCGTGCTTCGCCAGCATCGCCGCGAGATCGTCGATCGCCCTCAGGCGGTACCTGAGCTGCGTCGAGCCGACCTGGCACACGCGCGCCGGCGGGTCGGCCGTTTCGTCGCGCCACATCTGGAAGTCGGACGTCCCGGGCGCCGTCTTCAGGACCCACGGATCGGCCTCCGTCCCCTGGCCCTGCGCCATGCCTCGATCTCCTCCCGCGCCGATTTCGTAACAGCCCGGCTACGGTAACAGATGATGCACCGAGGGGCAAGGCGGTGGCCAGAGTCGGCTTGATGACAGTCGACCCGGGGCAAAAGGAGTAACACTCGTCCAAGGGCCGGCGTCCTTCGAGCTAGCGCTTCCCGACCCTGGGAGCCACCGTCACGCCGAACGCCGGCAAAGAGGAAGACATGGCCTGGCTGGCCAACCGCCCCCGCCCTAACCCCCGAATGGTCGCCGCAGCCGTGGCAGTCCTGAGCGTGGTAGCCATCGGAGCGGGTCTCGTCCTGCAGGGAACCCAACCGCGGCCCTCGCCCTCCCCCGGCGCCTCGAGCGGTCCCGGAGCCGGGACGACGCCGGGCGCCGGTCCGGGCGACTGGGCGGCCCTCGAGCTCGAGCCCATTCCGGCAGTCGCCGCTCTCGCGCCCACGACCCAGGATGACACCGGGATCCCGTCCGACGCTGCGTTCACCCTCGACAGCCTCGCCGGCGAACCAGCGGCGCAACTCGCCCAGCGGCTCGAGGTCTCGCCCGCGATCGCGCTCGTCGTGACGCCATCGACCGATGCCCGCGCCACCGTCCGGCCGAGCAAGCCGCTCCAGCCCGGTGCGACCTACCGTTTCGCCCTTCGCGCCCCCGACGGGTCCCTCGCCGGATCGTGGCTGTTCCGCGTCCGCGGCGCCGTCCAGGCGACCAGCACCATCCCCGGCAGCAGGAGCACCGGCGTGCCGGTCGGGACCGGCATCGAGGTGACGTTCAACCAGGAAGGCGTCGCCGACATGGCGAACCACTTCTCGATCTCCCCGGAGGTCGACGGCCGGTTCGAGCGGCACGGGCGGACCCAGGTCTTCGTCCCGGACTCGCTCGCGGCCGCAACCCTGTACACGGTCACGATCCGCGCCGGCCTGGCCCGGACCGGCACCGACCTCACGCTGCCCGCCGACGTCGTCTTCAGCTTCGAGACGGCGGGCCCCGAGACTCGCGAGACCCGGCTGCGATTCGGGCGCGAGGTCATCGAGGCGAGCCCGACCGAGCGTCCGGTGATCGCGGTTCGGGCTGTCGGTCCGGACGTCGACGAGGGCACGACCACGATCCCGACCGAGGCCGAGGTGCGCGTCTACCGGATCCCGTCGCCGGACGCAGCGGCGAGCAGCCTCGCCGGGTTCCTCGCCGCCCCGCGCTGGAGCTCGTATGCCGATCCGCTCATTCCCACCGACGGCATGACCGTCGCGGCCAGCTTCACGGCCACCCTCGAGCGCCTCCAGAACGACCTGCTGCTCATCCGCTTCCCGGCCGTCCTCGATGCCGGGGCGTATGTCGTCGAGATCGACGGGCCGCGGAAGGCCCACGCGTTCCTCCAGGTCACGACCGTCTCTGCCTGGGTGTCGGTGATGAGCGATCGCACCGTCGCCTGGGTCAACGACGTGGCCACCGGCCGCGCCCTCGCCGGCGCCACGGTCGCCCTCGGCGACGGCCCGGCTTTCGGCCGCTCGAACGAGGACGGCCTGGCGATCGGCGACACGCCGACCTCGCTCCTGCCGCCGGCCACGGCCGGCGACGCGGACGTCCCCGCCACGCCGGTCCTGACGGTCACGTCCGCCGCCGGCGACACCGTTCTCGTCCCCTTCGGCATCGGGGCAGACGGCGACCTCTACCGCGGCGAGTGGTGGGAGAAGACCCAGCCCGCCGACGAGACGTACTGGGCGATGCTGTTCACGGACCGCGGCATCTACCGGCCAGACGACCGAATCGAGATCTGGGGCTACCTGCGGGCCCGCGACAGCGCGGAGGTGCCCGACTCCGTCGAGGTCAGGCTCGTCCCGCCTCCAACGGACGAGACCCGGGACAAGCCCGCCATCGCGAGCGTCGTGGCCCGTCCTGGGGCGAGCGGGGCCTTCACGGCCGCCCTCCCGATCGCCTCCGCACCCCTCGGTGCCTACCAGGTCCAGGCCGTGGTCGACGGGCGGGTCGTCGTGTCCCGCTGGCTCGAGGTCACGATCATCCGGAAGCCGCCCTACCAGCTCGCCCTGTCGACCGACCACCGGGCCGTCATCGCGGGTGCGACCGTCCGCTGGACGGCGGCGGCCACGTTCTTCGACGGGACGCCGGTCCCCGCGCTCGAGTTCGGGCTGTCGGGCGGGGAGACGGACGGCGACGTCCGGGCGACGACCGACGCCGCCGGCTTCGCCACCGTGCCGCTCAAGGCCCGGACGACGGGGTTCGAAGGCGAGCGGTGGGAGGACGCCACGACCTGGGACATCCAGGCGGGACCGACCGGCCCCGAGGCCGCCGAGGTCTTCGCCTCCGGCTCGGTCGTCGTGTTCCCTTCCGCCTACGACCTGAAGGCGAGCGGCGTCGTGAACGAAGGCCGCCTCACGGTCAGCGGGTCGCTCCACGCGGTCGACCTGGCGAAGGTCGAGCGGCAGCTCGAGGCCGGCGGCTGGGACGGCGACGCCGAAGGTGCGCCCGTGGCCGGCAGGACTGTCGGGGTCGTCGTCACGGAGCTCATCCCGGTCCAGCGGCTCGTCGGCAACGAGTACGACTTCGTCGCAAAGGTTGTCCGGCCGCTCTACGAATACGACATCCGGCGGGAGCAGGTGCGCGTCCTGACCGTCGAGTCGGCTGCCAACGGGGCGATCGCCTTCAACGTCACGATCCCCGATGCGGGCCACGAGTACGAGGTCGTCCTGACGACCGAGGACGCTGCCGGTCGCACCCAGACGCGGACGATCCAGGCCGGCCGGCCGGTTCTCGAGTGGTGGGCGCAGGCGGGCGTCGTGTTCCAGACCGCCGCCGGCGGGCCGGTCGAATCGGCGACGTACGGCGTCGGCGACTCCGTCGTCTGGCGGATGATCGACGACGGGCAGGCGATGCCGTCCGCCGGCGACGACCGGTACCTCTACATCGTCGCGCAGCGCGGCCTGCGGTCCGCCACCGTCAGCGACGCGTCGACGTTCCGCCACACGTACAGTGCGGCGGACGCCCCGGGCATCTTCGTCATCGGCGTGCGATTCACCGGGACGACGTACGCGCCGAAGGCGGCCGGATGGGCGAACTTCGACGCCTCCGAGCGTCGGATCAATGTCGCTGTCTCGGCGGAGCGCGAGCGCTACCGGCCGGGCGAGGACGTAACGCTCTCGGTCCGGACGACGCGCCCGAACGGGACGCCGGTCGCCGCGACGGTCGTCCTCCAGGCGGTCGACGAGAAGCTGTTCGCGATCGGTGGCGCATCCGTTCCGCAGCCGCTCGACGACCTGTACGGCCGCGTCGACAGCGGCATCGTCCGGCTGACCGCCACCCACCAGGTGCCCACGATGTCGGGATCCGAGGGCGAAGGCGGCGACACGACCGGCGGCGGCCCGCGGAGCGACTTCAGGGACACGCTCCTGTTCCGCGAGCTGACGACCGACTCGACCGGGCGCGCCAGCACCACGGTCAAGCTGTCCGACGACCTGACCTCGTGGCACGTCACCGCGAGCGCGGTGACGGCCGGGCTCGAGGCGGGCGCCGACGACGTGCTCGTCCCGGTGGGGCTGCCGTTCTTCGTCGAGGCGACGATCGCCGACACGTACCTCGTGTCGGACCGACCCATCATTCGACTCCGCGCCTACGGCGACGCGCTCCGCGCGGGCGACGCCGTCGAGTTCACGGTCCAGTCGACGTCGCTCGGCCTGGCTCCCCGGAAGGTGAGCGGCACGGCCTTCGAGGCGGTCGGGGTGGAGCTGCCGGCCCTGTCGGTCGGTGACCGGTCGGTCGACGTGACCGCCACGGCGACGACCCGCAAGGACGCCGCCGGCAAGGCCCTGGCGGACCGGCTCATCCGGTCGTTCGAGGTCGTGACCTCGAGGCTGACGGCGGCCCGAACCGGCTACGCCCTCGTCCGCGACGGGCTGCCCACCGTGCCGGCCGGCCCAGGTCTCGCGACGTACACGTTCACCGATGCCGGCCGCGGTCGGTTCCTGCCGGTCCTCCTCGGGCTGTCCGAGCCCGCCGGCGCGCGGCTCGATCGCCTCCTCGCCCAGTCGATCGCCCGCCAGCGGCTCATCGCCGACTTCGGGCGCAACCCGGCCTCCCTGCCGCCCCTCGAGCTCGATCCCGGCCGCTACCCGGTGGGCGTCACCGAGAGCGACGACGGCGGCACGACGATGGCCGGCGCCGCCCTGCTGCCGTACGGCGGCGTCGACCCGTGGCTCGCGGCCCGGATCGCAATCCTGGCTCCGAACACGATCGACGCGAACCGCCTCCGCGAGGCCCTCGCGGCGATCCGCGAGGACCCGGCGACGCTGCGCGACCTGTCGATCGCGACGCTGGCCGCGTTCGCCGTCAACGGCGAGCCCGTCCTCGATGACCTCCGGGAGGCGCACAGGGCTGAGGACCTCACGCCGCTCGAGCTCATGTACCTCGCCCTCGGCTTCGAGGCGCTCGGCGACGACGCGAGCGCGATCGCGATCGAGCGCGACCTGCTCGATCGGTACGGCGAGCGCTTCGGGCAGCAGGTGCGAGTGCGCCTTGGCAGCGCCGAGGCGACGCTCGGGGCCACAGCGTTGCTGAGCGTCGTCGCGGCCGGCCTCGGCGACCCGGTGGCCGCCGGCCTGGCCGCGTACGTCGTGGCGAACCCCGGAAAGGAATCGATCCAGGCGCTCGAGCTCGCCGCGTACGCCGCTCGGGGCCTCGACCGGACGCCCGCGACCGCCGCCTCGTTCGCTTACGTCGTCGCCGGGAAGCGAACCGTCGTGCGACTCGAGCCCGGCGACACGTTCAGCCTCTCGCTCACGAGCGACCAGCGGTCCGGGCTGTCGGCCGAGGCGATCTCCGGCCAGGTCGCGGTCGGCGTCGAGTGGCGCGAACCGGTCGAGCCCGGGGCGCTCGTGCCGCATGCTGCCCTGTCGATCACCCGGACCGTTCCGGCCGGGGCATTGCCCTCGGATCGGCTGGTCATCGTCGACCTGACGGCGAAGTTCGCCGACGGCGCCCCGGAGAACGGCTGCTACGACGTCGTCGAGCTCGTTCCGTCGGGCCTCGCGCCGCTCGCGATCGGGCGCGGCGAACCGAACGAGGAGGGCGTCATCGGGCCGTCGAGCGTCGTCGGCCAGGAAGTGAGGTTCTGCGCCGGCAACGACGCACGGTCCGGGCACACGGCCCGGATGCGCTACACGGCGAGGGTCGTCAACGACGGCA